>NZ_AMGM01000105.1 GCF_000298295.1 Cecembia lonarensis LW9
TTCGCTTTTATTCTATTGTGAATGAGATTTTTTTACCTAATCCTAATTCTAATATTCGATAAAGGGTTGAAAGTTGAATATCACTTTTCCCATTCTCAATCCTGGAGATAAAGCTTTTCTTAGTCCCTGTTTTTGTGGCAAGTTGTTCTTGTGTCATATTTGAAAGTCTTCGCTCTTCTTTTATGAGTTCGCCAATTGCAAAAGCCTTAGCTTTCGCTTCAAAAGCCATTCTTTTTTCTTCGCCTTCTTGCCCATACCTTTTTTCAAGGTGTTCTTCGAATGTTGTAATTGAGCTACTTTTTTCCATTTTTATTTTGTTTATTCTTTTCTTCAAAATATTCAGCTTTGATTTTCAAGACTTTGTCTATTTCTTTTTGAGGGGTCTTTTGTGACTTTTTTTGAAATCCATTGAACAGCACTATCAAACTGCCTTCATCAAAACAGCAAAATATCCTGTAGATATTGCTGCTATACTCTATCCGTATTTCATAGAGTCCATCATAAGCAGTCATATGGGAGAAAAACTTTGCTGGAATTCTTTCAAGAACCATAATCATATAAAGCACTTCATCGATCTTGCCTTTCACCTTTTCCGGAAGCTTGTCAAAAAAGTCATTAAAATAGTCCTTATAGAAAATCAGTCTTCTTTTTTTCTCCATATCGTAAAGTTAACGAATAATGGAACAAAAGAGTTGTTTAAATGGGAAAAAATATAAATAGGTGGTATATTCCAAAGTGTAGCACAACTTTTTTATTTACAAACCTTTGGTGCATCTATATAGCCATATTTTGTAAATAGATATACCTTTGGTGTTCTTTATTTATAAATCGTCAAAAGGACTTTTGATCCTTTAAAGACACTTTTGACTAACATGGGTGTAAATCTCTGTAGTCTTACTACTCTTATGACCCAACAACTCTTGGATATACCCTAAATCTGTCCCACTTTCCAATAAATCCGCCTCATAAGAAAGGTGAAAAAATACAACTTCCTGATATTCTGACACCTCCCTTTATACCAACAAAAACCTACTTACACTTATCCTGATGCACTCTCGCGTAAATGCTCCCCCGGGCGAGGGCCTGCTGCAGGTCGTTGCAACCTGTCCTATCATTGAGGTTCAGTTTCGCCACCCCCCTGTGGGCTAAGGCCTCCACATGCTCCGGCTTTTCCTTTAATACCGCGTCAAAATCTTCCAATGCCCAGGAAGAATAACCGATGAGCATCAATACCAATCCCCTGTTATACTTGGCCGTCAGGTTGTCCGGGTCATAACGCAAGGACATATTGAAAGAACCTGCCGCCCCCAAAATATCCCCAATCTGGGAACGGGCCATCCCCTGGTAAAAATGTACACGGGCATCTTTGGGCTTCAGCTCTTTGGCCAACTGAAAAAACTCCTCCGCACTTTGGTAACGCTCGTTGATCAAAAGGGTCCTGCCCAAGAGAAAAAGAATTTCAAAATCTTTAGGGTCATGCTTGGCTGCAATCAATAGGTGATTTTCTGCTTGCCTGTAATTCTCCAGTTTCCAATAAACTTTCCCAATCCCAGCATGGGCCTGGGCATAAGTGGGATCCAATTTCAAAATGGATTTATAATCCTCAATGGCCTCCTGAAAAGCTTCCAATTCCTCGTAAGACCTGGCCCGCAAATGTAAGGATTTGATATCAGTAACATTTAAAAACAGGGCTTTTGAAAACTCTTTGACCGCCTCTTCATAAGCACCAGAGCGAAATAAACGCTCACCTTCTGAAAAACTTCCAAAACAGGAACTCAATAAGATCAAGAATAAGAAGAACAATTGGTTACGCATACCTAAATCCAGACGATTAACTCAAAACTAATGATTTATTTATAATTTCCCAAAGGCTGATAACCTATAAAACAAAAAAAGACTTAGAAGGTATTCTTTCACCTTCCAAGTCCTTTTGATCTTTCTCCAACCTTGGAAATTGCTTGGTACATGGTACTTTGTTCTTGGTACTTGGTACAACCTGTCTTCACTACCGAAATCCGCCTTTCGACCTCCTACTTTCCTACTTTCCCCTCTCGCTTCTCATATCTCGTCTCTCGCCTCTATCACTCAAAGCACTCCCTTCGTACTCGGCAACTTATCCAATGCCTTCATGTCCCTGGCTACTGCCATTTTGATGGCCCGGGCCAATCCTTTGAAAATAGCTTCAATCTTATGGTGTTCATTCGTGCCTTCAGCTTTGATATTCAGGTTACACTTGGCCGTATCACTGAAGGATTTGAAGAAATGAAAAAACATCTCGGTCGGCATATCCCCTATTTTTTCCCGCTTAAATTCTGCCTCCCATACCATCCATGGCCTTCCGCCAAAATCTATGGCCACCTGGGCCAAAACATCATCCATAGGCAAAAGGAAGCCGTACCTATAAATCCCCCTTTTATCTCCCAAGGCCTTCAAATAAGCTTCTCCCAAGGCCAAAGCCGTATCCTCAATGGTGTGATGCTCATCGATATGCAGATCGCCCTTGACCTCTATGGTAAGATCAGCCCCTCCGTGTTTCCCTAATTGTTCCAACATGTGGTCAAAAAAGGGTAAACCGGTGTAAATATCACATTTACCTGAACCATCCAGATTCACGCGAACATGGATATCTGTTTCGGAGGTTTTTCTGAACACTTCCCCAACCCTATCCGGAAGACGCAGATAACGGTAAATATCATCCCAATCTGTGGTATAAAAATCTGCTCCTTCCAAAGGACCACCTATGTAGATGGATTTGCAACCCATATTTTGGGCAAGGAGTACATCCGATTTACGGTCACCGATTACATAGGAGTTGGCCAAATCATATTCACCTTCCATATACTGGGAAAGCATTCCTGTCCCAGGCTTGCGGGTTGGTAGGTTTTCATGCTCAAAAGACCGGTCGATATGCACTGCAGCAAACTTGATCCCTTCATTCTTCAACGTTAACATCATTTTGTTATGGGCCGGCCAAAAGTCTTCCTCCGGTAAAGAGGCTGTCCCCAAACCATCTTGATTGGTTACCATAACCAACTCATAATCTGTTTCTTCCGCTATCCTTCTTAAATTGGAAATTACCTTTGGAATAAACTCCAGATCCTCCAAACTGTCAATTTGAAAATCCGTCTGCGGTTCCACAATGATGGTCCCATCACGGTCAATAAAAAGTGCTTTTTTCATCAATTATAGGTTTTTGATAATAGGTTCATATCGCGTTAAAGCTTCAATCAATAGTGTATTTTCTTCTTGGGTGCCCACTGAAATCCTAAGGCAATCTTCACATAATACCACCTTGGAGCGGTCACGGACAATAATCATTTCATGGATCAAGTATTCATAAATTTTTTGGGCATGATCCATTTTTACCAATACAAAATTCGCATGGGAAGGATAGCATTCCAACACAAAGGATAGATCATCCAAGGCCTCCACCAGCATTACCCGCTCTTTCATCACTTCCTTCACTAAAGCCTCCAACTGATCCGCTTTTTCCAAAGTCTCTAGAACCTTTTGTTGGGTCAGTCCGGAAATATTATACGGGGGCTTGATCAGATTGAGTATTCGGATAATTTTTTCGGAGGCGAAGGCCATACCTATGCGTAGATTGGCCAGCCCCCAGGCCTTGGAAAAGGTCTGCATCACCAATAGGTTGGGATAATGCCCCAACTCCGTCGTAAAGCTAGGTTCATCACTGAAGTCAATATAAGCTTCATCCACCACAACCAGCCCATGAAATTTTTGAATGATTTCCCGGATGGCATTCCTGTCCATTTTATTCCCACTGGGATTATTGGGTGAGCAGATAAAAATGATTTTGGAGTTTTCATCCACCGCTTCCAAAATAGCTGAAGTTCTTAGCTGAAAATCAGTAGTCAAGTTGACCCTTTTAATGGCTATGTCATTGATGGAAGCAGACACCTCGTACATTCCATAGGTCGGAGGCAGCAAGATGATATTGTCTTTGCCCGGTACACAGAAAGCACGCATCAACAGGTCTATGGCCTCATCACTACCATTTCCCAGAAAAATCTGTTCCTTGGCCACTCCTTTAACAGGTGCCAATTTTTCTTTGATATCTGCCTGATATGGATCCGGATACCTGTTAAATGGCTCTCCCGTAAGGGCACCATAAGGGTTTTCATTGGCGTCCAAAAATATACCCACTTTACCGGTATATTCATCCCTTGCTGATGAATAGGGTTTGATTTGCAGGATATGTGGCCTTAATAATTTTTCAAGTTCAAAACCCATTACTTCTTCTCTTTTAAGTATTGGAGACGAATACTCACCGCATTTTTATGTGCGTCCAAAAGCTCATTGGCAGCCATGATTTCTATTGTTGGCCCAAGTTTCTGTATGCCTTTTTCTGTGATTTTTTGGTAGGTGATTTTCTTGAAGAAGCTGTCCAGAGAAACACCGGAATAATTACGGGCATAGCCATAAGTAGGCAGGGTATGATTGGTCCCGGAAGCATAGTCCCCGGCAGACTCAGGCGTATAATTGCCAATAAATACCGAGCCGGCATTGATGATGCTGTTCACCGCCTCTTCTTCATTTTCCACGCAGATGATCAAATGCTCTGGTGCATAATCATTGATCAATTCCAGGGCTTTGGCCTGATTGCCCATGATCACAGCCACAGAATTGTCCAAAGCCCTCTTGGCAATATCTTTTCTGGGTAGTGTTTCTAATTGTTCTTCTACTTCCTTTAGGACTTTCTTGGCAAATTTTTCCGTAGTGGTCACCAGAACAACCTGAGAATCCACCCCGTGCTCTGCTTGGGAAAGTAAATCAGCTGCCACAAAAGCTGGAATCGCAGTCTCATCGGCATAAACCAATACCTCGGAAGGTCCTGCCGGCATATCAATGGCAACTCCTTTCTTCACGGCCAATTGCTTTGCTGCAGTCACATATTGGTTGCCGGGCCCAAATATCTTATCTACTTTAGGTACGGATTCGGTACCAAAGGTCATGGCTGCCACAGCCTGCGCACCTCCAGCTTTGACAATTTTATCTATACCGATAAGATCTGCTGTATACAGGATGGCAGGGTGGATATTGCCATCCTTGTCGGGGGGAGTACAAAGGATAATTTCCTCACAACCGGCATAGTTGGCAGGTACGCCCAACATCAGAACTGTGGAAAATAAGGGAGCCGTCCCACCAGGAATATAAAGCCCTACCCGTTGAATGGGGACAGACCTACGCATACAGGTAACCCCTTCCATCACCTCCATCTTAAGTTCAGGGCTTGCCTGGGCGGCATGGAATTTCTCTATGTTATCCTTGGCCACCTGAATGGCTTCCTTTAGTTGAGGGTCAACCAACTCTCTGGCCTTTTTGATTTCTTCTAAGCTGACCAAAAGATTTTTGATCTGTACATGGTCATATTCCAATGCAAATTTTTTCAATGCCTTGTCTCCTGAGCGCTTAACTTTCCGCATGATGGGCTTGACAATTTTCTCGATCTCCTTGGTTTTCTGCACCGGCCTTTTCAGGGCTTTGGTCCATTCAGACTTGCCTGGATTCAATATCGTTTTCATATGTAAATCTTTGCTATTTTATTTTTCCTCAGTTCTTTTTTCTTGCCACCACCTGCTTTCACTCGGGGCAAATACCCTAAAGGGATTAAAGCTCTATAAAGGTTGTATGGTCCCCATTTTTTTATGCAGTTACCTTAATGAATCCCTCAACTCCTTAATTGTTCACTTCCGAAATTCTCGCCTCTCGCTTCTCGTCTCTCTCTTCTCCCCTCTCGCCTCCATCAAACCACCATTTTCTCAATCGGCACCACCAGTATCCCCTCTGCTCCAGCAGCTCTAAGCTCTTCAATATTCTCCCAAAACTGATCTTCACTGATCACCGAATGTACGGAAGACCAACCTTCTTGGGCCAATGGCAAAATGGTCGGACTCTTCATGCCCGGAATCAATTGAATGATCCTGTCCAAGGAGGAATTAGGTGCGTTGAGCAACACATATTTATTGCTTTTGCCTTTCTGAACTGCATTCATTCTAAATAGCAGCTTGTCCACTATGGTCAATTTTTCCTCTGAAAGGGATTTATTAGCAATCAATACCGCTTCAGATTTGAAAATTTCTTCCACTTCCTTCAGGCCGTTCATCATCAGCGTAGAACCTGAGCTGACAATATCACAAATCCCTTCAGCAAGACCAATACTTGGGGCAATCTCTACAGAACCTGAAATTTCATGAATATCTGCCTGAATACCGTTTTGACTGAGGTAATCTCCGAGTATTTTAGGATAAGAGGTAGCAATGCTTTTACCTTGGAAATAATGTACATTGGTATAGGCTTCACCTTTTGGAATTGCCAAGGAAAGCCTGCATTTGGAAAAGCCCAGTTTCTTCAAAACGGTGACATCCTTGTCTTTTTCAACCAGTTCATTCTCCCCCACAATACCCAGATCAGCAACACCATCTGCAACATATCCAGGGATATCATCATCTCTTAAAAACAGGAATTCAACAGGAAAATTGGTGGAAACAGATTTGAGTTTTCCGGTACCATTATAAAATTTGATGCCACATTCCTTTATCAAGGCCAACGAGTCATCACTTAGTCTACCGCTTTTTTGTACGGCTATACGGATCATAGAATTCATGAATGCAATATACGTTTAGTATCAACATGTAAATAATGATTTTGGATAATAGGACTGTTAATTGATTTCAACAGCCTTCCTTGGGCGATATGTAAATAGATTTCCTCCTTAGGAGGAGTGATGGAAATGATGAACAGCACCAACATTCCTGTTGGTAAAAAAAATAGCGATTTGGAGTCTTTCTCTGTTCATTGTCCTGCAAAGATAGGTTCAATGTTCAAACATACAAATGAAAAGAATGTTTTCTTAAAGCTGATTGGAGAATAACAAACACCTCTAATAAGGATCCACATCCACAATAAAGCGCACTGACCTGAAATCCTTTTCAGCTTGCAGGGCTTCCAGTTGCTGCTGCAACTCCTGCTTAAAGTGGGCTTGGGCATGACTACTCCTGTCCAACTTCACTACAGACTCAAAAATATATTGATTTTTAATTTTGCCAATCAATCCCTTTTCCGGACCCAATAAAATCTTCTTGACCTGAATTTCTGCCATTAGGTTATGTAGGTGCCTTGCCGCCCTTTCTGCTGTTTTATAATCCTTATGTCTCGTACTGACTTTAATCATTTTGACAAATGGGGGGTAAAAAAAACGTTGTCTTTCACCCATTTCCTGGAGGTAAAAATTACGATAATCTCCTGAAATGATCTGATGAAAAATAGCCTGTTCGGGCCTCCTGCTCTGAATAACCACATGACCTTTTTTACCTCGTCTTCCCGCTCTTCCTGCGACTTGTGTTATCTGCTGGAAGGCACGCTCCCCTGCCCTGAAATCTGGAAAATAAAGGATCCTGTCCGCATCCATAACACCTACCACAGTAACCCGGTCGAAATCCAGTCCTTTGGTAATCATCTGCGTACCAACAAGAATATCCACATTTCCTGCACCAAAATCATCTAAAAGTCTTTGATAACCATATTTACTTCTGGTAGTGTCCAAGTCCATACGGGCAATCCTTGCCTCTGGAAACAAAAGGGATAAGCTTTCTTCAATGCGCTCTGTACCCACACCCACTGCGCTGATTTTGGAACTACCACAGCCCGGACAGACATGTGGAACTTTTTCCCTGAATCCACAATAGTGGCAGCGCATTTCTTCCCCAAACTGATGATAGGTCAAACTCACATCACAATGCTCACATTCAGGTATCCATCCACAATCCTCACAAGATACATAGGGAGCATATCCTCTTCTGTTTTGAAATATCAAAACCTGTTCCTGATTGACCAAAGCTTCCTGAATTTTTTCCCGCATCAACCTGGTAAAATCCAACTTCAAAAGATTTTTCTTTTTATCTATCAACATATCTGCCAAATGAAACTCAGGCAGCTGTGCTTCTCCATAGCGTTTATCCAGACTTGCATAACCGTATTTATCAGTACGGGCATTGTAAAAAGATTCAAAAGATGGAGTCGCTGAACCCAAAAGCGTCTTTGCCTGATGCAACCAAGCTAACATGATCGCAGCATCCCTGGCATGAAACCGTGGAGCGGGGTCATATTGCTTATAGGAAGACTCATGTTCTTCATCCACAATCAACAGACCCAAACTATCAAAGGGCAGAAATATAGAGCTTCTTACACCAACTACAAAAGAGAATTTCCCGCTGAGCAAACCATTCCAAACCTCTACCCTTTCATTATCAGAATACTTGGAATGGTATACGCCCATACTGCTCCCAAAAACTTGTCTTAATCGGCTTACCATATGGGTGGTCAAGGCTATTTCCGGCAAAAGCATCAAGACTTGAGAACCACCCTGCAGGGCTTCCTGGATCAAAGTAATGTAAAGTTCAGTCTTCCCACTTCCCGTGATTCCATGCAGTAAAACAGTATGCTTTTTTTCAAATGCTTCTTTGATTTTGACCTGTGCCTCTAATTGCTTATGAGTCAGTACAATAGGCGAATCACTGCCTGCCTCATCTTCAAACCTACTCACAATGATTTTAAATTCTTCCAATACCCCATTTTTAATCAGGGTTTTCAAGGAAGAAGTTGACATGCCTGCATCAGTAAGGACTTTCTTTTCCAAGCCATTTTTGTTGAGCCCAGCTTGTCTGTAAACAGGCACCTCTTGTAGGTATTTCAGCAAGATTTCTTCTTGTTTGGGTTTGGTGCTGATTTCATGGAAAAGTTTTTCGAGACTGGATTTGTCCTCTACAAAATTTGAAGTCAGTCTAATGCGGTTCTCCACTTTGGGACTGTATTTTTCCTTTACCTGCTCAAAAACAACAACGGCCTCTTTGATTACAAGACTTTTGATGATACCATGAATGGATTTAATGCCCAGAACTGATTCACAATCCTCAAAACTCATCTCTTCTTTCTTTTGCAATGCCTTAAGAAGGACCTCTTCCCTTTCATCCAAAGGATAGGCACAGGTGTCAGGATCAAAAGTAGGATTAAGCTGAATTTTACTTTCACTGCTAAGCTTCAGCCCTGAGGGAAGTGCTGCGTTCATTACTTCCCCAATATGGCAACAATAATATTGGGCCATCCAGGCCCAAAAACGTATCTGAACTGGATTAACAGATGCGTGGGATTCCAATACATCCAATATCGGTTTGGCATCGTATGCTGTTGGGGGCTTTTGATGGACTTTGCCCACAATGCCTGTTAGGATTTTTTTCTTTCCAAACTGAACAATTACCCTGTAACCAATGCCTATCTCTTCTTTTAGACTTCGGGGTATTTTATAAGTAAACATTTTAGGAATTGGGACAGGTAAAATAATATCCGCAAATGAACCGGATGAAGCTACCGACTGCTCTAATTGATCTCCAAATAGCGTTTCCAAAAGTTTCCTCTTCTAATAATTTCTAAACTCTAATCGACTTAAATGTAAAATAAACCAAATCCTTTGGAAATTCAGATCAACGTAAAAATTAATTAAAAAAACAAGTGGGCAGCATGTTGAATTTTCCTCAAAAGAACTGAATGCCCATTATGCTTATTTTTTGGATTCCGATTTTCCAATTAGTTTTACATAGTCACAGAAGAAATCCAACAGCAATGAACAAAAGGCTATTTTTAAAATCATTAGGGCTCGGGCTTGCAGGCATACCGCTTTCCTCTTCTATTTTGAAGGAAGACCTGGCTAAAAAAGTATTGCTTCCAAAAGGCATACAGAAAGGAGATAAAATAGGCATCATCAGTCCCTCTGCCGCTACTGCTGACAGGATTCAGTTTGATTTTGCCCAAGAAACCATGGAAGCAATGGGGCTTGAAGTACAGTTGGGGAAAAATCTAAAAAATAGAAGAGGTCACCTTGCCGGAACTGATATAGAGCGGGCAGAAGACCTCAACAGCATGTTTGCTGATGACAGCATAAAAGCCATCATCTGCATCCGTGGTGGTTCGGGTGCTGCAAGGATCTTACCTTTGATTGATTACAAAAACATCAAAAGAAATCCAAAGCCTCTCTTGGGCTATTCTGACATCACGGCCCTGCACAATGCAATTCATGCCCAGACCGGATTGATTACTTTTCATGGGCCCAATGGTACCGGAAGCTGGAACAGTTTCAATGTGCGGCAGTTTGAAAAGATGTTTATTGAGAGGGAATTGGTAAATTTTGAAAACGAACAGGTAAAAGGCGATGATCTGATTGTTAAACAAAACCGTATTCAGATCATCCGACCTGGTAAAGCTTCAGGAAAAATTCTTGGGGGAAATTTAACAGTACTTACTGCCCTTTCAGGCACACCGTATTTGCCTGATTTTAAAAACGCCATTTTATTTTTGGAAGATATAGGAGAAGACCCCTATAAGTTGGATAGGATGTTAAGTACCTTGAAACTCAACGGTACTTTGGACAGTATCAAAGGTTTTATTTTCGGTCAATGCACAGATTGCACACCCTCGGGGGGCTATGGTTCATTAACCCTGGATGAAATCCTTGACGATTACCTTCTACCTTTGAATATTCCTGCATACAGAGGTGCCATGATAGGTCATGTAGCCAAGCAATTTATCGTACCTGTAGGCGCCCAAGTAGAAATGGATGCAAATGCCGGCACCTTTAGAATGTTGGATAAAGTTTTTCAGGAATAAGGAATTTTATTATTCAGGAATCCCGACTCCAGAGGAGTCGAACTCAAGGGAAGAAATAATAATAAGTGTCAAATAAAACCAGGACGTAACATGCCGGAAACCTACCAAATCCGTGTACATCTGGTAATTTTAACATTTTAGAAAATAAACAGAAAAAGGAATATGAACTATATCAAACTATTCAGCCTGGCAGTTTTAATACTAATATCAAGCTGTGGGCAAAAAGAAAACACCAGCAACACCATGGCAGAAAAAACACGCACCTACCTGGCTTTGGGCGATTCCTACACCATTGGAGAAGGTGTGGCAGAAAGCGGCAGATACCCCAACCAAGCCATTTCCATCTTGAAAGAAAAGGGAAAAGTCTTCGAAACACCCACCCTCATTGCCAAAACAGGTTGGACGACGGATGAGTTAAAAAAAGGTATTGAGGTTGCAGAAATAGAAAGCAACACCTATGATTTAGTTACTTTATTGATTGGGGTCAATAACCAATACAGAGGCAGGGAGATTGAAAATTATCGAGAAGAATTCGGGGAATTATTACGAAAGGCCATTGGATTTGCCAAAGGAAACGCCAATCATGTGGTAGTCATTTCAATACCGGATTGGGGTATAACACCCTTTGCTGACGAAAGGAATACAGATAAAGCAAAAGTGGCCGGCGAAATTGATCTTTACAATGCAGCTAACCAAACCATAGCGAAAACGCTTGGTGTACATTACATAGAGATCACTGAAAGGTACCGTGAAATCGGCGCCAAGGAAGAAATGGTCGTTGCAGATAAACTTCATCCCAGTCATTTGGTATATGAGGAGTGGGCCCAGGAATTGGCAAAAATCATTGAAGGGAAAATGCAGCTTTAATGTCTTGATGAAAGGCTTTATAATTTT
>NZ_AMGM01000106.1 GCF_000298295.1 Cecembia lonarensis LW9
TTTTTTAATGCTTTCCAGTACTCCCTGTTCATGGTGACAATATGAGAGATGGAAATATGTTGAGGACATACTGCCTCACATGCGCCGGTAAAAGTACAAGAGCCAAACCCTTCTGCATCCATTTGTGCGACCATGTTTTTGACACGCTTTACGGCTTCCATTTTACCTTGTGGCAGCATGGCCATGTGTGAAATTTTGGCCCCGGTAAATAGGGCTGCACTGGCATTTTTACAGGAAGCTACGCATGCTCCACAACCTATACAAGCTGCTGCATCGAAAGCTGCTTCCGCCGTATCATGATTGATCAAGATGCTGTTTGCTTCTGGCGCCTGCCCAGTATTGACACTGATATAACCGCCTTTGGAAATGATCCTGTCCAAGGCAGTCCGGTCTATGCAAAGATCCTTTTTGATAGGGAATGCTCTAGCCCGGAAGGGTTCTAAGTAAAGCACTTCCCCGTCTTTAAAACTTCTGAGGTGTGTTTGACAAGTGGTGGCATGCTTTTCGGGACTATGGATATGGCCGTTGATGACAAAGCCACATTGCCCACAAATTCCCTCTCTACAGTCAGAATCGAAGGCTACAGGATCTTTGCCTTCTTTGATCAATTTTTCGTTGAGATGATCCAGCATCTCGGG
Source organism: Cecembia lonarensis LW9 (assembly GCF_000298295.1). Taxonomy (GTDB): domain Bacteria; phylum Bacteroidota; class Bacteroidia; order Cytophagales; family Cyclobacteriaceae; genus Cecembia; species Cecembia lonarensis. The sequence goes on from NZ_AMGM01000106.1 coordinate 639, forward strand.
GACAGACATGTGGCTGTCCAAGTCATCCAAAAAGTATGTTTCAAACTTTCCTTTAGCAGTTCCGCTTTTCTGTCTCCAAATATGTAAGGTGAGTTTCATGTTATTTATAGCTTCTTTCTGTGAGTGGAATGGCTTCAAATTCCAGGTTTTCTTTGTGCAGGACTACTTTTCCTTCAGGTAGGCTTTCCCAAGCAGAAACATAAGCAAACTCCGCATCATTTCTTTTGGCTTCCCCTTCTGCAGTTTGATGCTCAACCCTGAAATGGGCTCCGCAAGATTCTTCTCTTTGTAGGGCATCTTCCACGATCAATTGTGCCAAACCCAAGTAATCTTCCACTCTTCCGGCCTTCTCGAGTTCGAAATTGATTTCATTCTCATTTCCAGGAATCAATAATTCTTGATAAAACTGTTGCTGTAAAGCTTGTAATTCTTCTTTGGCTTCTAAAAGCTGTTGCTTCTCCCGGGAAAGGCCGCATTTTTGATAAAGGATTTTCCCTAAGGCTTTGTGGAATTCCTCAGCAGTTTTATTTCCTTTGATCTCCAACAGTTTTTTGATCCTGTTCTGGCATGCTTGCAGTGCCATTTCTCCTGCTTGGGAAGGGCTATTAGTATTTGGCGTCAACCCGGCCAAGTAATTCATGATGGTGTGGGGAGCGATAAAATACCCATCCACACAGGCCTGAAGCAGTGAATTGGCACCAAGGCGATTGGCTCCATGATCCGCAAAATTTGCTTCACCTAGTACAAAAAGGCCTTCCAGATTACTCATCAATTCATAATCTACCCATAATCCTCCCATAGAGAAATGTGCTGAAGGTGAAATCATCATAGGTGTTTCATAGGCATTTATGCCGGTGATATTCTTGTACATGTCGAAAAGATTACCGTAGCGTTTTTTGATCACCTCTTTGCCTTCCCTTTCGATAGCATCTTTAAAGTCCAAATAGACCGCATTTTTCAATGGCCCTACCCCATGACCTTTATCAATTTGCTCCTTTGCTGCCCGGGAGGAAATATCCCTGGGGGCTAAGTTTCCATAAGAGGGATACTTCCTTTCCAAATAATAATCTCTTTCTGATTCCGGGATAGTATTAGGTTCCCGGGTATCTCCTGCTTTAAGAGGAACCCAGATTCTTCCGTCATTCCTGAGTGATTCTGACATCAGGGTCAGTTTGGATTGATAATCTCCCATTTGAGGAAGGGACGTGGGGTGAAATTGGGTCCAACTTGGTGCAGCGAAATAAGCACCTTTCAAATGTGCCCTCCAAATGGCCGTAGCATTGCAATTCATGGCCAAAGTGGATAAGTAGTAAATTTTTCCATATCCACCGGAAGCTAAAACCACCGCATCAGCCCTATGTGCTTCAAGTGATCCATTATCCAGGTTTCTACTGATGACCCCTTTAGCCTTACCTTCTTCCACAATCAGGTCCAACATTTCATGGCGGACATGTAACTTTACCTGCCCCACTTCAGATTGACGGATCAAGGCCTGATAGGCGCCTTGCAATAATTGCTGACCAGTTTGCCCTCGGGCGTAAAAAGTCCTGCTTACCTGTACACCCCCAAAAGAGCGGTTGCTCAAATAGCCACTGTATTCTCTAGCGAAAGGTACACCTTGCGCTACTGCCTGGTCAATAAGGGCTAAGGAGCATTCAGCCATTCTGTATACATTGGCTTCCCTTGACCTGAAGTCCCCGCCTTTGACGGTGTCGTAAAACATCCTCCAGACAGAGTCTCCGTCGTTTTTGTAGTCTTTGGCAGCATTGATGCCTCCTTGTGCGGCCACGCTGTGCGCACGGCGCGGGGATTCGTGAAAGGTGAAAACATCGACTTGGAACCCTAATTCGGAAAGACTTGCTGCTATAGATGAACCTGCAAGTCCGGTGCCTACCACAATTACTTTATACTTCCTTCTATTGGAGGGATTGATCAATTTGGCTTTTGCCTTGTATTGGGTCCACTTGTTTTCGATTGGCCCAGGGGGTACTTTGGTATTCAGCATTTTTATTTAAAAAACTAAGGGAAAATTAAACAGCGTGATCTCCTCCATTTAAATTCCCCTAAGGTGGATAATTTTTTATTCGTCTGACAATTCAAACCTGGCCAATGGTGCCATTTTGGCCCTATTGAGGCTTAAAATTCCATCAGCAATGCTATAATTGTCTGCGGTCTTCAACACCTCCATGAAAAGCCTTTCGGTTTCCATATCAGGACAGGCCATTAGTGTGCTTCCAGCTTGTCCAAATTTGATTCTATTGGCCTCCATCAATTCATATTGACCGAAGAAATTGTTACAGGTGTTATTTCCAGAAAACATACCTGTTTCCATATTGAATAAAATATGACCTGCTTTTTGCTCTTCTTTCTTTTCAATGGCTTTCCCTCTTAACTCAATCAATATCCAGTTTTTATCTTCCAATAGGTAGTCCGTCCTGTTTTTTTCCAATCGGTACATACTGGCCAAATCACCGGTTATCCGATTGCCTTCTTGGTCCAAATGAAAAAGTACATTTTCACCTACTTGATACATCTGACGCATTCCAGCTTCTCCGGGTAAGATCACTTTGCTCCCCTCATCATTCCATTGAAACTCCCCCTCATCAAAGAAGGAATTTTCATCCTTCCCGAGATATTTCATTGAGCGCTTGAAAGTACCATCCCTTTTTAAGGTAATGCTTGTTTCTATGCCTTCACAATCTGCACAGGGGGTGGTTCCTCTGTAAACCCCAAACCAATCCAGGCTATTTCGGCTATTATGTGCCATATCAGGGACGCTTAATGTAACTGCTTCGGCCATATCCGAAGATTCAGACTGGTCTTTGTTGCCGGAGCATGCCATCATTCCAACAAGTAGAATGAAAATAAATCGGTAATGTGTACTTGAAAAAGTTTTCATAAAACAGATTGTTGGTTTAAGGTTGAAATTTGTGTTTTTCTGTTAACTATTTGACAGTTAATTTAACCAATTTTTTTCACATCCGAAATCTGATCTCAACTAAAATAAGCCGGTGATATTTCCATCTGCATCAATATCAATGTTTTCTGCAGCTGGTTTTGAAGGCAGGCCGGGCATTCTCATGATGGTTCCTGCTATGGGCACGATAAAACCGGCACCTGCGGCAATATCAAACTCTCTGATTTTTATGGTAAAACCAGAAGGCTTATTGATCAATTTGGGGTCGTCGGAAAGAGAATATTGTGTTTTGGCTATGCAGACAGGTAATTTATCCAAGCCTATCTTTCCGAATAGCCTGATTTGTTGTTTGGCTTTCACGGAGTATTCTACATCCCCAGCTCCATAAATTTTTCTGGCTATACTTTCAATTTTTTGTTCAATTCCCCATTGAAAATCATAAAGGGGTGTGAAATTGCTTAACCCTGATTCTGCTGCTTTTTTTACTTCATGGGCCAGGTCTATAGCCCCTTCACCACCTTTTTCCCAAGCGTCGCAGAGTGCTACTTTTGCTCCTTGGCTTTGGCAAAAGTCTTTTACAATTTGCAGCTCTTCCTCTGAGTCTGTAGCAAAACGGTTGATGGCCACGACCGGTACCAGCATGAAGTGCTTCATGTTTTCTATATGTTTTTCCAGATTAGGCAAACCGGTTTTTACTGCTTCTGGATCTGGGTTTTTCAGTTCATCAAAAGGAATCCCTGCATGGCTTTTCAATGCCCGGATGGTAGCTACTACTACTGCAACGTCCGGTTTTAAATTGCCATATTGACATTTCAGATTTAGAAACTTCTCTCCACCAAGGTCTGAGGCAAACCCAGCCTCAGTGACTACATAATCGGCCAGGGAAAGCCCCATTTTAGTGGCAATGATGGAATTGGACCCTTGGGCGATATTGGCAAATGGTCCACCGTGTATAATGGCGGGATTGCCTTCGATGGTCTGTACCAAATTGGGCATGATGGTGTGTTTGAGCAATGCCGCCATGGCACCTTGCGCCTTTAATTGATTGGCGCGTACCGGTTCATCCTGATAAGTGAAGCCGACGATAATATTGCCCAGCTTTTCTTTTAGGTCCATCAGGTCCTTGGAAAGACAAAGGGCAGCCATTACTTCTGAGGCAGCTGTGATGTCAAAACCGGATTCACGGGGAACTCCCTGAGCAGGGCCTCCCAAGCCAATAACCAGATCCCTTAATGCCCTTTCATTCATGTCCATCACCCTTTTCCAGACAATTTTTCTTGGATCTATATTTAAGGTGTTCTTTTGATTGTGGATGTGATTGTCCAAAAGGGCAGCCAATAAATTATGGGCTTTTTCCACTGCCGCAAAATCTCCTGTAAAGTGGAGGTTGATGGATTCCATGGGGAGCACTTGGGCATATCCACCTCCTGCTGCACCACCTTTCATACCAAAAACAGGCCCGAGGGATGGTTCCCTGATCACCACAACCGTCTTAACGCCAATTTTATTCAACCCTTCCGCCAATCCAATGCTCGCTGTAGTTTTGCCTTCTCCCGCTTTCGTAGGGGTGATGGCTGTAACCAAGATGAGTTTCTTACCCTTGATTTTTTCCTCGTCAATCAATTTTAAAGGAAGTTTGGCTACATATTTTCCATAAGGCCTGAGGTCCCCTTCAAGAACTCCGAGTTTCTCAGCAATTTGGGCAATAGGGTGCATTTTGGATGCCCTGGCTATTTCTTGATCTGTTCGATACATATTGGTTTTTTTGGGTTAGGCGAAAATAGAGAAGTTAAACTCCACAAAACCTGACTTTTGACAGGGTTTTTAATGATAAAGATTTTTTTACTTAAAAACTTGGTTAGAAAATTATTTATTCTACATTTGTAGAACAAACTCTATAATAGTAGAATATGAATCTTTCCGCGACAGAAGAACAGCTCATGAATTTTATTTGGGAAAAGGGGACTGCCTTTATGAAGGATATTTTGGAGACTTATCCTGAGCCTAAACCTGCTACGACCACAATAGCCACTTTATTGAAGCGATTGACGGATAAGGGGGCTTTGGGCTTTAAAACCTATGGGAATTCGAGGGAATACTTTCCATTGTATTCAAAATCTGAGTATTTCTCAGGTAAGGTGAATCATTTGATCAAGAACTTTTTTAATGATTCTCCTTCACAGTTTGCCTCTTTTTTTACTAAAGAAACCAATTTGAGTAAGGAGCAATTGGAGTCGCTAAAATCCATTATTGAAGATCAAATTAAATCCAAGAAGCTATGATCCTATTTCTTATCAAATCGACACTTGCCTTGGGCTTATTTTATGGCATGTATCACTTTTTGCTTTCACGGGAAAGTATTTTCAAGTTCAACAGGTTTTACCTATTGACCGCTTTGGTCTTTTCCATTGCTTTACCCTTTATTCCAATGCCTCAGGTCATTCCTTCAGTGCAGGAAAAATCCAACCAAATTTGGAATCAATGGGAACTGAAACAACCGATTGTTGATTTGGAGGAAGCCAAGGTACCTACAGAGTTAAAAGAAGTACAAGAAAAAAGCTTAGCTCAGGTTGGAAGTCAAGAAAAAGAGGTTAACCAATCAAAAATATCCTGGGTTCAGGTTATAATTGCGATTTACTTTTTCGGATTGATGCTGTTTTCTACCAGATTTTTGCTGCAATTGATTGGCATGCGAAAGTTGCTCGAAAACAACTCCCAAATAGATAAGGGGAGCTACAGACTGGTATTGCTAAAAGAAGATTTACTGCCTTTTACCTTCCTGAATTACCTATTTGTTTCAAGGTCTCAACACCAAGCTTCAGGGATAGAGCCAGAAATTTTGGAGCATGAGTTGGCCCATATCCGGCAGAAACACAGTTGGGACATCTTATTTGTAGAAGTTTTGAAGTGTATATTCTGGTTTAATCCTTTGCTAATTTTGTATAAAAAAGCTATACAACTCAATCATGAGTTTTTGGCTGATGAACATGTCTTAAGGAAATTTGAAAACCGTGTTTCTTACCAGTATCTCTTGTTGAACAAAGTCTCTGACATATTTGGTTACCACGCCATGAGTAGTGCATTTAACTTTCGTATTACAAAAAGACGATTGATCATGATGGGAAAAGTATCCCATCCGATGAGGTTAACCTTTTTGAAATTAGGTAGCTTCTTCCTTGCTATGCTTTTATTTTTCACCTTAACTTCAAGTAGGGTAGGCAACGATCTGGGGTTTTTCATTTCTGAAGAAACTGATGGAGTAGAAAAATTTGAAAAATTACTTTCAGAAGGCTTTTCTGAGGAGAAGCCTTTTGTATTGGAGCTTCAAAAATTGAACCTGGAAGCTTTACGTCAAGTTTATTTTAACCTGAATGAAGAAGAACGAAATCAAATTTCTCACTTTCCTTTCTTTGACGAGGTCACCTATGAACAATTGCTTTTGTTACAAAAAGAATATCCAAGAGTGGTCACAACAATCACTTATTCCATTCCACCTGACAAGAAAGAAATCAAAGAAGAGGTTTTTGATTTATGGAAGAAAACCAAAAATGTTGAGTTGTTCATTGATGAGAAGGAGCGACCTTTTGAAACATTGAATCAATATGAGCGCACAGACTTTGCCTTTTTTGAAGTAAGGGAAACCTCGCCCAAGAAGTTTTTAAAGAAACCGGAGTATTCCATCAAATTGATGACGCATGATTTTTATCATCAGAAATATTTTGAAACACCCAGAACTATTCAAAGGATAAGCGCACGATATCCGAATTCTGACCAGGCTGAAGTATTTTATGCTTTGCGTTATATTATGATGGAAAATGGGAAAGTTTCTGAATTTATTCCTAAAAACTTTGAAGCTTCTATTTTTCATCATTTAAGGACTATAGATACTAAGGAGTTAGATTTTGATAATAGGAGAAGTACTATGAATTATGTCACGGGAGAGCAGTTTTCTATTTCCATTTTCAAGGATAATAAAAATCAAAGTAAGGTTTTTAGTTTCCCAAGTGTGACATTTTAATATGTCAAGTTGTGTCCACTCAGATTTTTTTTATAACGCACATCCGCTATCCAAGCAATTCAGTTCTGAAGCATGTGCGAACTGGATAAGTTTTAAAATTTAGAGGGTGAAATCGATTGGATAACCTCCTCTTTTCCCTTAAAATTCCTGTCAAAAAGTAAAGGATAATTGGTCCGTCCACGTACAGGCCAATTGTTCAGCCAGGAAGCACCGTCATGCAGTCCCCAGAAGGTTATGCGACTGATTTTGTCCTGGTGTTTAAGGAAGACCGAAAAAATATCCGTGTAGCGTTTTGCAAATTTATCGGCTATACTTTCTGACAGACCAGTGGTATAAGGGTTGAATTTTTCATCCAAAGCATAGTTTTTATTCAGGTCCGCTCCCTCATTTGCCCGAGGTCTGGGAAGTACATCCACATCGAGTTCAGTCACCATCACTTTGAAGCCTGCATTTGAAATTGCTATGATGGAAGCCTCAATCATCTCCACCGGTGGTGAATCCAACATATAGTGTCCCTGCATGCCGATTCCATCTACCCTTAACCCTTTTTTTCTTAACTCTTGAGCTAGGGCTATGGCAGCTTCTCTCTTTTCCGGTTTCCAAAGGTTGTAATCATTGTAATACAGTTCAGCCTCAGGGTCCATTTCATGGACTTTTTGAAAAGCTTTGAATATGTAATCTCTTCCTGTAATCTGATACCATTCAGACTCCCTATAGCTGCCATCATCCTCAAACACCTCATTTACCACATCCCAACCATGCACCTGGCCTTTGTATCGGCCGACCAGTGTTTCAATATGCTTTTCCATTCTCTCCAAAAGGGCCTCTTTCATGAGTGATTCTCCCATCTCATTTTGATATACCCATTTGGGTGTTTGCTGGTGCCAGACCAAGGTATGTCCGATGATAAAAGCGTTCATTTTTTTGCCCAACTCGACAAATTGATCCGCGGATACAAAGTTGTACCTGTCGGGTTCTGGGTGAATGGGACCCCATTTCATCATGTTTTCAGAAGTGATGCTGTTGAAATGTTTTTCCAACAAAGGCCAAGCTTGCTGTTCTTCCCCGGAAGCCTGTCGATAGCTGATGGCCGTGCCGATATAAAATGCATCTTTGAAAATTTCTTTTAACCTCAGACCATTATCTTGGCTGAATACAGGTTGGCAGATCAAAATACCTGCAAGGATCATAATTAATTTGAGTGATGCCTTCATCTTATATTCCGGGGACAAAGTTTCTTTTAAAATTTAGGTAGTAGTTCAGATCATGCTTTGGAGCTTCCACACCTTCAGGGAGTGGCATTTTAGAATACTGTCCAAAATACAAAAGGCAGGCATCTCTCCACCATTCAGCTTCATTCACTTGGATCTTGAGAAAAGAAGCAATATGCTTAAACCTGTCAGGATCTATTAATCCTTCTAATTTATTCCATTCTTGTTGCATCCATCGTGCCCCCTCTACTCCTTTTTGGTATGAAATTGCCAATTCATCCCAAAGGGTGTTTCCAGTGGAAAGTTTTTTATTCCATAGAACCCTGTGAAACCAAAGCAAAAATTCCAAAGGAATGGTTTCCGCATCTCCCCAAATCTCCTTCCATTCAGCGGCATATTGGGCCAATGCATTGCTTCCTGTTTCAGTCCTGTCAAAACCAATGCTGTCGCTGTTTGCTTTATGATAATAAGTGGCTGTCCAGTCATCCCTTCCACCTCCGGTAACCCAAGGTCCGGGTCCCCAGTGATGACTTCGGGCCATGATGTGGTGAAGTCCCAGGGGAGTCATGTAGTTGACCAAGATCTCGTAGGAATTCAACATGATCCCTTTCATGGTGTTAATGACTTCGGTATCATTGCTAAAGGTCATTCTGATCCAGTCCTCTGCAATCTTTTCAATGTTTTGCTCCGGGTTCCAGGCCAACTGCCCAAAGGCATACCAATCTGCTTGAGCAGTTTGATGCCCTGTCCAATTTCTGTCAGTACCAATGTTGGAGACACCAGCTATACCTGTCAGTTTGTAATCATGTAAGCTTCCATCCAACACTTTGCTGACAGTACTTCCAGGACCCTTCGCATAAGTATCGGATTGAAGCACTTCCTCCCACATGGAGGCCAGATTGACCCAGTGGGTATCCTGCCCCAAGTATTCTTTTGTGATCTGGAATTCCATCATCAAAGGCGTTTCGGGCATAGCCCCAAAAAGCGGATGAAAAGGCTCCCTGGGTTGAAAATCTAAGGGGCCATTTTTTACCTGAACGATGACATTTTCCCTGAATTTGCCATCCAGTGGTTTGAACTCATCATAAGCCTGCCTAATTCGGTCTGTGGGAGTATGTTCATTGTAAACAAACGCCCGCCACATGACAATGCCTCCAAAGGGTTGGACTGCATCAGCCAACATATTGGCGCCATCTGCTTGGGTCCTTCCGTAATTATGTGGGCCAGGCTGTCCTTCAGAATCGGCTTTGACCAGGAATCCTCCGAAATCAGGGATATAAGTGTAAATTTCCCGGGTTTTGTCTTTCCACCATTGTTGGACCTCAGGGTCAAGCGGGTCCGCGGTAGGCAGGTTGTCCAGAACCATAGGGGCATTGAACCTTGCGGTCAGGTACACCTTGATGCCGTATGGTCTAAAAGCATCTGCCAAAGCTGCTGCTTTTTCCAAATACTCTGGAGTCAAGACCAAGGCGTTGGCATTGACATTGGTGATGGAAGTACCATTGATGCCAATGGAGGCATTGGCCCTGGCATAATCGATGTACTGTTGGTCAATGTGACGGGGCAACCTGTGCCAGTTCCAGATGCTGAAACCGGCATAACCTCTTTCCACAGTTCTATTGAGGTTGTCCCAGTGATTCAAAAGTCTTTTTTGGATTTTCGGGTTTTCTATTTCGCTTAATTCTTCTAACTTTTCTCTTGTTTGGATTTTTCTCAAAAGGGCAAAAGTACCATAGAGGAGTCCAATGTCTGATTTTGAAGTAACAATGACTTTTCCTTTTTCAAACTGAAGTAGGTAACCCTCTTCTTCAATTAAGTCTGCTTTTTCTTTTAAGCTTAACTGGATCGGATCCGGTAAATCTTCGAATTTTGCGATCCATAACAGGGCAGCTGCTTTGTTTTCCAGATTCATGGATTCCATTTGTCGGTCAAAAAAACCTGAAAAAGCCAATTCTAATTCTTTTTTTAATACCCTATGGGTGGGAGATGTTCCTAAAACGACGGTGTTTTCAAGGTAATCTCCATAGTATTGGGTAATGGCCTTATTTTCAAACGGTAAGTATTGAAGCCAGAGTTTGTATCCGTCATTGGAAAATGAAA
>NZ_AMGM01000107.1 GCF_000298295.1 Cecembia lonarensis LW9
TTTCCGACTCAGACGGCCCAGGAAACCATTGACAGTCTGGAAATGGTCCGACAGTTGTTTGCCAACGAGGTTTTACAGTCCGGATTTTGGCACCTTTTTGCCATGACTGCCCATGCACCGATCGGATTGGACCCCAAGGCCTATCAGGTCATCAAAACCGGTCCTGAGCCCGGGCTTTTTGCCGATAATGACCTGAGTCATGAGGACCCCATGGGTACGGATCATGAACGTTTCAGCGCAGGGTTAAAAAAGGCACTTTTCAATTATATGCATGGCATTTGCTTGGATTTTCCATTGCAGGAGTGGTTTGATTTTAGGGTACCTAAAACCAGTGTCTCTCCCCATTTTATTTATCAGGTTTTACAGGAAGAGGCACCTGAACCCTATAAGCCAAGCACCAAGCTTGTTTGGATAGGAGGCGAGTTGGATTATAGAACCTACACTTACCGCAAAAAAGGCAAGGAAAGGAAGGGCCATCAATTACTGTTTGATCACAAGACTGGCAGTTCTCAAATCAAGTTAGATGAAATGCATGCGCGTTGGTTGTTGGATATTCTTCCCCAAATTAAGTCTGATACAGATAGAAAACTGCTTACAATGAAAGATTTGGAGGAAAGTTACAGAAGCATACAAGGAGGAAATTGGGAGGAGTTTTTAGCTTCTGAAAGCTGGAATGCTTTGAGAGACGAAGGCTTGCTTTTAGTCTAGATGCTTAAAAATGAAAAACCCAACCTAGGAGATTGGGTTTTCACTCACTTTAACCACTAACAACCATAAAACAAATTCATCATGCTTCAAGCAATCCGAACGATGAAAAACATCAAATTTTTCGTAGTCGATACGGGAATATAAAACGCTACTGATTATCAAGTACTTATATACAAAGTAGGTCAAATAGTAGGTCAAAACCGTATGACTTTTTGATTTTTGCCCGTTATAGACTTAAATCGAGTGCAAAAGTAGAAATCATTTTAATAAAACAAAATGGTTTTGTTGGAATTATTCAAAAATAATCAATGGATTTTGATAAGGTTTTGGGTAAGAATTCATTAGAATTTGAAAAATATTTGCTGTGATCCTGAAGGCTTCCAGGATAAGCCATCCCCTGCCATACTTCAGGCCGTTGGGGATGGGGAAACAATGGGTAAGAAACTGGAGGCATGCAATAGGGAATGAAGGCAACCGGGCAACCGCTCCCGGATCTTCCAGGCTTTACCCCTGGCCTGATCGGTTCCGGTTTCAAATTAAATAAGCTTAGCCGGTATTGGATTGGTTCGCTGTGATCCTGAAGGCTTCCAGGCTAAGCCATCCCCTACCATACTTCAGGCCGTTAGGGATGGGAAACAGTGAATAAGAAACAAGAGGCCTGCAATAAGGAACGACGGAAACCGGCAACCGCTCTCCTTTATTTGCCCCATTTTGGGCCGTTCGGGATTGGGAAACAATAGATAAGGAACAAAAGGAATACATTAAGGAACGCTGGCAACGGCTCCCCCGCTTCAATTCATTATACTTTGTTTATTAAAAGTATGTAATCTTCATTTATTCGGGTATCACTTGAAACCCAATAGGAATTTTTATATCTGAAGGCTTTTAGAGTTTCTTTTTTGCCTTCATTTTTAACTAAAATATCATACTGATTAGAAGGGTCAAACCTATGAAAAAATATATCCTGTATCTCATTTGAAAAGATTGATTTTTCCTTTGTGAACCTGTAAGTGTTGAAATAATTGTAAACTGCTTTTGCCTGATCCCTGTTAAGGTCAAAAAACCAGGTATCAATTGATTTCTTTATAATGGAATATCTTAGGATTGTACCGGGGTTCCATGAGGACTCTATAAGAACCATTAATTCAAAATGATCTATTGTCATTGATTTTCATTTTGATAAACCTGCAAAAAATTACAGTAATGAAATAAAATAGATATTCATAGGGCTTTAGCATATTCTGTAAAGCATCCAAATAACTAAACGATTCTATCAACAAAGTTCCTATCATATCTAAGTAATTAAAAGTGGGGGACCTTCCCCCACTATTTCAACGAACCAACATTAGAAAGAACTAAACCCCTACACTTTCTAAAACGAACATTGAAATTCTGTATAGGAAATTATAATTTCCTTAGTTCCTTTTCCCATGATCTTAATGGTTTTTCACCTTTGGGGGATGACTTTTTACCTGGATCTTCTTCCCAGCTCCAAACTCTTCTTTTTGGCTTATCTTCAACCTTTAGAGGCATAGGGGAAATTACTGTTTTGGCTGCTGTTTTTTTGGCCTCAATGGTTTTTATCTGCCTTTTTAAATTTTCCACCTCAAAAATCAATTTTCCTACTTTGGAGTATATGAAAATATTACCAGGTGGGGTTTTTTCTTTACTTACAAGTTCTAAACTACTGTCTTTCTCAACCTCTTTTTGGTCAAGTGTAAGTTTGCTGTTTTTATGCAATAAGTTAAAGCCTGCTTTTTCATACAGGCCCCATTCAACTGAATTTTTCATAATCATTTAGATGTTGTTTCAAGTATCTTCAGTCTAGCCTTAAGTGATTCCATTTCAATCACCTTGGCCCCAAGATCCTCAATATTTTCCAAATCGGTTTTTTTATCAATGATACGTGAAACCATACCAGGGTTTAATCCGCATTCATTGACCAAGAAGGAAAACCCCACCTTGTGGGGCTCCTTCAGGCTGGACAATTGATCTGATCCTAACGGTATCAAATCGAATTTATCTTTCAATTCTTTTATGTATAACATTTCCATTATCCTAGCTTATTTTAAAATATCCAGTATTTTTATGTTATCCAAATTATCAAAAATTGAATTTCTATTTATGTATCCACTGGCCATATTCATTGTTAGTCCCATTTTTTGACCAAAAAGGGAAAAACCACACCTATACAACCAAAGTCCGCAATATTTTTCAACCTCTGAACGGCCCGATATTTTGATAGTGCAATAATTAAGAACCCTTTCTTCAGTATCCGGGTTGAATCCTTTTGGTGAAAGTTCTAATATTTCACTCAATGGGATAATTTTAAGAGCCACCCCGGCCCCGGAAATTTCCTTTTGAAGCTTTTCAAATGACTTAACCAAAGGGGCAAAATCCGGAAAGTTTACCATTTGCCTTAAGAATTCAATTTTGAAGTGTTTTTGTTGCTTGTCAATACCTTCCTGGATTATGTATTCATCCTGGATAACCTCTAAAAAATTTGATTTTGATTTTTGGTATTTAGCTAAATCAAAATCTTCTTTAAAGTGCTTTCCCCATTCAGTTTTGAAAGGAATTAAAGAATCAAATACCTTTTGGAGTTTGGAATAAATGGAGTTTGCAAGTTCCTTGTCCTGCCCAATCACAATAGAATCTATTGATTTGTCCAAGACTACTTTTGTAATTTCTGAAAGTGTCATAACTGTAATATTTGGTTTAGTTTAATTTTCTATGTTGGTAGGTCTAATTTCCTAAAATTGAGTTCAATTCTTTAGGACTTGTTATTTCAAACAGGTCATTAATTCAGCCTTTAGCTTCAGATATCCATATTTAGCATTCAGAATGTAATTTTTACCAGCCACCAAAACAACTATTTGGGATGTGCTAAAAAGTAAGTCCCCTATTCTAATATCAATAAATGATTGCTTTAGCTGTGATTGGGTTTTTAGTGGAATCATGAGGGTATTACCTTTATACCCCCCCTTCAGATTATTGGGAAATATCCTGATAAAAATTTCACCTTTTGGATAGTAACAACCTGTTTTGGAGTTGAAGCCGGATATATAAATCAATTTTGCCAAAAGGCCCTTTTCCCCGGCTCCCTCAATTAATGAAATTAGATTAACGGTATTCTTGATCGATTTCATTTTTATATTGTTTTATGCTTCGCAAAATGGCCGTTTTGCCTTTGTGCTTTTGGTTAAGAAAATCAACAAAGAATTTTTTTAAGTGAACAGTAAACTGCCTTCTTGTCTTGTACCAGTGATCCCCTATAAAACTCTTTCCATATCTATCAAAATATCTTCTAAAATGTGTTTGGTCATATTCCTCATCCGTAATATTATAGTATTCAAATGCCGTTCTTATGGCCTGAGTCCTGGAAACACCTGGTAAAAAACTGAGAACTGAGGTTAGTATTACCAAATCGTTTTTTGCGTATAGCTCAAAATAACGGCTAAGTTTCTTTTCGTTTTCCTCACTGATCCCATAAGTTAAATAGCCTTTAGGTAAAATAAATTCTATATAATCTTTATCCGGATTCTTTGGTATGTAAACATATCTTTCAAGGTCTTTTTCCAAAAATGATTTGATTGCAAAACCTAAATGATATTTATACATTTTTCTAAAATCCAAAAACCTATCATTCACCAATTTTTCAGAAAATTTTGATAGTATAAGGTTCTTAGCAAATGGGGGAACCGGAACCCTAAGAATGGCTAAATTTTTTTCCATACCTGTTTTTATTTTGGTTATGGAAAACTATTAGTTAGATGGCCCTTTTTTTAGGAACTGTTATTTTGAAAGAAATTTTCAAAAAAACCAGTGCAAAAAATGTTTTTCAAAACATTATAAATGTTTAAATATCAACATGTTATAAAACTTTGCAAAAATACCCCCTTAATCAATAAAAAGAGATAAACTAAATTTTCCCGACCGCATTACCGCCTGGCGACTTCCATTTTTAAAAATTAATGATATGTGAATGAAGTTTTCCAGCCCATCCCTTGCCATACTTCAGGCCGTTGGGGATGGGAAAGAATGGGTAAGGAACTGGAGACATTCAGTAGGGAATGAAGGCCAACGGGCAACAGCTCCCTGGTATTTTGCCCATCCCCCCAGTTGAAGTTTCCGGTTTCCAATTAAATAAGGGTTAGGCTATGGTTTAGGATCTGTAATGAAGGAAGGCCCCAGAGATAGGCCATACGCTTTCCCATCATACTTAAGGCCATTGGGGATGGGGAAAGGAGCTGAAGCACTGCAAGGCCTAGGGATCATGGAGGGCAACCGGGCAACCGTTCCCGGATCTTGCACGCTTTCCCCTGGCCTGATCGGTTCCGGTTTCAAATTAAATAAGCTTAGCCGGTATTGGATTGGTGCGCTGTGATCCTGAAGGCTTCCAGGCTAAGCCATCCCCTGCCATACTTTAGGCCGTTGGGGATGGGAAACAGTGGGTAAGTGGGAAAGAATCTGCAATAAGGAATGAAGGCAACTGGCAACGGCTCCCACTGCTTCCAGGCTTTCCTGCCGGACTGATCCGTTCCGGTATCCCATCATATAGGATGGACCGGATGGGATGGACAAGCTCTCATCCTGGAGGCTTCCAGGGTAGGCCGTCCCCAGCCATGCTTCAGGCCTTTGGGGATGGGAAAGGAGCTGAAGCACTGCAAGCCCTGGGATCATGGAGGGCCACCGGCAACCGCTCCCTGGTATTGAATGAAAATGTATTTTCAGTTGGGGGCCTCAGTACCCCAATTGAATTCAAAAAAACAGAATAGAATAAAAAAAACAGTCCCGATTCGTTTTGAAAGAACCGGGCCTGAATGAATATGGAAAGGCAATGGAAATACTATGCTTAGGAAAATATCGGGCCCCCCATACCTGGTACGAAGACCCCTCATATTTGGGAATTATAAAAGTATAAAAGACGCTTTAATCTGATTGGACACCTTTCATTTTATAGGATAGAATTATTTCAATCTGGATATAAAAAAAAGTGTTACTTCTGTTACCGTAAAAAAAACAGCTTTAAATGGTCGTTAAGGCCGTTTTTTACTTACTTTTTCGGTAACACACTTTTTTCAATTTGTTACTTTTATTTATTTAGTTTTTATATTTAGTAACAAAAGTAACTTCATGAATTTGATTTGTTACTTTTTTTTATTCAATCAAAACCCTTATTGCTGTTTAAAATCAACTATTTTTAGAGTAAAGTAACAAAAGTAACAAAAGTAACATATTTTCAATACTCAAAATAAATTACCTGTTTTCTGATTTTCTGAATTATTTAAATCATTGGTTTCAAAATCTAATTCTTGTTCACTTATCCAATCAGAAACAGTAAATACAAAAGGTCTCCCGGTACTGCTAATACTCCATTGAATTTCATTTGAATCACCTCCATTTTCCAAATCTTGTTTGAACGATACTGGGAAAGAATATTTCTCAGGCTTTTGTTTCCTTTTCATACCCTTTGAAGCAAGATAATCACTTAACTTTTTTGCATCTGGTTGAAATCTACTAAACAACCCGGATTCTTTTATTAGTTTAAGTATATCCTGAGTAGTATACTTTAATTCATAAACCTTATAAGTAAGAAATTGATCTTTGATCCAATCATCAAAAATTGATTCAAACTTATCTCTAGTATTTTTTATGATTTCATAGTATTGATCTGTTTTGATGTATTCATCATCAAACCATATCCTTGTTTCATCAGGATGAAAAATTTTTCTTTTTGATATATAATCAATCCATGCCGGAATTTCATTTTCAAGTTTTGATTTTAACTTATTATCTTCTTTGTCAAAACGTGGAACCTTTACAACAAACCATCTATTTTCCCCCTCATCAATTTTTATTACACTATCAGCAAAATTTGAACAGATTATAAGCTTTCCATACCATTTAATTTCTTTCGTATCAATTCCTTTTGCTTCAAGTTGAATAGTTGAAGCTGTTGCCATTTGCTTAAGCTTTTCTTTTTCCCGTTTAACCTCAACTGCTATTTGTCCCTCATCTAATCCAATAATATACTTCCAGGCATAATGTAAGTTAAATGATCCTTGAAGTCGATCCATTGCCATGATGGTTGCATTTTCACCATAGATCAACTTTAACCATTCTAAAAATGTAGTTTTTCCAGTTTTATTTTCCTTGGATACTAAAATTGGAACTGGTAATAATCTTTCAGGATATTGAAACTGAATGGTTAAATAATCTAATATTACACTGAAGGGATCCCCTAAAATATTCTTCTCTTCATATTGTTGGGTTTCTTCATTCCAATTGATTGATCCATCACCTCTAAACAAATGATTTAGAAGCTTTATAGTATTATCAAATCTTCCAGGTATAAAGTCATGTTGCAATGGATTCATTACATTATAAATAGTTCCCCCTGCATGAACTCTATTATAGGTTCCAGGCATCCAAGCCGGAAATACATCCATCTTATCATATTTTGGTATTTCAGAAATAAATGAAGGATATTTTTTTGAAATCCTCTTTTATTTCCTGTTTGCTCCATTTTTCGAGTGATGTAGATTCATTGCCATTTCTATCAATATGTTTTACATGCTTAAAATATGTTATTCCTATTCTAACATATTTTTCAGCTTCCTTATGGCCAAGCTTTTTTAAACCTTCTTCTTGCTTTTCATAAACAAGATTCTTGTAAACAAACTGTTTATCTCCTATTGAAAAACCATACCTTTTATAGAAATTTTCTACATGGTCCAGGCCGAATTCTTTATCTAGGTTTTTTGAAAATTGGTTTTCTGTTATATCAACCGTTTTGAAAAAATCAAATGCCTGGTTAAACTTCAACAATTGAGAAAAAATTTCCTTTCCATCATTAGGTTTGGAAATCAATATATCATCAAGGCCCTTAGTTTCATTGGTATTATATTCAGGCCTTAAAGCCATAAAGTAAACCTTATTGATTTGCTTTTGCTCAACTTGATTTGATATTTCTTCTCTAAAATTAGTTACTGCTGAACTGAATGCTTTCAACCTGGTTGTAAGCTCCTTTTCTTTCTCCCATTTAACAATAAATGTGTCAGCATCAGTTAGGAAAACAACATTTTCAACCTGACACTCAATCAAAATTTTTAGAATATCCTCATGAATCAAATTCCCATTTATTCCTCCCCCTTTAAATCCATGAATAGAGGGGATCCCTAAAAACTCTAAAGATTCAAAACCTTCAAGCTTACTTTTTTCAAACCAAGCTTTGAAAGCTTTAAATTCTCCTTCTACCAAGACTAAAGTTTTGATTTGCTCTTTAGTTAAGTATTTATTGAAAACTCCTGGTGTAATAAATGGGAATATTGAGCTTTTCTTTGGTTGTGAATACCTTTGAATTTCCTCTTTTCCATTCTTCAAAAAAGTGTAAGGTTTCTCTAGCCTTATCCGGTAAAAATGTTTTCCCCACTTTAATTCCTCTTCTCCTGGATTAATTCCATTCTTCCCATATGTATAATGGGAACCAAATAATGAAGGATAATTTATTTTAATACCTTTCTCTTCTTGCTCAAAATAAGTAAATTTTCTTGGTACATCAACTGCAACCCCATTGTCAAACATCGGGAATTGATGTGTTATATCGTTTTCGGAAAAGCCCAACTGGTTAAAGATCCTTTCATGAAAATAGCTGGGTTTAGTATCAATAGTTGGTTCCATAATCCTTACTTTTCAAGTGAATCAATTTCAACCAAATTCCTTATGTACTCGGAAAGAGTTTGGCCTTTCTTTTCGCTTTGCTTAATCATCATGGCCTTTATTTCCGGTGAAATTCTCAAAGTCCATTTGATGGATTTCGTTTTTCTTCTTTTTGCTAATAATAAATTATTCATGTTTTATATGGTTTGTTCGGGCTAAAGTCGGTACAATAGAAATTAAAAAAAGCGACGTTGATTTTTGGAAAGGTATTAAAATACCCAGTGGAGAAACCCCACCGGGTAAGTTTTACAATAACCGATCAATCTATAAGCAATATTTTGCAGTCTTTATGAAGCTTTGCGCTTATTACCAATTCCCTCACTGTGGGATAATATCCGTTAAGGCCTCCATGAGATTTATTATAAAAGATAAAACCCTGTGATTCCTTTAGAATGTGGTAAACATAGTTTTCCAAATGGCCTTTGACTTCGCATCTGATCCTGTCAAAATTGCCATCAGTAACCAAGTTTTCATTAGTCAATGAAACTTGAATATTGATTTCCTTCATACTCTCAATTGACAACGGTTTTCCTTAGCTCGTTCCTGATTTCATCCAGGTTAGGGCTTAGGGAATTCCTTAGTACATTGATGAAAAATAATCTGTCGCAAAGTGTTTGATTGATTCCATGATAGGAACCATGGTGTAAAATGTCCTGGCTTGAAAGATCCAGGGATTGAATAAAAGATTCCAAAAGACAAACGTCATTTTTGGGGATTATGCAAACCACCTTCCCAAGTGTTTTGCTGTCTTTTGGGGGCTCCCAGCTTAGGCACTTATCCAGCCATTTGAGAAAATAGATATTGCCTGCCTGCCCTTGTTGGATCGGTGCAAAGGGTTCCTTGCACAAATAGAAGTCAATCACTGAGTGGATGGCTTCAGAATAAACCTGAAGATCACTTTTAGGGCCATTCTGAATTACTGCCCTTAACTTGTTGTTTTCAATTAAAATTGCCATTTTTGTTTTGGTTTTAGTTGTATCACATTTGTTTAATAAATAATTAAAGCCACCAGGAAACGGGACCCCCATCCCGTTTTTTTTATACCTGGTAGAATCCATCAAAGAACCTTTGAACCTCTTTTTCATGGATAAACATCTTTTTTCCTAGAATTTTTGAAGCGAAGGAATCCCCCTTTTTCTTCGCCACCTGTTGCATCTTCTGAATGTAGTAATGGGATTTAATCCCGGTTGCCTCCTTGAATTCATCCAGGGAAAGCCATTCAGATTTTGGAATTTTGGAATTCAGATTTTTTAAATCCTCTATCCCCTGTTCAATAATCCTAAGTCTTTTATCTAAAACCTCCGGATTAATTACTGGAATTTGTTGTATCATATCGTAATATGTTTTTTTGTTGCTAACAAATTAAAACGAAATTACGCAATAAAAAAAATCAATGCGAACATTTTTTTAATCCAAACTGAAATTTTTAAAAATCGAGGTTATTTCTAAGCTAAGTTGCTCAATAAAAAGGTTTTTAAGTGATTTCCTTTCATCATCTGATAAAAAATTAACTTCAAACAAAGAATCAACTTTTGAAGTATTAAAACAATCGGTCAAGAAGTAAAATTTAGATTTGTTATTCATTCTTTGGTTAAAAAGAAGTCTTGGAAGTAAAAAATAAAGCTTTAATAATTCATGTGAATAAAGATCTTTAAAGCTTTTTGGGCTTATTTCTTCTATACTTTCAATAAAATTATCAAAGTAGTATGGGTACAAAATATTTAAATAATTTGTGGTTTTATTATAACCCTTTGAATTAAAAAACTTAATAGTTAATTCTTTTAATTCATGCATTATAAAATTATCTACTGAATCAGATAAATGCGAAAATGCCGGACTTGATAAAAATTTCAAATCAAAATCATTCATGCTGTATTTTTCATAAAGAATTTTACACTGATTCAATAAATTTATATCCTCACTAATTAAATATTCATAATCAATATCTTCTCTGTTTAGAAAAAAATCAAGATTTAACATTCCTTTTCGCCCATGATACATTTTTATAGTTGTATCTAAAACATCAAGTGAATAGCTTTTAACCTTTGTGTTTTTTCTATTATATGTGATCAAAAGATACAAAGAAGAAAGGTTTTGATGGTTCTTCTTAATTTTCTTTAAATCTTCACCGTAAACGCCTTTAATCGTTAGCTTTTTTT
>NZ_AMGM01000108.1 GCF_000298295.1 Cecembia lonarensis LW9
CGTACGTAACGGGTCGAGTAAGTTTAAGTTCCCCGGTAGTAAAAACGGGAACGAACGGGTACGACCGAACGTTAGGGGGAATTAAGGTCGGGAAGCCCCAAAGGGATCACAAATGAAAACACTAAGGTTTTCAAACAAGTAATGAGTAAGTTCGGGGTGTAGCGTAGCCCGGTTATCGCGCCTGCTTTGGGAGCAGGAGGTCGCAAGTTCGAATCTTGCCACCCCGACTATTATCCAGGTCCTGTAGCTCAACTGGATAGAGCAACTGCCTTCTAAGCAGTAGGTTTCAGGTTCGAGTCCTGACAGGATCACTCCATGAGCATCTCCCAAGGATGCTCAATTTATTAATAGGGTTTTCATTGCTAGTGATTTCCTTCATAATTTGATTCCGTAGCTCAGCTGGTAGAGCATAACACTTTTAATGTTAGGGTCCTGGGTTCGAGCCCCAGCGGGATCACATAGTTTAAAACATCGCATATGGCGAGAAGTTTACCCCGAGAAAACGAAGCGTAGCGAGTTGATATCGGCAACTATAATTTGGATTACAATAGGCTGTCTCATAATTAGGGATAGCCTCTTTTTTTTTATTCGAGCAGGTATCTGAATCAAAATTCATGTAGCCAAATCTCAGGGCCTCTATTTGACATATCATACAATTTCTTGTTTTTTTAAATGTTTTGCTATTTTTAGGTTATTTCCTATTTAAAGTATTAATTAGGGAATGGATCAATGGACCCTTGCCATTGGATCAGGTACTCAATAATTCAATTTTCAAACGATTATGGCAGCTGACAAATCTAAACACAGAAAATTTAAAATTGCGATAATTCTGACCATACTAATCTTTTTGATTTTTGGTAAAAACCTACTGGAAAGAAGGAATTTTAATGAACTGGGGGATAGCTTTATTTCTTTTTACGAGGATAGACTGATGGTTGAAAGTTATATTTTTTCAATTTCTGAGAAACTTTTCCGAATTAAATTATTGGTGAATCACTGTGATTTTGAAAGTGACTATAGCCACGTAATAGAAGACATCATTGCCTACGAAAATGGAATTTTAAAATTAGTTAAAGACTTTGAGGCGACTAAACTAACGACCAAAGAAGAGGGGTTTTTGAACGATTTTAAAAATATCATTCAAAATAACCTTAGGATTGCTGAGTATGCAGAGCTATATTCCGATGAAGCAGGAATTAATGAGGAAAATGTAAAAAGATATAATGCCTATATTGAAAGAGCGATTGGAGACTTGGATAAATTGTCACAGATTCAGTTAGAAGAGGGTAAAATTCTTGCTATGAATTCGGATAGGGTTGTGAATAGATCAAAAATATGGGCTCAGTTTGAGGTAGCAGCACTCATCATTTTATTGGTCGTTATCTATTTGCTGATTTATACTTCCAAGCGTATCAATGATGATATTGTATAGGTGGATATCCCAGAAAGTTATCTGACTTTCTGGGATTTTTTATTAAAACACCAAGTTCTTCATATAAGCAGCATTTCTTCTGGCAGCCTCCATGGGATCTGTGTCATCGAAGCGTTCCTGTTCGACGATAAAATATTTCATCCCATTATCCATACCTGCTCGAAGAATTGCAGGAAAATCCATTAAACCTTTTCCAATTAAGGTTGAACCATTGGGCTCATCGAAGGGTAAATCTGCAGATTTATCCTTTACATGGCCTAACGTAAAGCGGTTGGGATATTTTTTGATGTAATCAATAGGGTCCTTTCCTGCTGTATACACCCAATAAGTATCCATCTCAAAATCCACCAAATCCGGATCGGTGTTTTCCATGAGGAAGTCTTGGGGAATTTGGCCCTCTAGTTCATCAAAGGTATATCCATGATTGTGGTAAGCAAAACGCAGCCCATGCTCTTTACAGATTTCTCCCTGCTTGTTGAATGCTTCTGCCAGTCGCTTAAAATCATCCATGGATTTTTGCGGTCCTACCCAAGGACAAATTAAATATTTCATTCCTATGGCACCGGCTTTTTCAGCCTGTTCTTCAAGATTTTCAAAAGTATTGGCATGGGAGGCGATGAAGGCTAGCCCTAAATCATCTACCAAAGATTTAAATTCTGTATTTGCCATGCCCCAGAAAATCCCCTTGCCTCCATCAAAACCTTCCAGTTGTGTATAACCATAGGAGGCCATCGCTTGTATCGTTTTGACAGGGTCTTCTGCCATATTTTCTTTCACCGAATATAATTGAATTCCAAAATCATCAAGTATGCCTTTGGCTGCTCCCAATAATGCTTCGGTCTGACTGCTTTCTTCTTTTTTCGTGGTACAGAATTGAAAAGGGAGAAAAGCTCCCGTTCCTAACACTGCTGTCATTTGGATAAATTTTCTTCTTTTATTCATGCTGGATTGGAAATTAAAAGAGACTGTCATCAGACAGCCTCTTTTGGATTAAACATAATTTTAAAGCGCATAAGCCCTATCTCCGGGGGTATAATCAATGCAGCCTTCATACCTGCCAGGAGCTTCGAAATATCTCAGCTGTTGAGTAGCACCAATTTCGGAAGTGAAATACCCTAAAACTGTCAGATCTTGTAACATTCCCAAGATGGCAGTAACTTTTTTAGGGTCAGCATCTAAAGTGGGTTTACCGCTGCTTTTAAGCTGATTTAAATATGCCGTCCTTTCTTCGACGGAGACATCCATGAAATCTGCCCCATTGGTAGCTTTAAAATCTTTCTTAATAAGATTTATTCCTTCCACAAAGGTATTTTGTTGCTCTGCATTATAAGTGTCTTTCACCATCATTACCATAAATGCTCCTATACCTACTGCCTTAGCACCTGGTGTATCTGTCGTTGGGATAATTGCCTCTCCAATTTCGTCCAGAAAGGCAATGTCCTTATTTGAGAATTCAAGGCCTACAATCTGATCTTCAGGTTTACAGCCTGTCAGGAGGGCATTAGCCCCAACCATTGCGCCACCCATCATCAAGGCTACGCTTTTTAATGCATCTCTTCTATTCATCGCCATGATAAAATTCTTTTAAGTTTATAGATTGCCTTTTTTAAGTTCGTTCACCGCAAAGTCTGCAGCCCTTGCTGTCAATGCCATATAGGTAAGTGATGGGTTTTGTGCTGCTGCTGAGGTCATGCAGGCCCCATCGGTGACAAATACATTTTTGGCATCCCATACTTGGTTATTTCCATTTAAGACAGAAGTTTTGGGATCTCTTCCCATCCTTGCTGTACCCATTTCATGAATTCCCTGTCCAAAGGTATATCCTGCATCGAAGGTATTGACATTTTTCAACCCTGCTGCCTCTAACATTTCAGCTGCATCGTTCATCATGTCTACCCTCATTTTTTTCTCATTTTCTTTGATTTCGGCATCCATTTCCAATACTGAAAGTCCCCACTTATCTTTAACATCCTTACTCAGTTTGATGGTGTTTTCATGATAAGGTAGGATTTCTCCAAAGGCAGTTATACCCATAGACCAAGGTCCTGGCTCACTTAGTGCTTCTTTCAAAGGCGCACCATAGTTCATTTCTGCAATATTTCTGCTCCACCCCTGTCTTGATGCGCTGCCTTGGTAGCCAAATCCTCTTAGGTAATCTCTCTTATCATCGCCTACATTTCTAAACCTTGGGATATAAACCCCGTTTGGCCTTCTTCCAAAATAGTATTTGTCTTCATAACCTTCAGCAATGCCGTTGGCACCAAGCCTGAAATGGTGATCCATGACATTATGTCCCAATTCACCTGAACTACTTCCCAAGCCTTCAGGCCAAATGTCTGTAGCTGTCCTCATCAGAATGGCAGTGGAGTTAAAGGCAGAAGCACATAGGAAAATGATTTTTGCATTATATTCATAGGTTTGGTTATTTTCCGCATCCAATACCTCTACTCCTGTAGCTTTTTGAGTGTCTTTATCATATATCAGCTTTGTGACAATAGACCAAGGTCTCAGTGTTAAATTTCCAGTTTTCATCGCAGCGGGAAGCGTTGATGATTGTGTACTAAAGTAGCCTCCGAAAGGACAGCCCAACCAGCATTTATTTCGGAATTGGCACTGTACACGTCCTTCCAAAGGTTGGGTCAGGTTGGCTACTCTGCCGACTGTAACCAATCTTTTTCCGCCCCATTTCGCCTTTACTCTATCTGCCACGTCTTTCTCCACGCAGTTCAAAGGCATTGGGGGCTGGAATTCCCCGTCAGGTAATATTTCATACCCATCTTTATTTCCTGAAATTCCTGCAAATTTTTCTGCATAGCTATACCAAGGAGCCAGGTCCTTGTACCGAATTGGCCAGTCTACTGCAATGCCTTCTTTTAGGTTGGCCTCAAAATCAATGTCATGAAGTCTGTAACTTTGCCTTCCCCATAATAAAGAACGACCACCTACTTGGTAACCTCTAAACCAGGTAAAAGGCTTTTTCTCTATGTAAGGTGAATCAGATTCGTGTGCCCACCAATCAAGGTTCAGTTCATTGAGTACATAATCTCTTCTCAGATTGGGGTGATTTTCGATCATTTGGGTCGTTCTCCTTCCCCGGTGTGGTATTTCCCAAGGGGCAAGCGTGGCTGACTTATAATCTTTGACATGTTCTACGTTTTGCCCTCTTTCCAACAAAAGCACTTTAAGTCCTTTTTCTGTGAGTTCTTTTGCTGCCCAGCCTCCACTAATCCCGGAACCTACAACAATCGCATCATACGAGTTATCTGCCATAATTTAATAGATATTTGATTTGTATTTAAATGTCACATATTCTGATGGCTTGTTCTAAAGAAGCCATTTTATCAGTCGATTTAGGAATAAATTCCTGACAAATGTAGCCCTTGAAGCCGGTGTTTAATATTGCCCTTATTACTGCAGGATAATTGATTTCCTGGGTTTCATCGATTTCATTTCTTCCTGGGTTTCCCGCCGTATGGTAATGCCCAAAATATTGATGATTTTTCTTAATGGTCCTTATCAAGTCTCCCTCCATAATTTGCATATGATATATGTCATAAAGGAGTTTAAGATGCTCTGAATCTACCATTTTACATAGTTCTACGCCCCAATCGCTTTTGTCGCACATATAATCGGGATGATCGACGCGGCTATTCAGTAGTTCCATCACTACTGTGACGCCATGCCTTTCTGCCAGACCCATAATTTTTTTCAAACCTTCGGCGCAGTTTTTCAGACCGGTCTCATCATCCATCCCTTTTCTGTTTCCGCTGAAGGCAATGATGTTCTTGTAGCCAGCTTTGGCCATAAGCGGGATCACTTCTTCATAACCTTGGATGAGTTTGTTATGGTTTTGGGGGTCATTAAACCCTTGTACAATTCCAAGGTCTGCCCCATTACACATAGAACATACCACATCATGTTTTTGAAGGATATGCCAATTATTAGGCCCGACAAGATCTATTGCATTGAAACCAATTTTTTTTATGCCGATGCATAATTCCTCAAGGGTCATTGGGTTGAAGGGCCAATGGCAAACTGCATGGTTTACATTGCCTTTGAGTGGCCCATTTAAAGGTGAAGCCTTAAGGTTGAGATAAGGTAGCCCACCAAAGGCAGTAGTAGCCAAAGCTAACTTTTTCAGGTTTTTTCTTCTACTAAAGTCGGTCATTTTTCAATAGGTTTATTAAGTGCTTTTTTGTTAATCGACTCATTTTTAAATAAAATCGAGAAGAAAAGCACTACTAATATAGCAATCAATGCTGGAATTTGCCATATTGATTGCCAATCGTGTAAGCCATCTGCTTGAAGATATACATCAGTGATCTGACCTGCAATAGAAAAGCCTATCAACATGCCCAATCCGTAGGTAGCTAAAGTAATCATACCCTGCGCTGCCGATTGGAATTTTTCCCCTGCTTTGGTGTCTGTATAAATTTGCCCTGATACAAAGAAAAAATCATAACAGATTCCATGAAGTGCAATACCAATGATCAGTAGGTAAAGTCCTTGATCCGCATCGCCCAAAGAAAATAAGGCATAGCGTACAGACCAGGCTATCATGCCCACGATTAATGTTAATTTAAAACCGAATTTTCTAAAAAAGTAGGGGAGCAACAATAGGAATAAAGCTTCCGAAATTTGTCCTATGGTCATCTTTCCCGTTGGATCCGATACGCCTATTTCAGCCAGAAACGGATTTGCATTTTGGTAATAAAAAGCCAAAGGAATACAGATTAGAATGGAAGAGATGAAAAAAACCGCATAATTTTTATCTTTTAGTAGGCTTATTGCATCCAGCCCTAAAATATCCTTGATATTGATTTTGTTGTCGGATCTTGCCTTTGGTGGCGTTTTGGGTAAAGTGAAACTAAAGATACCCAAAGCTGCGGAAGCAATGGCTGCCATCAGAAATGTATTTTTGAGCATTCCTTCACGCATATTGTCTGCTGCATCCCAAAAAAACACATAGCTGATCACTAAGCCGGAAACGATCCATCCTATCGTTCCCCAAACCCTAATGCTGGGAAACTCTGTTCCGGGATCCGTCATTTGTCTGAAAGAAACGGAATTGACAAGGGCCAACGTGGGCATGTAAAGCACCATGTAAATAAATATGAAAGGATAGAAGTTGGTAAAGGAATCCGCCTGATAAGCCATAAAGAGAAAAAATCCTCCGAGAAGATGTAGGCCTCCCAATAATTTTTCTGCATTGAAATACCTATCCGCGATGAGACCGATAATAAAAGGAGCGATAATTGCCCCAAAGGATTGGGTGGAAAAGGCAGTTCCGATTTGACTCCCCGTTGCCTGTAGATTAATTCCCAAAAACGTGCCCATGGTAACATACCAAGATCCCCAAATGAAGAACTCCAAGAACATCATCAAAGAAAGTTTAGTCCTTAGTAAAAGAGTCATTTATAATGATTAATGAGTGTTCAGGATATTTTTCAGAATGTAAACTATCAATTTTATATTTAAAAATAAGGATTTTTGGCTTATTTTTATTTGAGCAGATTTATGCCAAATATAATAGGATAGGTAGCTGAATTCCTTTACCACTCATAACAGTTTACTGCTATTTGTAATTTATTTGGCTTTAAGTTTAAGCGAATAAATATCATAAATTATCTTAGATAAAATTATTGCCGGTACAATAACAATAAACCATTAAACCTTGATTAAAATGACAGCTCAAAAAAAACTCAAAATGGGGATGGTAGGAGGAGGTCCAGGTGCATTTATTGGAGCCATACACAGAAGTGCTGCGCTGATGGATGGTTTGATAGAAATTACTGCTGGAGCCTTCAGTAGCAATCCTGATAAATCCAAGCAGGCAGGAGAGGAGTTGATGTTGGACCCGTCCAGAGTATATGCTTCTTACAATGAGATGATAGAAAAAGAATTGGCATTACCTGAGTCAGAAAGGATTGACATCATCAGTATCGTGACGCCTAACAATGTACACTTTGACCCCACCAAAAAAGCTTTGGAAAATGGCTTTCATGTGGTTTTAGATAAGCCCATGACACTCACTTATGATGAAGCCAAGGCCTTGTATAAAATCATTAATACCAGCGATAAGCTTTTTTGCCTGACACATACCTATACAGGATATCCTATGGTCAAGCAGATGAAACAAATGATTGCAGAAGGGAAAATCGGAAAGGTTAAAAAAGTTTATGTAGAATACCCCCAGGGCTGGTTATATAAACTTTTGGAGCACGAAAATAACAAACAAGCTGAATGGAGAACTGACCCTGCAAGAAATGGGAAAGCCGGATGTTTTGGGGATATAGGGACCCATGCGTTTAATTTGGTAGAGTATGTGACCGGCATGAAAGTGGCAAAGATCTGTGCTGATTTAGACATCAAAGTGGAAGGTAGACCAATAGATGATGATGGAGCAGTTTTGATGCGTTTTGAAAATAATGCATCCGGTATCTTAACGGCTTCGCAAATTGATACGGGCTGTGAAAACAATCTTAAAATAAGGGTATATGGAGATCAGGGGGGATTAGAATGGGAGCAAGAGGACAACAACTCTTTGATCGCTAGATGGCCTGGTAGACCTGCTGAAACGCTTAGGGCAGGAACCGGCTATTTGGGTTCGCTGGCAAATGAAAATACCAGGACTCCAGCAGGACACCCAGAAGGTTATATTGAAGCTTTTGCTAACATTTACAGGAATTTTGCCCGTTGTATTTATGCCCAGAGAAGAGGAGAAGAGCCAAAAGCAGAGTGGAGGGATTTTCCTGGTGCTGAAGATGGCATCAGAGGAATGGCATTTATAGAGCATGTATTAAATAGCAGTGCCTCTGAGCAAAAGTGGACCCCTTTCACAGTAGAATATTAATTAACTTATTAACATGACAACTTAAAACAATCAACCTATGAAAACCATTAAAGGACCTGCCATTTTTTTGGCACAGTTTGCAGACGATGTAGCGCCATTCAATAACCTCAAAAATATTTGCGAATGGATGGCGAATGTGGGATACAAAGGAGTGCAAATTCCGTCTTGGGATGGAAGAATGATTGACTTACAAAAGGCTGCTGAAAGTAAAACCTATGCCGACGAAATAAAAGGAATAGTAAATGAAGCAGGACTGGAGATTACCGAACTTTCTACCCATTTGCAGGGACAGTTGGTAGCTGTTCACCCGGCCTATAATGAACTCTTTGATGCATTCGCCCCAGCTAATTTAGCTGGCAACCTTAAAGCAAAGTCGGAGTGGGCAACCCAGCAGCTTAAATATGCTGCCCAAGCTTCAGCTAATCTAGGGCTTAATGCCCATGCAACCTTTTCGGGTGCATTAATGTGGCATACCGTATATCCTTGGCCACAAAGACCAGCTGGTTTGGTGAATACTGGCTTCACAGAATTGGCAAAAAGATGGTTGCCTATTTTGGATACATTTGAAGAATATGGTGTAGATGTTTGCTATGAATTGCATCCTGGAGAGGATTTACATGATGGCATTACCTTTGAAATATTTTTGGAGAAAGTAAACAATCATAAAAGAGCCAATGTTTTATATGATCCCAGCCACTTTGTTTTACAGTGTTTGGATTACTTGCAATTCATTGATTTCTATCATGAAAGGATTAGAATGTTCCATGTGAAAGATGCTGAATTTAATCCAACTGGCAAGCAAGGTGTATATGGAGGTTATCAAAGCTGGGTAGATCGGGCAGGAAGATTTAGATCCTTGGGTGACGGACAAGTTGATTTTAGTGGTATCTTTAGCAAGCTTTCTCAATATAACTTCTCTGGTTGGGCTGTATTGGAGTGGGAATGTGCGATCAAACACCCAGAACAAGGCGCCATTGAAGGTGCACAGTTCATAGCCGATCATATCATTAGGGTCACTGAAAAAGCCTTTGATGATTTTGCTGCTGCCGGAGCAGATGAAGCTTTCAATAGAAAAATATTAGGAATTTAATCTTATCAACAATTTATTATTATGAAATCAGTTAAAATGTTATCGGTAGGTGTTATTACACTTTCAGTACTTGCATATTCCTGTGGAGGAGGTGGATCCTCAATTTCTTCAGAATCTACTACTTCCAGCCAGCCAGCACCTGCTGCAAGTATCAGTCTTGAAGAAAAATACAAAGATGACCCTGTGTTTATCGCAGGATCTGCTAAAGCCAAAGAAGCAGGTTGTACTGCATGTCATATGATAGAAAGAAAAATAGTAGGACCTTCTTATGCTGATGTCGCAGCTAAGTATGATAATACTGATGAAAATGTTGCTATGCTTACTGCTACTGTAATTAATGGAAATGTAGGTAATTGGGGAGAAGTTCCGATGCCGGCCCATCCTCATTTGGCAAAAGAGGATGTAGAAACAATCATCAAATACGTACTTTTATTGAAAAAGTAATGCAGTATAATTCGCTATTAGGAATCATGATCGGTGCGGCACTTCTTTTTTCATGTGGAGGTAGTCCAGAACAGCAGGTTGTTGAGGAGGAGGATGTGGAAGAAAATGAATGGGTAAGCCTTTTCGATGGAGCCACTTTCCAGGGCTGGTCCAAATATGGAGGAGGGAGTGTGGGAGCTGCATGGAAAATACAGGATGGAGCCATTTATTTAGATGCTACCAATAAAGATGGTTGGCAAACTGGAGATGGTGGCGATATCGTGACAGACCAAGAGTTTGATAATTTCCATTTTCAGGTGGAGTGGAAAATTGCCAAAGATGGTAATTCTGGCATTATGTTCTTCGTTCATGAATCACCAGAGTATGCCTACCCTTGGATGACTGGTCCTGAAATGCAGGTTTTGGATAATGATGGACATCCCGATGCAAAAATCCGTACCCATAGGGCAGGTGATCTTTATGACCTTATTGAATCCAGTGAGGAAGTGGTCAGGCCTGTGGGAGAGTGGAATTTAGCAGAAATTATCGCAAAAGATGGCCTTCTTCAGCTCCACTTAAACGGGGTCAAAGTAGTCGAGACCACCATGTGGACTGAAGAATGGGATGAACTGGTTGCCAAATCAAAGTTTAAAGACATGCCAGGTTTTGGTAAATACCAAAAAGGTAAAATCGCCCTACAGGACCATGGTGATGAAGTTTGGTTTCGGAATATAAGAATCAAAAATCTCTAAAAT
>NZ_AMGM01000109.1 GCF_000298295.1 Cecembia lonarensis LW9
ACGGAAGTTTCAACATGAAGGAATAAAGGAAGTTTATTCATTTGAGCTGAAAGCTCAGGATTTATCGTCCAGAGCTGAAAGCTCCGGACAACACCAGGTCCTTAATGAAAAACCTAAATGCCCTTAATTTCTTCATGGTTCAAAACTTCCCAATATATGTTAGCCTCCCCTACATCCTGGCCCCTCGCTAAAAAGCTTTACTAAAGCTTTTCTTTACGCTCGGTCCTCCTCACTCCCAAAAA
Source organism: Cecembia lonarensis LW9 (assembly GCF_000298295.1). GTDB lineage: Bacteria > Bacteroidota > Bacteroidia > Cytophagales > Cyclobacteriaceae > Cecembia > Cecembia lonarensis. The sequence goes on from NZ_AMGM01000109.1 coordinate 243, forward strand.
CTTCCTTCACCACCCAGCCTTTGCCCCACTCGTCCATTTCTTCTTGGCTCCAAAGTTCGGGAAAGAAAATGACTTTTTGGAAACGTGGCGGCAGGTATTTCTGCCAGTTGGTCCCTCCTGTAGCGGCAATATCCTGCGGATCACGCTGTAAATACCGGACCGCAGATTTATAATGGGCCAAGGGCCAAAAGACATTGGCCTTTAAGTCCAAGGAACGCATCAGTTCCTTCAGTTCTTCGTCTTTATCGGCACATTCCTCGTATTTCTTCCACATGTTTTTGCCCTTATAGATCTCGATTAGCTCTTTGAGCTCCTTGCCATACTTTTTCTCAAAAGACTTCAATGTTAAGGTCTTCTCACCTGTTGCCAATTCCTTTGCCCCATGCTGCCAATACAGGTTATCAAATATGGTATGGATATCCTTTTCATTTTTCAGGAACTCCCTCCTTTCCAAGTGGATCAATTGGTGCACATCTGTTGACTGGAGTTCAATTACCCGGTATTGGGCACTTTGGAAACCGCTGGAAGGCAATAGGGACATGCGGAACTTCAGGAACTGTTCTTTTTCCATTCCTTTCCACATGACGGCAAAGGAGGCGATCAATTGGTCGAAGTACATGTTTACCCTTTCCAACCTTTCTTTGAAAAATTTGGCATCAATTGGTTTTTTATCAGCGATCTGTTCCAATTCCCAGATGATCAATTTAAAATATAACTCGGTAATCTGATGGTAAATGATGAAGATCTTTTCGTCTTTGAAAGATGTTCTTGGCTGTTGCAAAGAAAGCAGGATATCCAGGTTGATGTAATCCCAATAGCTCATGTAATCAGCATATAAGAGACCTTCCAGGTAAGAAGAAAGGTCCTGTCCGGAAGCCTTGAATTTTTCCTGAAGCAGCTCTATTTTCTCTAAAACGTCTTTTGGGTATTTTGCTGGGCTCATGTGTTAATTTTTTGTGCGATAAGGTAGTTTTTTAAGCTGCTTTCTATTTATTTCAGGTCAGGAAAACAGCATATTCAGGGAATTCAGCTGTAAAATTCCATTTAAATTAGCAATAAACCAAAACAGTTATGGCAGATACTTCAGCAGTGCAGCAATCCATGAAGCAGGACCTATTCGAGGGGGTGGATTTTTATGGTGTGGACGATCTTTTGACCGAGGAACACAAATTGATCAGGTCGTCCATCAGAGATTTTGTCAAAAAAGAAATCAGTCCCTACATAGAAGACTGGGCGCAAAAAGCCCATTTCCCTTATGAAATCGTCAGGAAGTTTGGAGAGGTTGGGGCTTTTGGCCCACAGATACCGGAAGAATATGGCGGTGGCGGTTTGGACTACATTTCCTATGGACTGATCATGCAGGAGATCGAAAGAGGCGATTCCGGGATGCGCTCTACCGCATCGGTTCAGGGTTCTTTAGTGATGTACCCCATCTATAAATTTGGTTCTGAGGAACAAAAGATGAAATACCTGCCCAAATTGGCATCAGGGGAAATGTTGGGGTGCTTTGGGTTGACAGAGCCTGACTTTGGTTCCAACCCATCTGGAATGGTGACCAACTTTAAGGATATGGGTGACCATTACCTCTTGAACGGTGCCAAAATGTGGATTTCCAACTCCCCTAAAGCAGATATTGCTGTGGTCTGGGCCAAGAATGAGGCTGGAAGGATACATGGATTGATTGTAGAAAGAGGCATGGAAGGTTTCTCCACCCCAGAGACCCATGGCAAATGGTCTTTGAGGGCTTCTGCTACGGGTGAACTTGTTTTTGACAATGTGAAAGTACCTAAGGAAAACCTTTTGCCAGGTAAAAGTGGTTTGGGTGCACCGATGATGTGTTTGGATTCTGCCCGCTATGGCATTGCATGGGGCGCGGTGGGTGCAGCCATGGACTGCTATGATTCTGCCAGGAGGTATGCTTTGGAGCGAATCCAATTTGACAAGCCTATCGCTTCTTTCCAGTTGATCCAGAAAAAGTTGGCGGAGATGCTTTCAGAGATTACCAAGGCCCAGTTGCTCAACTGGAAACTGGGCATGATGATGAATGAGGGCAAGGCCACCACCGCACAGATTTCCCTGGCTAAGCGCAACAACGTGGCCATGGCTTTGGACATTGCCAGAGAGGCCCGACAGATCCATGGCGGGATGGGCATCACCGGTGAATACCCATTGATGCGCCATATGATGAATTTGGAATCTGTGGTGACTTATGAAGGTACCCATGATATCCATTTGTTGATTTTGGGTCATGAGATTACGGGGATACCGGCGTTTAAGTAAGACTTAAGACACAAGACTTAAGACACAAGAAATAAGACTGAGACCGCTGAGGTTTTTGAAACCTCGGCGGTATTTTTTTGACTGTTGTTTAGAAATGAGATTGGAGAACAATTTGATCTATGTGACTGCTTTGGTAAAAAAATATATTACCGCATAGTGATCATAGAAAACATAGTTGGGCAGCACCCAATCTTTGTTTTTAAAATCAGGCGGTTGATCCCAGGAATACTATGTGGACCTATGTTTCTTTGTGGTGAAAAACCCGACTTTAGATCTTTGCAACTACTTGTACCGAGGTGAAAATTGTTTAAATGATTAAAAGTTTAAGGCTTAAATGGTTAACCCCGAAAAGCATGACAACCTGACAACAATGACAACCATGAGAACCGTAATATTTGTCCGAAGCGGAAACACTACAACCATTATAACCACTACAACATTTAAAACATTTTCTCCCCTATCCAAGTCCGAACCATGGCAACCCGATAACCACGACAACAAAGGCAGAAAAAAAGCTGTCCCAATTAGAAGACAGCCTTTTTAATTTTAATTTAAGTAAATCCTCCTAACTGCCATTACTTGGAGGTTTTTTGACTTTTCTGTGGCAAAAGTACCACCTTTACTAAAAGCAATTGCATAACGACTTTCATTTATTTCAGGATCGGGATCCCAAAATATACCCCCATGTTGATCAGATGTCCAAACTTTAGAAAATCCAAATGGAAGATTAAACGGTAATTCTAATCCTCTGGGAAGTTCCCAGTCGGTAAAACCTTCAATTTCAAGTTCGGCTACTAATTTGGCTGCTATTCCCTCTTCTTGACATTGAGATGCGATAATGGCCGTAGGAGAAGCTCCAGAAATAGAAAAGTCAATTACTTGGCCTTCACATCCCCAAGGTGCGTTTTGACTAATTATTAAAGGAGCAATTATCAATACATAATCAATATCTGGTAAAAAAAGATCAGCAGTATTTGGTAATCTCAAAACATTCCCACCTTGAAATGTATCTCCTACTTTCAAATCATCAATATTGACTGGTTCACAGGTTTTTACCAAATTATAATCATCATTAATTTCTATTCTTTGACCATAACCCGTTTGAACTATACTCACTTCCATAAGTCCACAATCTATGTAATTTTCCTCTAATGGAATTGTAACTTTACCAAGTTCTCCCACCTTCAAATTTGACAGTTCAAAAGATTGTCCGTTTATGCTGATCGTGTACCTTAACATTCCTCTAAAGTCAAAATCGTCGGTTGAAGTGTTTACTTCTACTACAAACTCATCGAATGTATTGTAGATTGTATAACTGACTGTTTTCTTGTTAGGTCCCACGTAGACGAATGCTTCTCCTCTTTTCCTGAATGCTTGAGTGGAATTTGGGGTAACACATTTTTCTTCACAGGTCCAATCCATCGCTGCAATCCGTAAATTTGGATTAAACTGGTCGGCAAGTAATTCACTATTGGTTAAATCAATGTTTTCCTGAATACCTTGTTCTTGAAGATTATCCTGTAAATCGACACAAGCCGAGTTAAAGAAAATCATTGCAACCATTCCTACCCATAAGGGTAGGGTGTTTCTGAGTTTAAAATTTTTCATAGCTGACATAACATCAAAGGTTTAAGTTGAAAATAGGGTCGTATATCCCAAATAGTTTGATTTTAAGCTTTATTAAATGCTTTTATTCTTTTAATCAATCTATCCATAAAATAAAAAGCTGTCAATCCCCTTTTTAGGTTGGTTTTGATGTCACTATTTGTAATCTCAAAAGTGTCAGGTTGAAAAAGAAAGAAATAGAAGTTTAAATGATCAAAGTTTTAAGGATTAACCCCGATAACCATGACAACCTGACAACAACGACAACCATGAGAACCGTAATATTTGTCCGAAGCGGAAACATTACAACCACTACAACAATTTAAATATTTTCTTCCCTATCCAAGCCCGAACCAAGACCACCACGACAATCCGAAAACAATTAACCTTCCCCCAAACAAAAAAAGCCACCCCTTTCGGAGTGGCTTATTCAACTAAACATCAATTAAACGTGACTATTACTTCATTGGAGCATAGGTTGGTTTTGGGTACACAGAATTTATAGGTTCTTGGAGGTAAGTCTTTTCCACTCACACTTATCATAAAGGATCCTCCATTTGTTACACTGCCTACCGCTTCTCCATCCTGATAGACATTTAACATACCAGTTTCACTTTCTACTTTATTCCAAAAGAAAAATACCATGTAACTGTTGCCTCTGGCTTTTTGGGAACTTGCTTCCAAATCAAAGGCATAATTGGGGCGGTTTGGGTCTATTTCCCCTGCCCCAATGCTATTGAGTCCAGAAAATAATAGGTGATTATTGATGGATTTGGAAAACCTGACAATGTTTTTTGTAGAAGTTTCAAATAGGAAATCATACACCTGTTGGGCAGTGGCAGTTGGAATGGAGTCTAAATAAAGTGCCGCTACACCGGCACCTAAAGCACCTGAATTCCAGTATGAAATATCAAACCGTTCAATTTCAGATCCAGAAAATCCATCCACAAGTATGTCGACTCCTGGTGCAAAAAGGTTAATACAATCCCCAAACTGCCAACCAAAGAATCCTAGTCTATCGTCCTGAAGAGTCGGACCTACTGTGAAAACATTTTGGAAACCTGAGGGAGAGGTAGTACAGGTAGGAATATTACTATCTGCATTTGTTACACCTGTAAAAATACTGATATTCGCTTCATATAATTTGTTAAATGCATCTTCTAAAAGAGGTTCTAATATATAGGAAATAGATGCTGTCAGAATAACTGAGGGGCCTTTAGCCGTACCTAAAATATAGTCCAATCCAACAATATAAGAACTTAAATATACTTCATAAAATCGATTATAATCTATGGGCTGTTCATACAAAAAATCAATAGCCACCAACTTAGCATCTCTAGCAACACCTAAACTTTTACCGGCGACAACAGCTCCGAATATATTTCCAAGATATTTTAGTTCTTCATACCTGGATGCAACTTTTCCAGTATCAGAAAATGAAATTTCATCAACCTTGGCTCTGTTTTCAAATTCATCAAGAGTGGGATCTAGAGGCATACCTAATAAATAAACAGTGACACCCTTTCCAGTGTAGGAAGTGTTAAACTTATTGTCAAGTGGTAAGCTTCTTTGATCTATTCTATCCAAATACCAATTTGGATTAATGTTTCCATTTCCCGGGTCCGGTTCCGGTTCCGGTTCTGGATTCGGTTCTGAGTCAGACCCTTTTCCTCCCCTATTTGGGTTGTTATTTCTTAAGCTGTGATTTGATATAGCATATTTATCAGGTGTAATGGACTTAACATCTGGGTCTTTACTTAGCATGTTGAGTTCTTCATTGTTCAACTCTAAAACAAAACCGGTAAATACATTTCCAAAAACCGCATCAACAACTTTTTCTTGCATACCACATCTAAGCAAAACTTCATTGGCAATTTTCCTCATTCCGGCCTGTACATCCTCGTACTTATCAGATTTTCGAAAATTGATTTGGTTGCTGTGTAAAGTAACTATGTACTTCCCCGGTACTACATTTGAGGAGATTTGATCCACTTTGGATAAATCTTCTGTCTTTTGGTCCTCCATATTCAAATCCTGACAGGAAAAGACCATTAATACCATCAATACCCCCCATAAGGGTAGGGTGTTTTTGAGTTTAAAATTTTTCATTGCTGACATCACGTAAAAGGTTTAAGTTGAAAATAAAGGCTGCTATCCAAATATTTGGAAAAAAGCCATTTATTAAGGTTATAATTTTAAAAAATAAGTTAGGAAGATAATAAATGCCTGTCAATCACCTGTACAGGGTATTTTTATGCTGATTTACTGGGCTTTTATGTCAAAAAACTCTTTTATGTAAAAAATTAGGGTTAAAAATAATCTTCCATCTTGGAAAGTTCATTGTACCAATACTTTAGGTTGTCCTCCGTACGAGTGATTCTAAATGCATATTGATTGAGCATATAGGTCAAATATATTTTCTCTAAATTCCTTAGCGGATTGAAATAACCAGTAGGATATTCGTTTATTTCAGTACGGTTAATTGATCCCTGACCATTTCCATAATTCTGATTTTTTTGTAACATGTCTTTTGCCAAACTTTCATCACCGTAATAGGTTATTCCAAAAGATGGATGTTGGGCGATGATATTCTTTTCTGATTCAAGCAAACTTCCAATACATGAATTTTTTATTTCTGAACTGATAAAAATGCCAGATTTTTGATTGGGCAAGGCTTGAAATTTGAAGCCCTTTACCCCTATTTTATTTCCGGTGATATTTAAATTATTGGTAAATGAGCCAAAATGAATTCCATTTGATAGGTTTCCGCTTATGGTATTGTTTTTCACCACAATATTATCAGGTGTCTCAAAAACTTTAGTATTGCTTATGTATATGCCTATAGTGTTTGGCATTTCATACATTTGGGTTTTATCTGTTCCTATCAGATTTCCTTCAATGATGGTTTCAAAAGCATTGAAGCAATAGATTCCCGCCTCCCAGTTTCCTGATATCAGATTTGACTCAAATTCCTTGTTGCTTCCAATCACTACCCCTCCTGCATCTTTAACCAAAATGCCAATTTTATTTCCTAAACTGAATTTTCCAGAAACATCTGTTCCAATTTTATTTCCCCTGATTATGATATCCAAAAACCTATTTCTTGGCAAAAATGGAGGCATGTTGTTAAAAACTTGGATTCCGATTTCATTTCCGGAAATTATATTTCCTTGATATTTATTTCCAACCTGAATGTTTTCCACACCATTTAACAGGTTAACGCCAATGACGTTTCCTAATCCTTTGTCCCCTTTTCTATTAGTCCCAATAAAATTATTGTATATCTTATGATTGATACCACTCATCTCAATGCCTCCATAGTTTGAAATGATCAGATTGTCCACGATTTCATTATTTTTTGAGGCAAATGAAAACACCATGGCTTTCCCATTGGCGTAAGCGGGGAATGATACACTTTCGATACCAAAGGAATTCCCGACGATTAGATTCTTCTCACCAAATATGATCAGTCCATTGATGTTATTCAAAAAGGTGTTTCCTTGATTGGTTTGTTTTGACCCTACTCTATTGTTTTTGCCATAAATGACCAATCCAACCCAATTGCCTCTTTCTGGTTGGCTTTCATAAGATCCAAAAAGATTGGCTTCAATGATATTATTGTCTGAATCCACCTCAATGGAAGGGGAATAAAATGCTTCAAATGCAAGTCCCCTAAGTGTACTTCCACTACTGTTATTGTCAAAATAAAGTCCGAAGCTTCGTCTTTGATAATAATCATTTTGAGCTGGGACATCATTATTCAAAAGATTTTTTCCAGATAATGAGATAGAAGGCAGTGCATTGGTATATCCAGGTTGTGTAGTGCCGTCTATGACAATTGGGAATAATAGGTAAGGAAGCGTTGATTTTAAGGTGATGGTATGAGTCTTCTTCCCTGGAATCTTAAAAATTATGGTATCCCGATGGGATGATTTATTGGCATTTTCAATAGCTGCTCTCAAAGTACAGTTTCCATAAGCATCTGCGCAGATATCATCTGCTAAATCTGCGTCTGGAAAGTCTTCTATGCTGTTGACCTCATATGCATGCTGTGCAAGGAGAAAATTAGCAGCGGGTTGGCTAATATAAATTAAAATAATGCACATCAATATCTTGTGCCAATACCAGCTCCGTGATTCAATTTCCATACTTAAAGCTGACTTTTGAAATGATCCGTTTTGTTTTAGTATTCCAAGTCCAAAAACCCAAGAAGCTTTTAATGTCGCTAACTGAATCAAATGGAATTAAAATTTCAATGCTTGTTCCAAAATTCCTGTTGCTTACAATGGAGAAAACTCCATTATTTCTTTCAATTCTTGTTTTAAGATTCTTCAATCCATTTCTATCTGAATTGAAGTTTACATCAAATCCTATCCCATTGTCCCTTACTAAAAGAAGTAGCTGACTATCTTTTTTATCTAAAATTACTTCCACCTTCGTGGCTTTTGCATGTTTTCGGATGTTGTTTATCAATTCTTTAACAATAAAGAACAGGTCTTTTCTCTTCTTAAAGCTAAAACCTTCCTGGGAAAGACTTTCATTAATCTGAATACTATATTTTAGATGAGAACCTTCGAGAGTTTCACTGATGTATCTCCTGGTTTTTGCCAGGAAATCTTCCATCTGCTCCTCATTCATCTTGATACTCCCAACCAAGTCATGTAAAGCTTCTGTTGACTCTAGTACTTCACTGTCAATTTGTTGGAGGACTTGATTAAACTCTTTGTTATTTTTAAATCTGTTTTTGTGAATGGCAGACAACAACTGAATGGTTGTCAATCTTGCGCCTAGGTCGTCATGCAGATCGGCGGAAATTTCTTCTCGAATCCCCCTTATTTTTAGTAAATAATTGACCCTTACATGGTATAATAGAAATAAAAGAAATGCCATCACCAGAATCAAAGACCCCTTGAACCAAGCTGTTTGCCAATAAGCCTCCTTAATCAGGATTTCAAGTTCATTTGCATTCGTATCTGTTGGTTCTTCGTGCGTAAGTTTCACTTTAAAATAATAGGTCCCCGGTAATAAGTTGGTGTAAGAAGCATATCTTCTGTTACCGGCATGTACCCATTCTTTATCGTAACCTTCCAGCATGTAACTATAATTGAGGTTTTCAGGGGCAGTGCCTGAAATGGAAGAGAAATAAAACTCTAAGTTGTTCTCATTGTGTTCCAGCTGAATAGCATTCATGTGCTGAAGGGCAAGTGTCGTTGGTATAGGCTTATGATTGGCCTTTAATTCTGTTAAGACAATATTGTTTGTGAAATTTGTTCGGTTAAAATTTTGGGATCTGATCATCAATAGCCCATGGTTTCCCATGAAATAAAGTTTTCCGGAGCTGTCCTCAAAGGATTTACCCGCTATAAATTCCGTTATGGGAATTCCGTTTTTGTTATTGAAATAATTGATGTTTTCAAAGTTTATGTTTTGTTGGTTTTTGGAAAAGATAACCCTAAATATCCCATTATTGGTACTTGCCCAAACGGTCCTGTCATCGTGGAATTTCAGTGCCATGATATAATTTGTTGGCAAACCAGAGGAAACATCATAATGAAGTAATTTACCTGTTTTCAAATGAATCAGGTAAATGCCACTACCAGATGTTGCGACCCAAAGCCAATCTTTTCTGTAGGCAACATCTGTGATTTCTGAGTCGACGGACAGCACTTTTTTTAAATGAATGGGATTCTCAACTTTTTTATTTTCGGGATCAAAAAAACCTATGCTTCTATCCTTTGAAATACTTAAAAAACCAATGTCAGGAATAAAAAATAGCTCGCTGATCTCATCAAATACATAGCAGGCTTCATTATCCTTAGTTGAGTCTATAATGCCTACCCCTGAACTTGGTGAATTAAGTATGATTTGATCTTTATGTAAAAATGCATCCCAATTTTCCATTGCATCAAAATCATTTAAAAATGCTTTTAGGGTATCTGAGATGGGTATGGGATCCCTTGCTATTTTTTCATGGAGCAAATCCAAAATGATCATTTGGTTTTAACCTTATCAAACCCCAATAATAGTGGTTCATTAATAAAGGGTATCCATTTTAGGTCAGGTTGATTAAATTGGTCTAGGCCTTTTAATGCATACACTTTGTCTGTTTTTATGACATCTAAATTATTGTTGAGCAGCTTAAATTCACCATTTCTTTGGAGCAGGCAGAGTTCCCCTTCTTTTGTTTGGAATAGCATTAAAGGGTCATCAGAAAATTTCTCACTTACCTGTACATTGAATGCCAGATTTTCTTCCAACACATAGAGTCCATTACTTCTGGTACCGATCCATATTTGACCTTTGGCCGTGCCGAATATACATAGAATGTCATTTGGTGAATCTCTTAAATTGACCTGCAAAATCTCAGCTTGA
>NZ_AMGM01000110.1 GCF_000298295.1 Cecembia lonarensis LW9
TTGGGGTCATAAGGATTTCATTAAGAAAAACCTTTAAAAAGCTCAGCAGCTTAACTATTGTCAAAGGCCTATCCTTGTCACCTCGACGGTAGGAGAGGTCTAAAGACGCTGCGCTTGGCTTCTTTACACCGAGGGACACAGAGAAGGCACCGAGATTCACAGAAGGACCGAGCGTTAAAAAATGATCCCTTTGGATCATTTTAGCGAGAGCTTGTCCCGAGAGCAAAGCGATTCGGGAGGCCAGGATGCAGGGTGGGTATACAAACCGAGATTCACAAAGAAAAAGGGATGAATATCTCAGAAGGGTAAAAACAGAATAAGGCTTATCCTTGTCATTTCCCTGCCCGTACCGTTCAGGCGGGCCTGCCCGCTGTGGCGGGGAACAGAGAGAGAAATCTAAAAGCTATTTAAACCACAAAGCGCGCAAAGGACACAAAGAAAATCAAGTAAGATTTATAAGGCCCAAAGATCTTCAGCTGCAATTTGATCGTTATGATTAGCGTCAGACGAAGGAAGAACGCAAAGCAGCTAGCGCTGAGGGTACCAACCTTTGAGGTTTTTGGAACCTCGAAGGTTTTGAAAAATTAAATAGAACGCCGATTGTTCGCAAGCTCACAATGATAGAACGCCGATAAACGCACCCGCCTGCCGGACGGGCAGGGATGTAGCTGATAATCGCAGATGGTTCGACAAGCTCACCGGATAGAACACGGATTGTTTGCAGTGCTCACGGGGTTGTAACACTGAACCCTCCGAAATACTTCAGAGCAATCTGAACCCATGAACCCTGAACATTTTAACCGTTAACTATTAACATTTACATGGTAAAATTACTATTGAAAATAGCAATTAATTATACGATATTGCTTTTCTAAATAGAAGATTTTTAAATTCGTTCCAAAAAACGCATGCAAAAATTACTGCTACAAGCCGTAATAAGTGACCAAAAAGCGCTACAATGGGAGTCTTCAGCTATCGAGCGACAACATGTTTCTATTGTCGAAGACGATAGTGTTGTTGTGATTTCCGGTATTAGGCGTTGTGGTAAATCTACCTTGCTGCAAGCAATTCGTGCAAAAAACAAAGAACAGGACTATTATCTGAATTTTGATGATGAACGTTTAATTCACTTTAAAGTAGAGGATTTCCAAATGCTTTTAGAGCTTTTTGGAGAACGTTATGGCAAGCAGAAAACGTTTTATTTTGATGAAATACAGAACATCACCGGTTGGGAGCGTTTTGTGAGACGCCTGCATGATTATGGGAATAAAGTGTATATCACTGGCTCCAATGCCTCGATGTTGAGCAGAGAGTTAGGCACGCATTTAACAGGACGATATCAGCAGGTAGAGCTTTACCCATTTTCGTTTTTTGAATATTTGAAACTGAATAACATAGAATCCAGTGCATTGGATCATTTCAACACAGACGATAAGGCCTTGCTCAAAGCATCATTTAATGCCTATTTTAAATGGGGCGGATTTCCTGCTTTTTTAAAATCAAAGCATTCCGAATACCTAAAATCTCTTTACGAAAGTGTGCTGTACCGTGATGTGATGGTGAGGAATGGCCTTACCAATGAACAGGAATTATTAGAATTGATGTTTTTTGTAACGAGCAATACCAGTAAATTAATTTCTTACAACAGTTTGGCAAAAGTAATAGGTGTTAAAAATGCAACAACCGTCAAACAATACCTCGGCTTCCTGCAAGATGCATATATGTTGAGCTTAGTCCCAAAGTATGATGCTTCCGTCAAAAAACAGCTGCTTAATCCTAAAAAAGTGTACGGAATAGACTTGGGTTTGATGCGCCAAATCAGTTTTCAAAGCAGTGAAGACCAGGGGCGATTACTCGAAAACCTGGTGTTTTTAGAATTGAAAAGACAAGCAAAAACGGTGTACTATCATCATATCAAATCGGAATGTGATTTTGTGATCAAAGAAAAAAACAGTATTACCCAAGCAATACAAGTATGCTGGACGCTCTACGATGACAAAACAAAACAGCGGGAAGTTAATGGCTTGCTCGATGCCATGACAGCCTATCAAATCAAGGAAGGACTCATTTTAACCGAAGACGAAAGCGATAGTCTTAAGATAGATGATAAAACAATTACTGTAATGCCCGTGTGGTTGTGGCTGTTAAGAGGGGGGGAGGGAATGAAGAATGGAGAGTGAAGAATGAGAAAAAGGTGGGAAGTCGAATGTCGGAAGTCGGAGAAAGGGAACCATTAAGGAGTTTATCAAGATCCAAGAGGACGGAACGTCAAGAAATGATCCCTTTGGATCATTTTAGTGACTGCCTGTCCCGAGAGCAAAGCGATTCGGGAGGCCAGGCTGTAGGGCAGGGAAAAAGAGCCAAGTGGGTGAACCATTAAGGTGTTTAAGGATTTCATTAAGAGGTAAAATAAGAGCCAAGGCAAAAGTAAAAAGTGAGTTACGAAATCACTGAAGTAACGTCATTCTGATCCGCCACAGGCGGAGAAGAATCTCCCAAACCCAAGAGATAAGTAAAGTGAAAAAGAGTCGCTGCGCTTGGCCTCATAACACAGAGTGCCACCGAGGAGACACAGAGATTCACAGAGGGCTTGGTAATGAAGAAGAAGAATGGTTCATTTACAAAAAAGGTCAGCTAATGTCAAGGGCTTCACCTTGTCATTTTCCTGCCCGTCCGGTCAGGCGGGCCTGCCCGCCGTGGCGGGGAACGGAGAGAGAGATCTAAAAGCTATTTAAACCACAAAGCACACCAAGGACACTAAGAAAAGGAGGTAAATTATTAAGGTCCAAAGGCCTTAGGGTACAATCTGACCCTTTTGATTAGCGTCAGACGATAAAAGGACCCTAAGCAGCTAGCGCTGGGGGTACCAACCTTTGAGGTTTTAGAAACCTCGAAGGTTTTGAAAAATAATTTAAATAAAACAGGATAACGCTCACTACGAATCCTAAGACATAATCCAGGTTAAAACTTAATTTAAACAAGTTTTTTTCTTAAATTGTTAACATAAGTGATTGTTAATGCCGCTTTAATATTTCAAAGATTGGCAGAAATCCTCTGGTAATGAAACTTCAAAATAAGGATAGTATGGAAACGCTATTAGTAAAAGTTGACAATAAGAAAAACTCATCTTTTCTGAGAAAACTTCTACTGAAATTTAATTTCGTCGTGGAAGTTAAGACCACAGCTTCTAGCGAACCATATACATTACCCGAAATGGTAAATGTTGCAGGCCGCTTGCACAGTTACGCTGATCCTTCTAAGAAAAATAGTGAAAAAGCTGTTTGGGAGCAAGTAATCCAGGAAAAGCATGGAACTCCTTGATGCCAATTTCATTCTTAGGTACTTACTACGGGATAATGAAGAACATTTTTTGGTTGTCAGGGATATAATTGAGAAAAACCACCTTACAATTCCTGATTTTATTTTCGCAGAAACAGTTTATGTATTAGAAAAGGTTTACAAAGTCCCTAGACTGGAAATCAATAGTGTACTGATGGGCTTATTAGGATATACCAATATCCATAACAACAGAAAAGATGTCTTAATAAAGTCTTTGGATCTATACAGTAGTCACAACTTGGATTTTGCTGATGCCCTATTAATATCTTATTGTCAAATGACAAAAGACGGTAAACTTCACACGTTTGATAAGAAGATTTTGAAATTTATATCTTCCTAATAATTAGATGGGGACAGTAGGAGAGGTCTATAAAGAATACAAAGAAAACCATTAAGGAGTTAAGGGGTTTAAGGGGTTCATTAAGAGGTAATTTTTAAGAACCAAGAGCCAAGGCAAAAGGCAAAAGTAGGGTTACGAGATGTATGAAGCACCGTCATCCTGAATCCGAAGAAGGAGGATGAAAGCCTGCCCCGTAGCATTACGGGGGATCTCCCAAACCTAGGAGGTAAGTAAAGAGAAAAAGAGACGCTGCGCTTGGCTTAATTACACAGAGAGCCACGGAGGAGTCACAGAGAACCACGGAGAGAATGGTAGTGAAGAATGTAGAATGAAGAGTGAAGAATGGGGGAAGGGAATGTAGAATGATGAATGAAGAGTGAGGAATGGGGGGAGAGAATGAAGAATGAAGAGTGAGAAAAAGGTGGGAAGTCGAATGTCGGAAGTCGGAGAAAGTGAACCATTAAGAAGTTAAGGGGGTTAAGGGGTTCATTAGGAACAATATTGTTGTCGGGTTGTCATGGTTGTCATGGTTCCGTCACGCCCAAGTGTCGCGAGCCTTTAAAAAGCTCAGCAGCTTAGCTAGTGTCAAAGGCCTATCCTTGTCACCTCGACGGTAGGAGAGGTCTAAAGTCGCTACGCTTGGCTTTGTTACACAACTTGTCCCGTGAATAACGGGAGAGTTACCCAGAGAAGGCACAGAGAATCACAGAGTCGGTGGTAATGAAGAGTGTTGAGTGTAAAATGTAAAGTGTAAAATCCGGCACGGCCAAGTTGTTAAAAGTTCAGCGTTCATGAATGTCTGAAAAAGGCCTGAAGGGCCGCTCTGTGACAGCCCAGGGAGAAGCCCTGGGAATAAGGTTCATTCAAATTTAGCCAGAGGTCTGAAGGACCGATTTGAAAAGGTAGGTTTGAAGTGGGAAGTCGAATTTTGGAGCATCGGGAAAGCAGCTAGCGCTGAGAGTACCAACCTTTGAGGTTTTAGAAACCTCGAAGGTTTGAAAAATAATTAAATAGAACGCCGATTGTTCACAAGCTCACAATATATTGGAACGCTCCTGCCTTCCTGCGGTCAGCAGGCAGGGATAACACAGATTTAACGGATGCTCGTCGATTTGTACCAGCTCGGATCAGCGTTAATCCGTAAAATCAGCTTCACTTGTACTGAGCGAAGTCGAAGTATCCGCGTTCCATAAAAAAATCCATAAAACCCTCCGAAATACCTCGGAGCAATCTGAACCTTGAACTCCTGAATCCTTAACCTCTCAAAGTTAAAATTTGGAATCAACTCCAAAAATATAATAAAAAATTACTATTATTGTAATGTGATACAAATAAATAGGCCTGCATATTTGAAATTTCTTACTTCTTGGAAAGCTGAAGAGGTTATTAAGGTGGTGTCAGGGGTGCGCCGCTGCGGTAAGTCTACTTTATTTGAAATGTTTAAAGATCAACTGATTGAAGAAGGAATAGACGAAAAGCAAATCATTAGCATAAATTTTGAAAACATTGATTTTGATGAACTCCGCAATCCAACAGCATTAAACACGTACATAAAGCAACAAATTAAGGACAATATCAAGTACTACCTTTTTCTGGATGAAATTCAAAATGTAAGGGAGTTTGAGCGGGTAGTGAACAGTTTGCAGTTAAATAAAAAGCTTGACATCTATCTCACAGGTTCTAATGCCTATTTTTTAAGTGGTGAATTGGCAACATTGCTGACAGGAAGATATGTAGAACTAAAAATGTTACCCTTATCATTGAAGGAATACCTTTCAGTAAATAAGGATGAAAAATTACTTGAAGCATATAATAATTACCTCAAATCCAGTTTTCCTTTTGCCATAACGCTCGATGAAACAAGGAAACGACAGTATCTCGAGGGCATTTATTCAACAATTGTATTGAAAGACATTGTTAAGCGTTTAAACGTTACAGATGTCAGTATTTTGGAGCAATTGATTCGATATGTTTATGCTGAAATAGGTAATCTGCACAGCATTAATAAAATAACGAATACGCTCAACAGTTCGGGAACTAAAATTTCCAACAAAACAGTTGCCAATTATATGGCAGGTATAGAAGACAGTATGTTAGTCTATCGTGCAGACCGATACAATGTAAAGGGAAGAAAAGTGCTTTCGAGTAATGCGAAATATTATGCGGTAGATATTGGTCTTCGTCGATTAATAGCAGGGGATAGAACGGAGGATTATGGACATATTCTTGAAAATATCATCTACTTGGAATTGTTAAGGAGAGGTTATCAGGTATTCGTAGGTATGGTAGATCACTTAGAAGTAGATTTTCTCGCTGTTGGCGCTGGACAAGAACGACTTTACCTACAAGTTGCCTACTCAACAGATAAAGAAGAAACCTTAAAACGTGAACTCCGTCCATTGCAGTTGATCAATGACAACTACCCAAAACTCCTATTAACCATGGATACAGTGCTTCCTGAACAAAACTTTGGGGGAATACGCAAAACCAATGCGCTGAATTGGTTGATAGGGGATTGATTGTTGACCGTTAACCCTTGAACACCTAGGAAGAAAGATTGGCAATTGAACCACAAAGCGCACCAAGAACACTAAGAAAAATTGAAGAATAATTAAATAGAACGCTGATTGTTCGCAAGCTCACAATATGTTGGAACACAGATAAACGCCGATGAAGCGGATAATCGCAGATCTGAGCTGGATAAAATCTGCGATCATCCGTCCCATCAGCGTCACTTGTACTGAGCGAAGTCGAAGTATCAGCGTTCCATAAAAAAATCCCTAAACCCTCCGAAATGCTTCGGAGCAGACTGAACTTCGAACATTTAACGATTAACCCTTTTGCCTTTTGCCTCCCGAAATTCTTCGGGACAAGTTTTTGCCTTGGCTCTTAATCTTTAAACCCTCCGAAATACTCCGGAGCAAGCTGAACAATGAATGCGTTAACCGTTAAACCGTTAACCTTTAACCTTTTCCCTCGTCCCTTATTATTTCCAACAACCATGACAACCCGACAACCACGACAACATACAAGACACCAACTTTTGCCTTTTTACTTTTGCCTTGGCTCTTAAAGTTACCTAACTTGCCACCGATTCTAGATATTCAACATTCCCAATTCCTAATTCATCATTCTACATTCTTCATTCCCAAATGCGTATCAATTACTCTACACTTTTAATACCCCCCATTCTCCTACTACTCCTGTACACCGCGAGCTGCGTCCCCAACAAACGCATCATCTACATGCAGGAAAGGGAGGCTTCAGAAAGCCCGCTCAAATATGCCTCGGAAATGCTGCCTTATGATGTGGAGGAATACAAACTCCAATACAACGACATCGTAGACATCAATATCCGGACCTCGAGCAAGGAACTCAATGAGCTTTTTAATGAATTTAGTATGGGAAATGTGCAGGGAAATATGATGATGCAGGGGGCTATGGGTGGAGGTGACGCCTTCTTTATGACCGGTTTTAACCTGGATGAAAGAGGAATCGTAGAATTGCCTTTATTGGGTGAAATCAAACTCTCTGGACTTACCCTTCAGGAAGCTAAGATGCTCATCGAAGAGCGTATGGTGGAATTTGTCAATCGGGAAGATTTGTTCGTTAGGGTAAGGTTAGGGGGCATCCGCTATTCGGCACTGGGTGAGTTCCGGATGCCGGGTAAACACAATATCCTTCAAAACCGGGTCACCATCTTCGAAGCCATTGCTAAGGCAGGAGACCTCACAGAAGTAGCCAAACGGGATGACCTGGTCCTTGTCCGGCAGTACCCCGGAGGTACCCGCATGTACCGCATTGACCTGAACAATAAAAATTTATTGACCTCTGAGTATTTCTTCATCCAACCCAATGACATGCTCTATGCCGAGCCCATGAAGATCCGTGAACTGGGCACGGGGGTCAACTTTGTACAGTCTTTTTCCCTGCTCATTACTACCCTGACAGCAGCCTTACTGGTGATAAATTTAACAAGACAATAAGGAATGAATCCCAATACCCCCAATCATATACCCCAGCAACCCATACAGGAGGAAGACGACCTGTACCAGGTTAAGGATATCGTGCGGCGCTACCTGCGCCATTGGTACTGGGTTGCCCTGTCTTTGTTCGTCTGTTTGGCCATTGCATTCATGGTCAACCGATGGACACCACCGGTTTACCTGGCCACTGCACAGTTTCTGGTCAAAGAACAGGAATCCGGTATCAACCTCTTTGAACAGCGCCTATTTGCCAATCCGGAGCTGCAGCTCACCAATCAGATGATCATCCTGCGCTCCCGGCCCATTGCCGAACTGGCCCTGCAAAGGTTGGATTTCGAAGTGGAATACCATTTTCAGGGCATCTTTTCCAAAGTAGAGCGCTATCCCACAGCTCCCATCCTGGTGGAA
This sequence comes from Cecembia lonarensis LW9, assembly GCF_000298295.1. GTDB lineage: Bacteria > Bacteroidota > Bacteroidia > Cytophagales > Cyclobacteriaceae > Cecembia > Cecembia lonarensis. The sequence goes on from NZ_AMGM01000110.1 coordinate 8,074, forward strand.
GTGGATTGGAAACATCCCCAAATCGTAGGAGGGGAGATTGAAGTCAACTGGGACAATGGCCAAAACTTCAGCCTTGCCTTTCCTGAAGAAACCTACCAGCTCACCCAAGTAGGTTCAGAAACTAACAGGAGAATAGATCCTCCTACTTTAGATCAAAACACCTTTGCCTTTGGAAAATGGGTAGAAACCCCCTTTATGCGTTTCAAAGTCAGTTTGACCTCCTCTGAATCACAAGGAAAGATCAATGTCAAAATACGGGATAAAAACAGCCTCATCAATCAATACGCCCGGTCCATTCAGGTCCGTTCATTGGATAAAAATTCCACCATCCTGGAATTGGCTATTGAAACCAACCTGCCGGCCAAGGGCAGGGATTACCTCAATGCACTGATGGAAGCCTACCTGGACAATGAACTGGCGCAGAAAAACCTTACCGCCAGCAATACCATGAGCTTTATCGATGCCCAACTCATCGATCTGGCCGATTCCCTGAATTATATAGAAAACCGCCTGGAAACCTTCCGATCGGCCAACCGCATCTATGACATCTCCGCGGAAGGCTCTGCAGTATTCAGCCGCTTGGCAGACCTGGACCGGGAACTCGCCCAGGAGAAGCTGAAGCGGGAGTATTACCGCAACCTGCAGAATTACCTGGTCAAGGAGGACTACAATGAAATCATCGTGCCTTCGGGTTTGGGGATCGATGACCCCATTCTCAATAACCTGATCAGAAACCTGCTGGAACTGCAGAACCAAAAGGCTTCTCTGATGACCACGCAAAAGGAAGCCTCTCCGGCAGTAAGGGAAGTGAACCGCAAGCTGCAGGACCTGAACAATTCCATCCGGGAATTATTGATCAATGTGGATGAAAATGCAGCCTTCTTGATCAGCGACCTGCAGCGCCGTATATCCCAGATTGACCTGGAATTTAGCCGATTGCCGGCCAAGGAACAGAATCTCCTGCGCATACAGCGGGAGTTCAGCTTCAGTGAAAACATCTATTCCTTCCTGGCCCAGAAGCGGGCAGAAGCAGCCATTACCAAGGCCTCCAATACCCCGGCCAATAAAATCATCGAATATGCCCTGGCTTCCAATACTCCTATTACCCCAAAACCCACGAGGAACTATGCCCTGGCCCTTTCCTTGGGCCTGCTGATTCCCCTGCTCTTTGTCTTGGCCAAGGTGTACCTGAGTGAAAAGGTCAAGGACATCAAGGAACTGGAGAAAAAGGCACAGGTACCCATTTTGGCCTCAGTAGCCTTCCGGAAGTTGTACGATGAACTGGTGGTTTTTGCAGATAAAAATTCCGGGATTACGGAGGCTTTCCGATCCCTCAGGGCCAATATGAACTTTGTGCTGCCCAAAGATAAGTCTTCAGTCATTTTAGTTACTTCCAATACCTCTGGAGAAGGCAAGACCTTTTGTTCCATGAACCTGGCTTCAGTCTATTCTTTGGCAGGAAAGAAGACCATCATTATAGGCACTGACCTGCGCAAACCCAAAATCGCCAAGGAATTTGCGCTGACTAATGACAAGGGATTATCTAATTACCTCAGCGGACAGCAATCCGAATGGAAGACCTTGGTAAAAGGTACAGATTATGACAACTTAGATGTGCTGCTTTCCGGGCCTATTCCTCCGAATCCATCCGAGCTGATTGGTAATGGGAAGATGCCGATTCTTATAGAGGCACTGAAAAAGGAATATGACATCATCATTCTGGACACCCCGCCGATCGGCATGGTTTCGGAGACCTTGGAAATGTTCCCCTTGGCCGATGCGGTATTCTTTGTGGTGCGCTATGACTATACCCTCAAATCCGGTATAGACCATATCAACCAACTCAAAGCCAACCAAAAACTCCAAAATGCCTACATCATCTTCAATGCGGTAGATGAGAAGGAGATGCAGTACAATTATGGGTATGGTTATGGATACGGATATGGGGGGTATTATGGAGAAGAGGAGAAGGTGGGGGTGTTGGGAAGGTTGAGGAAGAGGTTGAAGGGATAAGTCGGATTTCGAATTTCGGAAGTCGGAGAAAGGGAACCATTAAGGAGTGAAGGTCTTTAAGGATTTCATTAAGAGGTAATTTTTAAGGACCAAGAGCCAAGGCAAAAGGCAAAAGTAGGGTTTGGAATGTAGAATTAAGAGTGAAGAATGGTTCGCGTACATAGAAGGGTTGCTAGTGTCAAAGGCTTCTCCTTGTCATTTCGACGAAGGAGAAATCTCTAAAGAATGTCAAATTGAGAGAAAACCATTAAGAAGTTAAGGTCTTTAAGAATTTCATTAAGAAGAATTTCCCAAAAGGCCTGAAGGGCCGCTCTGTGACAGCCCAGGGTGAAGCCCTGGGGATAAGAAACAATCAATATA
>NZ_AMGM01000111.1 GCF_000298295.1 Cecembia lonarensis LW9
TTCCTTACCGTCAGCGCCAAGACCATTCCTCTTTATTTCAAGCGACTGACAGGCCTTTTGCAATGCCTCTTGGAAGTTTCTTCCAATGCCCATCACTTCCCCAACTGCCTTCATGGACAATCCCAATCTTCTGTCAGAGCCTTTAAACTTATCGAAATTCCATCTTGGAATTTTTACAATCACGTAGTCAATGGCTGGTTCAAAAAAGGCTGAAGTCGTTCCAGTAATGGAGTTGGACAATTCATCCAAGTTATAACCTATAGCCAATTTAGCCGCTACCTTCGCAATGGGGTAACCTGTTGCTTTTGAGGCCAGTGCTGAGGAACGGGAAACCCTTGGATTGATCTCTATGCCTATAATTTCAGAATTATCAGGGCTAACGGCAAACTGTACATTACAACCACCGGCAAAATTACCAATGCTGTTCATCATGGTAATGGCATAGTTACGCATACGTTGGTACACCGTATCAGGCAAGGTTAAGGCTGGCGCCACAGTAATGGAGTCCCCGGTGTGAACACCCATTGGGTCAAAGTTTTCGATGGAACAGATCACAATCATGTTACCGATATTGTCCCGCATCACTTCCAACTCATACTCTTTCCAGCCCAGAATACTTTGCTCTATCAAAACTTCATGCACGGGTGAGGCCTGAAGGCCTGCCATCAAATGTTTTTCAAAATCCTCTGCTTTTTCCACAAAAGCACCGCCTGCACCACCCAAAGTGTAAGAAGCTCTGATGATGAGGGGAAAACCAATTTCCTGCGCAATTTCTTTTCCTTGAAGGAAGGAAGTGGCTGTATCACCCTTGCACACACCCACACCGATCTCTTCCATCAGCGCTTTAAATTTCTCCCTGTTTTCAGCAGTATCGATGGCCTCAATGTCCACCCCGATCATCCTTACCCCAAATTTCTTCCAAATGCCCGCTTTATCACAATCGATGGCCAGGTTAAGGGCAGTCTGTCCCCCCATGGTAGGAAGTACGGCATCAATATCCGGATGTTCCTGAAGGATTTTGACAATCGATTTTTTCTCCAAAGGCAATAAATACACGTTGTCCGCAGTAACCGGGTCGGTCATAATGGTGGCCGGATTGGAGTTGATCAAGGTCACTTTCAGGCCCTCTTCACGAAGGGATCTTGAGGCTTGTGAGCCGGAATAATCAAATTCACAGGCCTGTCCGATAACAATGGGTCCTGATCCGATAAGCAAAACGTGTTTAATGCTGGTGTCTTTAGGCATTCTAAAAGAGGTTTTAAGAGGAATAATTACTTATGGCTAAATTGGTGCAAAATTAGGGAAATAATTTTATAAACCCCTGACAGATTCGAGTATATTCCTCCAGATTGATTTTTTTATGGCAGATGACACCATTTGATTTACCAATGAAACCAATTAAATTTAAAGAATATTATGCTAGAAACCCCTCAAGAACCTATTAAATACAAAACTCACAAATAAATCTTTAGAGCATGAACTTGGATTTAAACAATTGGAATTTACTTGGATGGCAATTTTTCAATTTCGCTTTGATAATGGGTTTACTTTATCTTGGGTACAAACTGGTGAAGCGGTTTTTTTCGAATAAAATTGAAGACAAATCGTAGCCAGTTTTTTTTGATAAAGATTTTTTATACTCAAGCGTAATTCAAAATTGATTTTTGATGGAGGTAGTCCATGAAGGTTAATGAAATACTTTAAAAAAACCTAAAATCTTAATGGTTCAAACCTCCGAAATCTCACTTTCGAATTCCTTCTTCAAACCGGTCCTTCAGACCTCAGGCCTATTTTGAATTCACCTTTATTCCCAGGGCTTCTCCCTGGGCTTTAACAGTGCGGCCCTTCAGGCCTTTTTCGACCATCAGACTTTCTCCTTCCGACATCAGACTTCTTAATGAAATCCTTAGTTCCCTTAATTTCTGAATGGTTCTAACCCAAACTTCTGAAATCCCCCTTTTGCCTTGGCTCATCTCATCCCTCTACTCCCTCCACCTAAAACTCTTCTCATCAATTGCTCTCATCGTACACAATACCCCATCCAGATGGTCATACTCATGTTGTACCAATTCAGAAATGTCATCTTTCACGGTCCAACTTTGTTTTTCCCAGTTTTCATCCAGGTATTCCAAGGTAAGGGATTGGTGACGCTTGACTTTGACCAAGAGGTTGGGGAAACTCATGCAATCGTCCCATAATTCAAACATTTCAGGACTGGCGTGGATGATTTCAGGATTAATAATGACCATGGGACGGTCAAAATTCAGGTAAAACAACCTTTTCATAATCCCCAATTGTGGAGCAGCAATACCTCTTCCGAATCCATACTGCTTTCGGATATCTTCCATGGCTTCATGCAGGTCTTTTACCCAGTTTTTTACCAAAGGAAGTTCTTCTTTTTGCACAGGTTCACAGGTTTCGTATAACCTTGGATCTCCTAGTTTAAGGATGTCTTCTACTTTTTTCATATGATTTTTTTGAACTTTCAAAAGTACACTAAATATCTTTTTTTGTACTTTTCAAGATACAATGGATGGTCAAATAAATGGATTTAGAATTTTTTCCGGATAACTAATCCAGATAAATTCCACCTAACCAACACCAATTTGATATATAAACAAAAAAGCTGCCTCAATATTTGAGACAGCTTATATTTATTTTCCAGTTTAGCTTACATTTCACCATTTCTTAGCATGACTTGTCTACCTTCGAGACTTTTACATGGTACTTTGTACATGGTACAACCCTCCTGCTTCTTAAATATGCAATGCCCTATTATCCGTAGCCGCCAGACATGCCTCCTTGAAAGCTTCTGTATAAGTAGGATGGGCATGGGACATTCTGGAAATATCCTCAGCAGAGGCACGGTATTCCATAGCCACTACCGCTTCCGCGATCATATCGGCCGTTCTTGGACCGATCATATGTACGCCTAGGATTTCGTCGGTTTCGGCATCAGCCAATACCTTCACCAATCCATCAGTATCCATGGAAGCTCTAGCCCTGCCGGAGGCCATAAATGGGAACTTCCCTGCTTTGTACTTGATGCCTTTTTCCTTCAATTGTTCTTCGGTATACCCCACGGAAGCCACTTCAGGCCAAGTATAAACTACACCCGGGATCAACAGGTAATTGATATGTGGCTTTTGTCCTGCAATACTTTCTGCCACAAATACCCCTTCTTCTTCTGCTTTGTGGGCCAACATGGCGCCTTTGACCACGTCTCCAATGGCATAGATATTTGGTACATTGGTTCTCAGGTGATCATCTACTTCTACCTGCCCCCTATCGTTTACCTTGACTCCCGCAGCTTCAGCATTTAAGCCATCTGTATAGGGTCTTCTGCCTATGGATACCAACACGTAATCCCCTTTCAGTTCAACAACTTCTCCTTTGCTATTTTCTGCTTTCACCAGCACTTCTTTCCCCTTATTTTCAACAGCAGTCACTTTATGCTTGAGGTAAAACTCAAAGCCCAGCTTTTTCAGTGATTTTTGCAATTCTTTACCCATGGTGCGGTCCATAGAAGGGATAAGTGCATCCATGTATTCAACTACCGAAACCTTAGCTCCCATTCTGCCATAGACAGAACCCAATTCCATCCCAATTACCCCTCCACCTATTACAATCAGATGCTTAGGAATTTCTTTCATTTTCAGAGCCTCAGTGGAAGTGATGATGCGTTCCTTATCGATATTGATGAATGGAAGGCTTGCAGGCTTGGAACCTGTGGCAATGATGATGTTTTTACCTTGAATTTCTGTTGAGGAGCCATCATCCTTGGTCACCTTTACTGTATTTTTATCTACAAAAGAACCTAGGCCTTGATGCACATCGATTTTGTTCTTTTTCATCAAGAACTGAATTCCATCAACATTCTGCTTGACCACATCCTCTTTACGGGCAATCATTTGCTTCAGGTCAACTTTGAGATTACTTAAGTTGATCCCGTGCGTTTTGAAAGTATGGGCTGCATTGTGGTAATGTTCTGAAGAATCCAACAAAGCTTTTGAAGGAATACAGCCTACATTAAGACAGGTTCCACCTAAGGTTGGGTACTTTTCTATGATGGCGGTTTTCATGCCCAGTTGAGCTGCTCTGATCGCAGCCACATATCCGCCAGGTCCTGAACCTATTACTATGATGTCGTACATATTTAAGACTTTTAGATGCTAGACACAAGACATTAGACTCGTATCTAGGTAAAATTTCAATTTCTTTTAAAATAAAAGATATAAGGTCTACGATCGGATCTTATACCCTTTTTGGTAAAGCCATCGCAAGAAACCCGCTCTTTGTTCTTGTCTCTTGCTTCTTATTTCTTGTTTCTAAACTCTCGCTTCTCGCCTCCTACCTAGTGGTAGGCAAGCTAGCTTCTCCTTAGACGCCAAACAGCAACCGCGTCGGATCTTCCAAGAGTTGCTTCACCCTTACCAAGAAGCTCACAGATTCCCTGCCGTCGATGATCCTGTGGTCATAGGAAAGTGCCAAGTACATCATGGGCAGAATTTTCACCTCTCCGTTCACCGCCATTGGTCTTTCGACGATGTTGTGCATCCCTAGTATGGCTGACTGTGGCGCATTGATGATCGGCGTGGACATCATGGAGCCGAAGATACCGCCATTGGTAATGGTGAAGGTTCCTCCAGTCATTTCCTCTATGGACAATTTATTGTCTCTGGCTTTGGTAGCCAATCTTACTACTTCTTTTTCAATTTGCTCAAAACTCATGGACTCGGCGTTTCGGATCACCGGAACGACCAACCCTTTGGGTGCGGAAACTGCAATGGAAATATCACAGAATTCATTATATACAATCTCATTGCCATCAATCTGTGCATTGACTGCAGGCCATTCTTGAAGCGCTACACAAACTGCCTTGGTAAAGAAGGACATAAAGCCCAAATTTACGCCATGTTTCTCTTTAAACTGATCCTTAAATTTCTTTCTCATCTCCATAATTGGCCCCATATTCACCTCGTTGAAAGTGGTCAACATGGCTGTTTCATTCTTCACGGACACTAACCTTCTGGAAACTGTTTTTCTTAGAGAAGACATTTTTTCTCTTCGGCTATCTCTTGAACCTGCCATTTTCGGAATTTGAGTAGGTTCTTCTTTTGCAACGGCCGGGGCAGTTTTGGGAGCTGTCTGGGCAGCTTCTTTTGGCTTCACCTCTGCATTCATCGCATCTTCTTTGGTAATCCTACCGTCTTTCCCTGTTCCCTGAATCTGGGCAGGATCCAATCCTTTTTCAGCAATAATTTTTGCAGCAGCAGGAGAAGCATGTCCTGTTGCATACGTTTCTGAACCTGATGGGGCAGAAGCGCTTGCAGGAGCATCAACTGTGGACGCCGGAGATGCAGCAGGTGCTCCTCCTTCAACGACTTCAATTTTACAGATGAGACCGCCGATCTCAAGGGTATCTCCTTCCTGTGCGACGTGACGCAAAATACCAGTGGCTTCTGCAGGCAATTCAAAAGTTGCCTTGTCTGAATCCACTTCAGCTATGATTTCATCCAATTCCACGTAATCTCCATCGGCCTTTAACCAAGAAGCCAATGTAACTTCTGTGATGGACTCGCCAACAGTAGGAACAATCATTTCCTTAATTTCACCTGTTTTTCCTCCACCTGAAGCCTGAGAAGCAGGACTGCTTTCAGCTTCCTTCTTGGTAGAAGGACTAGGGGCTGCTGCCCCTCCCTCTTCTATAACACAAATGGTGGCGCCTATTTCTAAGGTATCACCTTCCTGTGCTTTTATCCTCAAAATCCCTGCTGATTCCGCAGTCAGTTCAAAAGTAGCTTTATCAGATTCCAGTTCACAGATGACCTCATCCATGGCCACTTGGTCACCGTCTTGTTTAAACCATTGTCCAATGGTGACTTCACTGATGGACTCCCCTACAGCGGGGACTTTCATTTCTAGGCTCATTGTTTGTTTCTTTTTACCCCCAAACCAATTTGTTTAATTTGGTTTAAGGTTAATTTAACTGATACTATTTTAAATTAAACCAAAGCCAAGACCCTAACAGGGCCTTGACCAGGGGTTATTTATGAAATTTTTAACGCTTTATTGACGATATTTTGTTGTTCTTCTACGTGAACCTTATGGTAACCTGTGGCAGGAGAAGCCGACATTTTTCTGGAAATTACATCTAAAGAAATGTCCTTATAAAGCATCTTTAACATATAATTCCAGTAGCCCATGTTTTCAGGCTCTTCTTGTACCCAAACCACTTCAGCATTTTTATAGGCTGCAAGCGCTTCCATAATTTGCTTTTTAGGAAGTGGGTGCAATTGTTCAACCCTAATGATGGCAACATCCTTAATTTTCTCCTTTTCTCTTACTTCTTCCAGGTCATAATAGATTTTACCGGAGCAAAGCAGGACACGCTTCACATCTTTTGTCTTGACCGTTGCATCATCAATAATTTCCCTGAAGCTTCCTGAAGTGAAGGATTCGATTGGAGAAACAACTTTCGGATGTCTGAGCAATGATTTTGGTGACATCACCACACAAGGTTTTCTAAACTCCCAAGCTTGCTGCCTTCTCAAGAGATGGAAGAAATTGGAAGGTTCTGTGATATTGGCCACCACCATATTGTATTCAGCAGACAATTGTAAAAACCTTTCTGGCCTGGCATTGGAGTGCTCAGGACCTTGACCTTCATACCCATGGGGAAGAAGCATCACGATACCGTTCATTTTGCCCCATTTGGACTCTCCCGAGGAAATAAACTGGTCAATCATGGTCTGCGCACCATTGGCAAAATCGCCAAACTGTGCTTCCCAAATGGCTAAAGCATTGGGATTTGCCATCCCATAACCATATTCAAAGCCTAATACGGCATACTCTGAAAGTAAGGAATTGTAAATATAAAATTGCCCTTTACTATCTTTCAATTCCTTAAGAAAGTTATAAGGTTTATTTGTATTGGCATCATGTACCACCGCATGTCTATGGGAAAAAGTACCACGTTGCACGTCCTGACCCGTAATTCTTACCGTCTTGCCTTCTAGTAAAAGGGACCCATAAGCCAACAATTCAGCTCCTGCCCAGTTGAGCATCTTGGCGTTAAAGAACATATCTTTTCTTTGCTTCAATTGTACATCAATTTGCTTGATGGGTTTAAAACCTTTCGGAATGCTGGTTAAAGCTTCACCGACCTGACGGATCACCTCTTCGGAAACCCCTGTTTCCGGTGATTGATCAAAGTCTTCAGGATTGGACCTCCTCAAGGATCCCCATTCCCTTTCAAATTTGGTCATTTGATATGGCAAAGGTTTTTCTTTGACCATATTCAGACGATCTTGCAGCAACTGTCTGAATTCGGCATCCATATCTTTGGCAATTTTGGCATCAATATCACCCCGTTCAGTCAGCCTTTTAACATAAATTTCACGGGGATTTGGATGCTTGGAAATGATGTTATACAACTCGGGTTGAGTGAATTTTGGTTCATCCGATTCATTATGGCCATGTCTCCTGTAACAAACCATGTCCACAAATATGTCTTTATTGAATTTCTGCCTGAATTCAGCGGCTAATTTGGCGGCAAATACCACAGCTTCCGCATTGTCTCCATTCACGTGGATAACGGGAGCATCTATCATTTTAGCCACATCAGTACAATAAATAGAGGTCCTGGCATCGTCAAAATCGGTGGTGAAACCGACTTGGTTATTAATCACAAAGTGTACAGTCCCCCCTGTGTTGTAGCCTTTCAATCCAGCCATTTGGGTAACCTCATAAACTATCCCCTGACCGGCAACCGCAGCATCACCGTGGATCAAAATAGGCAGTGCTTTTTTGGAATCACCTTGATGTACTGCATCTATTTTGGCACGGATAAATCCCTCAACCACAGGATTTACAGCTTCCAAATGTGAAGGGTTCGGTGCCAATTTCAAATGTACCTTCTTATCTGTTGGCGTAACAATATCGGACGAATAACCCATATGGTATTTTACGTCCCCATCTCCCATAGTCAAATCAGGCTTGGCCGTCCCTTCAAATTCGGAAAAAATCTGCTCGTAAGTTTTGCCCATGACATTCGCCAGCACATTCAAACGGCCTCTATGCGCCATGCCAATCATAACTTCCTCTACACCATGGTCCGTGGCTGTATTGATCAAAGCGTCGAGGAATGGAATGGTACTTTCACCACCTTCCAGAGAAAACCTCTTTTGTCCCAAGTATTTGGTATGAAGAAAGTTTTCAAATACAACAGCTTGATTTAATTTAAAAAGAATTCGTTTCTTATCCTCTACTGAAGGGTTGAAAGCCAAGGCCTCTTTTTCGATTTTGGTCTTCAACCAATCCAAAATCTCTGGGTCACGGATATACAGATACTCAAAACCGATTGCTCCCTCATAAATAAATTTTAGAGAATCCAATATTTTGGAGAGTTTAGCGGTGCCTATTCCAATTTCTTTGCCTGCTTGAAATTCAGTGTTGAGATCATTGTTATCAAGACCAAAGTCTTCTATATCTAAAAGTGCTTTTCTGTCCCTTCTCTCTCTTACAGGATTCGTTTTGGACCTAAGATGTGCCCTCGAGCGGTAAGCATGGATAAGCGCACGTACTTTAATTTCTTTTGGCAATTGTTCCATGTCCATAATGGTACCTGGTGTAGCCAATGAACCTGATTTGGATGCAGCAGCAGAACCTCCATTGGGAGAAACTACTGCACCGCCCTGCTCATCTTCTCCAAATTTGGTAATGGCAAAATCAAAACCATCAAAAAAGGTTTTCCAACTTGGGTCTATTAAATCAGGGTTGTTTTTATATTCAGCATAAAGCTCATCAATGTAAGCCACATGTGCATTTGAGATATAGGAGAATTTATCCATGGGTTTGTTAATATCTTTGTTTACAAAGGTATAAGATAAGTTTTGCCTTTAAAAACTGTTTATTCGCTTTTCCAAATATTTAATTTTAGACCACTAATATTGATAGAAATAAAATTAAATTTGGCGGAGAGAGAGAAAATAGTGTCCAGAAAAAATAAGATTGCCCAAAATATTGATTCTCATAATAAAAACATGAAAATCAACCATTAATTCTCTATAAGTAATTAGCATATTTGTCTATGCTGAAAATTTTATCTGTCTATTCGGAATGTTACACGTATCAATTGGAGGGCCTCGGCAAGCTCGGCCACCGGGACTTAAATAAATATGGGGGGGAGGGAAGAAATGCGGCTTTGCCGCATTTCTTCCCTCCCCCGATTTTCCAAACCTAAACTCCGTTCCCCGAGCTTGCCGAGGGTCTCTTCAACCAAATATAATTCTACTACGTGTAAGATTAAGGATACTCAGAAAATTTTAATCTAAATGAAAGGTTGAGTTTTTGAATAGTATTATTCAGTAAAATTAGATGTGAAAGTTGGAATCAAATTTTTAATGACATAAAAAAACAGCGCCCAATAGACGCTGCTTTTTTTATTATGAAGAAAGTTTACTAGTTTACTTTTATCTCAAGCCACTTGGCCAAGGCGTATCATTAGCAAACAAGGTAACAGTACCGGTTTCGTTAGAGGAATTAACCCAAGTGAAAACCAATGCCTGGCCATCATTGCTGATAAAATTAAAGGTATACTGATCACCGTACTTATCCGTGCCAGAGAAAGATAACCTTCCACAAGCATCATTCAAACGGACTTCACCTCCATCGAAAGCATCACCATAACAATCCCAAAAGCCAAATGTGGCATCTGAAACGATATAAGAGGTAGTACCACTCACGGGCGTAAATGTTACCTCGCCAGTGATTGTACCCGGGCAGGACCCAAATGCAGAGGACATGGCAGTCGACTCGAAGTTATAAGTACCACCTAAATCAGATGGACATACCACAGGAACATCATACCTGAAGGGTGAACGATAGAAGAAACCGCCCTGAACATCAGGAGAACGGTTTGTATCAGAGAATACCCTACCAAACCTATCAGTAGCTCTTAATCTAAATTCGAAAGCATCAGCGCCTTCAATGTCTTCTAAGCTAACACCTAACGCAGCTACTACTTGAGTCGCGGAAATACTAAAAGAAGATCTAAGATATCGAGTTGTAGGGTGATTTGGATTTTCTGTAGCTTTTTGGAAATCAGCCCTCGTCAATGTTCCAATCAACACCTGATTAACTTGAGTACTAGTTCCTGATGGAATATATTCAAAACCTACTCCTGCTATCAGCCTTCTGTGTCTAACGAAGATTTCAACTGTCTCTAAAGTTTCACCTTCTTCAGCATCCACAGCTTCAATTTCGACATTGAAATTGGAATTTGCAAGATCAAAAATACTCCAATTTTGACCAGTT
>NZ_AMGM01000112.1 GCF_000298295.1 Cecembia lonarensis LW9
GGTGAGGATAATTGATGCGACTGATGGACATACTTATGAATATTTTGCCCGGATCATTTTCGTGAATGCTTCTGCGCTGAACTCTAATTTGATTCTGCTTAATTCTACCTCATCCAGATTTCCCAATGGGCTTGGCAATGATAATGGCCTATTGGGAAAATTTATTTCCTGGCACAATTACAGGGGGCAAATTTCAGGACGGAGTGAGGATTTTCCCGATAAAATGAGTACCGGGAAAAATCCCAGCCACAGCTATATACCAAGGTTTCGGAACCTGTATAAGCAGGAAACGGATTTCTTGAGAGGTTATGCGGTAGGTTTTGGATCCTCATCAAGGGCGGTACAGTTTTCCAGGGGAGGGATTGGAGAAGAGTTAAAGAAAAACCTTTTTGATAGAAAGTTGGGCGATTGGTGGGTATCCGGTTGGATGCAGGGGGAGGTTATTCCCATCGAAAGCAACCATGTCAGGCTACATGAAAGTCTGAAAGACAAATATGGCATTCCCCAATTGGTGCTGTCCTGTGATTGGGCGGAAAATGATGACAAAATGGTCAAAGATTACATGGAGCAAATGACCGAAATGTTTGAAATGGCAGGTTTTACAGCCATCAATGCCCGCGATTCAGGCTCTCCTCCGGGTTCAGATATCCATGAAATGGGTGGTGTCCGCATGGGCCATGATCCAAAGACTTCTTTATTGAACAAATGGAACCAATTGCATCATTGCCTAAATGTATTCGTGACTGATGGAGCATGTATGACTTCCACTGCTACCCAGAACCCTTCCCTGACCTATATGGCCATTACAGCTAGGGCAGCAAATTATGCGGTAGAGGAGATCAATAAAGGCAATTTGTAAAGCAACTTGGAGATCTTTATTTTTACTTAAACCTCTTCTTCAGGTCTGAATCTGATCGTATTGGGATAAGGGAGTGCGTGTATCCATTCACCCGCTTTGATCCTATTTTGGATGTTTACCCAATAATCAGGATTGAAGAGTTTGGCATGATAGCTGAAAAAATGATCCCTCACATCAGCCCTTCCAATCATGAAGCGTTTGAAATCCTCAGGAAACACATCATTTGGTTTGATCTCATACCATGGTTCAGCGGCATAAATCTGCTCATAGGTTTCCGGTTTGGGCTTCCATCTGAAATTCATATCGGTTAAAAATTCGATTTCATCGTAGTCATAAAAGACCACCCTTTTTTGCCTGGTGACCCCAAAATTCTTAATCATCATGTCCCCGGGAAAGATGTTGGCTTTGGCCAGTTGTATGATGGCATCCCCATATTCCTCTACCGCTTGTTTGGCGTCTTCCAATGAGCAGTTTTCCAGATAAATATTTAAAGGAACCATTCTCCTTTCTGTATATACATGTTTGATAATCAGCTCATCATCCTGTATTTCCAAAAGGGAGTTCACTGTATTCCTAAGTTCCTGCATCAGTTCTGTTGAAATCCGGTCCAAAGGAAGATGGAAGCCTTCAAACTCATGGGTATCAGCCATTCTACCTACCCGGTCATGAAGCCCTACCATTTTATATTTGTCCCGTACCTCTTGCCGGGTCATGGTTTTGGGCGGTTCAAAGTAATCTTTGATCAATTTGAACACAATATTATAAGAGGGTAAGGTAAAAACTGTCATCACCATTCCTTTGATACCCTCCGCCACAATAAACTGATCATCACTTAGCTTGAGGTGATTCAAAAAGTCCCTGTAAAACTCCGTTTTTCCATGTTTATTGAATCCTATGGCATTGTAGAGCTCATGGATTTGCTTATGGGTAATAACAGAATTTAGAAAAGAGACCATTTGTGAGGGAATGGCGACTTCCACCATAAAATAGGACCGTGTATAACTGAATAAATGGGCCATGATCTTGGGATCAAAGATCAAGGTATCCACAAACACCCCTTTCGGCCCATTCAGAAATGGGATGATAAAAGGCATCCATTTATCTCCTATATGGGTTCGCCCGATCAAATAGGCCGCTTTATTTCTATAAAAAACGGATTTAAGGACTTGTGTGGTGGTTTTTTCTGTAGCTACATAGCGGGTAAGGATAATTTCCCGTACAGCCCTCACCAAAAACTGTATATCGGCTTCTTTATTCAAATAGGGAACCCCAAAGTCAAAATCCGCTACAATACTTCGGATAATTTTTTGGAGGCCCCAATGGGAGGGGTAGCTGTGATAGAGCTTCTCCTGCGGATGGATGTCACAGGTATCATACCCTTCATGAACAAACATAATTTGCGGATCTGCCCCTTTAACGGGAAAGGATTTTCGGATTACAGAATTAAAAAAGGTCTCTGCTACCTCCTTGTCTTTTCTTTCCGTGATGATCCAAGAGTAATATTCCTTGGATTCTTTCCAGAATGCATGGCTCTGAACTTCTTTGTCCAGGGTTTCTTTTAACAAAAGTCTGCAGGCATTGACTTGATCCTTATAGAGCCTAAGTCTCCTTTTATGGTTGAGCTGCATGCCAGACCAGTCCCTGTCCCTAAAAAAAATCGGCGCGTAGGAGGTGAGTTCATTAAAGGTTCGGATATAGGTTTGATAGCCTTCATGAATCCTTCCTGCAGCGGTTTTTATAGCCTCCCTGTTCATGAAAATAGCTTTTTGACCTTATTGAGTTTCTCTTCTTTCTCTAATTTAGCTTGCATAGCCCTCAATTTGGTAGCAGGAGCGACTCTCTCCTCACAATTTTCTATAGGGCAATATTGGCAGGTGTTTCCTACATATTTCAAGGGTATTTTGGGGTCGTTGTGAAACTTGACTTTTTTCTTAAAAAGTGCATTGACTTTGAGCCCAAAGGAGATGCTGATCTGTTCCTGTTTTTTCAGTCCGGATTGATAAGCCAAAGCAAATACGAAATAAGATTGCCCATCAGGATAAAAGGAGTACTGGGCTTTCCCTATTCTGCTGGTATTGCTTTTAGAAAAATCATTAAAAATGGTAGCTGATACCCATCTCCTGCAATAGTCTTCCTGATTTTTGGAGGCATGGGGATGGTGGATTCCCGTGAGGTATAATTCCTTGTCCAAAGAAAACTGCCCGGAAGGAATATTTTTACTGATCCTGAGGAAAAACAGTTCTTTGAGCCCAAAGTGTTTGGGTAGTATATTGGTAATTCTGTATACCAAGGTTTCTGGGGTTACATTATATTTTTCTATCAATTGAAGCAGTAATTCAGGATCCAACTCAGGTTGGGAGAAGAAGTCTTCCAGGTCTTTGGTGATTTCTTTTTCCGGAATGATTAAAGCGCAACTGAAATAACTTGCTTTAAAATGCTGCAGGACTTCCTCGAAGGAATTGACGGCAATCCAAGAGGAGGAATAAGGTCGGTTTTTTAAATCTAAATAAGCATAACCGAGTTCTCTTCCCAAAGCAAATAAAGCCTGATTTTCCGTTAAATTTGGATTCAGAAGGAGCTTGGGCGTTTTTCCGGGTAGGGTTAGCGTTCTGGTTTTTGGGAGACCGACTTCCTTTTCAAAATCAAAATAAGAAATCTCATAACCAAACTGTTGTTCAAGAATTGCCTTTAGTTCTTCCAGCTTAGGGCTTGTATCCACCTGATGTGCTTTTTTAAAGAGATTTACCTGTTTTTCCAATTCAGGGAAATAATTATCATGCATTTCCTGGTATGCCCTCAGTGCGGAGAGGAAAAATTCCTCTAAACTGATGCCATAGGCCCTGCTTATATCCATGAGGGTAATGATGAAAGCATTGAGTTTGGTAGGGGTATCGGATAGGAGTTCAATTAAGGTGCCGGCGTCAATCCCAAACAGGTTGAGTGGCAATTCTGAAAGTATATCCGAGTGGAGCAGATCTGCGATGGGTTTCATTTTATCCTCCAGCTGTAGGGAAACCAAATAGTCATATTCGACTTCCAAGGCAGCTGCCAGTTTAAACACCTTATCTGCTTTTGGGTACTTTTTGGATTTTTCGATTTCATTCAGGTAAGAAATGGAAATCCCTGTCTTTTCTGATAGGTCCTGTAGGGACAGATTTTTATCTTTTCTTAACTGTTTGAGCTTAAGCCCAAAAATGATTCTGATATTCTCTTCTTTCATTTGTTTCCTTTAAAACATCATCTCATTGTGAATTTAAATGAAAACAAATGTAATGCAATTGTTTTTGCGATATTTTTCAAATTGTGTATTTTTTACAAAAAGAGAAAAAATATAAAAAAAGCGAAATTTCGCTTTTATTTTAAAATTCGTTTTTGTACTTTTAGTCCATCGATCATTTTAACCACTTGTGCTATGACTATTGCCGTAACAGACGATTTAAAACTTCAGGTATTGGGAGCGATTTCTGAAGATTATGAACAGATCCTAACGCCGGAGGCTTTGGAGTTTTTGGTGTACTTGGAGCTGAAGTTCAGAGAGAAAAGGTATTCGGTTTTGGTGAAGCGTCAACGTCTTCAGGAAAGATTGGATAGGGGAGATCTCGATCAGGTTTTAAAAGAAATTCCAAAGGCAGAAGGAGATTGGCAAGTTGGGTCAATTCCTGATGTCCTTCAGGATAGGAGGGTGGAAATTACAGGTCCGGTAGACCGAAAAATGGTCATCAATGCCTTGAATTCAGGGGCAAAGATTTTTATGGCAGATTTTGAGGATGCTTCTTCTCCGACTTGGGACAATATGATTTCAGGGCAGGTCAATCTTTATGATGCCATACGGGGGCAGATCGACTTTATCAGCGAGCAGGGAAAGTCCTACACCCTTAAAGAAGAAACAGCAGTATTAAAAGTCAGGCCAAGAGGCTGGCATTTGGAAGAAAAACATTTGGTTATCAATGGAGAGCCCTTGTCCGCCTCAATAGTTGATTTTGGTCTTTATTTCTTTCATAATGCCCATAGGTTAATGAAGCAGGGGTCGGGCCCCTACTTTTACTTGCCCAAATTGGAAAGTTCTTTAGAAGCCAGATTATGGAATGAGGTTTTCGTGGCTGCACAAGATTACATAGGTATTCCCAAAGGTACTATCAAAGCGACTGTGTTGATAGAAACCATTTTCGGGGCCCTTGAAATGGAAAATATCCTTTTTGAGCTGAAGGAGCACATCGTGGCTTTGAATGCGGGAAGGTGGGATTACATTTTCAGCATCATCAAAAAATTCCGAAACCATAAAGATTTTATTCTTCCTGACAGGAGTAAAGTTACCATGCAGGTGCCTTTTATGAAGTCCTATGCCTGTAGATTGGTTGAAATATGCCATCGCCGAGGGGCACATGCCATAGGAGGAATGTCGGCCTTTATTCCAGCCAAGGATGAAGCTATCAATGAAATGGCCAGGAAAAAGGTGTTGGAAGACAAACAGCGGGAGGCAGGATTAGGCTATGACGGCACCTGGGTGGCCCATCCATTTTTGGTAGACATTGCTGAAAAAGTTTTTACGAAGGCTTTTGATCCAGGACACTGTAACCAAAAAAATAAGCCGGTGATTGAGTCAGGATTGGACGAAAAAGACCTCTTGGATGTACGGATTCCGGATGCAAGTATCAGTGAGGAAGGCGTACGTACCAATATCAATGTAGGTATCCTTTACATTGAAAGCTGGCTCAACGGAACTGGGGCAGCCGCACTGTATAACCTCATGGAGGATGCTGCCACAGCGGAAATCAGCCGGGCCCAACTCTGGCAATGGATCAGACATGGAGCTAAGACCAATTCTGGCCAACTGATAAGCCCTGAGTTTTATGCCCAACTCAAAGAAGAAGAAATGGAAAAAATCAAAACAATTCTTGGTCCTGAGCGGGCAAAAGGAAATGCACTGGCACAGGCAGCTGCCCTGATGGATAAGCTGGTGCTTCAAGGAAGTTTTGCGGACTTTCTTACCCTGCCTGCCTATCAACTATTACCATAACATTCTGAAAAAATAAAAACCCTTCACTATTTAAAACCAATAACATCATGAAGACAAACAAAATCCAAAGGACCCTCGAAATCGAAAAAGATTGGGCTGAAAACCCAAGATGGAAAGGTGTCAAAAGAACATACACTGCAGAAGATGTGGTGAGGTTGGCCGGTAATTATCAATTGGAGTATTCCATAGCACGCATGGGGGCAGAGCGGCTCTGGGAAAAACTCAATGCACAGCCCTTTGTGGCAGGATTGGGGGCTCTGACAGGTAATCAGGCCGTACAGGAAGTACAGGCAGGTTTGGAAGCAATCTATTTATCAGGTTGGCAAGTAGCCGCAGATGCCAATTTAGCTGGCCAAATGTATCCTGACCAAAGTCTTTATCCGGCAGATTCTGTGCCTGCCGTGGTGAAAAGAATCAATAACGCCCTCTTAAGGGCAGACCAAATACAGGCTTTAACCGGAAAAGAAGACCTTTATTATTTGGTTCCTATTGTGGCAGACGCTGAAGCAGGCTTCGGAGGAAATCTCAATGCCTATGAACTTATGAAAATGATGATTGAGGCCGGTGCGGCCGGGGTTCATTTTGAGGATCAGCTATCTTCTGCCAAAAAATGCGGCCATCTTGGAGGAAAAGTATTGGTTCCTACCCAAGAAGCCATAAACAAACTGGTCGCTGCACGCTTGGCCACTGATGTGATGGGGGTGCCTACCATTATCATTGCCCGGACAGACGCAGATGCTGCTACTTTGATCACTTCTGATATAGATGATAGAGACCATAAATTCATCAATGGCAAGCGTACTTCTGAGGGTTTTTATGAAGTCAACAACGGCATAGCCCAAGGTATTGACCGAGGTCTTTCTTATGCCCCGTATTGTGACCTGATCTGGATGGAAACTTCCAACCCTGATTTAGGTTATGCCAGAGAATTTGCGGAAGCCATTCACGAAAAATATCCAGGGAAAATGTTGGCGTATAATTGCTCCCCCTCATTCAACTGGGCTGCCCACTTAAGCAAATCAGAGATGCTGACTTTCAGAGAGAGTTTGGCAGAAATGGGTTACCGGTTCCAGTTCATCACTTTGGCCGGTTTCCATGCACTGAATACTTCCATGTTTGAACTGTCTAAGGCATACAAAGAAAGAGGAATGGCTGGCTATTCTGAATTACAGGAAAGGGAATTTTCGCTACAGTCCAGCGGCTTCAAAGCCGTCAAGCATCAGGCCTTTGTAGGGACAGGTTATTTCGATGCTATTCAAGAAGTTGTAACTTCTGGAATGGCATCAACTGTAGCCTTAAAAGGGAGTACAGAAGAGGCACAATTTTAACAAAATAAAATTTTCGCAATCGATTGCTTGCGTAGAATGAAAACATTTTTTACCTTTCCCGCAGGTTATTCAATCATTGAATATCTACAATAGGTTTAATAGGTTTGAGAGATGAAAAAGGCTGAAACAATGTTTCGGCCTTTTTTGATTTTTCATCATTTTGTATTTGATTCGTATTCTTTTACAGAAAAAAAATGATCAAGCTTAAGCACTTATTTATCTTTTTATGTTTCTTGTTTCTACTGGTTGGATGTGGTTCAGAGAAAAGTAGTGAAGTGTCTTTATTGGATAATATCCTGGAAGAAAGGGAAGAGGAAAGAATTTGGCTGGAGTCAGGGGTACAGCAACTGCCAGTTTGGACCTCCTATTGGAAAGAATTAGATCCTGGTTTTAGACAAGAAGACTTTTCTTTTGAAAGGAGTGAATTATTTGAAGAGTTGGAATGGCCAGAAGAAAATTATATTACAGAAGACAGCCCATTTTTTCCCTATTTACTGCCCCAACCTGAGGGTGAAGGAATGGTGGATATTTACAGTTACAAAGTTTTTGTTCCAGCGGAAGGCAGACCTGGTTTTCAACCTGATTCCGAAGTAATTTATTTTAAGGAAAATGGACTTAGGGAACGCTTGTTGTTTGTAGGCCCATCGGGGGGATTTGATGAAGCTTTATGGATTAGTCCGGATCATCTTTTGGTGGCAGGTTACTTTGAGGAAGAGGAGAGCTTTACACCTAAAATCTGGATCATTGATGTCCTACAAAAACGATATTCTATTTTTAAACATCCAATTTTTACAACAAATTTTGACCGTCACGGGTATTTAAAGAGAAAGTTGAGCAATATTGATTTCTGATGGAATTTGATAAATTGATCCAAAATCTCGAAAAGGCTTTAAAAAAACCACTTCCTGGAAGGGAAGGCCAGATTACCATGGCACCTTTACCAATAGATGAGGAGCGATTTATCCAAAGTATTCGTCCGGACTACAGGAAAGGGGCAGTATTGATGTTGCTTTATCCTGATCTTAAAAAACAAGCGTTTGTTCCATTTATCAAAAGGCCTACCTATCCTGGGGTACATAGCGGACAAATAGCCTTTCCAGGTGGAAAAATGGAGGAATCGGATAAGGATTTATCCGAAACGGCTTTACGGGAAACGGAAGAAGAGATTGGTGTAGATGCCCAAAAAGTAGAACTTATCGGGAAATTATCAGATTTATACATTCCTCCAAGTAATTTTATGGTTTCTCCTTACATTGGTTTTACCCTGGAGAAACCGGAATTCAGTCCTGATCCTGAGGAGGTTGTCAGAATCATCAATTGTCCTGTCAATACGCTTTTGGATAAATCGGTAAGAAAAACGGGGACTGTTCAGGGCAGTGGTGGATATAGGTTAAAAGCACCTTATTATGATATTGAATCTGAAATGGTTTGGGGCGCCACAGCCATGATGTTAGGAGAGTTTACCTATTTGTGGGAACAAATGGATTTTTGATTTTTTGGCCCTTTATGCTATTGTTGTGTAAAAAAAAAGATCTTTCATGCAAGAGAACACCCCACTCATTACCAATGATGCTGTTGTTTTTGGGCTATTGATGACGGTATTGGCCTTGGTTTTTGCCACATCGGCAAGCACCAATTCCTTTTGGAGAAAATTTTACAGAGTTATCCCTTCTATCCTCCTTTGCTATTTTATTCCCGCAGTTTTGAATTCTTTTGGGATCATTTCCGGTGAGTTATCTAACCTTTACAAGGTTGCTTCCCGCTACCTCTTGCCTGCCTCTTTGGTTTTGTTGACCCTGAGCATTGATTTCAAAGGGATTTTGAAACTGGGGCCTAAGGCGCTAATCATGTTTTTGGCAGGTTCTTTGGGTATTGTGATTGGGGGACCTTTGGCTTTGTTTGCTGTATCCGCGATTTATCCTTCCATTTTGGGAGGTGTAGGACCAGATGAAATTTGGAGAGGTTTGGCTACCATTGCCGGAAGTTGGATCGGAGGTGGAGCCAATCAGACGGCCATGTTGGAAGTGTTTGGTGCCAGCCCAACCTTGTTTTCACAAATGATCGCAGTAGATGTTTTGGTGGCCAATGTTTGGATGGCGGTATTGTTATACTGGGCTGCAAAACCCGGCCGTATAGATCAGATTTTTAAGGCAGATAGTTCAGCTATTTTAGAGCTACAGGAAAAAGTTGAAAAATACAGGGCAAGTATCCTGAAAGTACCCACCATGTCAGATACCATGAAAATCTTGGGTATTGGCTTTGCTTTGACAGGTTTTGCACATCTGGTGGCAGATATACTTGCTCCCTATATCGGGGAGAATTTCCCAAGTCTCAAGCAGTATTCCCTGGATTCTACTTTCTTTTGGATTGTGGTGTTGGCTACCACCGGTGGTCTGCTGCTTTCTTTTACCAAGGCCAGGGAACTGGAAGGAGCAGGGGCTTCCCGCCTGGGTTCCGTTCTCCTTTATGTTTTGGTGGCTACTATTGGGATGCAGATGGATTTAATGGCTGTTTTTGATAATCCTGTTTATTTCCTGATAGGGATTTTCTGGATGATTTTTCACGTAGTGATCATGTTATTGATCGCTTATTTGATCAAGGCGCCCTTTTTCTTTGTTGCCGTGGGCTCTCAGGCCAATGTAGGAGGTGCTGCATCTGCTCCAATAGTGGCTTCGGCTTTTAACCCTGCTCTGGCCCCTGTAGGGGTCTTGATGGCTGTTCTGGGTTATGCCGTAGGTACCTATGGTGCTTATTTATGTGGTTTATTGTTACAGTTTGTACATAATATGTGAGTTTGAAAATCCTCTGGAAAAGATTTTCTTAGTATTTGGATATTTCAGAACTTAAGATCATTCTTACAGTAAAAGGAAGACTTTTTTCTGAACTGCCAGCTGTTTTCAATGGTTATCATAAAAAATAACCAACACTTAATCTATATGAGACAATCTATTGAAAATAAAACAGCCCTTATCACAGGTGGGTCTAAGGGAATAGGATACGGAATTGCTGCGGCTTTGATGGCGGAAGGTATGCATGTGGCCATTACCAGCCGTTCTTTATCCGCTGCACAGAAAGCAGCCGATGAGCTTAATCAATCAGGAAAA
>NZ_AMGM01000113.1 GCF_000298295.1 Cecembia lonarensis LW9
TAGAGAAGGTAGGGTTGTCGGAGTCAATGATTTCCAAAGCAGTCAGGAATGAATTGGAAGAAAGACACTTGTACTGTACAGAATACTTGAAGATCTGCTGTGCCAAAACCAAATTGGTAGGGTCAGCTGTCAATTTTGGACCTAAGGTATTCTCGATAAACTCACAATCGATCAGTTCCATGGCCACAATTAACTGCTCAAGCGTTGATTTTGGCGCAGCCACATCCTTACCCTCTGCTTCTGCAGCATCAAGAATTTTATTTAAAGTCTCAAATCTCTCAAGGAGTTCTTCTTTAGTAAAGGCCTTATTGTAAGCATTGTGCCTGTACACCGCATTGAAAAATGCAGCTGTAAGTCCAGGGGTATTGATCGTTCCATTAACCTCCATTGCCCTATCAAAGGCTTTCACGATGTCACCAACCCTATCTCTGTCGTTTACATAGTAATTGTAAGCATAATAGGCTTTATTTTCTATCCACCTTGCCTCGTTGTCATATTTTTCTCTTCTATGCTCGAAGATGGTCATGACAGAATCCTGATAAATCCGCTTTTGAGCTTCATCACTGACCGTTTTGGATGCACCGTCATAGATTGTGATGCCATTGATATAAATGGACTCATTCAAATCAGGCGTATTGGTCAACAACCAGTGTAAAGGCCTGGTAGCCTCAACAAATTGCTCTGATTTCATATAATCCACATAGGCAGCATTCAACTCCCTTGCTTTGGCTTCTTTTGCAGGATCAGAAGGCCAGTTCCATCCATCTTGTGCCTGAGCAAAACCCGCAACCGCTATGGTCAGTAACCCGGCTAATACATTTTTAACTTTCATGTCTGTTAACTTTAATCAAATACTCGTTTGTAAAACCATGTATTATCGTTGAGAGAGAATCCTAGACTAAATGACACATAATTCTCTCTTATCAATCCATTTTCTGTGGTACCGCGGGTTCCCAGCCTGATGGCGAAATTGGCCAACGACAAATTGTTTATAGGAACTGAACCTCCAAAATTGATGCCAATATCTTCAATCTGTGTATTGGCCACAACGTAAGGTGTTTGCTGATAATTCACGCCAAATCTCCAAGTAGTCCTTTTGAAAACATTGGCTAATGCGGCAAAGTCTGGAGCAAGTTGCCCACCCAAAGAAACCGTAAAGGAATCACCCAGCTCACCGGAAGTACCATCGAAGCTCCTGAATTGGCTAAGACGTTGCTGTTGAGCCTCCAAGCCAATTACAAATTTATTAATTTTTTCATAAGATATGCCATAACCTATGTTATTAGGCACATAAATTGAGCCTTGCTCGTTATTTCTGATGATGTCGCCATCACCATCTGGCCTGCTAGCTTGACCAAAATCTGCTACCTTCGCAAATTCTTTTCCATTAAGATTTCCATACGCCTGATAAATGGCACCCAGATGAATGTTGCTATTGGATCCGACCTTAAAATAATAATGTGCCCCTGTTTTGAACGCCACATCGCTGATGGTCAATCTTTGGTAAAACTCTGAAGAAACACCGACGGGCAAGCCTTCTTCTGAAAGCAAGGACAACTGATTGGTCCTGATGGTAGACCCAAATAAATAGGAAGCATGCAATCCCAAGCTCAGGTTTTTGGCTACCATATACCCAGTAGATAAATAGGCTTCTGAAATCCCCCCTTCTCCATCTATCAGGTTAAGGGACGAAAAATCAGAGTTGGCCACGTCTCCTCTTACCAGAATGTTATAACTCACCCCTGTGACCTGATTGAGGCCAAGGCCCATGGTATGCTTGCCTGAATTTACGGGTAAGGAGACTCCCACATAAGAAAGCCCTCCCCCATCAAGGGTTTCCGATTCAGTATCTGTAGTGGCATTGATTCTCCTGTAATTGAAAGCCGCCTGAAAATTAAAAATGGTATTTCTGGTACTCAAAGCAGGGTTCATGTAATTAAGTCCCCAACCCGTACCAAAACTGATACCCAAACCGCCCATGGACTGGTTTTGGGTCAATCCCAGGTTATTAAAGTCACCTATGCCTAGGGCACTGTAAGTAGATACACTGGACTGTGAAAAGGATTCGGAAAGTATAAAGAAGGCACAGCAAGTGCCCAGAATTTTCAGCCTATTGTAGATGGACATTGTAAGTTAATATTCTATTTAGGCCATACAGGACCAAATTAGGGATTACAAATATGTGGTCTTTTGTTAAGCTTTCAAAAATTTTTGAATCACCTCCACAAATAATGACCCTCAAATTAGGATATTTGGCCTGATAGGCCGCAATGAATCCAAGCATTTCGTGCTGGATGCCGTAATATACGCCACTTTTCATCCCCTTTTCCGTAGAATTACCGATCAACTCTGGCTTTTCTCCCAAAGGCAAATCCAATAAAGGTAACCTTGCCGTCTGTTGGTGCATGGCCCTAAAGCGCATTTTCAACCCAGGAGAAATCGCTCCACCAAAATATTGATCCTCTTCATCCAAAATCTCATAAGTAATGCAACTGCCCATATCTATGGTTAAGAGGGGACCTTGTTCGAATATACACCTGGCGCCTACAGCAGCTGCTTTTCTGTCTACTCCCAGTGTTTCCGGTGTAGCATACAGGTTTTTGATAGGAATAAGGGTGCTTTTGCTGAGAAACAGGAAAGGAAAGTCCAACAAATCTCTGAGCACTTCTGACGTATAAGTGACCGAACTGATCAGAGCATGGTCAAATGCAATGGTCCCTGAATACGCTCTGAAAGCATCAAAATCTTCAAAATACACCTCATCCACCATTCTGTGCTCCTCAAACTGAGCAGTTTTGATTCGGGTATTGCCTATATCGACTACAAACTGTTTCAAAGGATCGATGAATGATGATGAAAACTTTACAATGGCGAAATTACTCATTTTAAGATAGGACAGATTTTGTGTAAAATAAATTTAACTTTGGGGCAGCTATATTTAACAAAATTTAACCCATGACGCCACGAAAAAGCTACCATATGATCGGTTTGATGTCAGGAACATCCGGTGACGGTCTGGATTTAGCCTATTGTGAATTTATTTTTGAGCAGCAAAAATGGACCTATCACCTGCATGCCTATCATACTTCCCCTTCCCTGAAACACTGGAAGAAAATCTGAAAAAATCCCATCTACTGGATGGACTGGAACTTTCCCTGCTGGATATACAATTCGGCAAATGGATGGGGGAAAAAGTGAGGTTCTTTGTGAGTGAAAATAAACTCAAAATAGACGCCATAGCTTCCCATGGCCATACGGTTTTCCACCAACCCGATAAGGGGCTGACCCTGCAAATAGGTAATGGCTGGGCATTGCATAAAGCGTCGAAACTTCCCGTCATCAATGA
Organism: Cecembia lonarensis LW9; assembly: GCF_000298295.1. Lineage (GTDB taxonomy): Bacteria > Bacteroidota > Bacteroidia > Cytophagales > Cyclobacteriaceae > Cecembia > Cecembia lonarensis. The sequence continues at coordinate 3,347 of NZ_AMGM01000113.1, forward strand.
TTTCAGAATGCTGGATGTGCAATTGGGCGGGCAGGGAGCACCATTGGTCCCTATTGGTGACCGGCTTCTTTTTGGACAATACGATTATTGCATCAATCTGGGCGGCATCGCCAACGTCAGTATGGAATACACCGGGCTGAGACTGGCTTTTGACATCTGTCCTTTTAATCTTTTGCTCAACCATTATGCCAATCAAGTGGGCATGGCTTACGATGAAGATGGGGCATTGGCCAAAAAAGGGAAATTGTTGCCCGAAGTATTGGATAAACTCAATAATCTTAATTATTACTACATACAGGGGTCCAAATCCTTGGGCAGGGAAGACCTTGATCCTTTTTTTGAAATATTAGAACAAGAAAAACATACCACCGAAGATATCCTACATACATTGGTACAACACTTTGCCATTCAACTGAAAAATTCCATCAAGCCCATTCCTGATAGGAAAGCCAAGCTGCTGATTACAGGAGGAGGTGCCTTCAATACTTTTTTTATAGAAACATTAAATCAGGTGCTTGGTGAATCTTTTTCTATTGTTTATGCGTCCAAAGAACTGATCAATTACAAAGAAGCCCTGATATTTGCTTTCCTGGGAGTTCTTAGGCTGAGAAATGAACACAACTGCCTACACAGCGTAACTGGGGCCTCAAGGGACAATTGCGGAGGTACCGTTTACGGTTTTTGACAATTGATTGACAAATATTTCTATTTTTGCGCGCATAAACCCAAATACCAACATGAAAGAATTACTCAAAAAATTTGAGAACAAACAACCTGAAATTGTTTTTGAATGGAGCGATAGCGAAACGGAAGCAGAAGGTTGGGTAGTGATCAATTCCCTAAGAGGAGGGGCTGCAGGAGGGGGAACCCGCATGCGTAAAGGCTTGGACAAAAGAGAAGTAGAATCTCTTGCCAAAACCATGGAGGTTAAATTTACCGTTTCAGGTCCAGCCATAGGAGGCGCTAAATCCGGCATCAACTTTGACCCTAATGACCCCAGAAAAGAGGAAGTGCTCAAAAGATGGTATAAAGCCGTCATGCCCCTTTTGAAAAATTATTACGGGACCGGTGGCGATCTGAATGTGGATGAAATCCATCAGGTAATCCCCATCACTGAATCTTATGGCCTTTGGCATCCCCAAGAGGGTATCGTCAGCGGACATTTCAATGCCACTGAACCTCAAAAAATCCGTAAAATAGGACAGTTGAGACAGGGTGTTTCCAAAGTATTGGAAGATCCTGACTACACACCCAATGGCCCTAAGAAATACACCGTAGCCGACATGATTACGGGTTATGGTGTTGCCGAGGCTGTCCGGCACTACTATAAAATCTGGGGTGGGCAGCTGAAAAATAAAAGAGCCATCATACAGGGCTGGGGAAATGTAGGGGCAGCCGCGGCCTGTTTCCTCGCTGTGGAAGGTGTTAAAATTATTGGAATTATTGACCGGGAAGGTGGACTTATTAAAGAAGAAGGCTATAGCTTGGATGAAATCCGTGAACTTTTCCTTAAGCGAGAAGGCAATAAGTTGGTAGCGGATGACATGATCCCCTTTGATACAATCAATGAGATTATCTGGGACCTGCCCACAGAGATTTTTATTCCTGCTGCAGCTTCCCGCTTGATTACTCAAGAACACGCAGAAAGAATGGTGAAAACCGGCTTGGAAGTGATTTCTTGTGGTGCCAATGTACCTTTTGCCGATCCGGAAATTTTCCTGGGACCTATAGGCCTTTGGATGGACGAGCAGGTATCCGTACTGCCCGATTTTATCGCAAACTGTGGTATGGCTCGGGTCTTTGCTTACCTGATGTCGGATAAAGCCGAACTTACCGATGACGCCATTTTTAAAGATGTAAGCAAGACCATCGCCAAGGCTTTAAAAAAGACGCATGAGAAAAATCCTGGAAAAACTAAGATTGCTCAGGCCTCTCTTGAAATTGCACTTAAGCAGCTGATATAAGTATTCAGCCAATCATCAGCCGGGTTGAATACCTTTTAAATTAATTCAACCCGGCTTGCTCATTTTATGTGGTGCTTTTCAATCAAATTAAGTAGTTTAGCAAGAATAATCCTCAATAAACCTAACTTAGGTTATAGGTTTTAGGGCTTATTGTGCAACCAGTTGAAGAAAATTGCTTAAATTACTTTGATGAGAAACATATTCCATGTTTTTGTCTTCCTATTAGCGCTTGTGATTTTTTCAAATCCCGCTTATGCCCAGACTGCAGAGGAAGTACAAACTGAAGTCACCGAAAGTCTCGAACAAGATGAACCTATTACCAGTGTGGCTGCTCATATTCATGATGACAGTCACGAGCACCATGAAGACGCACCCGTCTGGCTGGTAATCCCATTTGTAGTTTTATTATTGATGATAGCCACAGGCCCATTGTTCTACGAGCACTTTTGGCATCATAATTATCCCAAAATAGCAGTTGGATTGGCCATTTTTGTGGTCTTTTACTACCTTTTTGCCCTGCATAATGTACATGGCCCAGTACACGCCATGGCTGAATACGTTCAGTTTATAGCGCTTTTGGCTTCATTGTACATTGCATCAGGAGGTATCCTTATAGAAATAGATAAAAAAGCCACGCCAATGGCGAATGTGGCCTTACTCCTGATTGGGGCCTTGATATCCAACCTGATCGGTACTACAGGTGCCTCCATGCTATTGATCCGGCCTTTTATCAGGTTGAATAAAGGAAATATTCAACCTTACCATATCATATTCTTTATCTTCATGGTAAGTAATGTGGGCGGCTCCCTTACTCCTATTGGAGATCCACCACTCTTCCTTGGTTTCCTGAAAGGGGTTCCTTTCTTCTGGACTTTGGAACACAATTGGCCAGCTTGGATTTTGGCCCTTGCCTTCCTTGCTTTGGTCTTTTACTTTGTGGATAAGAAATATGGTCGGGCCAACGAGGAAGAATTGGAAGAGGTGACCTACTCCAATAAATTTGAGCTGATCGGCACCAAAAATTTCTTATGGCTTGGCGTGGTCATTGCCTCCGTTTTCCTGGATCCGAACGTGATTGACTGGGTGCCGGCCATTCATTATGATGGACAAAAATTCTCTTTTATCAGGGAAATCATCATGCTTTCTGTCGCGTACTTTAGCTTTAAATTGGCCGACCAAAAAGCCATCAAAGGCAATGAATTCAATTTTGAACCCATCAGGGAAGTAGCCTTTATCTTTATCGGTATCTTTGGTACCATGATGCCTGCCCTAGAGTTGGTAGGCAACTTCGCCAAATCACCGGAAGGTGCACAATTGATCACCCACAACACCTTATATTGGGGTACTGGTATCCTATCCGGGTTCTTGGATAATGCACCTACTTACCTGAATTTCCTGGCTGCAGCCATGGCTTCACAAGGTGCTGAAATCAGTAATATTGAAATGGTTAGGGATTTTGCCATGGATAAATACGATCAATCGGCTTTTGAGCTGATGGCTATTTCAATCGCCGCGGTATTCTTTGGCGCTATGACCTATATTGGAAATGGTCCAAACTTTATGGTGAAGTCCATTGCAGAACAGAGCGGGATCAAGATGCCTTCATTCTTTGGATACATCATCCGATTCTCTTTGCCCATCCTTTTGCCAATTTTGATCATTACCTGGCTGGTATTCTTCGCTTTTGTATAATTGAAAAAACCACCTGAATATTTTATACCGGCGAAAGCCGGTTTTTTTGTTGGTTGATTTTACCATTTCCGAAATCCGACTTCCGAAATCCCCCTTTCCCCTTTCCCGAACGCTTAGCATCGGCCGTCCCTACAGGACGGATGGGAATGGTTGACGCTTTTTTGCTACCAATAGGTTGTGCCTCTGGCACAAGTCCTCCAATAAACACTTACCTAAAAAATGAACCAAACGGTCAACGCTATTTGGGGAAGGACAAAGGACAATTCCCTTTTCCCTTTGCCCTTATGCCTTTTTCCTAATTCCTTGGCTCTTTTTAGAAGGCTCTTTTTGCCCCGCTTTGAAATTCCCCTTAAATTGCCCCCGATTCCCATAAAAAAATCCTTTAATGACCCATGAGCCCAAATAAATTATTAAGCGCTTTCCTGGTTGCTGGCCTCCTACTTAGCTGCGGGCAACAGGAAAAATTTCCTACAATCGAAGTGAACTATCCAGAAACCAAAAAATCAGACCATGTGGATCAATACTGGGGCCAAAACGTGGCTGACCCTTTCCGCTGGCTGGAAGATGATTATTCCGAGGAAACCAAAGCCTGGGTAGAAGCCCAAAACAAGGTTACATTCGGCTACCTGGAGCAAATCCCCTTTAGGGAGGCCGTTCGCCAAAGACTGGAGCAAGTCTGGAACTATGAAAGGATTTCTGCTCCGAATACTTATGGAGCGTATCAATACTACTACCGCAATGACGGTCTACAAAACCAATCTGTACTCTACAGAAAAAATGGTCCTGAGGGGGAAGAGGAACTCTTCTTAGATCCCAACAAACTTTCGGCTGACGGAACCACTTCCTTAGCGGGAGCAGCCTTTACCAAGGACGGTAGTCTTTTTGCCTATGCCGTTTCGGTGGCAGGTTCGGATTGGAGAGACATCTACGTGATGGATACAGAAAGTAAGGAATTAAAGTCTGATAAAATAGAGGATGCCAAATTTACGGGCATTGCCTGGAAAGGGAATGAAGGGTTTTTCTACAGTACCTACGACAAGCCGGGAGGTTCCAAACTCTCCGCCTTGACCAATAACCACAAACTTTACTACCACCAATTGGGAACAGACCAAAGCCAGGATGTCCTGGTTTTTGGAGATGACAACAATCCCAGAAGGTATGTGGGTGCCTCTGTCACAGAAGATGGCAAATACCTCGTCATTACCGCGGCCAACAGCACCACAGGCAATGAATTATACATGCAGGATCTGAGCAGGGCCATGTCCCCGATCGTGTCCATCGTGGCTGATATGGAAAACACACATTATGTGATCGATCATCAGGATGGGGAACTGTTTATTTTCACCAACCTGAATGCACCTAACAACCGCTTGGTCAAGACTTCCATTTCCAGCCTTGTCACTGATAATTGGGTGGATGTGATTCCGGAGACAGAAAATGTACTCAGCGTATCCAAGGGAGGAGGTAAATTTTTTGCATCTTACCTCAAAGATGCCATCACAGAGGTCAAACAAATTTCCTATGATGGTAACTTGGAGCGGGTGGTGGACTTGCCGGGAATTGGTACAGCAGGAGGATTCTCTGCTAAAAGGGAGGAAACAGAATTGTACTTCAGCTTTACTTCTTACCTTACCCCTGGCTCCATTTATGCCTACGACATAGCCACCGGTGCGGTAGCCTTGTACAACAGCCCAGAGGTAGACTTTGACCCTGCTTTGTATGAAAGCAAGCAAATCTTCTATACTTCCAAGGATGGTACTCAAATCCCCATGATAATCACCCATAAAAAGGGATTGCAAATGAACGGTAAGAACCCAACCATCCTGTATGGCTATGGCGGCTTTGGGGTGAGTCTGACGCCTTCCTTCAGTATTGCCAATACAGTATGGTTGGAAAATGGCGGGGTTTATGCCGTACCCAACTTAAGAGGTGGAGGGGAATATGGAGAAAAATGGCACCTGGCCGGCACCAAGATGAAGAAACAAAATGTGTTTGATGACTTTATCGCTGCCGGCGAATACCTGATCAAAGCAGGGTATACCTCTTCCGATTTCCTAGCCTTGAGGGGTGGGAGCAATGGGGGATTATTGGTCGGAGCAGTGATGACCCAAAGACCTGATCTGGCCAAAGTAGCCTTCCCTGCGGTGGGTGTACTGGATATGCTGCGCTATCATCAGTTTACCGCCGGTGCAGGATGGGCCTATGATTATGGCACAGCCGATGATTCTGAGGAAATGTTCCGTTACCTGAAGGGCTATTCTCCTTTACATAATTTAAAACCAGGAACAGCCTTTCCCACCACCTTGGTGACCACTGCTGATCATGATGATCGGGTAGTTCCTGCGCACTCCTTTAAGTTTGCCGCTACCTTGCAGGAAGCCCATGAAGGTAACAATCCAGTTTTGATCCGGATCGAAACCAATGCAGGCCATGGGGCAGGTAAACCAACCGCCATGCAGATTGCGGAGATTGCCGATATTTTTGCCTTTGGTCTGTACAATATGGGGGTGGGTTTTCCGAATAAATAATTTGTGTTATTGATCAAATAAAGAACAATTTGATATGCGACCCCGATGGGGTCGTATATTTTTATCTGGCGTTTTCTTCTATAAATATGTGACCCCGATGGGGTCATCCGAGATTCCGATATTAGGATTTATTGAAGCAAATAGGAGTTCAAACCAACCCTCCAAAGATTTCGAGCCCTTGGAGGGTTTTTCATGATATATTATCCTATCTTCTTATCCTTTTATCATTAGGGATAGCACTTGATATGCGACCCCGATGGGGTCGTATATTTATAGCTTGATGTCTCTGTCTATAGCTATATGACCCCGATGGGGTCAAACAGTCTTCCAAATTGAATGTGCGTTCAATAAAAAACGAATTTTACCCAAACCCTCCAAGGGTTTCGAACCCTTGGAGGGCTATTAGTAATGGAAAAGATGGACCGTCACGCTGAGAATTCAACATTTAGGAAAATGTTCGGAAAAAGAAAAGATAGTTATTGAAGCTTCATTCCGCTCTACCACAGAGGGTTATTGATGGCCGATTTTTTTTAACCACATAGGAGAAGATAGCACACATAGCTTCCCCTGTATCAACCGCCTGATTTTAAAAATAAAGGTTTGCTGTTGCCCAGCTATGTTTTCTATGTTTCTATCCCGCATGCGGGACAAGTTGTGGCAGATAAAAAAGGATTTTTGTGGTGGTTCAGGTTTTTTTTGGACAACATAGTAACATAGCCAACATAGTTAGGCTGTAGCTG
>NZ_AMGM01000114.1 GCF_000298295.1 Cecembia lonarensis LW9
TCGACTTGACAGGCTCTAATTGGGCTCATTCGAAGTATAAGCATACATCTTCATTCACCCGCTTTGAACTTGCCTACCGATAGGAAGGGCTGGCATACCTGAGGCTCTTTCGGCAAGCCCTAATTATCGTTTTTCTTAGTCGTATCCGGTTTGGCAGGTCTTGGACGAAGAACACCTTTCAGCAAACTTTTGGCTTCCTCTACCGCCTTTCCTTTCACTTCTTCCACCTTTCTTTCGGCTTCTTTTTTGACACTGTCCTGAGCCATTTCAGCCTTTAGCTGTAATTCCCTTTTGATGCTGTCCTCTGCTGCCCTAAACTGCTGTGTTACCTGCTCTTGAATGTTTTCCTTCTCAGCACTCAACCTTGATCTCAGAGCTGTTGTTAAAAGGTTTTCTATACTCTGTCCTCCAGCCAGGGAGATTCTTGGACTGTTGTAAGTTCCTCCTAAATTTAAAGCGACCGGGATAAGCGTAGAAGCATTGGCTTGGGTACCCGAAATGGTTGCCAATAAGGTGTTGGCTTGTTCCCCAAACCTTCCAGCAGGTACCTGCATATTGATCAGGTAATTGATGGTTCCGTCAAACCCAGTACTTCCCTGAATATTGGCCTGATAATCCCATAATCGAACATCAAAGGGGCGTACATCCATCACTCCGTTTTTAATTTCAATGGGAATACTGACATTTCTAAACTGAATGGTATTGGTTTCATTGAGTTGGGTCAGGCCGGTGATGGTTTCCAGCAACCTGCTGTTACGGTAAGCAGCCTCTGCCACCCTAAGTAGTCCCTCAGCATTCAGAGAAGATAAAACAGGCATCATATCCTGCCCCAGGATTCCAGAGAAATTAATATTGGTGTTGAAATTCCCGGTCAAATGTTGTGCTACTGGTGCAAAAGCTTTCACTGTATTGAAAGATTCAAATGCCAGTGGAATGCTCAGGTTGGATAAATTCAGCCTGAAATCAAATTTTGGTGCAGTCAGGTCCCTTGGGTCATAAGCACCATTCATGGTGATTTGGCCCCCAAGCGCCCTCATTCCAGCATCCCGGAATGACAAAACTCCCTCTTTCAGATTGAGTGTTCCCCTTACCTCTTTAAGGTTTAAATTATCATAAATCACTTCTGCCACTGCTACAGTCATGCTAAAATCAATATTCTCGGGGAGCTGTATGACCTCTAATTCAGAACTCTCTTCACCCGATGTCATCCACTCATTCACATCAAAGCGGGAAGAGTTAAGGCTGAGCTGTCCTTTCAACACTTCATTTTCCTTCAAAACAAAATTCAGGTAGTTGGAAAGAAAGCCAGTGGCCTGCAGTGGACTTTGACCTACACGGGAATCAAACTTACTCAGATTAATCCTGTCAGGAGAGAATTCTGCCTGTGCCTCGTGTATCCTTACGCCTTGGGGCAAATCATTGGAAGTAAAGTAAAATTTGCTGAGTGCAATGTTCCCCCGGGTGTCCAGGCGGTTGTATCTGCCTTCTTCCACATCTTTATACGAGCCTTTGGTACTCAGGTCAGCCATGACCTTGCCTTCCATGATAATGTTGTCCATAGGGAAAATGGCCAACATCTTACCCAGGTCAACAGTACCCTGAACGGCGCCATCCCAATTCAATAAGGAGAAGTCAGCAATTTTTAACCTTCCTGAAATAGACTCATCTTCCAGGTCAAACCCAAATTGGCTTAAATCCACCAAAAAGTCATTCATTCTTCCGGTATTATTCTGGATTTTTGCAGAAACATTAAGTTTTTCTATTGGAGCAGGATAATCCTTATTTTTGATATAAGCATTGCTCAAAAACAACTGGGCATTGATGGCGGGTATTATTTGAGCTACGGAATCGTATCTCCCTTTGGCATTGGCATCTACATCCAGCAAACCCTTCAGGGTAGTGCCTTCAATCGGGAAAATTGAAGTCAATTCTTCCAGGTTCAACCGGCCCTTTAGCGCCCCTTCCATATCATAGCTGACCAGATTGGCCAATGTGAAATTCCCCGAGATGGGATTGCTCCCAAAGTTCATACTGAAAACAGGAATCTGAATGCTTGTATTGTCGAGATTGTCCGTTTCATTTTTGACCCGCATGTCAATCTTCACCTCACTGACCGGTCTAGGTAAATCCGGGTATTGAAAAAACCCATCCACAATTTTCAGCCCTACATCAAATGATGGAAAAGACGTTTCGGAGTACATGCCTCTAAAAAAGCCTTGAAAATTCATACTTCCTGAAGTATTCAGCCTACCAAAATTATCGGTATACATACCAGGAACTAAAGAAAGGATGCTTTTAAAGGTATTGTCCTTACCTTCAAAATTCAGGTCAAAATCAATTCCTTCCTCCGGCAAGGCCACATACCCATATAAGTCAAAGAAAAAGTCATTGATGGCAAAATCCCCATCACCAAAGGCAAACTTCATCTGCTGCATGTCCACATGCAGGTTGGTTTCCCCTTTAAAATTTTTATTTCTCAGGTAGTTGGTTCCTTCATAAGTAATTTCCGCAATCAAGGCTTCCGCCTGCAAAGGCAGGTCATAGACATCCAAAGTAAAATCCCCACGGCCTTCTGCTTTTACATTTCCCAAAGCCATGAAATAGTCCAACTCCCTATCATTGTATATGAAATCCACACCCTGAACTTCAATGAGGTCAACTGCCATGCGGAAATTGCTTTCCACCTCCTCTTCGGTGGGGTAGGTAATGTCATAATTTGCCCTGCCATCCTCTAGAACTTTTACATACACACTACCACCATCCACATGAATACCTGTGAGGGTTGGGAAATCATCAAAAATGATAGAACGTAAATTAAAATCCACCTGAAACCTATCCATATGGATCAGGGTATCATTCTGAAAAGGAGGGTTTCCAATGATGCCAATTTGTTCCATGGTAGCTGAAATATGCGGGAATCTCTTGAAAATGCTTAAGCTTACTTTGTTGATGTCAAAATATACCTGCGCATTGATGGAATTGGAAATTTCCCTGTCAATTCGCGCTGCTATTTTATCTTTAAAAATAAAGGGAAGAGCTATTAGGCTCAGCAGTAATACAATGAAAACGGCAAGGCCTATTAAGATGGATTTTTTCATGGTGACTGGTGTGGTTTTTAAATATTCAAACGTATTTCCCCATGAAAAGATATCCAAAAACCTTGCCAGCCACTGAATCAACCGCTACCAAACTTTCTGGATTTCAACATCAAAGGATTGATGGATATGGTTGTTGCTTGCTAAAACTTCACCTCCAAATAAATAATCCTTGCCCTGCCTGAAATCACTGACTTTTCCCCCCGCCTCCAAAACGATAATGACCCCTGCAGCTACATCATAAGGTTTTAGATCATATTCAAAAAATCCATCAACACGGCCACAGGCCACATAGCAAAGGTCTATAGCTGCACTGCCCAATCTTCGCAATCCATGACATTTTTCCATCAAAGCACGAAGCACCTTCAGGTAATCATCGATTCTTCCAAAAGCACTGTAAGGGAAGCCTGTTGCAATCAAACTCTCTTCCAAGGCCTTGGCCTGACTCACCCATATACGTTCTCCATTCAGAAAAGCTCCCTGTCCTTTGACGGCATAAAACAATTCATCATTGTTCACCTCATACACGACTCCCAAAACAATCTCCTCCTCATATCTTAGCCCTATGGAAACCGAAAAAACCGGGAGTCCATGGATAAAATTGGTGGTACCATCCAAAGGGTCAATGATCCAAGTATAGGACCTGCCATCCCTCGCTGCTGTTCCTTCCTCGGTGATAAAATCAGCCTGAGGCAGGATTTCCTTCAATTCCTTCACTATCAATTTCTCTGTTTCCTTATCAACATAGGAAACAAGATCATTCAATCCTTTATGTTCTACCTTATCCCGGTCAAAGCCTTTTCTTTCTTTGCGGATAAAATCACCCGCTTTTTTGGCAACCACTTTGGTTTGCTCTAAAACTTTTAATAAATCAACCATTTTTATTTTTTTACTTTTAATCTTTAAAAAAACCTTAACCTCTTTATGGTTGCTTCCGAAATCCGATTTTCGACTTCCTACTTTCCCCTATTTCCCAGCCTGCAACCTGGGCCATCGCTACCCCGATAGCTATCAGGGGCAGCCAAAGGGCTTATTTTTTACGCTCTGTCCTGCCTTTTTCCTCTCCCTTCCGTACCCTCTACCACCAACACAATTTCACCCTTAACCGGATGTTCTTCGTAATAAGAGATCAATTCCGCTAATGTACCCCGTACGTTTTCCTCGAAAACCTTAGTCAATTCACGGGAAACACTAGCCATTCGGTCGTATCCAAAAGCTTCAGCCAATTGCTGCAATGTTTTCATCAAGCGATGTGGGGATTCATAAAAGACCATGGTGCGGGTCTCTTCTATTAAATTTTGAATCCTCGTTTGTCTTCCTTTTTTGTGGGGCAAAAAGCCTTCAAAAGTAAAACGGTCATTCGGTAGGCCTGAATTGACTAAGGCAGGCACAAAGGCAGTTGCTCCGGGAAGGCAACTGACCTCCAAGCCTGCTTCTTTAGCTGCCCTGACCAGTAAGAAGCCAGGGTCAGAAATGCCCGGCGTACCTGCATCACTGCACAGCGCCATCATTTCACCCTTTAACATGCGATCCACCAATTTTTCAACGGTCTTGTGTTCATTGAAAATATGATAGCTCTGCAGGGGCCTATTGATCTCCAAATACTTCAGTAATTTTCCAGTAGTTCGGGTATCTTCCGCCAAAATGACATCTACTGCCTTCAATACCTCAATAGCCCTTAGGGTAATGTCCTTCAGGTTTCCAATAGGTGTAGGTACTAAGTAAAGGTTAACGGATTTTTCTTCCTCTGCAGACATCTCAGATCGCGTCAATGGCAGCGGCCAATTTTCTGTCTTTTTCAGTGATCAGATTACCAGTATCGTGCGTGGTCAGTTCAATAATTACCGTATTGTACACATTGCTCCAATTGGGGTGGTGGTTATGGGATTCTGCTAAAAAGGCCACCCGCGTCATAAAAGCAAAAGCTTCTTGAAAATCATTAAATTTAAAGGTTCTTTTTAATCGGTTATCTTCTTCTTTCCACATGGCTTTTTCTTTAAAGTGATATTACGCCTTCAATTTTTGATGCCCTTTCATATACGTCTAATATGGCCTCAGCGTTGGGCATCATGGCTTTAATAGTAGCCGACACATATTTACCTTTAGAAGATTCCTTCAAGGTCATTTTGTTGTTTGGCAATAAGGCTGCAATCTGCTCCTCCCTGCCATTGGGGACAATGAATTTAAACATATACAAAGAGGGAAAAGAAGTCTGGGCTTCTAATTTCTCCTTGAATGCTTCTCTGTCAAATGTAAACTTCATACTTGCAAATTTACTGGAATAACAACAAAGCTCCCAAAATAAATTCAACAACAAAAAACCCGCAGTCATAGCCGCGGTTTTTTTGTTTTTTTCTATGCTAAGGATTAGAAGAATCTATACCGATAGTCCTTAACATCTGCCAGATCTTCTAAGGCCATCATGATCATGTATGCCGTTCTTTGAGATGCATTTAAGGTCACCTGTCTCTGGAAGGCTGTATAATCCCCAACCTCAGCGGCAGGTGTGATGGCATTCAACTTCAACACAATGACCCCTACATCTTCATGGATGGGTTGGCTGATCTGACCGGATTCCTTCAGGCCAAATGCAGCTCCAATTGCCTTTGGTGCAAAGCCAACTCCCGGTAAAACAGAAGCACTCAACCTCAAATCCGGTGTGTTATCCAATGAAGCCTCATCCGGAAATAAAGCCTGCATTTCTTCCAAAGAAGTTTTACCTGCTAACCTTTGCTTGATAATCTCGGCCTTTTTGTCATTTCTAACCTGATTCAAAACCTGTACCCTTACCTGATCCAAAGAAGCAGTTCCTTCATCATAACGGTTCTTCAATATGGCTACTAGGTAAGTATTGTCCAATTCAAAGACTTCGGAAACTTTTCCAACAGAAGCATCATTGAATGCCCACCGGATCACTTCCCTAGCACCTTGCAAGTTGTTTAAGTTTCTGTCAAATGCACCTACATTATTGGCCTGAATGATTCTATATCCTTCTTTCTCTGCATTTCCAGCAAACTCTTTGGCATTTGAGGCAGAGGCAGCAAAGAAATCGGCATTTCTAAATACATCATTTCTCGTGGCATCACTTGGAATCAAGTCCAGTTCAAGTACCGCAATTTTATGCGTTTCTCTTCTTGGCAATTCCGTAATATCTATGATATGGAAACCGTATTCTGTTTCAACAAGCCTGTTGATCAAACCAGTCGTTCTTACGGCAAATGCTGCCTCAGCAAATTCTTCAACAAAATCCTCTTTGGCAAACCATCCCAGATCTCCACCTCTTTGGGCGGTGCCATCCTGTCCATATTGCGCTGCAGCAGCAGCAAAGTTCAACCCATCCTGAATTTCCTTCAGCACATTTTGTGCATTTGCCCTTACTTCAGCTATACCATCTTCTGAAAGTCCTTGGGTTCCAAAAAGAATATGGCTGGCCCTCATTCTAGGCGTACCATCGAATTTAGCTGTGATCTTGTAGGAGACATAAGTGGAACGATTGGTCAGGAAAGGACCATACGTTTCACCTGCTTCAATATTATCTACATTAGAAGTCAGAGAATTAGGCAAAGCATCACCGGGCAGTACTGTAAGGAATGGCCTGGCTGCCTCTGAATTCCTCAAAACAAAGACGGAGTCATTGCTGGCATTTCTCAACTCTTCGGTCAACTGTCGGATTTCAGAAATCACTGCTGCAGAGTCTTCGGAACTTGGTACCAGATTGAAGGCGACATATTCCAAATCAACTGCATTGGAAACCTTAAATTTTTCTTTGTTTTTGTTGATGTAATCTCTTAATTCTGCATCTGTGACCTGCACTTCTCCATCTGGGATGGCATAAAATGGAATGAATAAATGATCTACATCTGCAATAGAGTTTTGCATTTTGTGCTCCAATCTGCCTTCGGCAGTGGTGGCATATTCGGAAGTGGCAAGCAGGTTATCATACTTCACCCTCAACCTGGCATCTGCAAACAGACGCTCCTGTTGTGCCCAGAAAGCACGCTGCTCAGGCGCTGCAGTTTCCAATGACTGTAAAAATGCAATCAACTGTGACCTGTCAAATTCTCCGGTCTCTGGATTGATCAATTGTTGCCTGAGTTCAGCAATGATATTTTTCCCCTGCACCATATCCACCAATTCCTCATCAGAAATGGTAAGCCCTAAAGCTTCATACTGGGATGCAAAAACTTTCTCGACAATCAATGCCTGCCAGGCTTGTTCCCTGATGGAGTACATCTCATTTTCTGAAGGGGTTCTTCCTGTATTTTGTTGGAAGGAAAACTTCACCTCTTCAATTTTCTGTATATACTCCTCATAGGTAATTTTCTCACCTGCAATCTCACCTACCTTATTTGATCTTCCGCCCAATAGGGTGGAATTGGGACTTAAAATATCCCCTCCAACAAGGAAAAATATCAACCCTACTGCTATAACTCCGATTGCAAGACCTGTTTTCTGTCTGATTTTTTTTATTAATGCCATTCTACTGGATTTTTGAAGTGCCGCAAAATAATTACATCTGACGCTAAATTCAAAATAATATCCCTGTCAATAAATTACTTATTGTTATTCGAACCGGGATTATACTTGACTTTTAGCGTTTCGATCCTATGATCCTGCTTGGCCACGATGGTAAATGTTAAATGTCCAAAGGTAATACTTTGCCCCTTTTGGGGTATATCTTCTGTCAATGATAGGATAAAACCTGCTAAGGTTTCAAATTCTCCATATGGAAGCTCCCAATCATATTTGTCGTTCAAATAGTCTATTTCATGCCTTGCACTGATTAAGTATTCATTGTCTGAAATTTGTTGTTCAATAAGGTCATCAGTGTCATATTCATCCTGAATCTCACCAAAAATCTCTTCTATAATGTCTTCCATGCTTACAATACCGCTGGTACCGCCAAATTCGTCTACAACCAAAGCCAAACTTTTTCTTTCTTCAATGAACTGGATCAACAGCTCATTTGCCAAGGCAGATTCCGGAACAATGATAATCGGGGTAAGGATATCGATGATTCTTTTTGGCTTCTTGAAAAGCTCCAACTGATGACAATAGCCGATCACATCATCAATGGAATCCTTGTATACGATAATTTTAGAGTGACCGCTTTCTGCAAAAACTTCTTTGAGCTCTTCAATGCTATCCTCCACGTCTACCGCCACAATATCAGTCCTGGGTACCATACACTCCCTTATCCTAATGGATTTGAATTCTACAGCATTGTCAAAGATTTTCGTATCTACCTCCACTTTTACGTCCTGGCTGCCATGCAGTAGGTTATGCTGAATAAATCTATTGAGGTCAGTGACTTTAAAAACAGGCTTATCTTCACTGTATTCCAGTCCCAATATCTTAGTGATAAAAAATCGGGATAACCCCACCACCAACCATACGATGGGATACATTAGGTAGTAAATGACCTGAAAGGGAATAGAAAGTGTAGCCAATAACCTATTTGGGTTGAGCAGGAAAATACTCTTTGGCAAAAACTCCGCTGTCACCAAGACGATAATGGTAGAAATGACTGTCTGAATCACCATAATGGCAGCCTGGTTTTCAACATGGGAGGGCAGCCATGCTACAATCCAAGGTTCAAGCAAGTTGGCCATAAATATACCATACAGCACCAAGGCGATTGTATTTCCGATCAGTGTCGTCCCTATAAACTGCCCAGGTTTTTGTACAAATCCTGAAAGGATCTTTCCAGATAGATGGCCTTGTTTGTTTTGTAATTCAATATGCAGCTTATTGGCGGATAAAAAGGCTATTTCTATCCCCGAAAAGAATGCGGAAAAGAGCAGGGTAACCAGAACATAAAACAAATAATCCGTTTCCATTATTTTTTACCTCGGGCTTTATCCTTTTTAAATTCCTGATCTTCCTCTCCTGCTGCTTTATTTTGACGGTATTTATACCAAAACAGCAAAATCACCGCCAACATGAAAATAGGATAAGAAGCAAATAGCCCATGCATAATGGTCTGATGCGTTCCTATGATGACAAAGGCGGCGGAAAGCGAAAGTAATGCAATATTGCTGATTTTCATATCCTTAATCTTCACCGGGTAATATCGTCCGACTATTGGTTACTTTAAAGAGTTTGTATTCATTGAAGCCTTCATCTGCTTCCATTCCCGTACCATTGAAAATGGTTTCCCTTTCCTGAACGGTCACAAATTTTTCAGTGAATATTTTTTTGGCATTAGGATCCCAGAAAAGCTCCTCAGAGGAAAGCTTTTGCTCCTTTTCCAGATTATTGACCTGTACATCGCCTTCACCACGGTAAAGATTGTCCTTTTTGACATAAAAGCCCCTATCAGCCCTCATCGTTGTCGTAATATTTCCCTCCTTATCAAAAAAGGTAATTTCAATACCCTCGGGAAATTCCAGATCACCTCCGTCAAACTCCATTTGTTTGCTGGCAACCAAGTGTGAGCGCACGACTGCGGAATCGCTATGGAAAAGTTCTATATCATAAGCAGTACTCATTGGGCCATCATAAACCTCAAACATACTGCTGTCCACCTCATCCCCGCAAGATATCAGATGAATAGAAATAAAGATGAACAAGATTTGTAGGAAATGCGCCTTCATGCTTGCAAAGATACCAAAAGATTCCATATCAAGTAAGAACATAAAAAAAGGCAGCCCGAAAGCTGCCTATGGTATTTGAATCCATTCGTTTTAATCTCTGGTGGCCAAAGTCACAGTTTCACCAACCCAGCAACCTGTGCTGATAGATTCACCTGCCATTTTACCCTCAGTAAACAATTCCTCTTTAGATGGAAATCTTGCTCTCGCATCTCTCATACCATCACTGTTACCTGCTCTTTGGAATGCATTGTAAGCAGCAATGAACACAGAATAATCCTTGGCTCTGCTTTCTCCTCCCTTACAGTCATTGAAAGCACCCATGTAAAGATAACCGATCAGAGAGTAAGCCTCAGCAGTTTTTTCTGAATCCAATCTTGCAGCTTCCTGTGCTGCAGACCTGGCGGCAGATTTTCTACCCAACTGAGAATGAATTTTTGCCAAATCTATTTGAACATCCGCTTTTTGCTTGTCGTTTTCTGCCAGCGTCAATGCTTTTTCCAATACAGGCTGCGCTTTTTCATATTCCCTGTTGGACATGTATCTCATGGCCCTTACCTGAGAGG
>NZ_AMGM01000115.1 GCF_000298295.1 Cecembia lonarensis LW9
TATTATTTACCACTCACTCTGAGCGTAGTTCTTCTGTTCTGTTGGTGCTGGGCTTCTGTACAATCACCCGTGCTGCAGTCGTTCACCGGACGGCTCTCCCCGTACCAGCTATGCTCCATCCTGGAAGCATCTACGCCGCGGTTCACCAGATAGTCCATCACCGCCTGTGCCCTGCGCTCCGATAAGCCCATGTTGTACGCATCACTGCCCCGCTGGTCCGTATGGCCCTCAATGTAAAGCCTCAGGTCAACCTTACGGTTAAGCATCACGCCAACACGCTCCAGCTCTTTTCTGTGCACCTGTCTCAGGTTGCTCCTGTCAAAGTCAAAGTATACCGTAGGAAGACCCGCCTCCTCTGCTATCCCCTCCAGATACCCCGGAAGATCACAGGGATCGGTTATCCCCTCAGGAAGTTCGTAGTCCCTTTCCGTATCCGAAAAAGCCTCCAGTACCAGCTCACTCCTCCTGTTCAGCTGATGGTCAGCCTCCGGACAGGGCACACCGTCACCGCAGTCGTTCACCAGCTTACGCTCTCCGAACCACTCCAGCTTCACCCTGTCCCTCGCTATCCCAAAGGATGCCAGGTAATCACGTACCGCATCCGCCCTGCGCTCGCTCAGCGCCTCGTTGTAGGCATCCGATGCACGTGAATCCGTATGAGAGGACACCACCAGGTCCATGAAACCGTACTTCGACATCAGCTCACCGATCTTATCCAGTGAAGGAGCAGCGTCATTCCTGATCTCAGACCTGTCAAGGTCATAGTATACAATGTCAACATATACCGGCGTCCTGTAAGGGATCGCCGCAAGCACATACTCCCTTCTCAGCGTGTCCCCGTCAAAGCCCCTGGTCGTAAGGCCGCTGTCCGTTAAAGGAAAGTGGCCCTTCTTGCTGATACGCAGCACAAAGTCCCCCTCAGGGTCAAGCTCAGCAAGCAGCTGCCCGTCAGTATCCAGCCTGCTGTCCACCTGACTGCCGTCCGTTTTCTTAAGCTCAGAGCTGTAATCCATGATTACGTTGCCATCACAGTCGCTTACCTTTGCCAACAGGATCCTGAACAGGTCCTCGATCGTATAAATATCGTCAAGGCCCATACCACCCTCACGGTCACTCGATATGTAACGCTTTCCGTCACCGGCTACCACAAAGGCAAAGTCATCACGCTCACTGTTGTATGGAAGGCCCATGTTGCGCACGTTGCCGATACTGCCGTTGCTGTAGTCCGCTGTGAAAACATCCATGCCCCCAAGGCCCCTATGGCCCCTCGATGAAAAGTAAAACCTGTCTCCCGAACGGGAAGGGTGGCTCTCGTTCTCCGGGGTATTCACCTCCGGGCCCAGGTTCACCGGGGCAGAAAAATTCAGCCCCCCGTCATATTCCACATAGTAAATATCAAAACCTCCCTGGCCCCCGGGCATATCAGATGCAAAGTATATCCGCTGTGCTTCCGTGTCAACATAGGGGTTCATCACCCCGTAGGACTGGTGGTCGTTGTACGGAAAGGCCGTGCTCCCCGTAATGTTGCCGTCCGCATCAAGACGCCCGTAGTAAATGCCCGCATGGTTGGTGAAGTCCCTCGTGCCCTTCATCCTGCTCCTGCCCACAAAGGCCGTATAGAACACCAGGCCAAGGTCCGTGGCCACAGATGGATCGTTCACGTGCAGTGCTCCCGCAAGGTCGGTCACAACAACCGATACATCGCCCCCGCTGTCCTTCCTGTATATCCTGTAAAACTCACGCTCGTTGTAACCGCTCCGCTCATCGCTGAAAATGTTCGCCTTCGCGTCCAGTCTGATCCCCGGTCTTGAGCCCGCATCACCCACCTGCCCGCGGTCGCTCGAAAAATAAAGACCGCCTTCCGCATCTTTTGAAGTGCCGAAATCCGAACCCGTGCTGTTCACACCTGCCACAGGCACCAGCTTCACGTTCGCCCTGCGGCCCCTCAGCTCGCGCATCCCCGCCAGGTCAAGCTCGGGAAAATCATACTCGCTGTAGCCCTTCGCCGACAACAGGCCCTCTATGCTGTCCCACTGCCCCGCCTGTACCGCAGAACGAAGGTAGGACGAATAGTCGGCCCTGTCAGATTCCTCAAAGCTCACCGCACGGCCCCACCATTCGTAGGAATCCGCGTACATCCCCAGCTTCCCGTAGGTCTCCCCAAGGCGTACCGCAGTACCGTAACTCGCACGCCTGTTGTAGGCTTCCTTATAGGCCTCAACGGCCTTTGCGTAATTCTCCAGGCCCGCCTGCTTGTCGCCGTAGCGCAGCAACCTCGCCTGTCCGTATAAATCAACCGTCAAAAACGACAGCAACAATACCAAAAACAATATATTCAGTCTCTTTTCCATAATCAGAACCATCTCGGATTTCTCAATTTAACACTTCTCGGCGAAAGATAATAACCAACCGATATCTCATGCGAATTCGTCCTGTAATCCTGCAGTACGTTCAGGTTGTGGTCATAAGCATAACCTATCCTCAGATTCTCCGTCGCAAACAGCTCCAAGATAAAGGCTACCGCGTTCCTGTTGCCAAGGTTCGCCTCCAGGTTGTCGTTCCAGATACGCATGTTCGAACGGTAAGACGCCCCAAGCCACAGACGCTCCATGAACAACAGCATCCCGTTCAGATCATAGCTCGTCGGAGCACCCTTCACTTCCTTGATCAGAAAGCTCGGCTTGAACTGTACCGCATCGCTCACAGGAAGCAGCGCCCCCGCCGTAAGAAAATAATGGAAGTCATGGAAGGCCAAAGAAAGATCCTCACGCTCAAGCGCTCCCTTGCCTATCATGTTGAAGGCACTGAAGCCCGCATAAAAACGGCTGTTGTGGAAAAATAAACCCGCATTCATGTTCGGGGTCACCATACGCTCCCGGCCAACCGGAATGTTCGGGTCGTTCATGTCATTGTACTTCAGAAGGTCCCCGTCTATCATGTACTCCGTAAAACCGCCGCTCAGACCAAGGCTGAAAAAACTCTCCTCGCCGACCTGCATACGGTAAGCATACGTGAAAAGACCCCCGGTCGTACGTGCAGGACCGATCTGGTCCGTCAAAAACGATACGCCAAAGCCCTGCATCCCCTCGTTCGCACTCAGGTCCGCTGTAACCGTAAACGTACGCGGTGCTCCGGGAAAACTTACCCACTGGCTCCTGAAAGTACTCTGAACATAACCCTCACTCTTGTATCCCGCATATCCGGGATTGATATGAAGACCGTTGAACATGTACTGGCTGAACTGGGGCAGCTGCTGCCCCTCAGACAGATTCGGAATTGCCAAAAACAACACCGAAATAAACAAAATACTAAAAATCTTTCCCATCTCTTTCTATCGGTTTATTTGATGATTTTGAAAATGAGCTAAACCCTTTCTGCGATCCCCAATACTCCGGACTTTAAAAATTAGCCTAGACTCTATTTTCCTTGATTTTTGAGCATTTGAACGCTTTTTGAATAAAATTAAAATTTAAAAGCATGACAAACATTCAATTATGCTGTAAACATACATTTTTTTGTTTTTCATGTCAAGTGTATTTGAAAAAATATTTTTTATTAAATGCATTTTTTATGTTTTAAAATGCTTTTTTTAATATTTATTTTTCGGTTAAAATAGATCTATAACGCATTCAGAGCTGATTATTAGGGTTTTATGGAAATAAAAAAAGGGATGCCTAAACACCCCTTTTTTTTAATTAAAACTTAAATCAAGGACTTTATTTGATAACCTGTATCCAGCCTTTAAACTCATGGGTTCTTCCCTGGGCATCTATTCCCCTCAAGACATACATATAGGTACCAGCTACTTGTCCAGGTGCATCCCAATCATTAGCATAATTAAACCTTTCGAAAACATGGTCTCCATACCTGTTTAAGATGATGATTTCATTGGTGACAAACTTTCCTAAACCTTTGATTTCAAAGGTGTCATTCTTTCCATCTCCATCAGGAGTAATGACATTTGGAATAAAGAATGGCCTTACGGTATTGGTATCCGAATCGGTATTATTCTGGTTATCTGGGTCTTCCTGATCTCCAACTACAGTCACCACATTGGTAATCGTCACTGGATTTTCTCCAGAAAGCGCATCAGCACTCACCCTAAGAGTAATTTCTACCACGGCACCTGCGGATAAAACAGGTATGGTCCATGTTACCCTATTGCCTTGGACATCCTCATTGACGACTACATTAGGGTCTGATGAAGTAAATGTAGACCCGATAAAGGAAATGCCATTAGGTAGATCATCAGTAACCAGTACATTGGTAGCGTCAAATTCAGAATTATTTGTAATGGTAATACGATAAACAAACTCATCACCTTCAAATATTTCAGCCTCATCCGAGGTTTTGGTAACAGAAAGATCTACTTCGGCTTCAACAATTCTGAATATCACTATTGCGTCGTCTTGATTACTTGGGTTAGCAGTTTCTTGGAGAATATACCTTAATACATACTCCCTTGGCTCATTAACTCCTGGAATCAATAAACTTAACTCTCCATTTTCGTTGATATTTAAGCCTATAATATCATCTAGATCAGTGAATATGAAGTCTACCAAGGATGGGTCAGGACGCTGCCCCTCCAAAAGATCATTATCCAGTATATTCCCTAAAACTCCTGTAAAATCAACGGGAAGCACACCAAAGTCATCATCATTTGCTATAATTTCCAAGTCTTCTCCCAAACCTTCTTCACACCGGATTCCAAAATCAATATCAAAACGCTGTGTGTTAGCAGCGGTGAGTTCAAACTCGTATGGATTATCTGTGGTCACACCACAACTTGCATCAAATGCTTCTTCATTATCTTCCGTTAGCCTACTGTTACCATTATTGGGTAATACTTTGACTCTTCCAGTAGCCGCAAGTGCACGAGCTGCATCTGCCAAGTTTTCATCCAAGTCTAAGGTCACTGTAAATTCACCGAGAACTTCAGGCCTTGTTCTATAATAACCCGTAAGTCCAATCACAATTTCTCTTATAAGTCCATCAGGGCCTTCAACAATAATATTTGGATTTAAGGCATTGCCGACACCGGCTTTATTCAACTCCCCTTCATTTTCCGGACCATCAAACCTGCCATCCCCATTTAGGTCAATCCATTCCCATTGAGCAAAAGGCACGAATCCATTTTCATCAGGAACATTCTGCGTGACTACACCATCATTATTAGCGTCAAACCACTCGTCTTGAACACCATTCCCATTCAAATCATACCAGACAAAGTCCCCAATTACAGGTTCGTCACTGAAAGTGTAAGGGAAATCATGAATCACATAATTACACACCTCCACATCGGTAAACAATAAACTGGAATCTACCGGGAATAATCCCTTATTGATGTTAATATTCGCATCCTGAACTTGAACCAAATAACTGCCAGGTGCAATGCCTGTAAAGAAGTAACGACCGTCGTCACCTGTCACCTGAAGTAGAACATTGCCTGGTGTGCCACTTTGAGGTATTAATAAGACTGGAACCCTAGCCAAAGGTGTACCATCATCAGAATTAAAAATAATACCTTGGATACGGGTTTTATCCACACAAATTACCTCTACCTCAATTTCGTCCGCTCCTTGAATATCTTCACCATTTGGATCAGTTCCTGAAACCAATACCGTATTGACAATGGGTACCAAAGCAATTTCATCCTCTAGGGTAACCGTGTACTGAGTAGTAAAAATCCTTTCTTCACCAGGAAGTAATACATCAATGGTTTCCACCATACCTGTCAAAGGATCTTTCACAACCACATCTGTCAAAGTAGTATTCCCGGTATTTTCCACAGTAATGGTATAGGTAATTACCTCACCGGTATTCTGAACCTCTTCCTTATCAGCTGTTTTTTGAACATTGATACCGCTTTGTTGCAACCCTTCAACAACCGCTGTATCTGAGGCTTCAACATCCCCCGCATTGACCAATACAACATTCACAATCTCACCCCTATCCATATCCACTTGACTGACAATATATTCAGTGGTAAATACCACTGCATTTTCTGCTCCAGGCGCAAGGGTCTCAATTTCTTCCAAAAGTCCTGTCAATGGATCTTCTACATTGATATTGTTCAAAACTTCTCTCCCTGTATTCACTACGGTAATGGTATAGGTGATCACCTGCCCCACTGCCTCAAAGGTGGAAGTAGAAGCCACTTTGCTAACCTCTAACTCCCTTTGAGGGATTTCCTTTTCCGTGATGTCAAATGTTTTTGTAAATACACAGCCATTGGCATCCGTTATCGTTAGTGAATATTGGCCTGCACCAATGTTTTCCAAGGTAGTTTCTTCGCCAATTAACTCTTCTCCCCTTCTCCATTCAATGACTAATTCACCTGTACCTCCTGAAACGTCCAACTGAATCGAACCATTTTGCTCGCCCTCTCTTGGTTGAATGATCGTTTCTACAACTTCTATGGCCGTTGGGTACTCTAATTGCTTGATTTTGGTCACCGAATTACCGCTCCCATCCGTTACAACTAGCCTAACTTGCTCTGCACTATCATCTCCATATACAAAGGTTGGATTAGCTTCATTAGAATCGATGGTTCCATTATTATTAAAATCCCAAGCATAGGTATAACGCAACACATTTTGGCCTTCCTCATCAAGGACAGGTACACCACCGGCTACGCTCGATGTGAAATTGAAAATAAATGTGCCCTCTTCCTCACAGGCCGTCCAATCAAAATCTAATGTCAAAGGAGAGCCGATAATCACTTCTGCAATACACTTCCCTTCTTCGTAAGGGGTACAATCTTCCACAGGATTTTCAAAATCCGGTTCTTCTCCCAGCCAAATAATAAGGATATCATTTATTTTGATCTGATCCCCGCAATTCCAGGAAAATGCCTCACTCAAAATACGAACTTGTCCTGTTTCATTAGGCTCAATATTTCCTAAAAAGGCATTGATCTGCAAGGAAGACTCCCCAATGCTAAGGTCGCCAATAAACCTGGATTCAAAAAGCGTTTGGTCTACGTAAGAAGCCAATGACAAAGCCAAATATACTTCCTTAGAAGAGCCTGATTCACAAATCTCAGAAATGGGATTTCCTGCCGCATCGCTCAGATAAATCCCCTCTAAAGAAATTTTATCCAGACTATTATTACAATCGAACCCTTCTCGGCAATCAGGAAATTCAGGACCATCAATGGGATCGACAACCCGAATGGTCACAATTGCCCTATCCGTTCTCCCGTCTAATTTATCCTCAATCTCATATTCAAAAGTGTAAATTCCTGCAGGAGTTCCCGCTGGGACACTAACCCTTCCAAATGTAGGAGAATTGGGATCAGTATCTAAAATCAAAAAACCATTGGCCAGTGCACCTTCATCATCAAAAACTGTTAGGTTGATATCTGCTGGATCTAAGGTTCTTCCATCCAACTCATCATTTTCAAAAATGTTGATCACATTTTCCTCACCAAAAAACCCAAAAATTGGCCCGGCGTTATCTGGAGCAGCCGAAACCTCCCTGGCAAAAAAGATTATTTTACCATCACTCTCACCAATATCAAATAATCTGAATCCATAAATTGGTTCTTCGGTTTGAAACAATTCAGGCTTGAATACGGTCAGCCATTGTTTTTGATCAGGGATGTCAATCTGATGGTTGACTCCTGAGTTCCAATCAAATTGCTCTCTGATCAAAATCCTTATGGCGTTTGCAATAATATTCCCATCCTTGTCTAAAGGCAATATATCAAACCCAGAATTTCCATTTCGCTCTGAAACCATCAAGTAACCTGAACTTGGTATTTGATTTGGATAAATCACATCTACGAAAGCTGGGTTCTCGGTCAAAATTGTATTTCCTCCAATATCCCAATAAGACCGTAAATCAGGAGTAGAAACAACCTCTGCCATCGCATTCAAAAAGTTTTGTAAATTATTGGCATGGCTGATAAATTGACTGGCATCTGAATGATCAAACCTGATGACCCTAATTCCAGCTGCATCAATATTGCTTCCCAGTAAAGGATTGGCACTTTTCACAATCGGTACCCTTGTGGTTCCAAAAATCCTGTCACCGTTCTGAAGCAAAATAGATTCAACTTCCACTTTTACATCTTCTGGTAAAGGATTAGGCTCACCCGGAGTATTCTGAACAATCACCTGCTCGTTGGCTCCAGACCTATCCACAATCAAAGTAACTTCCTGAATAGGAAAATTATTCTGTACCGAATTTACAGTAGCTGTATTCTGGGCAATTGCACTTTGAGAAAATGCTGCTAGAAATACAGTAAGAACAAATACCAAACTTAAGTGCATTAATGAAATGCTTTTTAAAAAGGCATAGTATACTAAAGTAGTATAGTTTTTCATGTCAAAATAATTTACCGGTCTACTCAATCGTTTAAAGTAAGATCAATAATCTTATATTCATATAATTGCTGTAAATATACTATTTTTTGTTTTTCATAAAAATATAAAATAGTTAATTTTTCGTTAAGCTTGAAAATTTTTTGTTTTTTCTCGGAAACATAATATTATTTTACCTCAAGTTAGATAGTTTAAGCAAAAAAAAAGCGGCCTTTTGGCCGCTTTTTTAATTTTCATAAAAGCTATTATTTAATTACTTGGATCCATCCTTTGAATTCATGCGTCCTTCCCTGGGCATCTACACCAACCAAGACGTAGAAGTATGTTCCCGCTACCTGACCTGGCGCATTCCAATCATTTTCATAATTCTTGCGTTCAAAGACATGGTCTCCATACCTGTTAAAGATCACTATTTCGTTGCTTACAAACTTATTCAATCCTTTGATTTCGAAGGTGTCATTTTTACCATCACCGTCTGGAGTAATCACATTCGGAATAAAGAATGGATTCACTCTATTGACATCGGTGTCAACATTGTCAACCGGGTTGGTTTCCTCTCCATCAGATACAATGGTCACTCGGTTGGTAATCGTTAAAGGTACTTCTCCATTCAGCGCGTCAGCCCTCACCCTCAAAGTAATGGTCACCACTGCATCTGCCGGCAGTACCGGAATACTCCAGATCACCCTGTTGCCTTGAACCTCTGTACTTAACTCAACACCCGGATCAGTGGACACAAAGTTGGTACTCACATAGCTGACCCCATTTGGAAGCTCATCTGTCACTACTACATTTTCTGCATCCGTTCCTCCATTGTTCCTTACCGTGATGACATAATCAAACTCATCTCCTTCAAAAACTTCTATGTTATTAGAGGTTTTTTCAACTGATAGGTCAACTTCATTGTCCAATAACCTGAAGATTACAAAGGCCTCATCAAAGTTGGTCGGATTAACGGTTTCTCTTAGGGTATATTTCAACCTGTATTCTCTTGGTTCATTGATTCCTGGGATCAAGAGACTCAGCTCCCCATTCTCGTTGATATTCAAACCAACTATACCATCCAATTCAGTGAACTCGAAATCTACATCATTTGGATCTGGTCGTTCACCTTCCAACAAATCATTTTCAAGGATATTACCCAAGACACCACTGAAGTTGATCGGGAACTCACCAAACTCATCATCATTAGCGATAATTCTTCTACTTGAACCTTCTGAGGTCACACTGTCCTCATCTGTTACTTCTTCACCATCAGGATCAGTTCCTGTTGCCAATACAGTATTGACCACAGAACCATTTTCCAAATCTTTCAGGGCAATGGTATAAGTCGTAGTAAACACCTCTTCTTCACCAGGAGCCAAACTCTCGATACTGGCTTCAAATCCTGTTAAAGGATCCACAACTGAGATATTGCTTAGCGATACAGAACCAGTGTTCTTAACAGTTATGGTATAAGTCAAGACCTGACCAATTTCCGTGAATGTCGGACTGTCAACTGTTTTTGTGACCGTCAATCGAGCAGCTTTTTCGGTATCAACAGTTACTCCATCTTCTGTATCAGTATCCTCACCTTTAGGATCAGTTCCTGATACAGTAGCTACGTTGACAATGCTTCCAGCATCCATATCAGCCTGAGACACGATGTAGGTTACTGTTACAGTTGCGCTCTCTCCTGGGGCCAAATCACCCACATTCTCATTCACATTGACTTTATCATCAACTATAATTACGTCCTCAATGGTCACATTACCATTATTGGTCACTGTCAAAGTGTAGACGATTTCCTCACCTGCTGCAGCCACAGAAGTCTTGTCTGCAGTTTTGCTCAGGCTCAAAGATCCATTTTGCTCCACATCTACGGTCACACTATCTTCAGCATCTTTATCCTCTCCTTCA
>NZ_AMGM01000116.1 GCF_000298295.1 Cecembia lonarensis LW9
AATGCCATGGTGAAAAGCGCAATAACAAAGAGTAAAGCTTTTCTCATAAGGTATTTTAGTTTAGTTGATGTGTAAAGAAAAATTATTTATCGCACTTTTCAAAATACCCGAAACTTTATCTACAAAAGCGTTATATTTTTAGAATATTTTAGAATAAAACAATTTTTTAAAATATATAATTAGAAAAATTATACAAAAACTATTTTTATTTAATTTTTGAGATTTTTGAAGAATAAACGGGTATTTTAAGGGTTAAGCGGTGCTAAAAAGTGATTATTTGGAATTGTGCTGAAATAGTTAAAATTTGTTAAATCACTTTCTACATTTCCCAAGTGGCCAAAATATTATTTGGATAATTTAAATTTCACTATAAAATCAAATTAAAAAAATTTTTATGAATTTTATGTATTATTTTTTATCAAAAGGGCTATTAATTACCAAAAGTAAAAAAAATAAGGCTTTTTAATATGCCAAATGAAATCGACCTAATTATATTTTGGATCAGCGTACAATCTGAAAATAATTAAAAAATTAAAATTTAAAATTATTTAAATTTGGATTGACAAAAGTCGATTTTCCGAAGATTTTTTGTAAAATCAGTCTTTAAGGGTTTTAAAAATGAAAACTGACAGAAAAAATTAAAGTAAAGATCAAAATGAAGCCTGTAGATAGATATGATAATTTTACCATGACCAGTCTACAGGCAAAAGGAATTTCAAAATATTATTTGGAATTAGAAAACGAAGCGGATCGATAAAGCTAATTCATCCCAACCGTAATTATAATAACCTAAATTGATGGCAGGTTTCCAGTCCAAACTCAGATTTATGGGTGCATCTTGAAAGGCATAGTCCAATCCAATAATACCATTGAGCCCAAAAATTGTATAACTCGTATTCGGTTCCGCCCAAGGTGGCCTGTTCCTACTGCTGCTATTCCTGGTGTTCCAAGTTCCCAAATGGGCTCCTCCACCAAAAAACCATTGCAGTCCTTTTACATCCCTGATGTCCTTATGTACCTCGTAAAGACCCGTTACCATTAAACCTCCCCACCTAGCGTGTAAAATTCCTTCCAAGGCTGCATCTTGACTGATAAAATGTTTGACAGTCAAACCATTGGTTACACCTGCTCGCAATCCGATTGCTGTAGTATATTGGGCAAAAGCAGGTTTAACACCCATTAAACTCCCCACAATGAGCAATAAAAAGATTGTTTTTTTCATCATCGTTCAATTTTTGGTTTTTTTAAATGTCTTAAAAAGCATGCCAAATTACAGGAATGAAAAGACTTTTTAAGTGTTAAAGTGAAAAATTTGGCCAGGAACAATACATAAATCCAAAGGAATGTCATGTGGTTCAGTGGGAATTGTTCTTTCCGGCAAAAAAAAGCTAAGACCAACTTTCATTGTGCACTGATCTAAGCCGGCAAGAAATTTATCATAATAACCCTTACCGTAACCAATCCTAAATCCTTTGACATCAAAGGCCAACAAGGGTATCAAAACCATTTGAATACTGTCCGGAGCACATTTTTTTGCATCAATTGGCACAGGAATTCCCCAATCACCTGATTCAAATCCGCGAATCCCCGAAATATCGAGGGTCTCCAATTGATCTGCTGTTTTATTTACCTGAGAGGTATACAGAAAATAGCCTTTCTCCTGAAGTGTGTAAAACAATGGAAAAGTATCCACTTCATGAAAGCGGTCTATGGGAAGAAAAAGATGGATATGCCTGATCTCTTGATGGGATTTCAGATATTCAAGAAATTGCGCTGTCATTTCTGCGGAGAAATCCCTGATCTGCTCCCTGGAAAGCTCCCTCCTCCTTTTTCTGTATGCCAGGCGGAGTGCTTCTTTATCCATTTTGTTCTTTCAAAATGATAAAATCAAAATTTAACGGATCGAAAGCAGGGTATAACTTTTCTACAAAAGTAGAATCATTCAGGAAAAACCTCATAAAATTTTCAACGCGCTCCTGAGGGCTTCCTCCTGGATAACAATAAGACTGAACAGCCTCACGCTGTCTTATGATATCGGATAATTTCCTTTCCTCAGCACGTCTCACTTTTCTCGCCATCTGGTCCATGATTTTCAAGGCCCTGACCTTACCGGCTTCAAATGCAGGCTCCAAGGTTATATCCAAGGCAGCTGCCCGAAGCCCCATTTGATCAAATAATGCACTTAATTTTTCTTTTTCTTCGGATAAAGTGACATCCATTTCAGCCTGTTGCTGAACGAAAGCTGCTTTCCAGTCCAGCATAGACTGAAACAGGGCTTTATCATCCAGTCCCAACTTTTCAATTGTCCGTTGAACAGCAGTATCCAGCACCAAAGCAAAATTTCTTGGCATCAAAGCAGGAAACTGAACACTGAAGCGGTCAAACATAGGCTTGAGCTGCATCCAATAGGCCACTTCTGCAGGACCTCCCAAGTAAGCAATATTGGGTAAGATGGTCTCCTCGTAGATAGGTCTTAATACGACATTAGGACTGAACCGCTCTGGATGGGCTTCCAGCATTTCTCTGAGTTCCTCCTTTGTGAAGAAAATCGATGTGTTCAACACCTTATATATAGTACCATTTTTTTCAATGCGTTCCCTCAAGCCTCCTTCCATGTAGAAGAGGTTAATTTCTCTGGGATAAATCTGACTTTTATACCCCAGACTTTCTAATGCTTCTGTTGTTTGCTGGGTCAAATTGTGAGGTATGTGTTGAAACAGATCAGCGAGCATTACGGGCTTGAAAAAAGTTTTCAGCGCTGCATCATTGCCGTCCACAATCAATAGCCCTTTCTCTCCGAATAAACTGTGTACATATCTTCTGCCAGCTTCGGCCAAAGTTTTGGAACCGAGGTATGCCTCTTTGAAGAAATCAGGTACAAAATGGGCTATCTCCTTGAAGAAGTCTTTAAAACTTTCATCCAATTGAAAAGCTCCTACTGGGCCTGTTTGCGATGTATTCCATTGATATTTTCTGCCATCGAGCTTGAAGTAGTTGATTTCATCAAAATCATGGTCTTCAGAAGCCAACCAGTACACCGGTATAAAATGATAATCAGGATACGTTTTTTTCAAACGCTCAGCCAAATTGATGGTAGATACAATCTTGTAGATAAAGTACAAAGGCCCTGTAAACAAATTCAGCTGGTGACCGGTGGTGACCGTAAAAGTTTTACTGTCTTTTAATGCCCTAATTTGGGAAAGGGTGAAATCATCTAAGGATAAGCCTTCATATTGTTTTTCCAACACCTTGGATAGAACTTCCCGCTTATGCGCTGAAAAATCTTTTCCTTCAATCAGGGGCTGAAAATTTTCTATGCGGGGAAATTGATTGTAGTAACCTCGCAATTCAGCTTTTTCTCTGAGGTAATCTAAAAATAAAGGAGAGAACTGCCCGGTACACTCAGGATCTACGCTTGACTTTATCATGAATTTTTGGGTTCAATTACGGGTTGTAAGGTACAAAGGATTTAAACTCATCAACAAATATTAAAGTTCGTATAATTTCCACATTTATAAGAATGGTAACTGGTAAGTTTAATTTTTACAAAAATTGTATAACTGGATGACAGCCATAAGAAGTAACTTTAGGGTTTAGTAATAGGTTTTATGATTTATTGACCTAAAACAAAAGCCATAGTTACTGGAGCCTTTGTGGCTTAAAATAAAAAAGCTTTGAGTCTTCCCGCCTTTGTGGCATCAAACCATACGCAAAAATGTCAACCATAAAAAAAGAAATACCAGTAGAGGGAATGAGCTGTGCTGCCTGCGCCATTGCTGTAGAAAAAGTACTCACCAACAGCCCGGGCGTAAAGGTTGCCGCTGTGAATTATGCCAACCATGCGGCCATGCTGGAATATGAAGAAGGTTCCATCGACTTGGCGCAACTTAAAAAATCGGTACAAAGCAGTGGTTATGATCTATTGATAGAAGAAATACAGCAGGAAGAACTGGACAACAGGCAACAGGAGGCTTACCTTAGACTTCGTAAAAAGACCATTTTTGCAGGAATCCTGGCCTTCCCGGTATTTTTGATCGGCATGTTCTGGATGCACATGCCCTATGGTAATGAAATCATGTGGGCCTTGACTACACCAATCCTGTTCGTTTTTGGAAGACAGTTTTACATACAGGCCTTGAAACTTGCCAAGGTAAAACAAGCCAATATGGATACCTTAGTGGCCCTCAGTACGGGTATTGCCTATTTATACAGCAGTTTCAATACTTTTCTCCCTGATTTTTTGATCGCTAGGGGATTGGATCCGCATGTTTACTTTGAAGCGGCAGCAGTCATTATCTTCTTTATTCTATTGGGAAAAACCTTGGAATCCAAAGCCAAGGCAGGCACAGGCGCTGCTTTGAAAAAATTAATGGGCCTTCAACCCAAAGAGGTAAGCCTAATTGTAAACGGGCAGGTACATATCAGAAATATTGATGAAATCCAAAAAGGAGATAAAATATTGGTTCGTCCGGGTCAAAAAATCCCATTAGATGGAAAAGTGATAGAAGGTAATTCCTATGTCAATGAGAGTATGTTGACAGGAGAGCCTATACCGGTTGTTAAGGAAATTGGCAGCCGGGTTTTTGCAGGAACCCTGAATCAGGAAGGCAGCCTTACTTTCTTTGCTGAGCAGGTAGGTAATCAAACCTTGTTGGCCCAGATCATCGAAAGGGTAAAAACAGCCCAAGGATCCAAAGCCCCCATTCAAAAAACCGTGGACAAGGTGGCTTCCATTTTTGTACCAGTGGTGTTGCTAATTGGCATTTTAACATTTTTCATCTGGGGCTTTAGTGGGGTAGAAGATGCTTGGTTAAGGGGAATGTTGGCCATGATAACGGTTTTGGTCATTGCCTGTCCCTGTGCCTTGGGGCTGGCCACGCCTACAGCCATCATGGCTGCTATGGGTAAAGGTGCTCAAATGGGTATCTTGATCAAAAATGCTGAGAGCTTGGAGAAAGGTAAAAAGATTGACACTTTATTATTGGATAAAACCGGCACCATCACCAAAGGCAGTCCTGAAGTAACAGGAACAAAATATTTTTCTGCCTGGACTGATGCAGATGCTGATGTGCTTACTGCCATTGAATCCAAGTCAGAACATCCCCTGGCCAAAGCCATTGTCAAACACTTTGGGGGTATTAATGGGTTACCAAAGATTGCTGACTTCAAAAGTGAAACAGGCAAAGGAGTATCCGCATTTTACCATGGAAAAATATACCGCATTGGCACACAAAAATGGCTGAGCACATTCATTTCCTCTTCATTTGAAGCCGATCTTCAAGAGTCTTTAATGCGGATGGAAGATGGTGCCACGCTTGTATATGTGGCGAGGGATGAGGATCTCATCGCTTATTTTGAAATTACTGACCCCATTAAGCCAACTTCCATCCAAGCTATTCAGGAATTACAGGATATGGGTATCAGCATTCATATGCTGACAGGAGACCATCAGAAGGCAGCTGAAAAAGTTGCCAAGGAGACTGGTATCAATGCCTATCAAGGACACATGCTTCCCCAGGAAAAGGCAGAATATGTAAAAAAATTACAAAAAGAAGGAAAAATTGTGGCCATGGCCGGTGATGGCATCAATGACAGTGAAGCCCTCAGCCTGGCAAACCTAAGTATTGCTATGGGGCAGGGTTCTGATATCGCCATGGAAGTGGCAGATGTTACCTTGGTACATTCCGACTTGCAGCAAATCCCCAAAACCTTACAGCTCACCAAAAAAACGGTCAATATTATTCACCAAAACTTATTCTGGGCATTTATCTATAATGTTATCGGGATACCTATTGCTGCTGGGGTGCTCTACCCTGCCTTCGGGTTCTTGTTGAACCCAATGCTGGCCGGCGCAGCTATGGCCCTCAGTTCAGTATCAGTGGTGACCAATAGCCTAAGGCTTAGATAGGGCGTGCTGAAAAACAGCTAAGACACTACAAATCATCACTAAACATTTCTTCGATCAACTCGGTATAGAACTCTTTGACCTCCATGCCAATGGCCCTGACCTGTTGTGAAATCAGACTGGTTTCGGTCTGTCCCGGTACGGTATTGATTTCGATAAAATAAAATTTACCGGTCTCATGTTCGAGAAAATAGTCTATCCGTACAGCGCCCTTACAGTTCAATTTCTGATACACCTGTGCAATAATTCTATTCACACGGTTCACCTCTTCTTCACTCATCCTTCCCGGTGTAATTTCCTCAGTAACCCCAGGAGAGTACTTGGCTTCGAAGTCAAAGAATTCCTTGCTGCTGACAATTTCAGTGGCAGGCAGCACAGTGGTTTTCCCCTGGGCATGGTAAACTCCGATAGAAAACTCCCTGCCTGAAACAAACTCTTCCACCAATACCTGATCGTCCTCTGCGAAGGCCTTGTCTAAAGCTTCCTTCAGTTCGTTGGGCGTTTTGACCTTACTCATGCCGATACTACTGCCCCCATTATTGGGTTTGACAAAAAGTGGCAACCTCAACTCCTTTTGAATCCTTTCCAGATTTTCGACTTTATTCTGAAAAAGCTGAATGGATCTGGCCACAAAAAGTTCGGGAATGTCATGCACAATGGCTTTGGTATAACCCTTATTCATAGTGATCGCCGAAGTAAGTGCATCACAGGTGGTATAAGGGATACCCACCATATCAAAATAGCCTGCCAATTTACCATCCTCCCCGGGCGAACCATGAAGTATGTTGAATACCCCATCAAAAGTTATTTTCTCTCCCGCCAAGGTGATGGAAAAATCATTGAGATCTACAGGCACTTTTTCACCAGAGGCTGTTTGATGGTGCCAATCATTGGGGTAAATCAGGATCTTATAAATATCGTATCGGTTCCTATCAATCGTTTTTTCAACGACAGCAGCACTTTTTAGAGAGACAACGGCCTCTCCGCTAAATCCTCCTGTGACCAAGGCAATTTTTTTCTTCATAGGGCAAAAGATTATTTACCCGAATTACTGAAATTTCAGGCTAAATTCTTTCTAAGTAAGCCTAATAAATCTTCTTTGAGGTTTAATTTTATATATCTCTCTTTGGATACCAGTTAAACAAAATAGACCACTTAAACTTTTCAACGTTTCCCTTCTCTCCAATTTAATTATCTTTATCGCTGGAAATAAACTCAAAAATATGTTCAGATATTCCTTTGTATTGCTTTTCGCCCTGATGTTTTTTGTGAGCGAAAGCAGCATAGCACAACAGAAAAAAACAGTCAGTTTGGAAGATGTATTCAAATCGAATACTTTTTCCCAAAAGTCAGTATATGGCATCAACTGGATGAAAGATGGCCAATACTATTCTTCCCTGCAAAGGGGTCTTACTGGCCCCAAGGTAGTTAAAATCAATGTAGCAACAGGCGAAGAGGAAGCCGTCTTAATAGATGGTGCCGCACTTGGCATCAACTTTTCAAGTTATTCTTTCAATCCAGATGAAAGCAAAGCCCTTATCGCTTCGGAGGTGGAGAGCATTTACAGAAGATCCAGTAAAGGGATTTTCCATGTAGTGGACTTGAATAGTGGCTCTGCCCAAAAATTGATGGATGGGGGAAAAATTATGTATGCTACACTTTCCCCTGACAATGACAAGGTCGCATTTGTGAAAGACAATAACCTTTTCGTGGTGGAATTAGCAAGCAATGTCGTCACCCAAATTACCCAGGATGGAAAGTGGAACCATATCATCAACGGGGCCGCTGATTGGGTATATGAGGAAGAGTTTTCCATGTCCAAAGCTTTTGAATGGTCACCAGACGGCAAAAAAATAGCCTTCATACGTTTTGATGAAACAGAAGTCCCTGAATTTAACATGCAGACTTGGGGAAAGTTGTACCCAGAAGATTACCGCTTCAAATACCCTAAAGCCGGAGAAAAAAATGCTGAAGTAAGCATTCATATTTATCATTTGGACAGCAAGGAAACCATCCATGTGAATGCAGGGGAGGAAAAAGACATCTATCTGCCAAGAATTTACTGGACCAATGACAGCAATGCCTTGGCATTCATCCGCCTCAATAGGCTACAAAACCAGCTAGATCTTTTCTACGCCAATGCGAAAGACGGTAGCAGCCGGTTGATTCTCCAGGAAAAGGCAGAGACTTATGTCGACCTGAACTACAATGATGACCTGAGATTTCTGGAGGGAAATAAGGGTTTTATCCGCACTTCCGAGCAGGATGGTTTTAAGCATATTTACCACCATGACAATCAGGGTAAACTGATCAGACAGATTACTTCTGGCAACTGGGAGGTTTCCAGATTGGTAGGTATAGATGAAAAAAACAAAAAAGTCTACTATATCTCTACGGAGGCTTCTCCACTGGAAAGAAACCTCTATGTGATCAATATGGATGGCAAGGGCAAAAAAGTATTGACCCCTGAAAAAGGCAGTACTTCTGTGAATATGAGCAAAGACTTCAAGTATTACATTGCGAATCACTCCAATGCCCAAACGCCACTGAAAGTTACTTTAAATGAAGCTTCAGGCAAACTGGTTAAGGTACTTGAGAACAATTCAGAATTAAAATCCAGACTCGAAGACTTCCAACTTTCTGCCAAGGAGTTTTTCCGTTTCAACACCATAGACGGGACCTCCTTGAATGGTTATATGATCAAACCGGCGGATTTTGATGAAAGCAAAAAATATCCCGTACTGATGTATGTCTATGGAGGACCAGGCTCTCAAAATGTAACCAATTCTTGGGGAGGAACCAGGGATTTTTGGCACCACCACCTGGCTGCTGAGGGGTACATTGTAGTTTGTGTGGACAACAGGGGCACCGGTGCCAGAGGAAGGGATTTTAAGCATATGACCTATGCCAATTTGGGCAAATTAGAAACAGAAGATCAGATTGCTGGCGCGCAATTCCTGGCTGGGATGCCGTTTGTTGATGCCTCAAGGATTGGGATATGGGGTTGGTCATATGGGGGATATATGTCTTCCTTGGCTTTGTTGATGGGCAATGACGTATTCAAAACAGCCATAGCAGTTGCCCCTGTAACAACCTGGAGGTACTATGACACCATTTACACCGAGCGGTACTTGCAGACACCACAATTGAATGCAGCAGGATATGATGATTACAGTCCGATTACGCATGTGAACAAACTGAAGGGCAACTACCTCTTGATCCATGGTACGGGTGATGACAATGTACATTACCAAAATGCGGTCGATATGGTAGATGCCCTGATTAAAGCAGACAAACATTTCGACGTCATGTTTTACCCTAACCGCAACCATGGCATTTCAGGGGGCAATACCAGCTGGCATTTGTACAGCTTGATGACAGACTGGATTAAGAAAAAACTTTGATTCATTGTACCAAGGACCAGGTACAATGTACCAAGGTTAGCACTTGGCACACTGTGCTTGGTCCTTTTTTTAGCGATCAATCAAAACCACGGCAGCTATGGACTAACTATGTCTGCTCCTATGTTACTATGTTGTCCAAAAATCCTTGTCAAAAAAATTAATCGGATAATTTCACATAAAACCCAAGTACGGCCATGCTTCCTCTTCAGTATTTAAGTGAAAATCTTTATTTTCATTCAAGTGTTTTAATTGGATGTTTTTTAAGAATTTTTACCTCATTAAGCCTATGCAGGTTTCAAAAGCATATTTGGACAAACTTTCCTATCAAGTTATTGGGGCAGCGATAGAAGTACACAAAACTTTAGGGCCAGGATTATTGGAAAAGGTCTATCATAAGTGTCTCTGCAAAGAATTATCTCTAAGGGGGATAAAATTCAAATCAGAGAAAACCATAGACTTTGAATATAAAGGGGAAAGACTGGATATTGACCTGAAATGTGATTTCATCATTGAAGATTGTCTTATTGTTGAAATCAAGTCCGTTAAAGAAATGAATCCACTATTCGAAGCCCAGGTATTGGGATATATGAAACTTTTAAAAATTGGAAAGGGACTATTGATCAATTTCAAAACCACCAATATTTTTTATTCCGGACAAAAAACCTTTGTAAATGAATATTATGAATTGTTACCTGATATTTGATGCAGAAAAGGCTACCAAAACAAAGAATACATAGTAATAATTCAGCAACTGATACGGTAATCAAAGCCAGGCCGGTCCAATACCAAAAACCACATCAGCGATGGCCAAACTATGTTAGCTATGTAACTATGTGGCCCAAAAACCAA
>NZ_AMGM01000117.1 GCF_000298295.1 Cecembia lonarensis LW9
ACTTGTCTCTTGCTTCTTGTTTCTATCATCTCTCCTCCAAATCCGGCACATACAACAATTGTCCGCTTTCAAAATCATACAAAGTCAGCTGCCGCATTTCATAATAGGCTGTCCAAAAATCCCGTAAAGACTGGATATAGGCTCTTCTGTTTCGATCCTTTTCTTCTTGGGCAATGTTCAGGTCAGTGATGGTAACATTGCCATTCTGATACCTGCGCAGGGAGATTTCATACCTTTTGTCTGCCACCTCATCAGAAAGTTTGGTGATTTCCAAGCGGTCCTTCAACATGGCAAAATTCCTCACCTTGGTAAAGATTTCCTGCTCAAAATTGATCATGTCCTGCTCCACCGTATATTCCACCAAGCGTTTATTTGCCTGTGCCTGACCCATCCTGGCCTTATTTCTGCCCCAATCCAACACCGGAACAAAAAACCCTAAATTGACCAAAGTCTGTCTGTTGGGATCAATAAATATATCCTGCCATTGTAGGGCTGCATTGTTCAACCCATAGCTGGCATTGAAATTCATATTGAAGCGCTGCCCCCTGGCTTCTGCCACCTGAGATTCCGCCTGCAGGACTCTCCTGTCAAAACCTAAAGCCTCTGCTCTGTTTTGGAAAGCAAATTCAATGGCCTCTTCCACCCTAATTTCAAATTCCGGAACCTCTTTCGGGGGAATCAGGGTGAGTTCTGCTGTTTCATTGATACCCACAAAGGCCTTCAATCTCAAAGAATTGGCTTCCAAGTCCAATCTTGCCTGTGCCAAATCCTGCCTGGCCTGCAATACTTGAAGTTCTACCTGCAACAATTTGTCTTCATAAGTGGTGCCGATATTGTACCTGCCCTGCTCGATTTTTAAAATTTCCTGGGTATTGTTCAGGTTTTTAGTGGCAATTTCAAAATTCACCTGGGCAATCAGAAAATCAAAAAACAGCTGGGTCACTCTAGTGGAAATCTCTTCCATCTCTTCCACAAATTCCCGCTTACTTTCCTCATAAAGCAATGGCTCAATCTTCTTGTCCCATTTCCAGGGATTAAAAGCGAATATGGGTTGGCTCAACCTAACATTTACGGGCACACCAGACCATTGCGTCTGTGGAATTCCTTCTGGAGCAAGGAAATTATCAAATCTATTGGTAGAAGAATTGACAGAAATCACCCCTCCTGTAGCCCCAATTACCTGTTGCATCCCCAGCTCCACATCCATCAGATTTTGTCTTACTTCCCGAAAGCCAATACTTCCATCAGGCTGTATAACTGTATTGACAGCCTGTGAAAATCCAGGTACCGTACCTCCCAATCTCAGTTGAGGATTATAATTTGATCTGAAAAAACGATAATTCCAGTACCTGTTTTCCCTTCTTGTTTCGGCACGCAAAGCCGCTGGAGAGCGGGACTTGGCCCTGGCAACAATTTCTTCTAAAGATAGCTGTACCCTTTCCTGTGCATAGGAAAAATCAGGTAAAATGAACAATAATCCAATTAGTAGGCCTGAGTAAAAACTTTTATTCATATCTCAATGAGGTTATAGGATCTTGGCTTGCTGCTTTTCTTGCAGGAGCAATTCCGAAAATCAAACCCACTGTTGCCGCTACACCAAATGACAACAAAATGGAAGGCAAAGTAATGACCGTGGGAAAATCCCCGAATCTAGCCACTAACTGCGCCAAAATGATTCCCAAAATGACTCCAATCAATCCGCCAGAAACGGAAATCATGACGGCCTCGAAAAGAAACTGATTTACAATATCGGATTTTTTTGCACCTAACGAAAGCCTTAGGCCTATTTCTTTTATTCTTTCCAAAACCGAGGCCAACATAATGTTCATGATACCTATTCCTCCTACTAAAAGTGAAATTCCTGCAATGGCTCCTAAAACTATGTTAAATATATTTTGGGTGCGCTGCTGCTGCTTAAGCAATAGCTCCGGAATGGTCACTTCAAAATCTATCACCCGGTTATGTCTCCTTTCCAAAAGTTTGGTGACTACTTCAGCTGTAGGATTCAAGGCGTCACTTTCTTCCACCTGGATGACAATCTTGTCCAATTGGTGGTAATTGTCTGACCTACGGTTGTTATTATCCTCCAAGTTGGAGGCCAATACCAAATCTCTGTTTTTAAAGCGTACCAACATGGTTTGAATGGGGATGTAGACGTCCATATTGAAATCTCTGATCCCCAATTTAGAGATACTTTGTTCCGAGACATAGCGCTCCTCCATGATCCCGATGATCTCCAACCATTGACTGCCACTTTTGATGCGCTTACCCAGAGGATTTTCTTTGGGGAAAAATTTATTGGCCACTGCTTTACCAATGATACAGACCGGTTCACCGTTACGCATATTTTCTTCACTGAACATCCTGCCTTCCAACAACTGAAAATCCAGCACTTCAAAATAAGCTGGTGTAATACCCACTAGTTTGGCCGATCTCCTAACCCCAGACTGCACCAAAAAAGTTTCTACTTCAATCTCAGGACTGATATTCTTGATTCCCGGAATGGTCTGCTGAATGGCTTCAACATCCTGTAGTTTCAATCCGGGAGAAAATCTCGCGCGCTCCTCTTCCAGGTCAGAGCCTTCATCTACCCTTTCATCTCTTTGTTCAGTGACAGGTTCTACTACAATATTATTAACCCCAACCAGTTTGATCTGTTCCAAAATTTCCTGTTGGGCACCGTTGCCTATGGCCAGCATCGCAATAACTGCAGCCACACCAAAAATAATCCCTAAGGCTGTCAGGAGAGAACGAACTTTATTGGCGACTACGGCTTCAAAGGCGATGTGAAAATTTGCTCTTAATCGCTTCCTCTCAAAGTTTTCTACCTTCATAAGTCTTCCTCACTTACAGCACCAATATTGAAAGTCTGCGTATTGGCAGAAATATCCTCAAAATCTGGATTTCTTTTCCCATTCAATTCTTCCAATAGATTAATGGCTGTATTGGCTGACCAGTCCGGGGTAGATAAGTATACCATATCACCTTCTTTCAATCCAAGTTCAATGACCACATCATTGGAATTGGCAAGGCCAACTTTGACTTCCTGCTTTTTACCGGATTTCAAATAAACGTAATTGATGGAATCTGCTTCAGAGTTCAACGCTTCAATTGGAACAAAAACCACATCACTCAATTCATCTGCAATAATCGTATTACTTGTTGTCATGGCAGGTCTGAGCAAGGGGTCACTTTCATTGATCACTACAGTAACCTCAAATACCTTGGCATCTGAATTAGGTCGCTGCTGCCCTACATTGGCCACTTTGGTAACTTCTCCAGTAAGCTTCTTTTCGGGAAAAGCATCTAGCCCCAAATCCACACGCTGCCCTACTTTGACTTTACGGATATCCACTTCATTGATATAGGTGATACTCTGCATGATAGTCAAATCTGGTAAACTGGCCACCACTGGATTCCAGGAACTTATTTGGCTTCCTTCTTTCACCTTACCACCCCTGCCCCAGACATAAATAACCATACCGTTTTGAGGCGCAGTAACGGTGAATTTTTCAAGAATTTCCTCCATTTGCTGTACTTCAGACTGTACATCACGCAATTTGGCAGATACCTCGACCATCCTTGCCCTTTCCTGCATGGACTTAATTTTATAACGATCCAAGGCCTGCTGTAAATCTCTTTTCGCTTTTTCTACATTGTTTTCATTCTGTCTGATGATCGCAGGAGGTTCAAACTGGGACTGTTCTAAAATCAATTTCCTTTCTTCTACCTCATATTCCAAGTTGATGATATTATCTCTTTCCTGTCTGAGCACCAAAGAAGTATCCAATTGGGTCTGCTCAAAAAGTGCCAGTGCCTGTTCCAGATCTAGACGCTTGTCTTCCAAACGTCCAAAAAGTTCTGTTTTGTCCAGGGCAGCAATGAACTCTCCCTTCTTAACCACTGTTCCCTCATCTACCATTTCTTCAATGGTAAAGTTACCTAGCCTAAATCTACGGGCTTCACTTGGCCCCATTACCTGAATCGAGTTCAATGCCTGTAGCTCTCCGGATGTGGTAATCTCAACTTTGAAATTCCCTCTTTTAGCTTCGGCCAAAATATCCCGTCCATCACTGCTTCCAGACGGTCTGAATGCAAAATAAAGCAGGAGAACACCAATGACTGCACCTGAAACAAGGTATATCGTCTTTTTATTCATCATTTAATAGGTTAATGAGATCATTACAAATTTAGACAAAGGACTTTTGATTAACTTTCCAATGACCAAGTAATAAAGCCATTGAAATAATAACTATTTAGACGGGAATTGGAACAGGATTGTTAAATTGCACATCAAATAATTTAGCTCACCGCATTCGGATTAAATCCATGAAATCCCTTATTTCCTTTGTTATACGCTATATACCCAGAAAATACCTGCAACTAGTCTCCCACTTTTTCCTGAGAATACTGGCAATCTTTTACCGTGGAAAACAAGTAAACTGTAATGTTTGTGACCATTCCTTCCGTAAATTCCTACCCTATGGCAGAAAGGCCAGGGAAAATGCCCTTTGCCCCAAATGTCTGGCATTGGAAAGGCACCGCTTAATGTGGCTATTTCTTCAAAAGGAAACCGATTTTTTTTCTAAACCGATGAAGGTATTGCACATTGCCCCTGAGCTTTGTTTTATTGACAGGATGAAGGCTTTGCCAAATCTGGACTATATCACAGGAGACATAGAATCCCCTTTGGCTACTGTAAAAATGGATGTGCATCAAATTCCATTCGAGGCAAACAGCTTCGATGTGGTATTCTGCAACCATGTACTGGAGCATGTGGATGATGATATTTTGGCCTGTTCTGAAATCAACCGGGTGCTAAAGCCAGGAGGTTGGGGAATCATTCAATCACCGGTATATGACCTAGAAACCACTTTGGAAGACAAAACCATCACAGATCCAGCGGAAAGGGAGCGGCTTTTTGGGCAGCGAGACCATGTCAGAAAGTATGGAAAGGACTATGCCAAAAGATTGAGCCAGTCTGGATTAAAAGTGAAAGAAAATAATTTTGTCAAAAGTCTGGATAAGGCTTTGATTGAAAAACATGCCTTACCCGAAAATGAGATCATTTTCTTTTGTACGAAAGGCTGAATTATCTATCTTTTTCCTGAAATGTTTTGGACCAGAAGGCTGTTATCAGGCCAAGGCCATAAGCACTTAATTGCCCGAATGAAGTAAATATTGCCAATAGGCCCACTTTAATGGACTTTTCTTGTTTACTGGCATCCAAAAAAACCAAGAGCATCCAAAAGGTATAGACACTTAAGCCCCATAGATAAAGGGAAATCCCCATCAAAAAAAGCAAAACTATCCCTATCCATCCGCCTAGAAAGAGACTGGGCATCACATGTACCCATTTAATGGCCTCAGGGTGAAACTTACTCACATGTACCCTGTTCTGCCCAAAGGAATAACTCTGAGCCAAAAAACTTTCCCAAGAATTTCTCCGCTTATGGTACACAAAGGCCTCCTCTACCAATTCCAGTCTAAAACCAGCTTTTTTAATGCGTAATGAGAGTTCTATGTCTTCCGCCCTATTGGCATCTATAAAGCCTTGAGTGGCTTCAAAAACCGCTCTGGAAAGCCCCATATTATAGCCCCTCGCTTGGTATTTGGAAGGATTTTTCATCTTTCCCCTTATTCCGCCTGTGGTCAATATGGAGGTCATGCTATAATTGACGGCTTTTTGGAAAGAAGAAAAATCAGAAGCTGCTGCATCAGGCCCTCCATGCGCATCCAACTTTCGACTATCTATGGCATTTTTCAACACTTCCAAATACGCGGATGGTATGATGCAATCAGAATCAAACAGAACAAAGTAATCCCCCTTT
This sequence comes from Cecembia lonarensis LW9, assembly GCF_000298295.1. Lineage (GTDB taxonomy): Bacteria > Bacteroidota > Bacteroidia > Cytophagales > Cyclobacteriaceae > Cecembia > Cecembia lonarensis. The sequence continues at coordinate 5,832 of NZ_AMGM01000117.1, forward strand.
GCTCTTTGCATTCCATAATTTCTCGCAAAACCCTGCCCAACATTCTCGATATAATAATACTTGATATCAAGCTGTTCTTGAAAAACCGGCAGGTAATCTTCGCAGGTAAAAGTGGATCCATCTTCCACGATGAGCACCTCAAAATCTTTGTACGTTTGCAATACAAGACTTTCCAATAGGGAGCGGATTTCTTCGGGACGGTTGTAGGCAGGTATGATGATGGAAAAATACATCAGTTGTTGAAATTCAATTCCTCATCCACGTTATAATCCCCCTTTTTTATGTTATTGGAAGCCATGATTTCGGCTAAAAATCCCGTCAAAAACAACTGTGCTCCTACGATCAATGCCACTAAAGCCAAAAAGAAAAGCGGTTGATCGGTAATATTCCTGACTTCTAAACCCTTGGAGATGCCTCTTATTTTTTCAAATATCAACCAAAAAGTAATGATAAAGCCGGCCAAGAAAGAAATTGTGCCCAATGTGCCAAAAAAGTGCATGGGTTGGCGTTTGTATCGGTTGACAAAAGAGACGGATATCAGGTCCAAAAAGCCATTGATAAATCGCTCCCAGCCAAACTTAGTGACCCCATATTTTCTGGATCTGTGCTCAACTACCTTTTCCCCAATTTCGGTAAAACCATTCCACTTGGCAATTAAGGGGATATAGCGGTGCATCTCTCCATAGATATGGATATTTTTTACCACTTTATTCTTGTAGGCCTTCAGTCCACAATTAAAGTCATGCAATTTGATCCCTGATATTACCCTTGTCACCCAATTGAAGAATTTTGAAGGGATGGTCTTACTGATGGGGTCATGTCTTTTCTTTTTCCAACCTGAAACCACATCAAACCCATCCTCAATGACCATGCGGTACAGTTCAGGAATTTCGTCAGGGCTGTCCTGAAGGTCTGCATCCATGGTAATCACCACCTCCCCTTTTGCTTTGCTGAAGCCCATATCCAAAGCAGCGGATTTACCGTAATTTCTGGTAAAACTTATGGCTTTTACTACTGGATTTATAGAAGAAAGCTTTTGTATTACTTCCCAGGATCTGTCCTTACTACCATCATTGACAAAAATAATTTCATAGGATAAGCCGTATTCATCCATGACACGACTTATCCAATTATGCAGTTCAGGAAGGGATTCCTGTTCATCAAATACCGGGATAACTAAGGAGACTTGGATCATTTATCAGTAAGAGTAATCCTCCTTTTTTTGGATAATAGCTGCTACAATCAATCCCAAGATCAAGGCTCCTATCATCACATTAATGAACGTTGAAATACCCAAGAATTCCGGAGATTGAAAAAACTTCACAAAATCCGGTAATTCATCTGGATCTATCGGACTTCCTCCAAACCTTTCCTGCATTTCAGTCTGTGCTTCCAAAATCCTTTCCATATAACCGGAGTCAATGAACTTGATATAGAGGTAGAATCCTACAGCACGAATGGCGCCACCGATCAAACCCACAACAAAAGCAATCCCAAAACCCTGTCCAAGGGTAATATAACCATTATTACTGTTCTTAAACTCTTTCCCTGCCATAAAATACATGGCTGAGGCCAAACCAATGGTAATTAAAAAAACAAAGCCCTGGACAGCTATACCTTTGGTGGCCAGATCAAACATGGCAATAGTCAAACTTAAAATTAAACCAGCTAAGCCGTAAATGACTCCCCATTTTTTGGCCGGATCCATTGTACTTGGTGTTTCTTCCATAGTTGTGGTTAATAGTTTTTTCTTAAAATTACCGAAATAATGATTGTAAAAAACAGTCCGAAAGCAATTTTAAATATCAGATCTGTAATGGCAATATCGTAAACAGACAATGCCATCATTTGCTCATATGTCTTATCAAAGGATGTCTGACCAAGTGTGCCGATGATTTCTTCCTTTTTATCTGCCAAAATCTGCATCATATTGGCCTTGATGTTTTCGAAAGTATGGGGTGAAAACATCAACCCAAAGTAAATCCCTAAAAATGTCACAAATGCATTGATGAAATAAATCAAGAAACCAATAGTCATCCCTTCTGCAAAGCTTAACTTATTATTATTCAACTTAAAGCGATAAAAATAAATACCAGCGCCCACAAATAAGGGGGTAATCGCAAAACTGAACACCTTGCTGAACAATGTTGGGTCTGGCGTAAATAATGTGGCAATGTAAAAGGCAAATACAGAAAATGCTGCTGCCAATAAACCTATTTTATAGAAATACCCAAAGTATTGTTTCATGGATCAAATTTTAACAAACTGTTTCTTATTGATAAGGTATTTGACCTTACCTTTTAATGTTGACCCAATCCAGGGATGGTTGGCTGATATGGATAAGTTTGATTTTTTATCATAAGTCCAAGTTTCATTTGGATCAAATATTGTGATTTGGGCAACAGCTTTCTCCACTTGCCCAAGAACTTTTAAAGGACCTGTCGTAATTTTTTCAATCAATAAGGGCCAACCCATTTCATCCGACAAGCTGATCAGGCCGGGAAGAAAAGTTTGTAAACCAATCATACCAGACTGGGCCAAATCAAACTCCATATGCTTTGCATCAAAGTCTTGCGGCTGATGATTGGAAACAATGGCATCAATCGTACCATCCTTAAGACCTTCGATCAAAGCAGCTCTTTCCTTTTGTCCTCGAAAAGGCGGTAAAACCTTGAAATTGGAGTCAAAATCGGTAAGATCTTCGTCAGTAAATAGGAGTTGGTAAAGAGACACATCTGCAGATACCTGAAGACCTTCACGCTTGGCGATTCTTATTCTTTCTACAGCTGAGGCTGTACTTAAGGTTTGAAAATGTAGCCTGCCTCCGGTATACCTAAGGATCTCCAGATTTTTTTGAACGGCAATATCTTCTGCAATATTTGGGATTCCCTTCATTCCTATACGTGTAGAAACTTCTCCCTCATGCATCTGACCAAATAGAGCTAATAGTGGTTCATAAGCATGATCAAATAAAACCCCATCAAACTTTTGAAGGTACTGCAAAACTTTCATCAGCCGGTCAGGATTGGAAAGGGGGTTCAGCCCATCTCCGAAAATTCTTACATCTTGATGGTGCAAGTCCAAAATATCGGTAAAATCTTCTCCTTTACAATCTTTGGTAGCTGCAGCATTGATGATCAGATCTGTGATCCAATGGGTTGTTTTGGATTTCAGAAACTGGATTTCATTCTTTGTTTGAATGACTGGATGCGTATTCGGCATTAGCACCGTCTTAGTGAATCCACTGGTTTTCAATAAACTATCAAGGCTTTCCAGGGACTCTTTATGTTCTTCTCCTGGCTCTGCCGTAAAACATCGCAGATCCACCCAGCCTCTGGAAGCCATGAGCCCTGAACAATCGATGGATTCATCAACTTCCTTGTGAAAATCATCAGGTTTTGGAATTAATTCAGTACCTGTGTAAATGAAATCCTTTGGTGGTTGAACGGATTTTTCGTCGATGAAACTTAAAGATCGGAGCAGTTTGGCCATGTTGAAAATCGTTTGCACAAAACTGCAACATTATTCTAAAAAAAGGAAACGAAGCAGGGAATTAGATGGAGTAATCCAAGTGTCCAAAAGCCTATCTTGGGTTACTTCAAGGCGGGACTGTATGAAAAGTCTATTTTCACGGCCCGGTTGTCCGATTTCCCGAACTTTGAACCCTGAATATGGAGCTTCCCGCTCCACTCGATGAATATTTCCGAAACAAGTCCAAATATATTGGAACCGCAAAAGGGACAAAAGGAACAACAGGCAACGGAATCCAGAATCAGCTTCTGTATTCGGACAAGTCTGTGAATACGGCTCGGTTGTCCGAAGTATCCGAACTTCGGACCCTGATTATCGAGCTTCCAGCTCCACTTGACAAATTGCACCCACACAAGTAGTATATTTTTGAACCACAACCTGTCCCAATTATCGGGAAAAGGAACAAAAGGAAACAAAATAGATGAAAAGAAACCTGAATTGATACTTGCCCTGCATCCCTGCCCCTCACTAAATCCCGATAGCTGAGGGGATCACAGAATCATTTTTCAATGTTCGGTCCTCCGAAATCCGACTTTCTAATTCAACTCCTTTCGGAGTTGGGAGGGTCGTGAAGATATTTAATAACCATACCCGGGTGGCAACCCGGGGCAAATAACCTACGGTATTGGACGCTTTCTGCGTCCGGAATCAGAAAAGTATGACGACCTAAGTCTTATTTCTTGTGTCTTGTATCTTGAGTCTTGAGTCTTGTGTCTTGTGTCTAGAGTCTCGCTTCTCCCCC
>NZ_AMGM01000118.1 GCF_000298295.1 Cecembia lonarensis LW9
GGGAGAAGCGAGACTTTAGACTCAAGACTTTAGACTCAAGATACAAGACACAAGAAATAAGACTTAGGTCGTCATACTTTTCTGATTCCGGACGCAGAAAGCGTCCAATACCGTAGGTTATTTGCCCCGGGTGCAACCCGGGGTTGAGAGGTAATTTTGATATTCGGGAATCCCGACTCCGGGGGAGTCGAATTCTAAAGAAAAAAATAAAATAAGTGTCAAGTAAAATCAGGACGTGACAAGGTCGCCGTACTTTTCTGATCAGGGAGACATTTTAATTCTTTTGTTTCCTGTGGTTCCTTTTGTGGTTCAATTAAATTCTTTGATTGGGAAGAGATATATTTTTAAACACAAAAGTCCACAAAAGCCTGTCAGAAGCGGGACCTGGCTGTCGGCAGATAGCAGCGAGCTTGAATACCTTTAGGAAAGAGATTAGAAATAAGAAAAACAAGTAAGAAATAAGAATAAAGACTCAGGATATTTTTGCATTCCAGATTCCGGACGCGGAAAGCGTCCAATACCGCAGGTTATATGCCCCGGTCAATCTGAAAAACGATTAGTCTAGGTGACCTTCTAAATTTAATTAATTTACTCTTATCCTAACAAACCCCATTTCATCATCAATATTTTCAAAAATCCAGAGCAGTCCATCTTTGACAAAATAGAAACCTGGGATGCTTTCTGTAGACGCCAGTGGCAACTCCTTGATCAGTTTGAAATTTTTATCATAGATATTGATGAAGACATCTATTGACTGCGGTCTTGGGTAATCATTGGGTGTTTCTTCATTAAAATGGCTGATATGGGAAAGTCGGATATAGCGCTCATTTATTTCATCATATACTGGTAAATGAAAGGATATTTCACTTTGAGATTTTTTAAAATGAAAGAAAAATATTTTTGGATCACTGACCTCACCGGGAAGCTTATGAATTTTTCTTGCATTTGTCAAACGATGCTCCATTTGGGTAAATTCAAGCGTCCCTTCAGCTAAATTATAGACATACAAGTCGCTCATGATATTCGATCCCACAAGGATATTTCCATTCACTGGTAAAAGAAATAAGTAAGGTTCATATACTTCAAAACTATTGCCATCATCTAATACCATCATAAAAGAACTCAGTTCTTCCAGCTGTGGCAGCTTTAGAATACTTGTTTCCCCAGTATTCAAATTTAAAGCTCCTAATTCAAGATCGCGATTGGGGGACTTCATCAAAATACCATACACCATATGAGGATTTTCCGGATCAACCTTTTCATGTAAAAAGGTTTTATCTGAATCTGCAAATAGTGCCTTCAAAGGTTTTAATTCTTGAAGTGCATCTGATTTTCTCCCTTCAGTGCTAATAATTATCGGGGAAGGGAATCCAGTCATTAAAATGAGGTTTTCTTTCAAATGTACAATCCCGCCTCTGCCATTGTTCCCTATTCCATCAGGGCCTTCTTTTTCTAAAGCCACTACCTGAATTAAACTAAGTTCGTCCAGATCGATCTGTTCAAGCGTAGTTTCTGCTACATTATAATTATATAAAAAACGACCATTGGATGATATACTTGCGGTGGATAATCCCCAATTGAGAAATAAGGGCACTCCTTTACTATCCACTATCACTGTATCGATCTCAAGGATGACTTTTTCTATAGATAAAGAGGTTTTATCCTTCACTTTACCACAAGAAAACAAGTGAACCATTCCTGTCAAGAAGATAAGGTAAGTCAAGCAAGACCTATTTTTCAAGTAAATCCAACATATGGGCTGATTCATGTTCATTGCTTATAAAAAGTCCAACTTTTATATAACTTGAACTTTCTTAAAAAATTATCACTACCATTTTCTTTTTCAATTTCCCCTAAATTAAGGTAGATTTAGGATCAAAAAAAAGCGCCTGATACCATCAGACGCTTTTTTACCATCAAACGAACTCTAAAATATTCTTTATTAGCTTCCGCACATTTCGCAGCCTTCAGGGTCATCCAATGAGCAAGCGATAGCATCTTGTTTTTGGTTTCTGGAAGGATCTACAGCAGAAGCTGTTTTATCTGTCTCTAGGGCTGATTTATCTACTGTAAACTGGATTGCACTGGCAGCAGCTTGTGATCTGAGGTAGTACATGCCAGTTTTCAAGCCTTTTTTCCAAGCATAGAAATGCATAGAAGTCAGTTTACCAAAGTTAGGATCTTGCATAAACACGTTCATGCTTTGGGACTGACAGATATAAGCGCCTCTTTCGGTAGCCATATCAATGATGATTCTTTGAGAGATTTCCCATACCGTTTTATATATATCCTTAATGTTCTGAGGAATTCCAGGGATATTTTGTACGGATCCATTGGCAGCGATCAACCTGTTTTTCGTGGTATCGTTCCATAAGCCCAAGTTGATCAAGTCTCTCATCAAATGCTTATTCACCACAATGAATTCACCTGATAGTGTTCTTCTGGTGTAAATATTGGAAGTGTAAGGCTCAAAGCACTCATTGTTGCCCAAAATCTGGGAAGTAGATGCCGTTGGCATTGGGGCAACTAACAGAGAGTTTCTTAAACCGAATTTTTTCACTTTTTCTTTCAATTCATTCCAGGCCCATCGGCCAGATTTTGGCGTTACCCCCCACATGTCAAATTGGAAGATGCCTTTTGAAGCTGGAGAACCTTCATACGTTTCATAAGTTCCCTGTACCTTGGCCAATTCCATGGAAGTTTCCATAGAAGCATAGTAAATAGTCTCAAAGATATCTTCGTTCAGGCCTTTGGCTTCATCTGAATCGAAGGGCATTCTCAACATGATAAAGGCATCTGCCAAACCCTGTACACCAAGACCAATAGGTCTATGCCTAAAGTTAGATCTTCTGGCTTCTTCGACAGGATAGTAGTTTACATCAATTACCTTGTTAAGATTTCTTGTTGCCACTTTGGTAACTTCATATAGTTTCTGGTGGTCAAAGTATTTTTTACCATCCTTGCCCGTCGCCACAAACTTTGGAAGTGCAATTGAAGCTAAGTTACAAACAGCCACCTCATCTGGAGAGGTATATTCAATGATTTCAGTACAAAGGTTGGACGATTTTATCGTTCCTAGATTTTGCTGATTAGATTTTTTGTTGGCTGAATCTTTATAAAGCATGTAAGGCGTTCCGGTTTCAATTTGAGATTCAAGGATCTCAAACCAAAGTTCCTGAGCTTTTATTGTCTCTCTTGCCTTTCCTTCTCTTTCATATTTTTCATACAGCTTTTCGAATTCCTCTCCGTGGCAATCAGCCAAACCAGGTGCTTCGTTAGGGCAGAAGAGGGACCATTCATCATTTTGCTCTACACGCTTCATGAACAGGTCTGGAATCCACATGGCATAAAAAAGGTCTCTTGCACGCATTTCCTCTTTACCATGGTTTCTTTTCAGTTCCAGAAAATCTTTAACATCTGCATGCCAGGGTTCCAAATAAATGGCAAAACTTCCTTTTCTTTTACCTCCACCTTGGTCAACATAACGTGCAGTCATGTCAAAGTTTCTCAGCATCGGTACTATGCCATTTGAAACACCGTTAGTGCCTCTGATATAGCTGCCTTTTGCCCTTACATGGTGGATGGATAAGCCAATGCCTCCTGCAGACTGGGAAATCTTGGCACATTGCTTCAAGGTATCATAGATTCCATCAATACTATCTTCTTTCATGGTCAACAAGAAACAAGAAGATAGTTGTGGCTTAGGTGTACCAGCATTGAATAAAGTAGGGGTAGCATGGGTAAACCACTTCTGGGAAAGCAGGTGATAAGTTTCGATGGCTGCATCGATATCTTCCTTATGGATGCCTACAGCCACTCTCATCAGCATATGTTGAGGTCTTTCCACAACTTTACCGTCTAATTTGATCAGGTAACTTCTTTCAAGTGTTTTAAAACCAAAATAGTCATAGTCAAAATCTCTTTGGTAATCGATCACCTCATCCAGTTTGGCAGCATGCTTTTTTACTACACCATAAACATCCGGTGCTATTAAAGCTGCATTGTCACCAGTCTTCTGATTGATGTGGGTATACAGCCTTTTCATGGTATTTGAAAAAGATTGGCTGGTGGTTTTGTGCAAATTGGAAATGGCTATCCTGGCAGCCAAGATGGCGTAGTCAGGATGTTTGACCGTTAAGGAAGCACAGACCTCCGCAGCAAGATTGTCTAACTCAGTGGTAGTTACCCCATCATAAAGACCATCAATTACCTTTTTGGCAACTTCAATTGGATGGATATATCTGCCATCCAAACCATTACAGAGGTTTTCAATCCTCGTCGTGATTTTGTCAAATCGTACAGACTCTCTACGTCCGTCTCTCTTTATTACTAACATGTCTGGTGATAATTTGGATTGGTGGTAAGTGGATTTTAGAAATCTTCTTCAACAGAAAACTTTGGTGAGTCAATAGCTTCTTTTGATTTCATAACGCCTGCTTTTTGGTAATCACCTACCCTCTTTTCAAAGAAGTTGGTTTTACCTTGCAGGGAAATCATATCCATGAAATCAAATGGATTTGTACTGTTCCAAACTTTTTCACAGTCTAATTCTACCAATAACCTGTCTGCCACAAATTCAATGTATTGACACATTAAATCTGAATTCATGCCTATAAGTTTGACTGGAAGTGCATCAGTGACAAATTCCTTTTCTATTTCTACCGCATCTTTAATAATTTTGGTCACAGTCTCTTTAGGTAGCTGATTGTTTACGTGTTTGGTATATAGGTGGCAGGCGAAATCGCAGTGTAAGCCTTCATCTCTTGATATCAACTCATTAGAAAAGGATAAGCCAGGCATGAGTCCTCTTTTCTTCAACCAGAAAATGGAACAGAAAGAACCGGAAAAGAAAATACCTTCCACCGCAGCAAAGGCAATCAACCTCTCCTGAAAGCTACCATTATCTATCCAACGCAAAGCCCATTCGGCCTTTTTCTTCACACAATCAATATGCTCAATGGCATTCAGAAGTTTATCCCTTTCTACCGGGTTTTTAATATAAGTATCTATTAATAAGCTATAAGTTTCGGAATGGATATTTTCCATTGCTATCTGAAACCCATAAAAGAACTTGGCTTCGGTGTATTGCACCTCTGCTACAAAGTGTTCTGCCAGATTTTCATTCACAATACCATCACTTGCTGCAAAAAAAGCAAGTACATGAGAGATGAAATGTCTCTCTCCATCATTTAAATTCTTCCAATCTTTTAGATCTTGGCTCAGATCAATCTCCTCTGCTGTCCAAAAACTTGCTTCGGCCTTTTTGTAAAATTGCCAGATATCGTCATGCTGGATGGGGAAAAGGACAAACCTGTTTTTGTTATCCTGAAGAATCGGCTCTATCTGTTGCATTACACTGTGGGTTTTAATAGTTAAAATAAATGTTTTAGTAGGCTACTACTTTTCTACTATGCTGGGAATAAAAAGGCTGTTTATGCAAACAGCCTTCGAACAAATATGACCAACAAAATTTAAAAATAAAACCCTCCAATACCCTAATAGTGTAGTTTTTTGAACGTAATTCAAAACATTATAAAGTAATGATATTCAATATAATAAAATATATAACATCAATCTATAGTTTAAATAATTAAGTCTCTAATCAATCATGAACTTTTTTTTAAGAATTTTCACATTCTCTGATCAGAGCAAAAACCACTAAAAAATTGACTGGAAGTCAAATTTGCACTATGTTTTTAATTAACCAAATATAATTTTTAATATCCTGGTTTTCTGCCTTTTGTTAAAAAATTTAATTTTCGTTTTAAAAACCTTTAGAAAAATTTTTATGGTTGGACTCAGGCTATTTTCCAATAAAAAATTACCTTATGATTGTTTGAGCTAACCGGGTGATTGTGTATTTGCCAGGTTTGATAAATTCTTTTTTTTCTTAGAATTAAATGATTATATTTGCACTCCAATTTCCTAAAGCAATAAATAATATTTATGTACGCAATTGTAAACATCGCAGGAAAGCAGTTCAAAGTAACAAAAGATCAGCAAGTCTATGCACCAAAATTGCAAGGCGAAGCTGGCGCTTCCGTGGAATTTGATCAGGTATTGTTGGCTGATGACAACGGTGCAGTATCAATAGGCGCTCCAATCATAGCTGGCGCCAAGGTATCAGGAAAAATTCTTGATCATGTAAGAGGTGACAAAGTTATCGTATTCAAAAAGAAAAGAAGAAAAGGATACAAGAAGAAAAACGGTCACAGACAAGATTTTACTAAAATTTTGATTGAAAACATCACATTATAAGATTTCATAAGGAATCATAAACGTATAACATTATGGCTCACAAGAAAGGTGTCGGTAGTTCCAAAAACGGTAGAGAATCCCATTCCAAGCGTCTAGGGATAAAGAAATTTGGTGGAGAGGTTGTTATTGCAGGTAATATACTTGTAAGACAAAGAGGTACTAAGCATCATCCGGGTGATAACGTGGGTGTTGGAAAAGATCATACCCTATTCGCTTTGACTGATGGAAAAGTACAGTTTAAGAAAAAATTTGATGGCAAGTCTTACGTCAGCGTATTGCCTGCCGAAGCTTAAACATCACTATATTAACTTTAAACCCTCTGGATAAGAGGGTTTTTTTTTGTCCTATCCAAATGGAGGTTGCCACTTGGGTAATGAGGCCAATCAAAAGATTTTCAAATTAGGATGAAGCAGTATTTCGACCAACACTTGATGGGCGAAGAGACACCTGAATGGATGGAGCGGGGATTCCTCATCTGGGAAAATTATACGACAGAGTTCGCTAAGAGTATGAAAAGGGTGGGTTAATGTTTATACTTTTTTTATAATCTCATATAACCAATTATCATTTTTTGTAGGTGAAATCACTTGATATAGCTTAAATTCCCTCATAATTAACCAATCTTAAAGCTATGAACAGAATTTTACATGTCTTTTGTGCAGCTTTTCTTCTATTTACGCTTGGCTTGTTTCAGGAAATACAAGCCCAAACGTATGATGAAAAGTTATACGATGCCGTTCAATGGAGACTAGTGGGTCCCCATCGAGGTGGTAGATCGGCTGCGGTATCCGGTGTTGCCGGTGACCGAAATACCTTTTATTTTGGAGCTACTGGAGGAGGAGTTTGGAAAACCACAGATGGTGGAATCACTTGGGCCAATGTTTCTGATGGATTTTTCGGAGGCTCAATTGGTGCAGTGACCGTAGCGCACTCCGACCCCAACATCATCTATGTAGGTGGTGGAGAGAAAACCGTTAGAGGAAATGTTTCTTATGGATATGGCTTTTGGAAGAGTACCGATGCCGGAAAAACCTGGGAACACCTTGGTATGGAAGAGACCCGCTTTATTTCAAGGATTAGAGTTCACCCTACTAATCCTGAAATTGTCTATGCTGCAGTTTTGGGTGATATTTTCAAACCTACAACGATGAGGGGTGTATACAAATCTACGGATGGAGGAAAAACATGGGACCGGAAACTTTTTGTAAATGAGCAGTCGGGAGCGGTTGATCTAATATTGGACCCCAATAATCCAGAAGTAATGTATGCCAGTACTTGGCAGTTGAAAAGAACGCCTTACAGCTTAGAGAGTGGGGGTCCTGGATCTAAAATGTTTAAAAGTACCGATGGTGGGGAAAATTGGATTGAGATTTCCAGAAATCCAGGCCTTCCTGCTGGAACCCTAGGCATTATGGGTATTACGGTTTCTCCTTTGAATTCCAACAGGCTTTGGGCCATTGTGGAGAATTTAGATGGAGGTGTATTCCGCTCTGATGATGCGGGTGCTACTTGGGAAAAGACCAATGATGATAGAAATTTGAGACAAAGGGCCTGGTATTACACCCGTATTTATGCAGATACGCAGGATGAAAATACGGTCTATGTCATGAATGTGAATTACCATAAATCCACCGATGGGGGAAAAACCTTCAAAGGCGCTGCTGCACCGCATGGTGATCATCATGATTTATGGATTGACCCCAGTGACAATCAGCGCATGATCATTGCTGATGATGGAGGTGCCCAGGTGTCTTTTGATGGAGGTGCGTCCTGGTCAACTTATATGAACCAACCAACAGCTCAATTTTATAGGGTAACGACAGATGATCACTTTCCTTATAGAATTTATGGTGCGCAGCAGGATAATTCCACCATGCGAATAGCCCATAGAAACGATAGCTACGGCATTACAGAAGATGATTGGCAGGTTAGTGCGGGTTCGGAATCAGGTTGGTTGGCCGTAGACCCAACTGATAACGATATTGTCTATGGCGGTAATTATGGCGGTCTATTGCAGTACCTCAACCATAAAACAGGAGCAAGGAGAAATGTAAATGTATACCCTGATAACCCTATGGGACATGGTGCCGAAGGAATGAAATACCGTTTCCAGTGGAATTTTCCCATTTTCTTCTCTCCTCATGATCCCAAGGTGCTGTACACCACATCCAACCATTTCCACCGTTCTACGAATGGCGGACAGAGTTGGGAGACCTTTAGCCCCGACTTAACCCGAAATGCCAGAGAAAAACTAGGCCCAGTCGGGGGGTCCGATAACGAAGGACAATACTTCCGTGGAATATTATTCCACCATTTTTGCTGCTGCTGAATCTCCTTTGAAAAAAGGCGTATTATGGGCAGGCTCTGATGATGGATTGGTCCATGTTTCCAAAGACAATGGTGCTACCTGGGAAAATGTAACTCCTGCTGAACTGCCTGAATGGACGCAGATCAACAGTATGGAAGCGCATCCATTTGAAGAAGGGGGATTATATTTTGCTGCTACAGCTTATAAAAATGGAGATTATGCCCCTTATTTGTTTAAAACCACAGATTATGGTAAAACCTGGACAAAAATAGTGAATGGAATAGATGCCCAGCACTTCACAAGAGTGGTAAGGGCTGATCCTGCTAAAAAAGGCATTTTATATGCGGGAACCGAAACAGGGATGTATGTATCCTTTAGTGATGGAGCTGAATGGAGCCCATTCCAGCTGAATCTGCCAATTGTCCCCATAACAGACTTGACTATTAAGGACAACAACCTGATAGCAGCAACTCAAGGACGTAGCTTTTGGATCATTGATGATCTAACCGTTTTACATCAGCTTTCAAGAGATGTTTCTGTCAAGCCTTTTTATCTTTTCCAGCCTCAGGATTCCTATACTTTGGATGGGGTGAGAAGGGAGTCTAAAACTGCCGGAACCAATAGACCAGGTGGTGTTTTGGTGTACTATCAACTGAATCAAGAGCCCAAAGAGGAAGTCAGGCTCGAATTTTATGATAGCAATAAAAACCTGATTAGAGAATATTCTTCAAAAGGAATAGCAGGTGATACGCTGAAATATAAAGTGGGATCCAATGAATTTAACTGGAACCTTAGAATTCCGGATGCTAAAGGGTTTGAAGGTATGATTATGTGGTCAGGACCATTAAGAGGGCCTAAAGTAGTCCCTGGGGATTACACGGTGTTATTGATGGTTGATGGACAGGTTCAGGAGCAAGGCTTTAAAGTCTTACCTGATCCAAGGTACCCTTCTACTCAAGAGGACAGACAGGCACAATTTGATTTCTTGCTTCAAGTCAGAGATAAACTTACCGAAACACATGAGACCATCATGTTGATCAGGAAATACCGTGATGAGCTCAATGCTTTGGTGGAAAATAACCCAAGACAAAAAAGACGCATTGATCCGATCATTAAGAACATTTCGGATATTGAAAAGGAACTGTATCAGACCCAAAACAGAAGTGGTCAAGATCCTTTGAATTACCCGATTCGGTTGAATAATAAATTGGCCCACTTGAATGTTATCGCTGGTACAGGGGAATGGAGGCCAACAGATGGGGCAGAAGAAGTCAGGGTAGAAATTACCAGGCAGATCGATGCCCAACTAACTAAATTCAGAGAGGTTGAGCGTACAAGCATTGCCAATGTGCTTAATGTTGAGGAATTGAAAGCATCTATGGAATTGAAATAGATTGAAAAAATCAAATGAAGTTTGTATGACTTTAAAAAAAAGGGGG
>NZ_AMGM01000119.1 GCF_000298295.1 Cecembia lonarensis LW9
TCAGGCGGTTGGTATCCGGAAAAACTATGTGGACCTATGTTCCTCTGTGGTTAAAAATTTTGCCACATAGTATTATTGAAAACATAGTTGGGCAGCAACTCACCTTTATTTTTAAAATCAGTCGGTTGATATCCGGAAAAACTATGTGGACCTATGTTCCTCTGTGGTTAAAAATTTTGCCACATAGTATCATAGAAAACATAGTTATGAAGCACCGAACCTTTGTTTTTAAAATCAGGCGGTTGGTATCCGGGAAAACTATGTGAACCTATATTTGTGGTTAAAAATTCAGCTTTAGATCTTTGCAACTACATGTACCGAGATGAAAAGCGTTTAAATGATTAAAGTTTGGTAAGAAGCGAGAGATTAGACTTAAGACAAAAGACTTAAGACTCAAGAAAAATTAAGAGCCTCGGCAAAAGCGATGCCCTGCAATGTGGTGAGCATGTCGAACCAAGCTTGTCGAAGGGGTAAAAGTGTTAGCACTGTGCCCAGAAGCGGTTCCGGAAATTAATGTAGAATGATGAATTAAGAGTGAAGAATGGTTGAATTAGCCAAGGGAAAAGTAAAAAATGAGCGGTTGATACTGGGTATAACTATGTGAACCTATGTTTGTCTCCCGAAATAGCGACAAGTTATGGTGTACTAAAAATATCTGCCACAAAGTATCAAAGAAAACATAGTTGGACAGCAACTCACCTTTGTTTTTAAAATCAGGCGGTTGATCCCGAGAAAACTATGTGGACCTATGTTCCTCTGTGGTTAAAAATCCAACTTTAGATATTTACAACTTGTTGTATCTAGGTAAAAAGAGTTTAAATGATTAAAGTTTAAAGCTTAACCGGTTAACCATGACAACCTGACAACCTGACAACAATGATAACCACGACAACCCTACTATTTGTCCGAAGCGGAACAATTACAACAACTATAACAATTACAACAACAACTAGGACTACTCCTTCCCTATTCAAGTCCGAACCATGACAACCAAGAAAACTCTCAATGCCCCCCTTAAAAAGCCTTAACTTCAGGTTCTAACAAACCCACTTGGTTCTTTTTACCCCTTCGACTAACTCAGGGCATCGCTTTTGCCTTGGCTCTTACTTGCCGACAACCATGACAACCACAATCTATCTGCGAAGGGAGGAACCCCATAACTAAGCCATCTCTCCGGATGTACAAAAAATTCAACTCTTCTCCAACTCTTCCTTCAACAAACCCACTATTCCGGCAATATTCCTTACCCCAAATTTTCTATAGATATTCTTTTTGTGGGTGCGGACAGTCAGCGGACTGAGGTGCAGTGCCTCAGCAATCTCCCTGTAATTTTTTTGATCAAGTAAATGGGCTAGAATTTTAATTTCCGAACGGGAAAGCTTGTACAACTTGCAGATCCTTTCTACGGCATTTTCGATCAGTGCTTCAGGCTGTTCG
Organism: Cecembia lonarensis LW9; assembly: GCF_000298295.1. Taxonomy (GTDB): domain Bacteria; phylum Bacteroidota; class Bacteroidia; order Cytophagales; family Cyclobacteriaceae; genus Cecembia; species Cecembia lonarensis. The sequence goes on from NZ_AMGM01000119.1 coordinate 1,438, forward strand.
CCCTGTTTTACAGGGAAATATGCCAAACCAGCCAAAGTAGTCTCCACCGCCTCAATCATATCTTTGAGCGAACTGTCTTTTCTGACAAAACCCACAGCGCCCAATTTTTGACACAATGATATGTTCGAAAAGGCATACTGCATGCTGACCACAAGGACTTTGAGTTTTGGAGCCTTTTCCCTTGCCTGCTCCAAAAATTCAAATCCGTTCATTTTGGGCATGTAAAGGTCTAATATAACCAGGTCTGCCCCTCCCCCATTTTTCAAATACTCCAATGCCGCAGTGGCATTGGGGAAGTGTAAACAGGAATGTAAACCTAAATTGCTTTCCAGTATATGCTTGAGCCCATCGGCAAAAATCTCGTGATCGTCTACAATAATTACCTGCGGTACGGTATTACTCTTTTTCATATGTTTTTACATCATAAGGTATGCAGACCAAAATGCTTGTTCCCTGAGGTCCACTACTGATTTCATAAGTTCCTTTAAGAAATGCTACCCTGTTTTCCAGGTTACTGATGCCCATTCCTTTCTTTTCCTCCTTTACTTTTTTCCAGTCAAAGCCTTTTCCGTTATCTGAGACTATCAATTTGATTTCCTCATCCTCCTCATCATAAAATAATTCCAGCTCTGCCTCCTGGGCCTCTGCATGTTTGAGAATATTGTTGAGCAATTCCTTGATGATGCGAAAAAGGTTGCCCTTGATTGGCGTGGGCAGTTTAGGCAATTCCGCCACTTGATGGCTAAACTTGACTTGATGCTGGGCTTTTAAGATTTGGAATAAATCTTCAACCAAGGTTTTGAACTGCTTTTGGTCCAGCTCTTCTGATGCAAGTTCATGGGCAATGAAACGAACATCTTTGGCAGCCTTGTCCAATAACATCACAGATTCGGAAAGTCCTTCAATGACTTGGCCATTGAGCCCTGAAAGCTTATGTTCAACATTTTCCACCTTGAGCCTTATCATAGCCAACAAAGCCCCAAGATCATCGTGCAAGTCTCTGGCTATCCTTTGCCTTTCCGCTTCCTGAACCTGAAGTTTTTCTTTGATGGATTGCTTTTCATTCTCTGAAATCTGAATCAACAGGGCCTCTTTATCATTTCTGTCTTTGTAATTTCTGTATCCTATGCCGACTGTAAATGCCAAAACATTGACCAATGCCCCTATGACCAGTCCATTGGGGTAAAAAGGATTGATGGAAGTATAACCGAGACTGTTTAAAAGGTAAAAGGTAAGTCCTATTACCAAAAAGAGGTTGGCCGAAAGGATATACAGGCCCATCCTTTTGTGCATTTGACTGATATTGATCAACAAGACAAAGGCTACACAGAAAATGGATAGGTACATGGCCAATAAATTGACCTTAAGAAGCAAATTGGCATCTATCCTAAAAGAAATCAGCACAAGCATCAAAGCAGCCCAAAAGAGGGCCAAATAAGATATTAACCAGGGGATTTGGTATAACCTGAGTCTATTGTTATCAAGGGTTTGAAAATGTAAATTAAACTTGAGGAAAAAGGCAGAGGTCAGCAGACCAAAAAACGGTATTCCAATTTGGGAGAGGGCATGAAGCCCCTCTTCTCCATACAACCAATGGTAGGCATATCCATCTTCCTCCAGAATCATCAGTAGGCAGGAAAGGGCATAAGCCACGAATATCAGGTAGATGCGTTCTCTCAGGTAAATAAATAACAACAAAGCAAATAAGACTGCGAAACATAACACCGTACTCAGTCCCCCAAAAAAGGCAGCCCTATTGACCTCAAAAATCCAATAGGAGTCCACATTATCCAGGAAAAATGGGATATAGGTATTTCTTCCCCTGGAGTCGGTTTTCAATAAAAGAATCACTCTTTCTTTTGGAGCAAGGGTGATCTGATAAGATATCAAGCGGGTATCCATGTCCCGATCTTCATTGCGGATGCCATAACCTGATCGTTTGGTATCCATTAATTTTCCCTCATCATTTAAAATGTAAAGGGTGCCTTCCAATAAGGAGGCACTTGCCGGGCTTAATATCACTGAATTTTCGGTTTCCGTAGCATTTTCTAAGGCTAAGGCAAACCACCAAATGGATTGGCTGAAGCCTTTATTGAACAAATATGGATGGCCTAAAGCTTGAAATTTATGCTGCCGATACGCTTCAAAGATGCCCGAGAGGTCTAATCCTTCCTGGTCTTCAAAAAATTGAAGGTGATCTTCAAGGGGATAATCTTCCTGATCTTCTATCAAGAGATAAGCAGGTTTAAGAAAAATATCATTTGCCATTATGCCTTGTTTTCCAAATAAGACCAAGACAGATAAAAGAAACATAAAGAATTTATACATACTTTATCTTTCTGACTAAAATAATGTTTAACAGCATATGAAAAAATCCCCTGTACAGGGGATTTTTGGATAAATTAAATCAACGAAATGTATACGTGTATGAACTTAAATAATATAGATGTAAACGTAAGGATTAAATTATTCCAATTGGTTCCAATGAATTCTAATGCATATTTCGGGTTTAACCTTGCTCTCCTTTAGATGCTGAAAATACTTCCTGCCTTTCAATTTGCTCAGGTTCTTTGTTGAATTTGACACGTTTAAAAAACTGCTCTAATTCATTTTCAATAATTTCTATACCTTTCACATTGTCCTCATTAAAGCGAAGTTCTCTTTTTAACATCAGGTTAAACATGGGAACGCCAATCCTGCTTAACGGAAAAATATGCTGGTTAAAATCTTTCTTTTTTTGTTGCATAACACCCTTCCAACCTTTTTCTGTGAAAATCACAAACACCAACCTGATATTTCCCGATATCCAAATGGAGGTCAATTGTTCATGAGAAATAAAAAAGTATGGTTTATCAAAGATGTCTACAAAAGTACTTTCATCCTCCAAAGATTTGCCACCAAGATATAGGTCAAAGGGTTTTCCCAAGGGAATACCCAAGGAATAACTGTTTTCGAAAGTTTGAATTTCAACTGGTTTTGAACAATCACCTTCAAACAGCAGGTAACCTGTTACGAATTCAACTAATCCATCTGATGGTAAAATAAAATCCTGCTGCATTATACTAAAGATAAAATAATTCTGATGACAAATCTAAGCCATTACAGACATTAAATGAATAACACTTATAGGGTATTTCGAGTTTTTTTTATTTAAAAATTATAACACTTTATTAATCAATGATTTGCAAAATAAAATTATGGAATAAATGGAAATTCGGTATCCAAATCAATCTTTGCCTGATGGCTTTCATCGATTTGATACCTTTGAAAAAACCTTAGTAGTTCTTCTTCTATGATCTTGATACCGGCGGCCTGTCCATTGCAAAACCGGAGTTTCCTCTTTACAATTAAGCCAAAGGCCGGAATACCTAGCCTACTGAAAGGAAAAATCATTTCTCTAAAACCAGGATTTCTTTCATGAAGCAATAACTGAAGGCCAAGGTCTGTAAAAATGATGAATACTACTTTGGCATTGCCCTTGACGCTGAAACAATCGATGGATTTACTGTCCCAAAACATCAAAGGCTTATCGAAAATACTGAATGGTACCTCTTCAAACTCTCCATAACAAGGTCCTGCATAATAATAAAAAGGTTTACCCAAAGGTATACCAAGAGAAACACCGCTTTCGTAGGGTCTTAGGCTGATATCCTCATCCCCTTTTTCGACATTTACTGAAAAATAGCCTGATACAAAGGAGGATAATAATGTTGTAGGTAATACCACTTCGGTTTGCATCACTCAAATAGAGGTTTGATAATGAGAAAATTATAAATATAAAGATAGGCATAATTTCCCCCTCTAAAAATACCCTAAAGGGGGTATTTTTTAACAAAAAAAGGGAGGCTTTTGCCTCCCTTTGATCCGGATTATGCATTAGGATGAGTAATAACTTGTGCGCTGTGGCGTAGAAATTCTAATGCATATTTCGGGTTTAATGTTTTGACCTTACTTGCTGACCTTGTCTACCTCAGCTTTGGCCTTCTTTGCCAATTTATCGACTTCTGTACTGACGTCTGATACCTTTTTGGTGAGGTTATCGAAGAACCCGTTCATTTTTCCAGTAAGGTCGTCAAAATATTCACCACCTTTTTTGGTGATTTTCTTTCTTGTATTTTCTCCCTTGTCAGGGGCAACTAGAATGCCTATTTGAACACCTACAGCTGCACCCAAAAGGGCACCTAAAAGAAACTTTGTAGAACTCATGTTAGTTAGTTTTTAATGTGAGAAATAAAATAAATTGCTGGTGTTTTAAAAGTGATTGCTCACTTTCCACCTGTTGATCTATTATCAACAACTATACCATTTATACGGAAAAAACGACCATTCAGTTCTATTTTATGTTACTTTTTATGGTAATCGTTCTCACTGGATTGATAGGGTCATTACTGAATACCGTAATGTGTTTGTGGTCAATCCCCCTTCTTCCTTTGGTATCAAACTCAAAGGTTATCTGTCCACGTTGACCCGGTGAAAGGCTGTCATCCGATACTTTAACCCGTAAACAAGTACAGTTGCTGCTGACTTTTCGGATGATTAAATCCTCACCGCCTAGGTTGTCAAAAAATATGCTTCTTGACACCACATTTCCAGCCTTGATTTCCCGCATATCAATATCTATTTCTGATAGGCCAATTCTGGGAACCATATTTTCCATACTTTTGGGAACGGGCTGAAAATATTCAAATACTACGGCAGTCAATTTGATGGCAATGGGGTGGGTATCATCCTGTAAAGTCAAGGATATTTCTTCTTCAAAAAAACCCAGATCTCCCTTTTTTTCTCCATCATAGGCCAATTGAAGAAGGGCTCTTTGTCCAGGAGCAACAGCCTCAGGCAATAGCACCAAATAAATATGTTCGGGTAATTCTAAATGTTCAACCTGCAGAGCCAAAGAGTCTTTTCCAAAATTGAAAAGCTCAATGAATTTGGTTTTTGGCTCGTTGGTCAAAACATTACCCATATGGATAACAGGAAGCCTGAACCCTACAGGGCCTTTACGGTATGGGTAGTTTTGCTCCGGCTTATCAGGGAGCGGCATATTGATTCCTTCCAAAAACAAGGTGTCCCCCTCATTATCCAAATTTGTTTTGATAATAATGGCTTTGGAAAAATCTCCCCCCCTCTGATCCGGATCAAACTTGACATGAATGGCAGCAATTTTATCGGTAGATAAAGTATCTCTGGAAAAATCAACTGCTGTACAGCCACAATCGGTAATGATTTCTGTAATAAAGACACTGTCAGCGTGAGGATTTAGACCATAAAATACCGTTTCAATCGGTCCATTTTCTTCCAAAACTGGGCCTATGTCTATTTTCCTTTGTTCCCAAACCAAACTTTTTCGCTCAAGTGTTTGACCTTCAAGGGTTAAAATAAATAGGCCATTCAAAAGGACCAAAAGGGTGATTGAAATGTGGAGCTTCATATGGGCAAATAACGTGAAATTTTGAGCGAATTGTACCTTTATTTACTTAATTTGCGCGAAATTTTAAAGGCATGGCTAGAGTACTTACAGGAATACAGTCTTCAGGAAGACCTCACTTGGGTAACATACTGGGAGCGATTGCTCCTGCAATTGAGTTGACTAAAAAAGACAATAATGAATCCTTCATTTTTATTGCTGACCTGCATTCTTTGACCACAATTAAAGATGGGGCCATGCGAAAAGAGAATACACTGGCTGTAGCAGCAGCCTGGTTGGCTTTTGGATTGGATATCAACAAAACAGTGTTTTACAGGCAATCCATGATTCCGGAAGTTGCTGAATTGACCTGGTACCTGAGTTGCTTCACCCCTTTTCCCATGTTGGCTAATGCCCACAGTTTTAAGGATAAATCCGACAGACTGGCAGATGTCAATGCAGGACTATTTACCTATCCAGTATTAATGGCTGCAGACATTTTGCTTTATTCCGCTAATATTGTACCGGTAGGCAAAGACCAATTGCAACATTTGGAAATCACAAGAGACATTGCCAGCTCTTTCAATCATAAAGTGGAAGAAGATATTTTTACCATTCCTGAGGCTAGGATTTCTGAAGAAGTAATGATCATTCCAGGAACCGATGGACAGAAAATGAGTAAGTCCTACAACAATTACATCGATATATTCCTGCCTGAAAAAGCCCTGAAAAAAAACATTAACAGCATTGTGACAGACTCTACCCCTTTGGAAGAACCCAAGGATCCGGATACCTGTAATGTTTTCAAGCTGTATTCTTTGATTGGAAGTGCTGAACAGACAGCTGAACTCAGGTCTAAATATCTGGCCGGTAACTTTGGTTATGGTCACGCAAAAAAAGAATTCCTAGCGCTCATACTGAGTAAATATGCCGAAGAAAGAAAGCTTTTTGATTATTACATGTCCAATCCCAATGAATTGGAGGCTAAGCTCGCAGAAGGAGAAGGCAAAGCACGTATTATAGCTAAAGATATTCTACAGCAGGTCAGGGAAAAATTGGGTTTTTTATAAAAGCTTGCCTCGATTGAAAAGAAACCAAGACAACTTGAGTATTTAACACCTGGGTAAATGTTCTGAAAGGGTAATGACAATGTTACGAATCATCCTTTCACCTCCGCAAGCTCCGGTACCAATGACAAATATCTATTTCACGCGGCGATCGCGGCGACTTCGCTGCGCCCGCCGCGTGAAACCTTTTGTCATTTTATGATCTCTGTAAATGCCAATTTTTAAATTCTCAGTAAACTGTTAACGAATTCTGTTATTAATACCAGATCATTACTTTGCAACCCAAAGGTCTTTCATGGACTTTCCGTTGATCTGTAGTATAAATCGTGCAGGATTGGGTACGAGCACGAGTCTTACGTCCATCTTGTCAAATTGTTCAGATTCCACCGGCACGCCTTCTTTGCCCACCACTTCATATGTTACTCTTCCACTGGCATCCGGCATCATACTGCTATATTCATTGGCAAGGTAGGCAGAAGGCAATAAGACCTCATTGTCTGACTTCAATTGCGCATAAATTTTCTCCAAAATATCTTCCAGCTCATCTCCGTATTCTTCATTAAAATCATCCTCCAAATCATGCATCTCTTCTTCTATATCATCATAAGCCTCATCTGCATAGGAGATTTTACTTAAGGCAATTCTTTTTTCTACAATGGTGTTAAGGTCTTCCTCGAGCTTTTTAAGATTCATAATTGTGTTTTAATTGAAACACGAAGGTATGGATTATAGGTACTTTATCCAAAATTCTTGACCTATTGGGTACTGATAAAAACACTTCCCTTTTGTGCCTGAAAAGGATAAATCAAAAAATTATGGAACTGATCAATAATCTTTTTGATAGATGGCAGGATTACATTACATTGTAATTAGCAATCAAAAATTATTTTTCATGCAAAATTATAAGAACCATTCCAGGTACTATCCGTTTCACCATTTTGTCCTTACTCCTTTGACTTTAGTATATTTTGTTTGGACATTGGTCAATCTCATTTCCGCCATTGGATCAGGAGTTCAGGCCTCAGAACAGGTGTATCATTTAATAGGAGCAACTATATTGCTGTTATTGCCTCTTTTGGCCAGAATTTATGCCCTTAAAAATCAAGACCGTATCATTAGGCTGGAAATGAGGCAGCGGTATTTTGAACTTACGGGTAGTTCCTTCCGTGAAAAAGAAAGGAAACTCAGGCTTTCTCAGATCATTGCCCTTAGATTTGCAGGGGATAACGAGCTATTAGCCCTGATAGAACGAACCATTAAAGAAGGTTTGCGTTCCAAAGTAATCAAGCAATCCATAGAAAACTGGCAGGAGGACAAAAGACGTGTATAAACTACTATTATGCTTAATGGCTTTTTTAGCCTTTACTTCTTTGAAAGCACAACAAAATATAGAAACAATCGCCGAACAACTGGCTCAGGAGCAGTTGGATGCTTACAATGCCCGGGATATTGAAGCATTTATCCTACCCTATGCCGAAGATGTAAAAGTTTTCAATTTTCCTGATCAATTGCTCTATGAGGGCAGAGACGAAATGTATGGACTGTATGGCCGTATGTTCTCGCGCACCCCTGACCTACATTGTAAATTGGTCAACAGGATGGTAATGGGCAATACGGTAATCGATCAGGAAGAAGTGACTATTCGAAAAGAAGAACCTCCCATGCGGGCCATTGCCATTTATAAAATCAGAGATGGAAAAATCGCAGAAGTGTATTTTATAAGGGATGGGGAATAGATTTAGAGGAGTGATGAGTGGACGGAATGATGAATGATGAATGAAGAGTGAAGAATGAAGAGTGAGGAATGGAGAATTAGGAATGGAGAATGAAGAGTGCTGTAATGGGGTATAGTTGTCATGGTTGTCGGGTTGTCGTGGTTGGAGCTTGGTGGGTTTGGGTGGTTAGTTCTTTATGGTTTGTGAACTGCTGGCGATATGGAAATTGAGTAAGAGGTGGATTTAATTATTGTTTCTGAATGTCAGCCAGGACTTTTATGGAATGGGCCATGGCCTGGAATTGA
>NZ_AMGM01000120.1 GCF_000298295.1 Cecembia lonarensis LW9
ACTCCATGACCTCGTGGGTATCTGCATCTATGATCCTGACACCAGTTGCCTTACCTTTTTTCTCATCATAGATAATGGACTGCACAATAGAAAAAGGCCTTATCGTTAGGTTTCCTGTAGCATTGGCTGCAGGTAAAGTAACGGCATTACTACTAAAATAGGCTCCATAGGGACAGCCACGGTCACAACGGTTACGATATTGACACTTGCCCCTGCCATTAAGAGGAACTGTCAGGTGGGCAGCCCTTCCGATAATCAGGTGCCTGCCCGGAAAATCTTTCTCAATCCGGCTTTTCACATGCTTTTCCACACAATTCAGCTCCATCGGGGGCAGAAAATGACTGTCCGGCAAATGAGGTAAGCCCAAAGGTTCACCACTGATACCTGCAAATTTCTCCACATAAGTATACCAAGGGTCGAGTTCATTATAGCGGATAGGCCAATCCACACCATAACCATCTTTGGCGTTGGCTTCAAAATCCAGATCTGACCAGCGGTAGCACTGCTTTCCCCAAAGAATGGACCTTCCCCCCATCTGATGGGCACGTACCCACATAAAAGGTTTGATTTCTGTATAAGGGTTTTCCAGGTCATTGGCATGAAAGTGCTCATTGGCCTGCCCAATAAACCCTGACCTTCCTCCTTTGTAGTGCTTCTCCTGTAAATCAGGCGTCAATGAGCCCCTATACTCCATATCCCAGGGATCCAGGTTCATGGTCGGGTAATCCTTCACATGCTCCACTAATCTGCCCCGTTCCAAAACCAAAGTCTTGAGCCCCTTTTCACACAATTCCTTTGCCGCCCAGCCTCCACTGATCCCTGAACCAATGACAATGGCATCATAAGTCATATTTTGTTTTGCATCAATATTAAAATTGGCCATTTTATTTTTTTAATTTGAATCCTGAATTTAATGAAATTTGGTAATTGACAAAGGTTCCTTCCAGGGATTTTATTCAGCAATAAGAGATCCAATGAACTTAAATCGCGATGATACCAAAGAAAACCCCTTCCCCATGAAAAAAGAAATAGAAAAAAAATCTTCCGGCAATAGGCGGGAGTTTATGATTCAACTGGGCACAACAGTTTTAGGAACTGGCTTTTTGTGGAGTCTGCCAAAAATGGGGCTGGCCTTCCCAAAAAGGAAGGAGCTGACTGTCAAAGAAGCCATAGACATTATCATAAAGGATATACCGGGAGCACCATTTGAACGCACGGTAGACCAATTGAGGTCCGGGAGCATGGACCAAAAGGTCACAGGAATTGTCTGTACCATGTTCCCCACCTTAACGGTGATAGAGCAAGCAAAAAAAATCGGTGCGAATATGATCGTTGCCCATGAGACACTTTACTATAACCACCAGGATGAAACAGATTGGCTGGAGGGGGATGAAGTGTTCCAATATAAAAGAAAATTGTTAGAGGAGCATCAAATAGCCATTTGGCGCTTCCATGATCACTGGCACAGGAGAAAGCCTGATGGTATAGCAGAGGGTAATCTCAAAAAATTGGGCTGGTATCCGTATTACAACGCCAGCAACCCAAGACTGCTCACCTTACCGGAAGCCCAATCCCTGAAGTCTATCATGGATCATATTAAAGTACATTTTGACATTCCAAAATTGCGCTTGGTTGGGGATTTGGACCAACCCTGTCAAAGCATTTATCTGGCCTTTGGAGCAATTGACAGTAGAATGATTATTGCTGCCACTCAGGAATTGGAGCCGGACTTGATCTTATGTGGAGAAACAAGGGAATGGGAAACAGTAGAAAGGGTAAGGGATGGAAGGCTAATGGGGAAAAATACAGCTTTGGCCATCCTTGGGCATGAGCTCAGTGAGGCCCCGGGAATGGAATTTGCGGCAGAATGGATACAAGAAAAAATCCCTGATATCCCTGTTAACTATATTGCTTCCGGTGATCCCTTTTTATTCTATTGAAAGTCTGAACATTGCTTGTAATTTTCGCTATGGTTTTAATCCCAGCGGAACCCTAATCAAGGAATTGAAACTATTTTTTAGGATTTAGCATTGTTTGGAGCAAGAACTTAAAGTCACATTTGAATTATGGAAAGACCAGATTTTAACATAGAAGAAGTCAACAAAATCATCCGAGGACGTAGATCCATGTTTGTGGCCCAATTCAAAGAAAATGACCCTGTAGATGATGCCATCATTGAAGAAATTTTAGAAAATGCCAACTGGGCGCCTAACCATAAACTCACAGAACCTTGGAGATTTACCATTTTCACAGGTGAAGGATTGAAAAAATTCGCCGATTTTCAAGCTGGACTTTATAAAGAACGGGCTACAAAAAACGGGAATTATATGGAAGCCACTTACCAAAAACTCAGTGAAAACCCGCTGAAGGCTTCTCATATCATTGCCGTTCAAATGAAGCGTGATCTTCGGGCCAATCTTCCGGTGATGGAAGAAATTGCCGCGGTGGCCATGGCGGTACAAAACATGTACCTGACTGCAGCAGCCCAAGGTTTGGCAGCCTATTGGGGGACAGGCGGACCGACTTTCTGGCCTGAGGCTAAGGAATGGTTTGGGTTGGAAGAAGAGGACATGCTAATGGGCTTTTTTTATGTCGCCAAACCCGCCACCGAAAGATGGCCTGCAGGAAAAAGAAAGCCGATCGCAGAAAAAGTGAATTGGGTAAGGTAAATTTGTACTGAAAACAACCCGTTCATGTCCTTTCGTTATTTTATCATTTACAAACCCTACGGCATTTTAAGCCAGTTCAGTGGGGAACAGCATACCCTGCAGGAGCTTGGAGATTTCCCCAAAGAGGTGTATCCCGTAGGTAGGCTGGACAAAGACAGTGAAGGCTTATTACTGATCACGGATGACAAAGCACTGAATAATTACCTGCTTCATCCATCCTTTGGCCATAAGCGAACTTACCTGGCACAAGTAGAAGGAAATCCCCAAGAAGATGCAATAAATGAATTAGAAAAGGGTGTAAGCATCAATGTTGATGGGAAAATGTACCGTACAAAAAGGGCTTTTGCGAAGATATTGGAAGAAGTTCCACCTCTACCAAATCGGAATCCTCCCATCAGGTTTAGAAAAACTGTACCTGATGCATGGATTTCTCTTTCCCTGATAGAGGGTAAAAATAGACAGGTCCGTAAAATGACTGCAGCTGTGGGTTATCCTACACTCAGGCTGGTCAGGTGGTCAATAGAAAACCTTACAATTGAAGGCTTTTCGGCAGGAGAAGTAAGGGAAATGCAAAAAGAAGAAATATATCAACTGTTGAATGTGACCGAGAGAAAAATCCAAAACACCAAAAGACAAGGTACAAAAGCGGTGAAACCATCATCTTCTGTCCGGAAAAAACGTTAATTTGTTAAAAAACCTTACCGCCTATAAAGTAGCAAATGGGGAAATTGGCATAAAGCTGATTTTGTCCTAATTTAGGCGGCTGACAAAAAGGTGCCGACAACACCAATTGATCAGATTAAACTTTAATTAGGAGATTCCATGCATCAGGAAAAAATACAACAAGTAATTCAAGAAGTCAAAAAGGTAGTAGTTGGCCAAGACCGGATGGTTAACCGCTTATTGGTTGGCCTATTTACCAATGGACACATTTTATTGGAAGGTGTACCAGGATTGGCCAAAACCCTTACTGTCAATACCTTGGCTAAGGTTTTACATCTTGGTTTTAGAAGGATTCAATTTACTCCTGACCTGTTGCCTTCAGATCTGATTGGAACCATGATTTATAATCAACAAGAGGCCAATTTTGAGGTAAAAAAGGGACCTATCTTTGCCAATATCATCTTGGCAGATGAAGTGAACCGATCTCCCGCTAAAGTTCAATCTGCCCTACTGGAAGCTATGCAGGAAAAGCAGGTTACTATTGGAGAGACCACTTTTCAACTTGATCGACCTTTCCTCGTATTAGCCACCCAAAACCCGGTAGATCAAGAGGGAACCTATCCCCTGCCAGAAGCTCAGGTAGACAGGTTTATGATGAAAGTACATATTGATTACCCGTCTAAGGAAGATGAAATGGAAGTCATGCGCCGCATGGCCAATATGCAGTTCAGCTCGGAAGTCAATGCTATCCTTTCCAAGGAAGATATTTTTGCGATTCGTTCCGCCATCAATGAGGTAAAAATTGCGGAGCCTTTGGAAAATTATATCATCGAATTGGTTTTTGCCACCCGTTTTCCTGAAAAATACGGACTTAAAGAGGAGGCTAAGTACATACAATTCGGTGTTTCACCCCGTGCAAGTATCAATTTGAATTTAGCATCAAGGGCCATGGCCTATATGGAAGGTAGGGATTATGTACTTCCAGAAGATATCAAAGCCGTGGCAGAAGATGTGCTGAACCACCGCATCATCCTCAATTATGAGGCAGAGGCAGACAATATCAGTACGCGGGACTTGGTCCGTATATTTTTGGATAAAATCCCAATTAACAAAAGCGTAACATTAAAATAATTCAAAAATCGCGTATTTCGGCTTTCTTCTATCTGAAAGAAGTTCGTTTACCCATTAGGGCCATTCCAATATTAACATATTGTGATGGCCTTTTCATTTTTTATCCCTCAGATTAATGAAATCATAATTTTTCAGACCCGCTCAATTAACATTCAGTGTTGAATTTTGTGCAGTTGAAAATATGCTGTACAAAATCAATGTTTATGAAATTGAAAATCTTCTTAACCGCCTTCACTTTACTTATAGTGAATTTGGTTTGGGCCCAGTCGGGAAGTATACGGGGAGTCGTCAGTGACTCAAAAACAGGAGAAACCATCATTGGTGCCAACGTCAGGATTGAAGGAACAACTATCGGAGTGGCTACTGGTTTGGATGGAGACTTTGAAATTTCCCGGGTAGAACCTGGCACTTATACCCTTATTGTTTCTTTTATTTCTTACAAAACCTTACGCTTTGAAGATGTATTGGTCGTTGCTGAAAAAGCCTCTGTTCTTAATGTCAACCTAGAAGAAGACCTTGGGGACCTGGGCGAAGTAGTTGTAGTGGCTACCAGAGAAACAGGCAGCAACATGGCCATTGTTTCTGAAATCAGAAAGTCTTTACAGGTAGTCAGCGGTATTTCTTCCGAGCAAATCCGCTTATCCCAAGATGGAAATGCTGCTCAAGTAATGAAGCGTGTTTCAGGAGTCAGTATAGTTGATAATAAGTTCGTGAGAGTGCGAGGTGTAGATGACCGCTACAATGTGGTGATGATTAACAACTCAATAGCGCCAACTACGCAAGTTGATAAAAGAACATTTTCTTTTGATTTGATCCCTAGTGAAAACTTGGACAGAATGCTGATCTATAAGTCAGCTTCTCCAGAAGTTCCTGGTGATTTTGCTGGTGGAATGATAAAAGTTTTTACAAAAAACGCTCCAGATGAAGATTTTATCAATGTGGGCTTTGGTGTAGGGATCAGACAAAATACCACATTCAATAAATACAGTCAGACCAGAGGATCGAGTACAGACTGGTTGGGTTTTGATTCTAGCAGGGGTTTACCTGATGGTTTCCCTACAACGAATGAATTGTTAAACTCTGGTACAGGCAATCCTATTCGTGCTACGGCAGGTCAGCTATTAGACAACAATTTTCGAATGGACACTACCTCCGCGATGCCAGATGGTAGCTTTGGTATCGCATTTGGAAAAAACTGGATGCTAGGCAGAAAAAGGTTGTCTACTGTAACTAGTGCAACCATTTCCCAGGGATACCAATACTTCTTGGCAGAAAGGAGCAGATACTTTTTCCCTGAACCAGGAAGACCTACAGAAAAAAGAGACGAGTACTTCGACAATACTTACATCAAGGAAAATGAGTTGGGCATCATGTCCAACTGGTTATTGAGGCTTAATTCGGATAATAAAATTGAATTCCGAAACCTTTTCAACCAATCCGGGCTGAACGAAACTGTGGTGAGAACAGGTAGAGATTTCATTCAGCGACCTTTTGGAGCCCAGGATTATTCTTTCAGGTACGAGGCCAGAAGACTATACACTGGACAGTTGGAAGGCACCCATTTGTTTAACAATGAGAGTACTAAACTGAATTGGGTGTTGGGTGGAAATTACTTGTACCATGAAGAGCCTGACTTCCGTAGGTTAAGAACTTTCTTTAGTACAGATGCTTCCGAAGGTGAGTTTGTTATCATAGCACCTCCAAGTTCCAGCCCACAAGATTTGGGAAGGTACTACGGTTATATGAATGAAAGAGGAGCTGTAAACGGCGTCAACTTTGAGAAGAAGTTTGCCGGTGCAGAGAAAGACAGGCCAAGAATTTTTAGAGCAGGCTATTTAGTGGATTACAAATGGAGAGACTTTGAAGCCAGGTACCTTACTACATTTTTCCCTGGATTCCACAATCAGGAAATTGGAGAGCAATTGTTGAGGAAACCAATCTATGAGGCTTTTGCTCCTGAAAATTACAGACAGGGTGATGGTTGGTTGATACAGGAAGGAACCAGGCCAAGTGATGCTTATGATGCATCCACATTTGTGGCTGCGGGTTATATAGGAGGCGTTTACCCTGTGGGAGATTTCAACCTTTCCGGTGGACTTAGGACTGAATACAGTGTACAAAACCTCAACACTGCTACTGATGCCGGAATTATTAATGTTGAAAATGTTGAATTGGCTTATTTGCCTTCTTTGAATGTAGACTACAACTTTAACAGCCAGTCTTTGCTTAGGGCCAGCTATGGCAAAACCCTTAATCGTCCAGAATTCAGAGAATTTGCACCATTTCTTTATTACAGTTTTGAATTTATTGCTGGCTTTTTCGGGAACCCTGATCTGCAAATGGCCAGAATAGATAATGTTGATTTGAGGTATGAATTTTATCCGAATGAGGGTGAGACTTTCAGTGTTGGAGCATTTTACAAATTTTTTAAAGATCCAATAGAATTGATTCAACAGAACGTCACCGAAAACCTACAGTTTAGCTACGGTAATGCAGTTGACGCAACAGTGTATGGCGTAGAGGTAGAAGGTAGAAAAGCTTTGAGTACAGTTACTTCTGCTCCTTTTATCAGAAACTTATCCTTCAACGTCAATGCCTCTTTGGTGTGGTCGGAAGTATTCTTAGGTGAGGATGTGGCTTTTGAAGCCAACAGAAGGGCACTTCAGGGACAGTCTCCTTATATGGTCAATGCGGCCATTTACTACATCGATCCCATTTCCAATTTCCAGACCAGTATAGCCTACAATGTTCAAGGTCCAAGGATTTTTGTCGCTGGAAATACCAACTTCCCTTCAATTTATGAACTGGAAAGACATGTGGTAGACTTGACGGTCAGCAAAACATTTAAGGACAGGACTACCCTAAAATTCGGTATCCAAGATCTTTTCAATTACCAGTTCAGGTTCTACCAGGATTCCAATTTTGACAGGAGAATAGATAGAGATATCGATGATCCCATGTATTTGTGGAGAAGAGGTTCATTGTACTCATTCTCTGTTAACTATCGCATCAAGTAATGACTAAACTTTATATACCAATTAATTACAACTTTATGAACCAAATTAAAAACCTCATGAAATGGGCTACTATTCTGTCTGTGGCCTTACTTCTATTCTCCTGCGGAGAAGATGATCCTTTGCCTACAGTTAGGTATACCTTATCTACGGTAGCCTTGCCTTCAGAAGGCGGTTCTGTTTCTCCTGCTACGGGACAGCATGCTCAGAATGCCAGTGTTCAGGTAACTGCGACTGCTACTGCAGGTTGGCAGTTTGTCAGATGGGAAGGTGATGCTTCTGGTAACACCAACCCCATTACCATCAACATGACCGCTGACAAAGCAGTAGTAGCGGTATTTGAGCAAGTAAGTAATATTGAGGAGATCGAAGGTACTTTGTCTACAAGGACCCTTACCAAAGACAAGCAATACTTACTAAAAGGTCAGGTTTTTGTTCCAAATGGTGCGACCTTGACTATAGAACCTGGAACCATCATTTATGGTGAAAAGAGATCCAGGGCTACTTTGGTGATCGATAGAGGCGGAAAACTGGTAGCGAAAGGTACAAAAGAAGAGCCTATCATCATGACTTCCGCTCAAGAGCCAGGTGAAAGAGACCGTGGCGACTGGGGTGGTGTCGTTATCCTTGGAAGAGCAAGGACCAATCAAATTGATCCAAATATCGAAGGTATTGATCCTCCTGTGGTATTTGGTGGAACAGATGATGAAGATAGCTCTGGTGAAATGACCTACATGAGAGTAGAATATGCCGGTATTGAGTTGACGCCGAACAACGAAACCAACTCCATCACTATGGGTGGTGTAGGTAGAGGAACCATAATGGACTATTTGATGGTATCATTCGGTGGTGATGATGGTTTTGAGTGGTTTGGGGGAACAGTTAACCACAAATACTTGATCTCTCATTCTACTTGGGATGATGACTTGGATGTGGACTTTGGATACTCAGGCAACGTACAGTTTGCATTGGTAGTAAGAAACCCTTTCTTTGCTGACCAGTCACAATCCAATGCTTTCGAGTGTGACAATGGACCAAATGACAATGATGTTCAGCCTTATACTACAGGGACTTTCTCTAATGTGACCGTTTATGGCCCAAGAGATCGCGTTGGAAGATCCATCTCGGGTAACAACTTCCATTCTATTGACCTAAGAAGAAGAACTGCTGTATCCATCTTCAACACTGTTGTAACTGGCTTCCCAACAGGTTTGAGATTCAATACTGCTTCTGTAACTCAGCAATATGACAATGGTGTAGGTGTATTAGCCAATAACATCATGATTAACCCAGGTGCAAACTTCGCTGCTGGCGGTGGAGCCAATGTTGAAGACGTGGAAAGAATTTGGAGTGCTGCAAATACTACTTTGGCATTACCTGCGGCAGATCAACCTTGGGAGGATTTCTACAGAGGTTTTGGTTTGAAGCCAGAAAACTTCTTCGCTAGGTATACATTGCTTACCTACCCATCAAACCCTGACTTCTCCTTATTGCCTGATGGCAGCTTGTTTACCGGTGCTGACTTCTCAAATGCCAAATTCTCTGAAGCTTTGAGAGCAGATCAATTTGACAAAACTGTTGAGTTCATCGGAGCATTCGGTACAGAGGACTGGACCGATGGTTGGGCAGAGTTCAATCCAATCAACATTGATTACATAAACAAGTAATTTAAAATTTTACAGATAGAAAGACTTGACCCTATCCTCGGATAGGTCAGGTCTTTCTTTCAATTAAAAGCAAGGTATTATCATGAAGCTATACGTCAACCTTTTTTTAATCTTATTACTTGTACTTTCTTCTTGTGCCAATTCACAGGACAAGTACGATCCAAACAAAAAATTAAATGATCGGGAGCAAAGACAATTGCTCTTGACCAGCATTCGCTATATGGGGCATTTACCTAAAAAGGGGACTCATGAAACCAAATTTGATGCTGTTTATGATGAATATTATAGCAAGCTGGCCTTAGATTATACGGTGGAAGCTTACCACCAAAAAGATGGCTATGAATACTTTTTGGCAAGTAGAATTGCCCCTTCATTAAAAGTAAAAAAAGTAGCTGTAGGAGTGAAGATGAAAAGAAACGAGGATGGCCACCTGGAGCATTACGAGGAAGTCTTCAGAACATGGAGATTTGAAGTCCCTGAAATGTTGGAAAAAGGATTGATGCTATTTGACAAAATGGTCAAAGGCGAGGACCTAGGCCCTTATTATCCGCAAAACTCAGGTAAAGAAGAGTATATTGAATTTCCTGATGAAAAAGTATTTTTTGATACTGTGGATAGAAGATGGAAGGTAAAAAGTACAGGCATTCAACTTACTGAAGAAATCATATAGAATCTAAAAAAAGTTTCATGGATAACCCCAAAAAATACC
>NZ_AMGM01000121.1 GCF_000298295.1 Cecembia lonarensis LW9
ATACCCAATTTATTAAGCCTTGTCTTTTTAAGCGGGTGCAAACTTATTAAATGATCCAGTTTGATTTGCGTGCACTTGAAAATTTCAAAATTCGAAATTTTCAGGCTAGCCTCAGGCATACCATCTTCTTCATTGGGCTCATTCGAAGTATAAGCATACATCTTCATTCGCCCGCTTTGAAGCTGGCATACCTGAGACTTTTTCAGCAAGCCCTAATTATTTTTTTTCTTCCCGAGCCAATCTGTAATTTTACCCAAGTGAAAAAAATTAGAATTATGTATAGAATAATGAATTTGAAAATTTTCGCCTTTGTGGTTTTATGGGGGCTAAGTTCCCTGACCGTATATGGGCAAATGACGGTTACCGATCACAGAGATGCGGCTTTTACAGAGTTTGGCTACCGTCAAGGAACAGCGTACAGAACAGCTTCAGGAAAACCTGGACCTTCCTATTGGCAGAATGGTGCCGATTACATGATGGAAGTAACCTTGGATGAGGAAAATCATGTCATCAAAGGCTCGGTAACGATTACCTATAAAAACAATAGTCCGGAAAACCTGGACTACCTTTGGCTATTATTAGAGCAAAATAGATTTACTCCAGAGTCAAGGGGAACTTTAACGACACCTGTTCAAGGTGACCGTTACAGCGGCGACATTGATGGAGGTTTCAGCATCAGCAATGTAAAAGCACAGGTGGTGGGAAAAAACAAACCTGTTTCTTCCGAATACCTGATCAGCGATACCAGAATGCAGGTAACACCGGCTGAACCCATTCCTGCCAATGGTGGTCAGGCTACTGTTTCTATGGATTTTGAATTTAAAATACCAGAAAGAGGAATGGATAGAATGGGGCGTTTGGATGTTGAAGATGGGACGATTTACTCCATTGCACAGTGGTATCCCAAGGTGGCTGTTTTTGATGATGTGACAGGTTGGAATACAGACCCTTATTTGGGTGCGGGGGAGTTTTATTTGGGCTATGGGGATTTTGAGTATAAAGTGACCGTTCCTTATGACCACATTGTGGTAGGATCTGGCGAATTGATGAATCCAAATCAAGTGCTTACCAGGGAACAGCAGCGTAGAATGAAGGAGGCTTCAGAAAGTGATGAAAGGGTTTATATCATTTCTCCCGAAGAAATTACAGACTATGCCAATACCCGACCAAAACAAGAGGGGATGTTGACATGGCACTTCAAGATTAATAATTCCAGAGATGTGGCATTTGCGTCTTCAAAGGCCTTCATTTGGGATGCTGCCAGGATCAATCTTCCGAGCGGGAAGAAAGCGATGGCCCAATCAGCTTATTCAAAAGAAAGTGATGGTCAGGATGCTTGGGGAAGGTCTACAGAATACAGCAAGGCATCTGTGGAGCATTATTCTGAAATGTGGTATGAATATCCCTACCCAGTCGCTGTTAATGTGGCGTCCAATGTAGCTGGGATGGAGTATCCTGGGCTCAACTTCTGTGGATACAGGGCAAAAGGACAGAGCCTATGGGGAGTGACAGACCATGAATTTGGTCACAACTGGTTTCCTATGATCGTGGGTACCAACGAGAGAAGGCATGCCTGGATGGATGAGGGTTTCAATACCTTTATCAATTACTATTCGTATTTGGCCTTCAATGATGGGGAATATACCAACAACCTCAAGCAGACTAGGAGATATACCGGTTGGTTGACCAATCCGGACAGGGAGCCAACAGCTACCCATCCAGATAGGACGCAATCCAATAACCTAGGTATGGTCGCTTATTACAAGCCTGCTTTGGGTATGATCATGTTAAGGGAGTATATTCTAGGTCCAGAAAGGTTTGATAAAGCATTTAGGTCTTATATAAAAACATGGGCTTACAAGCATCCTCAGCCTACAGATTTCTTCAACCATATGGAGAATGTTTCGGGTGAAAACTTGGATTGGTTTTGGAAAGGTTGGTTTTACAGCAATGCCAATATTGATTTAGCAATCAATGGGGTTTATCCTTATGGATCTAATTATGTGGTTAGTCTAAGCAATCATGGGGAATTACCAATGCCGGTGTTGCTGGAAATTACCTATGAAGATGGGGAGAAGGAAAGAAAAATGTTGCCTGTGGAGATTTGGTTCAAAGGAAATCAATGGAATCACTTGTTACGCGCAGATAAGAAAGTGGTTGCAGTTGAGATTGACCCTGATAAAGTGATTACCGATATCAATTCAGGTAATGACAAATGGCCATCAGATCTTTATAAATAATTGCTTTTAAACCCTAATGCATATTTTGGGTTGAATAGTCTTGGTGATTTCCCTGTATCTCACCAAGACTTTTTTTGTCACTAATGTTTTTTGCTACTGATATTTTTAGATTCTTTTGCGTCTTCCTAACCTTGTGTCTCTGCGCTTTTGCCTGGCCTCAATATTCATCATTGATTTCAATCCAATAGCCATCAGGATCACGAACATAAATTTGTTTTATGCCATCTGGGCGGATATTGATTTGCCCTTTATTACCTGGCCAATCTTCAAATTCAACACCAAGCTTATTGAGGTTGGCTATGAAATTGTCCATATCTGGGACACTGAAACAAATGTGGTTATTTTTGTTGATGGTAACAGGTTCCCATGGGGCTTGGATAATGTGCATGGAAATATTATTGCCAATGTCAAACCAGGCATGAAGCCCGTCTTTGAAAGGTTCGTCAATTTCTTCGAACTGGAACACATTGGAATAGAAATCGGCACTTCTTTTCAAGTCTTCCACGTACACGGCTATATGGGTGATTTTTGCTTGGGCAATAGATAGCTGACTCGTCATAATCAGGCCTAAGGTTAATAGATATACAATAATTCTTTTTTTCATGGTTATCAGGGTTAAAGAGGAAAGTAAAAAAAATCCTGAAAAATCCGAACCTTAAGATAAGAGGATAAAAAAAGAGGCTGTTTAAAATCAAAAAAGCCTCTTTTTTTTCTCAGTTGGCCTCCTTTCGGGAGTTTAGCGCCAATCTTTCTGCTTCTTCGAATAAATTCAAAGCCTGAAGATATATCTCATTGATGTCATTGATCACCTTGTAGAATGCATTGTCATCAAAAATATTTCTTCCCATATGGGCTTTAAGTAGGATTTTGAGGTAGTCCTTCGACTTTTTGAAATCCTTTTCATCGAATTTCACCTTATTGCTTTCGCCAACTTTGATCAGGCCTTGTAGCATTTCTTCTGTCACCTCAAAGTCTTTGTAGTAGGACTCGAAACTCATATTTTCAAATTTCTTTTTGTTTTTATCCAAATAATCAAGGATAAATTCCCTGGCAGAATCCGAATTGAACAATCTGTTGACATAAGCGCTGCTCATGGTGGTGTCCAATGGAACAAAGAAATCAGGCATGATTCCCCCGCCTCCATAAACAGCTCTACCGGATACGGTTTCATACCTCAGGCTATCGTTGAATTTTATGCTGTCAGCACTGAAGAACTCGCCGTGTTCAAGCCTATTGGTCCAGTCAGAGGAGTAATCCATATCTTCACCGTAGGGCTTTTGAATGGACCTTCCAGAAGGGGTGTAGTATCTGGCAATGGTCAGCCTAAGTTCAGCCCCATCTGATAGGTCTATTGGCATTTGTACCAAACCTTTTCCAAACGACCTTCTTCCTACAATCAATCCCCTGTCATTGTCCTGAAGGGCTCCAGCTACAATTTCAGATGCAGAAGCACTTCCCTCATTGATCAGGACGATCACAGAGCCATCTTCAAAAAGCCCAGGTTTTATGGCGTATGCCTTTTGGTTATAACGGTTTAGTTTTCCTCTTTGTGAAACGATAAGGGCATTGTCATTTAAGATTTCATCTGCTATATTAATGGCTGCACCCATGTATCCCCCTGGGTTGCTTTGAAGGTCTAGAATAAGTTTTCTCATCCCCTGTTCTTTCAGGTCTTTTACTGCTCTTTTGAACTCCTCGTGGGTAGTGGCTGCAAAACGGGTAACTTTAATATATCCCACTTCGTCATTGACCATGTAAGAAGCATTGATGGAATATTGAGGGATTTTATCTCTGGTGATTTCATAAGGAATAAGGTCTTTTTGGCTTTTCCTTTTGATTTCTACATTTACTTTTGATCCTCTTGGTCCCCTGAGCAAATCAAAGACATCTCGGTTGGTGATGCCTGTTCCTGCCACCGTTTTACCATCAACTTTGATGATCTGATCTCCCGATTGGATCCCCAATTTCTCAGATGGACCCCCAGTCAATGGCGCAACCACATATATGGTGTCCCTGACAATGCCAAACTCTACACCTATGCCATCAAACTCCCCGTCTAATTGGGACTTGGCCAAAGTAGCATCTTTTGCAGGGATATAGGAGGAATGTGGATCCAGTTTTTCTAACATTCTTTGAATGCCATATTCTACCAATTCATTGGTATTTACACTGTCCACATAATCTCTATTGATATAAGTGATTATTTCCTGAAGTTTATAGATCGCTGCTTTTAGATCGTTTCTCTCACTTTTTGGTTCAGCAAATGTGGCTCCTATCCAAATACCTGCAGATATGGCTAAGGCAAGGATTAAGGGAAGCCTTATTTGCTGTTTGCTGTTTTTTACTTCGCTCACGTGATCTTGCTGTTAAATGAAATTACTTTATTACGATTCAATTTAAGTTTAAACAGTATTTTATGGTATTTCGTTTTTATAAACGAAATAAATTCGATTTTGGTGGAAGTTTTGCCTTTATTTCTTTAAAATAAGTTAATTTTGTACTGATGATCAATTCCAAAAATATAGAAAAAAATCAGATCAAAGATATCGTTTCAGAGAATTATGTCTTTGCTGCCGTGCTGCATTATTTTGGAATTAGCTTTTTTCAATATGAACTAAATTCACTGAAAGAAGTCTGTGATAAGTTTAGAATAAACCCTCAGCAATTGGTCGATGAATTGGAAACCTGGGCCCAACATAAAGAGCCGGACAGGGAAGAACTTTATCTTCACCCGATTGAAGTATTGGTAGCGTACCTCAAAAGAAAACATTACTATTTTGTTAGGCAGGAACTTCCCTTTTTGTCAAATATGGTTGCAGGAATAGAAATCAATGAGCAGCCTTACAAAAATGTTTTATGTGATTTACGCATTATGTTCCCCTTATTTGTCGAAGATTTTATCCACCATATTCATGAAGAAGAAAATAGACTTTTTAACCGTATCAAACTGCTTCATGAAATAGAGGACGATGAATTTGAGCTTAAGGAGTCATTAAAAATTTTGGAGAAAAGTCCCATTGCTTCCATGTCTGAAGCCCATGAGGCGCATGATGATGAAATGGAGGGAATCCGCAAACTTACTAAGAACTATTTTTTACCAGGTGATGCGCCTGTGTCTATGAGGGTTCTTTATAATGAGTTGCAAAATTTTGAAAAAGAATTAATCATCCATGCCCAGATTGAAGATGAATTACTTTTTCCAAAAGCAGTAGAACTTGAAAAAGAGGTTTTAAGAAAAATCAGAAAAAAGATTCAGAACAATTGATGGGTAGAATTTTAGCAATTGATCTGGGAACCAAAAGGACTGGCATTGCAGTTACTGATACGTTGCAATTGGTGGCCAATCCACTTGAAACCGTAGACACATCCAAACTTATTGATTTTCTAAAGGAATATTTCCAAAAAGAAGACGTGGATACCATCGTCCTAGGGCATCCCAAAAACCTAGATGGAAAGCCTAATGAAATGACGCCGAGGGTCATTAGTCTGAAAGATAGGTTATCCAAAATTTTCCCAGAGAAAAAATTGGTTCTCATAGATGAGCGGTTTACATCTAAAATGGCCATGCAGAGCATGATTGAGATGGGAAGCAAAAAGAAAGACCGAAAAGAGAAAGCTGGAAATCTTGATAAAGTGAGTGCAGCCATTATCCTACAATCCTATTTAGAACAATTATGATATATCCCATAGTTGCCTACGGCAACCCTATATTAAAAAAAGAAGCTGAAGAAATCCATGAGGGTGAGGAAGTCCAAAACCTCATAGAAGATATGTTTAGTACAATGGACCATGCCAGCGGGGTTGGACTGGCCGCTCCACAGATCAACAAAGGAATCCGTCTTTTTGTAATAGACAGTACACTGATGCTGGATGAACAAGATGAGGAAAAAGGCATAAGAAGAGCTTTCATTAATCCCATTATTTTAGATGAATATGGAGATCATTTTGGTTTCGAAGAGGGCTGCCTAAGTATACCCGATGTCAGGGCAGAAATCATAAGGCCTGAAAAGCTGACTATTGAATATTTTGATGAGAACTGGAATCTAAAAGAGGAGGAGTTTACTGGAATGACGGCCAGGGTAATACAACATGAGTATGACCATCTTGAAGGAATCCTTTTTGTGGATTATTTAAAAGGACTCAAAAAAAGATTGGTTCAAAGTAAATTGATTGATGTCAGTAAGGGGAAAGTGTCTACAGATTATAGAATGATCTACCCTTTAAAATAACTAATTAACCAACAAGTCCTCTTGTTGGTTTTTTTCTGATTTACAAATGACAGTACAAGAAAAACCAGATTTAAAACTAGCTCTCGTACAAACAGATTTATTTTGGAAAGATCAGATCGCTAATTTGGCCATGCTGGAGGAAATCATCATGAATCTGCAGGAAAAAGTTGATCTTATCGTTTTGCCGGAAATGTTCTCAACGGGTTTCACCATGGATGCAGAAGAGGTGGCTGAGCCTATGAATTTTTTCACAAGTAGGTGGTTGAGACAACTTTCTGCTCAGACGGGCGCAGTACTGACAGGAAGCATAGTTATAAAGGAAGGGGGGCATTTTTACAATAGACTACTATGGGTGGAGCCTTCCGGTAAATTTAGCAAATACGACAAAAGACATTTATTCAGAATGGCTCAGGAAGACCATCATTATTCAATGGGTACTGAAAGGGTAGTTTTTGAATGGAAAGGCTGGCGGATTTTCCCTCAGATCTGTTATGATCTACGCTTCCCCGTATGGAGCAGGAACAGGGTAATCAATGATGAATTGGAGTATGATATGTTGTTTTATGTGGCAAGCTGGCCGCATCCTAGAATTCAAGCTTGGGACATTTTACTTCAGGCGCGTGCAGTTGAAAATCTCAGTTACGCAGTAGGAGTCAATAGAGTAGGTCAGGACGGGAATGGCATCCCATATTCAGGGCACTCTGCAGCATATAATTTCAAAGGTGAAAGAATGGCTTATGCCGAAAATGAAGAGACAATATTATATGTTTCATTAAAATACGAGGAATTAAAACTATACCGTGAGAAGTTTCCCGCTTGGCGTGATGCAGATCATTTTGACTTGAAGGGTTCTCACGGAATAGAAAATTCATAATTTATTTTGTGCCACTTCCAAAGGTTGGCATGCAACTTTGAAACTGATATAAAATTCCTAATTTTGCTCGCAATTTTGATTTTGTTCTAAATTATGGACCCAAATGACTGTTAGGTACTGTGAAAAACCTTAAAGTATTTACAATAATTATTAATAAATCTTAAATTTTAAAATGACCACCAAAACCGCAAAGATTCTTTATACCCTTACTGATGAGGCACCGGCCTTGGCTACTTATTCTTTTCTTCCTATAGTAAAAGCCTTTACAGACAGTGCAGGCATTCAGGTTGAAACAAGAGATATTTCACTCGCAGGTAGAATTATTTCACAGTTTCCGGAATATTTGGAACCGGGACAAAGAATTAATGATGACTTGGCAGAGCTGGGTGAAATAGCAAAATCCCCTGAAGCTAATATCGTTAAGTTGCCTAATATATCAGCATCTATTCCTCAATTGAAGGCTGCCATTAAGGAGTTGCAAGCGCAAGGATATGCATTGCCGGATTATCCAGACGACCCGACCAGTGATGAGCAAAAAGCCATTAAAGAAAAATACGATAAAGTTAAGGGAAGTGCAGTAAATCCGGTATTGCGGGAAGGGAACTCTGATAGAAGGGCGCCGAAAGCAGTAAAAGAATACGCAAGAAAAAATCCTCATAGCATGGGTAAATGGTCTGCAGATTCTAAATCCCATGTTGCCAGTATGACCGAAGGAGACTTCTATGGCAGTGAGAAATCAATCACCTTGGATCAAGCAGGGAAGGTTCAGATTCAGCACATTGCAAAAGATGGTGAGGTGGTTATTTTAAAAAAACATTTTCCATTATTGCAAGGGGAGGTAATAGACGCCGCTGTCATGTCTGTAGCCGCGCTTAAAAAATTTCTTTTGGAGCAAATAAAAGATGCCAAGAAATCAGGGATATTATTTTCTCTTCACATGAAGGCAACAATGATGAAGGTCTCTGACCCCATTATTTTCGGACATGCCGTAAAGGTGTTTTTCGCTCCTGTTTTTGAGAAACATGAGAAGACTTTGAAAAGTCTAGGGGTGGATGTAAACAATGGATTGGGTGACTTGCTCTCAAAAATCGAATCCTTACCTGCGGAGAAAAAAGAAGAAATAAGAAAGGATATTGCCTCCAGTCTGGAAGATGGCCCTGATTTGGCTATGGTCAATTCCGACAAAGGGATTACCAACCTTCATGTTCCCAGTGACGTGATTATAGATGCCTCCATGCCAGCCATGATCAGAACTTCAGGGCAAATGTGGAATAAAGAAGGCAAGCAACAGGATACCAAAGCTGTGATTCCAGATAGGTCCTATGCTGGGGTATATCAGGAAACCATAGATTTTTGTAAGAAAAACGGTGCTTTCGATCCAGCTACTATGGGTTCTGTGCCTAACGTGGGTTTGATGGCCCAAAAGGCAGAAGAGTATGGGTCACATGATAAAACCTTTGAAATGAAAAAGGATGGCGTGGTTCAGGTTGTGCGGGAAGATGGTACAGTCCTTTTATCCCATGAAGTTAAGCAAGGAGATATTTGGAGAATGTGCCAGACAAAAGATGCCCCCATTCAAGACTGGGTGAAACTTGCTGTTAACAGGGCAAAAGCTACTGGTGACCCTGCGGTTTTCTGGCTGGATAATAATAGAGCCCATGATGCAGAGCTGATTAAAAAAGTAGAGCAATATCTTCCAGACCATAATACCGCTGGACTTCAATTGCATATCATGTCCCCTGTTGAGGCCACCAAGTTTTCTCTGCAAAGGATAAAAGAAGGAAAGGATACAATTTCTGTTACGGGAAATGTTCTGAGGGATTACCTCACCGATTTGTTTCCTATTTTGGAATTGGGCACCAGTGCTAAAATGCTTTCCGTTGTACCTTTGATGAATGGGGGCGGATTGTTTGAAACCGGAGCGGGTGGCTCAGCGCCAAAGCATGTTGAGCAGTTTGTTGAAGAAAACCATTTGAGATGGGATTCTTTAGGAGAGTTTTTGGCACTGGCTGTGTCTCTGGAACATTTAGGTGAAGTTTTCTCCAATGAAAAGGCTAAAGTTTTGGCTGAGACATTAGACAAAGCCACGGGTAAATTTCTTCATGAGAATAAGTCTCCTTCCAGAAAAGTAATGGAACTGGATAATAGAGGAAGCCATTTTTATTTGGCTTTATACTGGGCAGAAGCCCTTGTCCTCCAGGATAAAGATGCAGAATTGAAAAAGGCCTTTTCTCCAATTGCAAAAGCGCTAGGAGAAAATGAGTCTCTGATTGTGTCTGATTTGAATGGTGTACAAGGCGTGAAGGTGGATATCGGAGGCTACTACAAACCTTCATCCGTAAAGACTGCAGATGCCATGAGGCCCAGTAAAACCTTCAACGAAATCCTTGAAAGATTAAAATCCGAATAAAAAAAGCGGCA
>NZ_AMGM01000122.1 GCF_000298295.1 Cecembia lonarensis LW9
GTAAGAACTAACTTTGAATCCATAGTAAGCCAAAATATAATTGCGCTAAATTGTCTATAATTATTAAATTTGCAAAATGAATTACCATACACGAGCTTATCCCATGCTAGAAGAGGAAGAAGTATTAGTGGAAGAGTTGATAGATACCGATGAGTGTGAATTGGTAGTATTTAACGATGACGTCAATACTTTCGACCATGTCACCAAAATATTGATCAAAGTGTGTCAGCATACACCTGAACAAGCTGAGCAATGTACATTGATTATACATTACAAAGGTAAATGCACCGTCAAAAAGGGCAGCAGAGAAAAATTAAAGCCCATGTGTCAAGCCATTCTTGATGCCGGTATCCAAGCAGCTGTGATTTAAATTCAACTTCAGTGAATTTCCCTTCAAAACTTATTGAAAATGCTGTCAATGAAATCAGTAAACTCCCAGGAATTGGAAAAAAAACTGCATTACGGCTTGCCTTACACTTACTCAAACAGAAAGAGTCTTTTACCGAAGAGTTATCATCCGCTTTATTGGCCTTGAGAAAAGAGGTCAAGTATTGTAATACCTGCTTTAATATCTCTGACCAAGAAGTCTGTTCTGTCTGCAGTAGTCCTAGACGGGACAAGACCATCATCTGTGTAGTAGAAGACATTCCCGACGTTCTCGCCATAGAAAACACCTCTCAGTACAATGGTTTATACCATGTCCTGGGTGGGGTAATCTCACCTATTCAAGGTGTTGGTCCAGACGATCTGAAAATAGAGGCGCTCATTGACCGAATTTCTGCAAAAAACACTCAGGATAAAGTTGAAGAGGTAATCTTAGCTTTACCTGCTACAATGGAAGGAGACACCACCTCATTCTTTATTACAAGAAGATTAAAAGAGTTTGGCATTAAGGTAAGTACCATAGCAAGGGGTATACCCATCGGAGGGGAATTGGAATTTACAGACGAGATAACTTTGGGAAGAAGTATTCTGACCCGGGTAAATTATTCTGCAGATTGATAAATTTCCTTTGTGCAAATAAAAACCCTTTCTATATTTGCAGACCCAAAGGGGGATTATCCCGATAGCTATCGGGATGGCTAGAGCGTCCCGACAGCTGTCGGGAAGGTCAATCGGTTCGAATCTAAAAAAATAAATGGGGGATTAGCTCAGTTGGCTAGAGCGCTACACTGGCAGTGTAGAGGTCATCGGTTCGAATCCGTTATCCTCCACTTGAAGGCTTGCAAAAATTGCAGGCCTTTTGTATTCTAATTCAAAAACTCCTCCCAATAAGGCACATCCATTTTTCCATTAAAAGTCTCTTCCACGATAGCTTTAAAACGATCCTTAACAGTAAGAATAGACACCTTTTTCAACTCATATTGGTCAAAAATTGCCTCTAAGGCTTCTTTTAAGTTATTGAACAAAACCATGGGTTTGACCGCATCTTCTTCCTGAAAAATCTCGGCAGATTTAAAGCCTGAATAATGGGAATGTTCTTCGGTAAAAAAGAAAACAGGAACCGATTCGGATTGCTTCTCAAATAGTTGAATGATTCCTCTTGGTCCCTTAATAGAAGCAATTTCTTCCAATTGAACATTCAATTCGTAATCTTCTAAAATTCCCTCAAGGACCATCAAAACATCATACATTAAAGATTCGGATACATAGTAACCGTCCCCTGCCATTTGAATTCTTTGTTTGGCGGTCTCATCTTCCACATGTAAGTGTATCCACTCCGTATAAAAACCGAGTCGCTTGGCCTTTTGAAGCAGGTCAAAGAATTCATCCCAGTCCTCACCCACTACATTGTGTTCTATCACCAAATCTTTTCCATCAAACAGCGCAAAAAGGCCTTTGTCCCCAAATCCATTGATAATTGAAAGTCTCTGTTCTCCATAATCTTCGTCCTTCAAAGGCGATAAACTCCCAAATTTCCGAAGACTTTCTTCCGCCATATCCATCACAAAGTATTGACCCCTGTCAAAATATTTCCTCCGCAGAAAAGTACTCTTCCCAGCCCCGGGAATTCCGGTAACGAAAATAATTTTATTCATAGTTTTGATTGATTTGCGTAAGTCCACATATCATAATAAATTTAGTTTCAATATTTGCAAACAGGAAAGACCGTAGGCACTAAAAATTTAGAAATTGACCTTTCGAAAAACCTCCCTCTAAACAACAATATGAATTTAAGGAATTTGGAGACGGTAAAAAATTAATTGACATTAATTGTCCTAAAAAAGAAAATCCTTATGGCGCGAGCCATTGTCCAGACCATTGATCATTTACAGCGGTAAACTTTATTCTCAAGTGCTCCAAAGCATTTAATTGTAACAACTCAATAGATGAAGGAATTAGCTCCAAGACAGTAAAAAAGAAAAAGTCTTCCAGGTTTTCATTCCATGCAAATGCTTCGTCAGGTATCTCAATAGAAGTCCCGGGTGATAAAATGGAATTATAGGCCTTTCGCCCCTCTCCTTGTACCTTTTTCCAATGCTGCTGAGCTATATCATTTTGATGATGAATCAGGGATTTAACCTGAATTCTCACCTGAAATCTTTTTTTGGGGTGATAAAACAATAAAGCTGCAAAAGGTTGAGCTTGAAGTTCCTTTACTTTCTCGGAGCGCGAATCTGTATAAATAAAAAAATGCAAGCCTTCATCCACAGCCCTTAATACCGTATATCTTGAATCTGGACCATGAACTCCGATTGTGGAAAGCACTACAAATCTGAAAGGGTGTTTTTTATCTAAAACTCCTCGATGAAGCTCATGTTTAATAGCCTGAAAGGATGTATCATATGAATATTCTTTTTTAATCAACATAAATCAGCATTCATGGTAAGTTTTTTCATAATTAAACACGAGTAACAAACAATGGTTTTCTGATCTATGAAAGAAAAAAAAACCTGACGGGCAATGTAAGCCCATCAGGTTATCAATAACAAGTTTTTAAACATTAAACTTCTACAGGCTCCACATTTTTAAAATACACTTGTTTTTCTGCGTCAAGATCCACCAAAACTGCAGAGTCATTTTTGATATAACCCGCCAAAATCTGTTTGGACAACTCATTCAAAACCAAACGCTGCATGGTGCGCTTAAGCGGTCGGGCGCCAAATTGAGGATCAAAACCAACTTCACCCAGATAATCCAAAACCTCTTGCGTAGCATCAATTTCTATATTTGCATCTGCAAGGCGTTTTTGGATTTCCCTCCATTGGATGTCAACGATCTTTCTGGTGACTTCTTTGTTCAATGGTTCAAACATAATGGTCTCATCAATCCTATTCAAAAATTCAGGTCTAACTGATTTTTTGAGCAATTCATAAACTTCTGTTTTGGTCTTTTCTATCACCTCCTCTTTGTTCCACGCTTCCATGGCAGCAAATCTCTCTTGGATCAAATGTGATCCAATATTGGTGGTTAGAATGATAATGGTATTCTTGAAATTGGCCATCCTTCCTTTATTATCCGTCAATCTACCATCATCCAAAACTTGAAGTAGGATATTGAAGACATCCGGATGGGCTTTTTCAATTTCATCCAGCAAGACTACAGAATATGGTTTTCTTCTAACAGACTCCGTCAACTGCCCCCCTTCATCATAACCTACATAGCCTGGAGGCGCTCCTACTAACCTGGATACTGCGTGTCTTTCTTGATATTCGGACATGTCAATCCTTACCATGGCATTCTCATCATTAAAGAGGTACTCAGCCAAGGCCTTTGCCAATTCTGTCTTACCAACTCCGGTAGTACCCATAAATATGAAGGAACCTATAGGTCGCTTAGGATCTTGCAATCCTGCCCTACTTCTTCTCACCGCATCAGATAAAGCTGCGATTGCCTCTCTTTGACCTGCTACCCTTTTACCCAGCTCATCTTCCAGATGAAGGAGTTTTTCACGTTCACTTTGGATCATTTTAGAAAGAGGGATACCCGTCCACTTGGACACCACAGCAGCAATATCTTCATTATCCACTTCCTCTTTGAGAAGTGGAGAGCCTTGTTGCATGTCACTTAGCTGTTGCTTATAAGCCTCCAGCTTTTTTTCTGCCTCCACTATTTTCCCATAACGTATTTCAGCAACTTTACCAAAGTCACCCGCACGCTCGGCCTGTTCCGCTTCCAGTTTACATTTATCAATATTCTCTTTTTCAGTACGGATACCTGTAATTACTGATTTTTCAGATTCCCACTTGGCTTTGACAGACTGCCTTTTCTCAGACAACTCAGCAATTTCTTTGCTAAGGACCGCCTCCTTGTCCTTGTTATTTTCCCTTCTGATGGCCTCACGCTCAATTTCCAGCTGCATAATCCTTCTATTGAGTTCATCGAGTTCCTGAGGTAGGGAATCAATCTCCATCCTCAACTTGGCCGCAGCCTCATCCATTAGGTCAATGGCCTTATCCGGCAAAAAGCGGTCTGAAATATATCTTTGCGAAAGCTCCACCGCAGCAATAACAGCATCATCTTTGATTCTTACCCCATGGTGCAATTCATATTTATCTTTGATACCCCTTAGGATTGAAATGGCATCTGCTGCATCAGGCTCATCGACCATTACTGCCTGGAATCTTCTTTCCAAGGCCTTGTCCTTCTCAATGTACTTTTGGTATTCTTTAAGGGTAGTAGCCCCAATAGCATGCAGTTCCCCCCTGGCCAATGCAGGTTTGAGCAAATTAGCAGCATCCATTGCCCCTTCTCCTCCTCCACCGGCACCTATCAAGGTATGGATTTCATCTATGAAGAGGATAATTTCTCCTTCAGAGTCAGTTACTTCTTTGATGACTGCCTTAAGCCTTTCCTCAAACTCCCCTTTGTATTTGGCACCTGCTACGAGCAAACCCATATCCAAAGAAATCAAAGTCTTGGATTTGAGGTTCTCAGGCACATCTCCGCTTACGATCCTTTGGGCCAATCCTTCCACAATAGCGGTTTTACCCACTCCAGGCTCACCCAATAGGATGGGATTATTTTTGGTCCTTCTGGCCAGAATTTGTAGCACCCTACGGATCTCCTCATCCCTTCCAATAACCGGATCTATCTTTCCTTTTTTGGCCAGTTCATTCAGGTTTTTGGAATACTTTTCCAAAGCCCTGTACTTTGATTCTGCATTTTGATCTGTCACTTTATTTCCTTTTCTAAGTTCCTTAATAGCATCGATAAGGGTCTTTTCATTTATACCCTGGTCTTTTAAAATTTGGGATGACTTGTCCGAGCCGGCCAAAACTCCCAATAACAAATGCTCGATGGCAACAAACTCATCACCAAAAGTTTTAAGGTAATCTTTAGCTTTGTTAAGGGCTTGGTTTGCTGAGTTTGATAGGTAGGGCTGTTGACCACTTACCTTAGGAAAACCTTTGATGGTTTCATCAATTTTTTGAACCACCAATGTCTTATTAACACCTAGCTTTTTAAACAAAAACTCGGTTACGTTTTCGTCTTCGGAAAATATCCCCTTTAACATATGTGCTGGCTCGATGGCCTGCTGCTGCTCAGCCATAGTGAGCTCAGCGGCTTTCTGAATCGCCTCCTGAGATTTGATGGTAAATTGCTTGAAATCCATGATTGTATTGGTTAGCTCGTTATTCATATTGACCTCAAGACTAAGGTCAAATGCAATCCAACAAATTCTCCACCAAAGCAAAAAGAGATAAAAAAACGGAAATTTTGTCTGCCTTTTTAAGGGGAATACTTAAAAATCAGACTATTTGACATGAAAGCATTTGTCAAATAAAATTGGAGAAGCCAACAATTGGTTTAATCCTTATCATCAGGCTTGGCATACCTCTCCATTTCCCTTTGAAATTTGGACATATCCATTTCGGCTTGCTGAACTGCTATTTCAGTTTTTTTAATATTTAAATCCATTTTTGACAAATCGGCCTCTGAAGCTTTTCCTTTTTGAATAGCTTTTTCGAGTTTTAAATTTTGTTTGGCCAGTTTTATTTCCGCTTTATGCTTTCTATTCATGGCCTTCTCATAATTATTGACAGCCTTTTCATAGTTTTTCAAACGTTTTTGTTCTGCTTTCTCATCGGCCAATCTTTGTTTTTCTTCTTTTGCTTGGGTTTTGAGGTCAGACTTTTCCTGAGCCAGTCTTTTCTTCTCCTCCTGAACTTCTTGTTTGGTTTTTTCCTGGACGTCTTGAGCAAAACTTATGCTAACTGAAGTCAAGAAAAAGATAAATAATGCAATGAAATGGTGTTTTCTCATAATAAATGACTTTTAGAGCTAAAATATTTCACAGTATATTCTGTCAGATATAGTTTTTTAGAATTAAATTTTTTCAAGAAATTAATTCTTATATTTTTACTGCTTAATTACCCCTAATTTAGAAAGATAAATATTAATTTGCTTTTTGAAACTGTTAAATATGGACTTCCAGTTTGCTTATAACCCTTATGCCCTTACTGTATTTTTAACCAGTGGTATATTTCTGACCCTTGCTTTACTTTCTACAAAAAAAAGTAATGTGCAGGGTGAAAAATATTTTACTTATTTGTTGTTAGCCTGTTTGTTTTATTCCCTTTTCTATGGGATTGAGCTATTGGGTACAAATACTCAAACCATAAAATTCTTTTACAAATTAGAATTCATAGGGGGCGTATTTATTTCCCCCCTTCTTCTGCTATTTGTTTTGAAATATTCGGATAGATCTAACTACATTACTACAAACTGGGTATATGTATTACTCTCTGTCTCTAGCTTGTTTTTGATCACTGTGCTCACAAACGATTGGCATGGGCTTTTTTACAATGAGATTTCATCCAAGTCCAATAATTATTTCCAAGCCGTCTCAGTAGAACCTGCCCTTCTGCATTGGCTATATGCTAGCTATAACTCTTTGTTAATAATTATTGCCAATATATTGGTGATCAGAATGTTTTTTTCAGTTCCTTCCATATACAGAGGACAAGTATTGGTCATGCTGTTGGGTACATTTATACCCTGGTTGGCTTACATTTTGATGGTATTCGGTTTTTATCCTTACGGAATGGATCCTGTACCTTTCTTCTTAGCCACTAGCGGTATCATTTTATTTTGGGCCTTATTCAGATACCGGCTTTTTAGAATTAACCCTATCGCTTTCAAAACTATATTTGAAAACCTGTCAGATGGTATTTTAATTATTGAGGAGAACGGTGAAATCATTGCAAAGAACACAATGGGAGAAAAAATACTTTCCTATTTGTATCCAGGTCAAAAATTTAACAATATTCAGCAAATACAAGCGAATTGGCCTGACTTGGCTGAACTTTTTCTCCCCATTCCGCAAAAAAGGGCTGTTGAATTTACTTTGGAAAATGATGGGAGGTATTATCTGGCGTTTTTAAAGAAAATAAATGATGGCGACCAGGATAACATAAAAAACACCCAGTATTTATTTTTCAGGGATATTACAAATCAAAAACAAGCAGAAGAAAGAATTCGGGCCAATGAGCAGAAACTTCAAAGCATTAACACTTCATTATTGAGGAATGAAAAGATGCTCACCTCAATTGCCTTTGCTACAAAAGAATTACTTTCCAATGCTGACTTCAAAAAAGCAACACAAAAAGCCATCACCATACTTGGAGATGGCGCTGGTGCTGATAGGGCCTATCTTTTTGAGAACAGTATTGATGAGGAGGAAAACTACTATAGTTCGCAACGTTTTGAATGGAGTGCCCTCGGTGTTCCTCCTGAAATTGATAATCCTGAATTACAAAACCTCCCAATTAGCGTATTTGGGGAATCCATGAAATTCCTTCTTGACAATGAGGTTTATTTTAATATTGTTGCACAAATTGAAGATGAAGGCCTTAGAGGACTCTTAGAAAGTCAGAGTATCAAATCTATCCTTTTGATCCCCATATTTGTAGAAAAAAAATTCTGGGGCTTTGTGGGATTTGATGATTGCCAAAAAGAAAGGGAGTGGAGTGAAGCTGAAACCGCACTATTGATTTCATTTGCAGAAAGTATTTCCAATGCCATCGAGAGGAAAAATATGGAGCAAAACCTTCGTATTTCCATGGAACAGGCAAGAGAAGCGAGTATTGCGAAATCGGAATTCCTGGCCAATATGAGCCATGAAATCAGGACACCTCTCAATGGAGTAATCGGCTTTTCAGATCTTCTGATGAAAACAGATCTGGATAATAACCAAAGAGAGTTTCTTCAATCCATTATTCATTCGGGCCATTTACTCCTGGAGATCATTACAGACGTACTTGACTTTTCGAAAATTGAGGCCGGAAAACTGGAGTTAAGTCCCATGCCTACAGATTTGAAAAAATTGGCAAACGAAACTTTAAATATGATTGCGCCTTCCTTAGAGGGAAAAGAAATAAGGCTAAATCTTACATTAAGTGACGAAATACCTGCACTCGTTTTGGCAGATAATACACGGCTCAAACAAGTTTTAATGA
The DNA here is from genome assembly GCF_000298295.1 of Cecembia lonarensis LW9. Lineage (GTDB taxonomy): Bacteria > Bacteroidota > Bacteroidia > Cytophagales > Cyclobacteriaceae > Cecembia > Cecembia lonarensis. The sequence continues at coordinate 8,403 of NZ_AMGM01000122.1, forward strand.
ACCTGTTGAGTAATGCGGCAAAGTTTACGCACCAGGGAGAAATTGAGCTTTCAATTGACAATCAGGGTATAAGCCAGAAAAATGTCAACTTAGTATTTTCAGTTAAGGATACCGGTATAGGCATCTCCAAAGAAAAGGAGAAAATAATCTTCGAAGCTTTTGCCCAAGAGGATAATTCAACCACAAGAAAATATGGAGGAACGGGACTAGGCCTGACCATCAGCAACAAAATACTTCAATTGATGAACAGTGAGCTTAAATTAGAAACCGAGTTAGGCAAAGGCTCGACCTTCTCATTTTTATTATCGCTTCCTGTCGCCAATGACCACACACAAATAGAAGGTAAGCCTGGAAGAAAAGAAGAGTTAAAAGTCACATTAGCATCTAATCAGGCAGAAAAACAAATCAAAATTTTACTGGTAGATGATAACCCTGTAAACATGCTATTGGCAAAAACCATTGTCAAGAACCTTATTCCTAAGGCAAAAATTCTTGAGGCTAAAAATGGCAGAGAGGCTGTAGAATTGTTTGAGCAAGAAAATCCTTCCATGATTTTTATGGATATTCAGATGCCAGAGATGAGTGGTTATGAAGCCACAATCGAAATCAGGAGAATTGAAAATAATACCAGAAGGGTGCCGATCGTAGCATTGACTGCAGGTACTGTGAAAGGAGAATATGACCGATGTATTCAAGTGGGTATGGATGATTATTTATCAAAGCCTGTAGTTGTGGCCGATATCCAGGAAATGATGGATAAATATTTGGGACAATCTCAAAAAGAAACTAAAAAAGAAGTAATATCTAAATTGGAAGAATTTAAGAATTCAGATCCAGAATTCTTCAAGCAGTTAGTAGATATCAGCCTTCAAAATATTGAGAAAATTCATGATGATTTAAGCACATGCTTGAGAGAAGGAGACCTTAAAGCTGTAAAACAATCCTGCCATGCCATGAAAGGTGTAGCACTAAATCTTGATTTCAAAGAACTCGCAGATGCATGTGCGTCTGTAGAAAGTTTTGAAGATCTAGAGGATAAAAAGAACTTAGATATCATTACAAATATTCATGCGCTTATTGATGAAACCATGAAATATTTAACAAAACAATCAAAGTCTGCTTAATCGCAAAATATTACATTAAAAAACACGCGACTAAAGTAACT
>NZ_AMGM01000123.1 GCF_000298295.1 Cecembia lonarensis LW9
CATTATTGCGGTATTCTTTTTAGGATGGATAGGTCTTGGGTTTGCTCCGGCGACAGCCATGCTCCTCGGTGCGGTAATAGCTCCAACAGACCCAGTCTTGGCTTCTGATGTACAGACCAGTTCACCCAATAAAAAAGACGATTCCCATACTCGGCTGGCACTAACGACAGAGGCTGGCCTTAATGATGGGCTGGCATTTCCTTTTACCAATTTGGCCATAGCCATGGCACTCCTTGGTGCCCACCCATCTAATTGGTTCTGGGATTGGTTATGGATGGATTTCTTTTATAAAATTGTTGTAGGAACGCTTATTGGTTGGGCTACAGGATGGTTATTGTACAGGATGATCCCCCTCTTTCCGAAACCTAAATCAAAAAAACTGGCTGTTAGCATAGGTATTTTATCTTTGAGCCTTACTCTTATCCCTTATGGTCTTGCGGAAATAGCCAGCAGTTATGGCTTTATCTCAGTTTTTGTGGCAGCATGTGTTTTCAGGAATCAGGAAAAAGCGGGGAAATACCTTGAGACTTTGCATGATTTTTCCGAAGAAATGGAGAAAATACTGATTGTGGTCTTATTTTCGTTGGTAGGGGTATATCTCAGCCATGAATTTATAGATGACTTTCAGTGGTATATGATCCCGGCAGCTATTTTGGTTGTGATGCTTATCCGGCCATTGGCGGGCTACCTTGCTTTAATTCAGACACCCTTGCCCCAGAAAAAACGGTGGGTCATTGCTTTTTTTGGTATTAGGGGAATTGGATCTTTGTATTATGTATTGTATGCTTTTAATCAAGCTGATTTTGAGCAACAAGCAGAACTCTTTGCGTTGCTTTTGGTGATCATTATTTTCTCCCTATTAGTTCACGGTCTTTCAGCCAAACCTGTTTTTGACTGGTTGATGAGAAAAAAATGACCACTCCCTTTCTTACAATAAAGGAGTGGTCTGTTAATTTAATTTAAAGTAGCGTCCACTACAATTTCAGTATTCAATAGTTTGGAAATTGGGCAGTTGTCCTTGGCATCATTTACCAGTTCAGTGAATTTTTCTCCACCAATGCCATCTACTTTTGCTTTGAGAATCAATTTGGATTGCTTTATCGTGCCGTCTTCAAAAGTAATGACACACTGCACATCCAATTCCTGTGGCGGAAAGTCTGCACCGCTCAAGTTAAAGCTGAGTTTCATGGCAAAGCAGCCCGCATGTGCCGCTGCAATCAATTCCTCTGGGTTGGTGCCTTTCCCATCTTCAAAACGGGAACTGAAAGAATATTGGGTTTTATCCAGTACGCCGGTTTCGGTAGTCAAATGGCCTTTACCCTCTTTTCCTGAACCTTGCCATACGGCAGTTGCTTTTCTTTTCATATTGATTATGGTTATGGTTTAGATTGTATAATGTGCTTTTCGTCGATTTTGTTCCTTCATTTAAAAATATCATTTAAATTCAATGGATGGAAGAATTCACCACATTAAATATCATCCAACTTTCAGCAGCATACAGGGACCAGGCAATTGCACTGATGGAAAAGGTTTTTACCCTAGAGCAACAGATTCCCAAAGATTATCTTCCTGTCAAGGTTTATCCCCAGATGAGTTGGGGTATCCTACAAAATGGGGAACTCGTGGCTCTGGCCATCGCTTGGTGGGAAGGAAATATCTGGCATTGGGGACGCTATACGGTAGATCCTAGTTTAAGGGGAAAGGGGCTGGGCAAGCGTTTGGCCCATGTCAGTTTAAAAGCACTATTTGAGGCAGGAGCCAAAGAAATCCATATCGATGCCAGGGACATCACTGTTGAACTATTAGGTAAAATGGGGGCTAGGGCAGTGGGAGAGACCTTTGATTTTTATGGCAGGGTGACACCGATGAGGTTACATGCCAAAGACTTTAAATAAAAAAGCCGATCCTTAGAAGATCGGCTTTTTTTATGGAATTTGGCTAAATTAATTCAAGAATTCATCAAAGGTAAGGGAAACAAAGTACATGGTTCCCACGGTTGGGTTACCCCAAGCCTGACGGAAGCCTGAACTGTTGAACAAGTTCTGACCACCCAATTTCACAATGGATTTGATGCTTTTCACTTTATAGCTTACCTGCGCATCCAAAGTACTAAATGCCGGCATGACAGAAAGCTGTTGGGCATTCACTCCTGGAGCAACGAAAGAAGATTGCCATACAAACTCATCTTGCCATCTCCAAGCAATTGCAAAACCGATGTTTTTGTTGTTGATGTTTCTGTTAGCGAATGTAAGGTTAGTCCTGTACTCAGGTGTATTGAAGGAAGGGATGAAACCTACTTCAGCCAACTCATCCAAGTTCGCCAACTTATTGAAGGAAACGTTACCACCGATGGTGTAGTTTTTAGGTAATTGGTAATCAGCCCCTAAAGCCCAGCCAAAGGATTTAATTACTTCTTGTCTGTTGACGGGTAATGAGAAGATATTTCTGGAATTGGCACTCAATAGGTTCAATCCTAGATCAGAAGCGATACCTGAATCAGGGAACCTGTCCTGAATGATGATGTCGCCACCAATGAAATTCTCAAATCTATTATAGTAGTAGTAGCCATCAATCAACAATTTATTGTTGGCAATAAGGCTCTTATAACCGATTTCATAAGATCTTACAATTTCAGGCTGGAATCTGGTGAACTGATAGGGTGTTCTTAGGTTTTGATTTTGTTGTGCTGCCACTACCGGAACTGCTTGGGCTACAGCAGCCAATACAGCAGGGTCATTAGGAGCGGTTCCTTCCGGGAACTGACTGAAGACTTGCTGGAATACCTGCTGTTGGAACTGAGGATTTGCCGCTAATGTCTGAATGGCTGTGCCAAACTGCGTTACAGTAGCTAAGGAGTATGCAGGGTTATTTGCAAAATTGTACCTGTCTCTAAACAAAGGTAGACCACCAATCAACCTTGCCTGAGGTGTCAACAGATCGATATACTGATCTTGGGTTGTAGGTAACCTGAAACCAGTCTGATAAGAAGCCCTGAAGTTATGTTGTCCTGCGGTGTAAACAGCTGATACCCTTGGAGACCATTGTCCGTCAAAGTTCTCGTTTTTATCATAACGCACAGAAGCGGTTAATTTCAATTTCTCAGCGATGGTTTTGGAACCTTGCGCATAGCCTCCAAATTCTCTGATATTGAATTCATTGCCTTGATCATCTGTAGCGAATAGAGTTCCTTCAGAATTTAGCTGGAATACCCTATAGTTAGCACCTACTACAAAATCGGCAAATTTAATGTCTTTGAATGCATAAGAGCCCTCTAGGTGGTACAAGTTGGTTTTGTCAACAAACAACGCACCAACACCTTGCTGATTTCCCGGTATAGGTCTTGACCTGACATCAGCCAATGCCTGATTGAATTGTGAGGTTCCCGGCATAAACCTGCCCTGGTCTGCAAAAGCCCTGGCCAATCCATGTGCCTGATCTTCTGGGGCACCCTGGCCTCTTGCTTGGACAAAAGCGCCTACATATTCACCAAACCATTGAGGACTTGGTTTCCATGCTTCATTGATGCCCTGTCCAGCTATACCAATGGCATAAGAATCACCTGATCTTTCTTGCGTGGTATAAGCTCTGATAAACCAGTTGTCCGCTCTTAACTCAGCTTTATATTGCCCAATATTGAATCCTGTAATGGAATACCTATCAGCACCCGTATAGACTGTTGTTCCTGATCCATAATTTCCTTGGAAGATGGCTTCTACCTTATCGGTAACTCTCCAGTGCAAGGCAGCATTCAATTTCAAGGATTTGGTACCATAGTCCGCCAAATCACTTTCTCTGTACCCTGTCCTTGAAACAAAAGTTTGTGGAACTAATCCAAGCGCAGCTTCTGGCAATACGCCAGCGCCTACCAAGCTTTGTGCCACACTGAACATGTTCACATTGGTTTCATCTCCATAAATATTGACACCATTGAACCCAGGGTTATTTTCTCTGGTTCCATTTCCAATACCAAATCCGTTCAATAATGACTGATCTCTGAAGTCATTGGCCTGCCAGTCATCGGCTCTGAGGTAATTGACATTGAATTTTACAGCAACTTTATCTGAGAGTTGTGTGGCATAACGTGCTGCAAAATCATAAAATCCTGTCGTAGGATTGGTTCTTGTATTTTGATCCATGATACCACTTTTCATCTGTGCAGAAAAACCTTGGTACTGGAATGGGTTTTTGGAGTTCATCAAAAGGATACCATTAATGGCGTTAGGGCCATATAGGGCAGAAGCTGCTCCTGGTAGCAATTCCACACTTTCCAAGTCCAATTCAGAAATACCTGCAATATTACCCACAGAGAAGTTCAATCCTGGAGCTTGGTTATCCATACCGTCAATCATCTGCACAGTTCTGACGTTACCGTTGGCATTAAAACCTCTGGTATTGAAAGACTGAAAGGTGAGGGACTGGGTACTCATTTCTACCCCTTTCATGTTTTTAAGCCCATCATAAAAACTTGCCTGAGGCGCTTCCCTGATGGAAATGATATCCATTCTTTCTACCGTAACGGGAGATTGCAGGACACTTTCCTCTACCCTGGAAGCTGATACCACCACTTCTTGACCAAGAATGGTTGATTCAGCTAAGGTAACCTGCAGGTTGCTTACATTGGATTCAGTGATTTCTATTTCTTTTGAAGAAAAGCCGATCATTGAAAACACCAAGGTAAGTGGTGGTGCTTGATTGACCCTAAGGTTGAAATTACCATCAAGATCAGAAATGGTGCCCACTACTCTTCCTTTGACGACGATATTCACACCGACAAGCGTTTCTTTGGTTCTTTCCTCCGTAACCTTACCGGATATGGTAGTGGTCTGGGCAAGAACTTCACTCATCCCTATGGAAACTGTGACAAGCAAAATCAAAACTGCCTGCCATACACTTTTTGTAAAATTTTGCATAAGCTATTGTGGGTTTTTTGTTTTGTTTTGGAATTCAACTGATTTGCTCCAATAAGTTTGAAATTTAGTTGAAAATCCCAATTATCAATGAAAATGCAAAAAAAAATATTTCATTAAATAAAAAAAACTTATAGCCTATTGCGTAAACTAGTTGATTTTCAGATATAAAAATTGAAATATGTGCTATTAGGCTAATTTTTCATATTGGAATACACTCTGATGATCAGCCGAAGAGGGAAACTTAGGGTGTTTTTGAAAAAACTAAAAAGAACACCGGAAAAACTCCGGTGTTCCATACAATCGTTTAATATTATCTCAGGATTTATCCTTGACCTGCTTTTTTATTTTCTTCGTTGACATGCTTGACCAATCGGTCACAAAGGTCTTTCATTTCTTCTGACATGTATTCATCACCGGTACTGTTCAGAATAGTCTGGGCCATGCCCCCAAGAATGTCTATGTAGAATCTTTTCATTTCAGCCACAGACATATCTTCCGTCCATAGGTCAATCCTTAGGGTACTATGGTTTAAATTGTCCCAAACATTCAAGCTGATGCTCTTTGTGGCTTCCAGGCCACCGGCTTCTTTGTCTGTTGCATCCCATTGAATGGTCTTTGGGAGGTTTTTCTCGTCCAATTGGACTACAAACTTAATCTCTGAGTTCTTCATTGCTATGTTTAAATTTCTTCACAAAACTAGTAAAATTAATTTTTGTCTGATTTTGTTCCCCAAACATCGCTTTCTTTCTAATTTTAAGCCATGCATTGGACACTTACTTTTGATATTCCTGAAGGAAATCCCAAAATTCACCATGGTTCACCTATACTTTCCATTGGGTCATGTTTTTCGACTGTAATAGGGGAGAAGTTGACTGAAAGGAAATTCACTGTTTTGAATAACCCTTTTGGAACCTTGTTCAATCCTGTTTCCATGATTCAAGTAATGGAGGATGCCTTGTTGGAAATGCCTATCAATACGGATATGATGCTGGTCAGAGATGGATTGTATCTTCATTTCGGCATGCATTCTGATGTAGCTGCTTATTCGCAGGAGTCCTTATCCAGGCTGATTCGTAAAAAGCAGCAGATGACGAAAAAAATATTGGAAACAGCCTCCCATATTTTGGTCACTTTTGGTACCTCTTGGGTGTATGAATTTGGTTATCAGGGACAAATTGTAGCCAATTGCCATAAACAACCAACTGGGCTTTTTGAGAAGCGATTGCTTGAGGTGGAAGAGATAGTTAAAAACTTTAATGCCTTCCTGAAAATCCTCCGGCAATTCAATTCCAAGGTACAAGTGATTTTGACCGTGAGTCCTGTGCGCCATACCAAGGATGGTATTCCTGAGAACCATTTGAGCAAAGCGATACTGGCTGTAGCCAGCCAAAAAATTGCCACCTCAAATGCCACTGTCCATTATTTTCCCAGTTATGAAATCATGATGGATGAATTGCGGGATTACCGTTATTATAAAGAAGACCTCATACATCCTTCCAGTGTGGCAGAAGATTATATTTGGGAAAGGTTTAAAAAGACCTGGATAGAACCAAAGGCTTTTCCCTTGATCCAGGAATTGGAAGGAATAAAGCGGGATTTATCGCATAGGCCTTTTAATCCGGATAGTCCTGCTCATCAGAAATTTTTAGACAATTTACAGCGTAAAATCGAGCGATACAGTAAGGATTTTGACTTCTCCAAAGAAATTGACCTGTTAAGAAAACACCAGAATAACAGGAGAAGATGAAAAGGCTCAGAGATTCAGGCTTATCATACCGAAAAACATACCCACCATGGCACCGATTAAAAGTTCCAATGGGCTGTGTCTTTTCAATTCCCATCTAGACCATGTGGTAGCCATTGCCAGACCCATTATGATGATTCCACCAGTCATTGAAATGCTAAAAACACTGATTCCTGCATAAAATGCAGTAGCTGCATGTAGAGAAGCTTTGATTTTTAGGTTCACAAGGGCCAAACAAGCCAGCATAATGGTGAAGTTACCGGAATTGTATAAGACAGCTGGAGGAAATTCAAGGAAATAGAAGCTCAAAAATAAGATTAGAAAAAGGCCAAGGGCAAAGGGGTAAAAGCCTTTACGCTGATTTTGATCGGATACGTCAAAATTACTGTATTGCCCTTTCTTTAATTTCCTGAGGTTGTGCCAGGTAATGGGTAAAGCTATGAACCCGACGACCAAAACAGAAAGTAGAAAAGCCTGTCTCGAAGGAAGGTTTGCGGCAGCCATAAAAAAAACATAAACAGTCCCCAAAATCAAGGGATGTCCCAGTACGGTAAAAAGGTGGGCAGCTTTGTTTTTCATGATACAATTTCTTCCTTAAGCTGCCGGGCCATGGCTTCATAGCCTAAGTCTGAAGGATGGATGCCATCTTCTGCAAAAAAAGATTTGTCTAAGTTTTGCTTGACAGTCTTGTATTTCAAATGAGGCATAACTTTTTGTAAATGGTGGATTTCCCGAATTAGTAATGTCCTGTGCCAGCCTAGGAAAAATCGGATAATCCAAGGCAAAGCGGGAAATTGATGGACAGGGGGGATGTTGGATAGGATTACCTTTTCTACTCCATAAGTCTGGGTGAGCAGTTGTACAAATTCCTTCAGCTCTCTGTGAAAAGTGCTTGGCGGTGTGAATTTAAAACAATCATTAGCACCGATGAGTATGACCCCAATTTGGATTTTTGAAGAGAGTTCCTGTTGACCATGAAGCAATAATCGCTTTAACCGCTCGGCTCTAAGTCCATTTTTACCTAAATTATATACAGAATAACCTTCTTGCAACTGTTGGCGAACCTGGAAAGCAAATGTAGTCTCCAGTCTGCTCGCCCCCACACCGGCCGCAGTAGATTCTCCAATGATCAGAATATTTGGAGCGTTCTTATGGCTTTTAAGGGCCAGGAATTCAGAGTGGGAGGGAAGTCTGTTTATTTTATGCCGGAGCTTTTTACCTTGAAAATAAAGTAATGGGAATACCGGCAGCAGCAACAGTAATTCGAAAAAATAAAGCAAACGGTTGATGATCATTGAATCATTTTTTTGTGAAAAGCAAAGGGGCTTCTTATCAGCCCCCCGCTTTTTTGGCTTTATAACCTGCATCCAATAAGACGCTTAAGACTTTATCTCTGTGGTCGCCTTGAATAAGAATTTCGCCATCCTTCGTACTGCCGCCTACGCCGCACTTGTTTTTCAGCAATTTCCCCAAGTCCTTCAAATCTTCCTCATTACCTACAAAGCCATCAATTAAAGTGACTTGTTTGCCTCCCCTCGATTTCTTGTCCAGCATTACTTTCAGGTTTTGCTGCTGAGGGGGAAGCGTTTCAAAACCCTCCTCCGAATCCAATTGGTAATCAAAATCATTGGAAGTGGAATATACAATACCATCCCTTTTCTTCCAGTCGTTGTTTTTTCTTTTACTCATTTTATTTTCTTGCCTTCATGGTCCATACGGGTCTTTTGGCTGCATTGACCACATCTTCCGCAATACTGCCACTCAGCAAATGCAAAAATCCTGTTCTTCCGTGGGTTGACATGGCGATCATGTCGGCATTGATGTCATCTGCATATTCCAAAATACCATCTTCTTCTGTAGCACTGTTATAGACAATGGTAGAAGCAGCGCTTACTTTGAAATCTTTGACAAAAGCATTGATTTTTTCTATAGAGGTCCTGGTATTTTCAAACATGCTTGGTGTGTTGATTTTCACCAGATGTAGCTCCGCATCGATGGTTTCAATAGCAGCTTTAAGTCGCTTGACCACATCTCCTGGAACTTCATTGAAATCACTGGCAAACACTACTTTTTTGATGTCCTTGGGCTTCACAGGACTTTTGATGGTAATTACCGGGCAAGTGGCATTTCTTACCACTTTTTCCGTATTGCTTCCGATGAGCACTTCTTCTAAACCGGAGGATCCTTTGCTGCCCATCACAACGATGTCAGCCTGGGCTTCCACTATTTCTTTGCTGATACCGACAAAAGGATTGCCAAATACCATTTTGGTTTCGAATTTATAGGCCTCATTTTTTAAAGATTCTTCCAATTCCGCCATTTGCTTTTTTCTCTTTTCAATCAGCTCAATCATAAAAATCTGGGTGCCTTCATTACTGAATGCCCCAACTTCCCCATAGGAATTAAAACTCTGCGGCGTAGGCAGCTCTATTACATGGAAAAGTTTCAGCTTATTTTTTGTTTTTTCCGCCAGT
>NZ_AMGM01000124.1 GCF_000298295.1 Cecembia lonarensis LW9
TAACAGAAAAAATTGATCATATCATCAAATAATCATAAAAACCTCTGGAAGTAATTTTCAGAGGTTTTTTCATGAGAATTACTCAAACAATCCAATAGTCCCACCGACCCAATCTTTATCTTTGTTAAATTTTACCCCGATCATTTCTCCACGGCTTAGTCGCACCACATTGGTCACCAATGTTGGGTCCTCATCTCCATCAGGCCATAACAACAGAATCCTGACTTCTGCTTTGACATAGCCTTCAATGGCTTTTAAGATCGGCTTGTATTGTACCTTGCGCTGAAGGATATACAGGTCTTTTTGTGTTACGCCTTCAATGTCTTCCCTATGGACATTATAAATCACACCTGCTCCTGAGAAGGAAAATAGGGGTTTCAAAACATAGTTTTCCAAATCCTCAGGAATTTCCTCCAAATCACTTAATAAGGTGCTTTCTATAAAGTAGGGACCAGAAAGATAGGGCAATATGAATTTGCTGATCCTGTAAAACCAATTGGGATGCCCAGCCCATTCTACATTCAGCTCATCCATAAAGGAAAATTGAAGGTTTAAGTCCTTTCGGTTTTCCAATTCATCAAAAATCACACGGTTATAAATTCTCTTGATCTGGATTTCTTCTCCTAAATCATTGAGGTAAAATAGCTGCTTGCCTTTTTTAATCACTTCAGTCACGCATATCACAGGCATTTCAAAGTCTTTCCTGCAGTAGTAAAAATCAATTTTGGTATTTTGCTTTTCAGGTTCAATTTCCAATAAAACCACATGCTTAGCCGGCAGCCCATTGAGGATGGTCTTTTCCAGTAGTTGATAGTAGGTGGTTTCATCCAAACCGTTCAAATAGGGGCTCAACTCCCTTAAAAATGGATAAGTATTGGTCCATTTCCTATATAAATGGGCCTGATAGTTGAAGATAGAAGGAAACCCTTGGGCTTCAATTAATTTGGGGATGATTTCTCCATTTTCTTCACAAATGCCAAAATCTATGGCCAAGAAATGGGTGTGTTCATTTTCATTTGGCACATGGTAATTGACCAAAAGGGATTTTTGTGTCAATACTTTAAAATCTTCTCTTTTGATAAAGTCAATGAGTTGTTGGCAGCCTTCCAGTAATTGGCTTTTCAACTTTTCGGAAATGAAAAATGGCGTCTCAGCCACCCTAAATGTTGGCAGGTAATTGAAATCTCTTTCAATATCCTTTAAAAATGACTGATAAGTTTCTTGGCTAAACTTACTGTTAAAAAGTTCACGGTACTTATTTACCATATGATTTCAATTAAACGAATATGCCTTCTTGTTCTCGAATTTTCCTGATGGACCTCCTTAGGAAATTGGGAATCAGTGTTTCATTGGTTTTATAGATGGTATGTTCTTCCACCACATGTTCCAACATCATGAGGTACTTTGTTTTGCCTTTTAAGGCAATAATTTCTTCCCGGACATCGGCCTTTTTCAAGTGAGTCATAAAACCCACTGGATCAGCTTCCGGATGAAACTGGGTACCCACCATTTCATCTGAAAAGCGAATGCCCATCAAAGCCCGCTCATATTCTAAATGATTTCTTAATTTTTCCAAAGCGATAATCTTGGCACCCATCTCTTTGAATTTTTTCACCTTTGGCTTCACTACCTGGTAATCCCTGGAGTCAATGGCCCAAAAAGGATTATCCAGACCCCTAAACAATGGGTCATCCATGCCCTCTTCGGTTTTGTGTATAGTCATTACACCAAAAGAGGTAGATTTTCGTTTATTCACTTCGGCCAAACCAAAATGTTGTACCGCCAACTGGAAAGAGTGGCAAATAAACAACATGTATTTTTTGTGTTTATTCCCCAGATTCCATTGGTAAATATCATCCAAAAGTTTTTCAAATTTGACTTCCCAAATACCGTCTCCCTCTAAAGGGTTTCCCGGCCCGCCAGAAGAAATAAAAAGGTTATAATCTTCAAAGTTAGGTAGTTCATGCTTTTGTCTTACATCATAGATATCCAGTACCAATTGGTTTTCAAATCTCCCCACAATTTCATGGATACAACGCATGCCCTGATTGGCCTTGCCATTATACATATCCAATAATGCTACCCTGATTTTTCCCTGCATGCCTTTGTTTATTTGAATGCAAATTTAGCGTAATAAACTGAGGATTATAAATCCATCCAATAATAGACCGCAATTGCTAATTATTTAATCGAAAGTTAGTTGTATATCAAATGCCTTTCGTGAATTCATCTGTAATGAAATCCACTACTTTTTTAAGATCTTTAGTTTCCTCGTAAACTTTGAGCTGACGGTCTGCCCCTGTGCCATCTGAGAGGATTTTATGAATGTAATTGATTTCATCCCTGCTGCCCAGTTCATCGACTACGTCATCTACAAATTCTAATAGCTCCAACATCAATGCTTTGTATTCAACTTCCTTTTTCTGACCAAAGTCTATCATCATTCCATCAGTTCCATACCTTGCCGCTCTGAATTTATTTTCTCTGATCAGGGCAATGCGGTAAATATTGAAACTGGTGTTCATTAGGTGCATTTTATACAATTTTGCCACTACAGCCTGAATCAATGCAACAATACACATCGTCTCATTAATGGTCAGACACATGTCACAAATTCGGAATTCTATGGTACTGAAGAAAGGATGTAAACGCAGGTCCCACCAGATTTTCTTCGGATTGTCTATGCAGTTGGTTTTTACAAGAGTTTCGAGGTAATTGTCGTAGGATTGAACGGAATCAAAATACTCCGGTAGACCTGTCCTTGGAAACTTGGCAAAAATATGTGCTCTATACGCTTTGAAGCCCGTAAACCTCCCTTCCCAAAATGGAGAGTTGGTAGATAAAGCATAAATGTGAGGAAGGAAGTAGCAGGCCTGATTCATGATCTGCATGGCAATTTCCCTATTTTCAATACCCACATGTACATGCAGTCCAAAGATCAGATTGGACCTGGCCGTATCCTGCAGCTCATTGATGATATGATGATAACGGGGATCATCAGTGATGGGTTGGTCCTGCCATTTTGAAAATGGATGTGTCCCCGAGGCACCCACAATAAGGTTTTGCTGGGCTGCCAGGTCTACAATTTTATTCCTTAAAAAGCTCACTTCCTTTCTGGCATCTGCTACATTTTGGCAGATGTTGGTCCCAACCTCAACCACCGATTGGTGCATTTCAGCTTTGACCTGTTCCTTGAGGAAAATTTTTGCCCCTTCCACTATCTTGGACATATGGGACCTAAGGTCACGGGTTTCCGGATCAATGATCTGGTATTCCTCCTCTACACCTAGGGTAAAAATAGGTAATTTTCTCATTATCAGAACCTTTTGGCCATACTTACTGCATCTTTCATGAAAGTGCCCCAGGTAAGGTTGATTTTTCCAGGTTTTTGGGATTTGGCATAGGCAATTGCCATTTTTGCAGCTTCCTCCACTACCCAGTCAAAATTTTCCTGCCCCACAGAATTCACATCCGCATCCGGAGCTGGGTTGCCAAAATCTATGGCATAAGGTATTCCATCCCGCACTGCAAATTCTACAGTATTAAAATCATAGCCCAAACCTTGGCATAATTTAATAGAATAATCTTTTACTTTGGCCAACAATTTTTTTGCTGCCGGTGGTCTATTGACCACATACCTGAGGTGATGGGGATTGCGGGGTTCGTACTCCATGAGCCGGACGGCCTTGCCACCCAAACAGTAGACCCTGAAATATTCCTCAAATTTGATTTCCTCTTGCAATAGCATCACCAATTGTCCCGTTTCACGGTGCTTTTGGAAAAACTCTTCCTGATTTTCCAATCGGTATACATTTTTCCAACCTCCACCAGCATAGGGTTTCATGTAGGCAGGAAAGCCTATGTAATCAAAAATAGCCTGCCAATCCAAAGGCATTTTAAGATTTCTAAATGATTTGGAAGTCGTATCCGTAGGATGCTCAGCGGAAGGTAAGATCACGGTATTGGGTAAAGGGACTCCCAACTGGTCGGCCAGACAGTTATTGAAGAATTTATCGTCCGCACTCCACCAAAAGGGGTTGTTGATGACGGCCGTTCCTGTTAAGGCAGCGTTTTTTAGATAGGCACGGTAGAAAGGCACATCCTGTGAAATGCGATCGATGATGACAGCATATTCTGTCAATTGGTTCTGAACAACCTTATCGATCAAAACAGGTTCTGCTACAATACCGCTAATATTTTTTTCATTCACTCTCTCGACAAAAGCGTGGGGAAAAGTGTCCTCCATACCAAAAAGGATTCCGATTTTTTTCATAAAGTGCTATGTTAATTAAATTTTATTCTGGATAAATAATGAGGAAACATTTCTTTCCACACGGGCCAATCATGATGCCGGTCTCTTCTGACATCCAGCCAATGCCTGACGCCCTTGGATTCCAAAACATCACTAAGTTTTACATTTGCATCAAAGCAAATATCCCAATTGGAAGTGCCCAGTACAATGTCCATATTCCATAATTCCCTGTCCTGAAGACCTGGCAAAAATTCCATTGGTGAATTGTAGAAAATATCCTCATGCTGATAACCGTCCATGAAATTTCTGATTTCAAAAGCACCCGACATAGAAAACATGTGGCTTACATAGCCAGGATGTCTAAAAGCAAAGTTGGCAGCATGGTAACCTCCAAAGCTACAACCTGCAACAACCACTTTTCCCACTGCTGTATTTAGCCTCACCCTTTCGATGATTTCATGGCATATCATTTTGTCATAAGCAATATGATTTTGTATCCTGTCGTGAGGGTGGATATGTTTATTGTAAAAACTGTTTCTATCATTGCTTTCCGGACAGAAAATTTGAACCAGGCCTTGGTCCAGGTACCATTTGGCAGAACCAACCAAACCCATGTCCCGGTTTTCATGGAAGGAACCCATGGATGTGGGGTAAATAATAACAGGGTAACCACGATGCCCAAAAACCAACATTTCTACTTCCCTGTGCAGGTGAGGGGAATACCACTTAAAATATTCTTCTTTCATAAAATTGCGAATCAGCGATGATTAAAAATAGGCTGCTTTTTGTCTATTTACAAAAAATTTCAGACATGTTTTTTTATACAAAATTTTATTTCATTTTTCTTTAAACCATGTGGCATACATAGGGTAATTTTTGGCTGTACGTTGAATAACTTCCATCATTTCAGGTCCGGTTGATTTTATTTTTTTGGCAGGCGTACCGGCAAAAATGCTGTTTGCCTCAACAATGGTACCAGCGAGGACTACTGCTCCTGCTGCAATGACTGCACCCGAGTGTACTACCGCCCCGTCCATTATGATGGCCCCCATACCCACCAAGACATCGTCATGTATGGTGCAACCATGGACAATGGCATTATGAGCTATCGATACCCTACTGCCTATATATGTTCCTGCTTTTTGGTAAGTGCAATGGATAATGGCCCCATCCTGTATATTGGTGTCATTCCCAATCCTAATTTCATGTACATCTCCTCTTACTACTGCATTGAACCATACCGTACAGTTCTTTCCCATCTTCACATCACCAACTACCGTAGCATTGTCTGCCAACCAACAATTTTCACCAAATTCTGGGCTAAAACCCCTCACTTCTTTTATTAATGCCATGCCTTTATCAATACCTATTTTTAACAGTAATCAAATCAAAGATATTTTTTTTTGGGAAACCTTGAACCTTTTTTCTACGTTTTAGTTTTGATGTATAGACATTTAAATTCCGAAAACTAAACAGAAAACTTATGAAATTATTGCAAAAAACAGGTTTGTTTTTAGCAGCCACTATTATGGCTTTTGCTTGCGGAGGACCAAGTGATACCGTAGAAACGACAGATGCACAGGATGTAGCTGCAGGTTCTGGATCAACCTTGGCGGTAGATGCTTCTACAAGTAAAATCAATTGGACAGGCTATAAGCCAGCGGGTAAGCACTGGGGTTTCATTCCTTTAACCGAGGGTGAAGTAATGGTAGAAGGCGAGTCTTTGACAGGTGCTAGATTCGTTTTTGACATTACAGCGCTAAAAATTGAGGACATGGAAGAATCCAATGAAAATTACGGCAAGCTTTGGGGGCACCTCCAGTCTGATGATTTCTTTGATGCAGCCAACTATCCACAAGCAGTATTTGAGTTGACTGGTGTAGAGTCATTTAGTGCAGGTACTATTGAGGACAAAGACGAATTTGAGACAGATTTTACCCCTGCAAGCGATTCAGATTTGGCTGCTGATAATCCTACACACTGGATCTCTGGTAACCTGACCATGAGAGGAACTACCAAAAATATCAAGTTCCCTGCTAGAGTTTCCATTGCAGATGGCGCTGTAACAGCCAAAGCAGGATTTAACATTGACAGAACTGCTTGGGGCTTGGCTTATGGAGATGAGAGCAATGCTGTTGACAAAGCTAAAGATCAATTTATATATAACACAGTAAGCGTTGAATTTGATATCAAAGCTAACTAATCCAACTATTAAATTAATCAAAAAAAGGGGAAGCTGAAAAGTTTCCTCTTTTTTTGTGTCTATTGTTTAATTTTGTGCTATGACGAATCAATACCGTATACCCATTCCAATAGGGAAAAAAGATTGGTTATTTTCAATATTGAATTGGTTGGATGCTCATTTTGACTATTTTTCATGCTTTCAAAACCATCAAATACATTATCCTGAGGGGGCATTTCCTTTTTGTCTTTATGCTGGAAGGCAAAAAGTAAGTGCTGAAAAGTTCTCAAATTTTGAAGGAACGCAGGATTTGGTAGGGGTGCTTTCCTATGATTATAAGAATCAGATTGAAAAACTTTCTTCCCTTAACCCAGCTTTAGTAGACTGCCCGGAGGTGGCCTTTTTTCTTCCCAGTATGAAGATTGAAAAGGAGGGGGAAGTATTGCTGGTCCACAGTGAAGAGGAATTGGATTTTTTAGATTTATTTGAGTATGATTTTGCATCTAACCCGCCTGTAAAAGTGATTCCCCTTACGGATAGACGGAAATATTTTGAGGACATTCAGGCTATTCGAAAGCATATAGAGGAAGGGGACATGTATGAATTGAATTATTGCATGGCCTTTTCCTTTGAAGGAAAAAGCTGGTCTCCTGTAGTAGGTTTTTATGAACTCATGAAGTTGTCGCCCATGCCGTTTTCAGGTTTGTTTAAGTTTGGAAGCAAGTTTTTGATTGCTGCTTCTCCTGAACGGTTCTTGAAAAGGAAGGGAAGGGAGGTAATTGCCCAGCCGATCAAAGGAACCATCAAACGGGGGAATGATCCGGTAGAGGACAAGGCTCTAGCGGAACAGTTATTGGAGTCTGAAAAAGAAAGGGCAGAGAACTTGATGATTGTTGACTTGATGCGCAATGATTTATCCAAAATCTCGGAAACAGGTGCGGTGAAGGTAATTGAACTGTTTGGCGTGTATCCTTTTTCAAAAGTGCATCAGATGATATCAACCATAGGAAGCACCTTAAAGGATCAAATGAATTTCTGGGATATCATACATGCCACTTTTCCCATGGGAAGCATGACAGGAGCACCAAAAATCAAGTGCATGGAATTGATAGAAAGGTATGAGAATTTTAAAAGGGGGTGGTTTTCGGGTGCCTTTGGTATTTTGCAGTCCAATGGTGATTTCGACTTCAATGTGGTCATCAGAAGCATTGTTTTTGACAGTGCTGCCCAAAAGGGGTATTTTGCAGTAGGGAGTGCGATTACTTATGATGCGGACGCTGCCTATGAATGGGAAGAATGCCACCTTAAGGCAGCTGCCATTTTGGAAGTTTTGGAAAAACGAAGCTAATGGAAAAGGTCAGGAAAATAATCCATGTGGATATGGATGCATTTTATGCTTCTGTGGAGCAAATGGATAATCCTGACTTGAGAGGCAAACCGGTAGCAGTAGGCGGTAACAGGGAGCGCGGGGTGGTAGCTGCTGCCTCTTATGAGGCAAGATTCTATGGCGTTCGCTCAGCCATGTCAGGAAAGCTTGCAGCCTTAAAATGTCCCAAATTGGTTTTTGTCAAGCCCAGGTTTGACCGATATAAGGAGCTTTCGAATCAGATCCGGGAGATTTTTTATGACTATACTGACCTGGTAGAACCCTTGTCACTGGATGAAGCCTTTTTGGATGTGACGGAAAACAAGGTCAATAATCCCTCAGCCACCTTGATCGCCCAGGAGATCAGGGGCCGGATAAGGGAAGAAGTGGGACTCAATGCTTCGGCAGGTATTTCTTATAATAAGTTTTTGGCCAAAACAGCTTCAGATATCAACAAACCTAATGGTCAGGCGGTAATTTTACCGAAGGAAGCTGAGGCTTTTTTGGAAAAACTTCCCATTGAAAAGTTTTTTGGAATTGGAAAGGTGACCGCTGAAAAAATGAAGTCCATCGGTATCCACAATGGGCATGACCTAAAGCAGTTTTCTATACAGTATCTGACCAAAAAATTCGGCAAGTCAGGACTTCATTTTTTTAATATCGTGAGAGGTATTCATCTTTCGGAAGTACAGCCCAACCGTATCCGTAAATCCCTGAGTGCGGAGAATACTTTTGAAAAAGATCTTAGTGATAGGGTAAGCTTTGAGGCGGCCCTCCTGGAAATTTTTGAAGAGCTGAAAAGGAGGATCAATAGGACCGGTATCAAAGGCAGGACGGTGACGCTTAAAATCAAATATTCGGATTTTACGATTCAGACCAGAAGTAAGACTTTCGAGCAATATCCCGAAGAGCAGAAGATTTGGGAAACAGTGATGGATCTCTTGCAGCAGGACGCCCTTGCTTTGCCTGTGCGGCTTTTTGGTATCGGACTGTCCAACCTGAATGTGGAAATTGAACAGGAGCATTTTGGTGAACAGCTTTGGATAGATTTTGACGGAGAGTTATGAAATTGGGTGGAAAAAGAGCCAAGTAAAAAGTAAGAAGGGAAAGTACCATGTACCAAGTACGATGTACCAAGTAGGGGGAAGGAGCTTGTTGACGGTTTGGTAGGAGGCTAGAGATTAGATGCGAGATACAAGAGTTTAGAGGTAAGAAGCAAGAATCAAGT
>NZ_AMGM01000125.1 GCF_000298295.1 Cecembia lonarensis LW9
CCATAGTTTCTATACACGAATTGGGAAGGTCAACTATTGCCAATGCAGAAGGATATTTTGGGTTTCCTGAACTCAAACCGGGAAACTATCATCTTCATGTTACCCATATTGGTTTTAAATCTTTCAGTAAAAATATAGAAGTCAATCTAGGGGAGAATTATTTAGAAGTCCAATTGGTTGAATCCGCCATCCTATTGGCAAGTATGACTGTCGAAGCCAACCCATTTAAAAATGGGCCTTTGGAACAGTCTCAGACAATTTTAATTTTGGACAGGGAGTTTATTCAGAAAAACAATGGCGGTACATTTGCCAACGCCATAGAAAAATTACCGGGTATTTCTACCATCAATACCGGGGTAGGTATCAGCAAGCCGGTGATCAGGGGGATGAGTTTTAACCGGATCATGATCAATGACAGGGGTATAAAACAGGAAGGACAACAATGGGGTGCAGACCATGGTCTTGAAATTGATCCCTTTGATGTGGACAGGGTGGAAATTGTCAAAGGTCCAGCTTCTTTGATATATGGTTCTGATGGTATGGCAGGTGTGATCAATATTGCTCCTGCTGCTTTCAAACAGAATGGAGAAATCGAGGCAAATTACTCAGGCTTATACCGCTCCAATAACGATATGGTTTCCCATTCCTTTTTTGTGGATGGAAATGAGAAGGATTTGATTTTTAGGGCTCGGTTTACCGCACAGGACTACAGCGATTACAGGGTTCCCGCAGAAAATTTTGTTTATGCCGGCTTCCTCTTGCCCATTTTTGACAATAGGTTAAAGAATACTGCAGGAACTGAAAGGCATTTTTCCTTTACCGGAGGGGTTCAAAAAAACTGGGGATATTCCACACTTACCGTCAGTGGTTTTAACCAACAGGCTGGCATCTTCGCAGGTGCTGTAGGAATTCCCAATTCCTATAATTTAAGACACGATGGTGATCACAGAAATATCGATATCCCCAGACAGGACAACCAACATTATAAGGTGATATGGAACAATAATGTGCAGCTGGGCAAATATTGGATGGAGTTGGACCTGGGGTATCAAAGAAACCAAAGGAAAGAGTTTTCTCTTCCCCATACCCAAGGTGTTGGGCCCAATGATTTCGGTAATTTGGCTTTATCCCTCAATCTGGATGTATTTACGGCTAACATGAGGTTAAACCAACAACATGGGGAAGGCGGACAATCTGTTTTGGGATTTAATGCCCAACAGTCCGTTAACCGACACAGTGGCTTTGAATTTTTATTACCAAATTTTCAGTCCTTTCAAGGTGGTGTTTTTTATTTCAGAGAACAAAGAATCAATAATACTCTGGTCTGGAATGGAGGACTTAGGGCTGATGGTGCTTTTCATGATATAGAAGAGCACCTTCAACCAATTTTTGTAAGGCTAGAACCTACAGGGGAATTTGATCAAAGAAACCCTGACATCAACCGCTCATTTTTCAATATAAGTGGGAGTACTGGTGTATCCTGGGTGTTTAAGGAAGACATAAATGTGAAGTTCAACCTTGGCTCTGCGTACAGAATTCCAACCCCAATTGAACTGGCCTCAAATGGCGTTCACCATGGCAATTTCAGACATGAAGTGGGAAATCCTGATTTGGTAGCAGAAAGAAGTTATCAGGCCGATCTGAACATGGCCCTATCAAAAAAGAAGGTGCATATCAGTGTGAGTCCCTTTTTCGGATATTTTGACAATTACATATACCTGGCTCCTGCCCCAAGATTTTCACCTTTACCGGGCTCCAGTCTGTTATGGGAATACAGACAAAATAATGCGGTCTTTACAGGTGCTGAACTCATGTCCCAACTGGCCATATTTAAGAATTTTAACCTTTCTTTTGGGGCGGAATATGTTTATAATTTGAATTTGGATACAGGTTTGCCTTTACCATTGACCCCTCCATTTTCTACTTTGACAGGCTTGGAATATAAGATTCCTGAAATCAACAAACAGGTTCAGAATCTTTATTTCTTTGTGGAATCCAGGAGAGCAGCTACGCAAAACCGGGTTGATCGAAATGAAAGGGTTACAGAGGGCTATCACATATGGGAAGCAGGTTTGGGCTGGGATCTAACTTTTAAAAATAATACTTTACAATTTCAAGTTTCAGGTCAAAACTTGACTAATGCTGTTTATTTTAATCATTTAAGTAGATACCGCTTGCTGAATCTTCCTGAACAGGGCAGGAATATTTCTTTTAGCATTAATATTCCTTTAAATATCCGATAATTTTCTCTCGAATAGTTTTCCTATTTAAAACTATGCCTTATATTTGCAACGTTATTGCATATACAACAATATTACAAACATAAACCAACATGAAGAAATATTTAAGTTATTTGGCACTGGGCTTAGCTGTAGTCCACGCATCTTGTACTGACAATGATGATCCTGCTGTAGTAGACCGTGATGCTCCGGTCATTGCTTTTGCAGAAGGAAGGGACGGTTTTAGACCTGCCAATAATGAGGTAAGAAGGGGCACCACAGATCATATGCATGTTAGATTCAGCGTAACGGATGCTTCTGGAATCGGTCAGGTATTGGTGGACGTTCACAATTCCTTTGATGGACATACCCATGCGAGAATGCTTAATAATTTTGAAGCTTTGAATGTAAAGGACATTTATAGTCCTGATGCTGGAAATCCAGCATTCAGATTTCCTCAAGGAGCCACATTTTTGAACGTTGACAATTCGACTACTGATATTTATTGGGAAGGGCCTACTTCAAGGGTTGAGGGAAATGTTTTGGCAGGGCCATATGACATCATTGTGTCTGCAGTTGACATTCACGGCAATCAAACAGGCTTTGCTGATGACAGTAATTATTTAGCCACTTTCTTTATTGAAAGGGCTTATGCTCCGGTTGTAGAAGTTACAAATTTAGAAGATGGAGAAATCGAAGGTGAAGCGGGTGAAGCTCTTGAAGTAATAGGAAGCATTGCAAAAGGAACCCATAGTTTGAGTTCTGAAATCAAATTTGTTTGGATTAGATTGGCAGAAGAGCATGACCACAACCATAGCCACAGTGCTATGGCAAGGGTAAAAGATGAGGTTTTTTATGAAAGAATGTGGGGGGCGTCCACATGGAGACAAGGCATGACCGGTCCTGCACTTCCAAATACCGATGAATTAAGATTTGAAGATATTCTACAGGGAGAAAATGCCATTATCCTACCATCTGGAGAAGATCACCTTGATTTGATCGTATGGGTAGAAGACATCAATGGTAATGTGACGCAGAAAACTTACGAAGTACACATTGATTAATGAAATACATCGCTTAATTTTAGAGGAGAAACTGAAAAGTTTTTCCTCTTTTCATTTAAACCAAAACACAAGCATGAAAAAAGTTACTCTAATTGCGGCTCTGATTTTATCGGTGATTATTTTCTTCCAATGTTCTTCAGGGCATAAACACGATGAAAGAGAAATTACACCGGAGTTGGAACAGGCCAATGTCATCCATCAGCAATCCTTGGACATTAGGGAGGAGCTCATGGATTTAGAGAAGGCACTTAAAGATGCGGAAATAGACTATGCTGAAGCCAAGGAAATTTTAAAGATCTGGGACAAAGATATCATTGAGGTGCCAGGCTTTGAGCATTCCCATGACCATGATGATGAAGATGGCGGATACCACAGAAAATACCATGTACATAATCCCATGAAGCCTTTTTCAGATGCCGAACATTTGGAATATCAAAAAGTGATGCATGATGAAATACTCGAAATCAAAGAACGCATGCAGGTATTATTGGTTCCAAAAGAAATGGATGAGCACGATAATGTGTAAAGGTCCTAAAAAATAAAGGCTACCAAAATTTGGTAGCCTTTATTTTTGGAAATTCTCCTTCTTAGTAATAAGGAGAACACAAGGTCATGTTTTCCAGATTAAAAGCAGCCCTACTGTTGTCATTTTTACCAATATTTCCTACCGAAAGGATAATCTGGTATTCCGGACCTGAGTCTGCCAAATGGACCTTAATATGCCCGTCAAAATTTTTAAAGTCTTCAAAACTCATTTGTTTTCCATTTGATAAAGCACCTAATTGGGTCACACTCTCCAAAGTACGTATATCAATTGGATTTAGAAGGAATGCTATTGGCGCGTCAACGTTATCATAGGCACCGAAATGCAAATGTGCCGGAAAGAAGTAGGCTTCATCTGATTTTGGTCCTTCCAATCTCAAAGTCATCTCCAAATCCCCTCCATTGAGCTCTCTCACCCATACCGTACCCTCGTAATTGAAATCTGAACCTTGATACAGATTATAACTTACTTCATTTGTGGTGTACCTGCTTTCTTCCTTTTCCTGGCATGAAAACGAAAGTAAACCAAAAAGAAATAAAACGGCCAACTTTTTCATAGCAATGGTGTTTTTTATTAATTACGCCGCAAGACGTAGAATTGTTCAATACCTTAACAAGATATATAAAATATTCTTGAGAAAATGAGAGCTAAGTCACATTGGCCATATTTTCACAGGAAAAAATCATCCTTCATGAGATTATTTGCCCAACTATTTCAGGAACTTGATCAAAGCAACAAAACCTCTGATAAAATAGCGGCTTTGAAAAGTTATTTTTTAGCTGCACCTGATGAAGATAAAATTTGGACACTGGCACTCTTCACGCACAAAAGACCTAAGCGGCAGGTCAATACCAAACAGTTAAGAGCTTGGTGCTGTGAATGGTCCGGTATCCCCGATTGGTTGTTTGAAGAGTCTTATCAGACGGTGGGAGATCTGGCTGAGACCATTGCGCTTCTATTGCCAGTACAGGGCCAATCCCAAGACCTTACTTTAAGTCATTGGATCAAGTATTTGGTTTCGCTTTCAGACTTGGAAGAACCCCAAAAGAAAGAAGCCATCAAATATGCCTGGGACAATTTGGATAAACATGAGCGCTTTGTTTTTATCAAAATCATAACCGGAGGTTTTAGAATAGGCGTAAGCCAAAATTTGGTCACGCAAGCAGTTGCTGCGGCTTCTGGGCTAGAGAAGACTGAAGTGGCGCATAGGATTATGGGGAATTGGGACCCTTTTCAAACTTCCTTTGAAGCCCTTATTCTTGCTAAAAACCAAACCGATGACCTTTCCAGGCCCTATCCCTTTTATTTGGCCCATGCCTTGGACAAATCTTTCTCTGAGTTGGGTGATATAAGGGAATGGCAGGTGGAATGGAAATGGGATGGCATCAGGGGCCAATTGATCAAAAGAAAGGGTGAAACTTTCATTTGGTCAAGAGGGGAAGAATTGGTGACAGAGAAATTTCCCGAGTTGGTAGATATGGCTGAACATATCCCTGATGGAACAGTAATTGATGGAGAAATTCTGGCTTTTGGAGAGGATAAACCGCTACCCTTTGCTTTATTGCAAACCAGAATAGGCAGAAAAACCCTTAGTAAAAAAATACTCAAAGAAGCTCCTGTCAGTTTTATTGCCTATGATTGCCTGGAATGGCAAGACCAAGATATTCGGGAAAAGCCGATTCACGAAAGAAGAGAGATTTTAGAAATCCTTAAGAAACAATTTGGAGAAAATTCCTTTAAACTGTCTCCAATGGTACAGGCCAATTCATGGGAGGAATTACAGCTTATCCATCAAAAATCAAGAAGCATGATGGCTGAAGGTTTTATGTTGAAACACAGGGATTCTGTCTATGAAGTTGGCCGAAAAAGGGGGAGTTGGTGGAAGTGGAAAGTGGAGCCCCTGACCATTGATGGGGTCATGATTTATGCCCAAAAGGGCCATGGAAGAAGGGCTGACCTGTACACAGATTATACTTTGGCTGTCTGGGAAGGCGCTCAATTGGTGCCCTTTGCCAAGGCTTATTCAGGACTTACCGATGCAGAAATCAGGGAAGTGGACAAGTACGTCAAACAAAACACCTTGGAAAGATTTGGTCCGGTTAGGACAGTAAAAGCCGCTTTGGTATTTGAAATTGCCTTCGAGGGTATTCAGGAAAGTGCCAGACATAAATCTGGGATTGCTTTGAGGTTTCCACGGATCCAAAGGTGGAGAAGAGACAAGCCCATAGAAGAAGCCAATACCTTGGATGATTTAAAAGACCTGCTAAATATTTATGGCAACTAACACAAAAGCCCTCTCCCCTGCCCTTGCGTATTTTGAGAAGAAAGGTTGGACGCCTTTCGATTTTCAAATCCAGACCTGGCAGGATTACATGGCAGGTCAATCAGGTCTTTTGAATGCTCCCACAGGAAGCGGTAAAACCTTTGCCCTGTGGTTTCCCGTCATTTTGGAATACATCCAAAATCATCCAAATGATTGGCATAAACCTAAAAAAAACGGCATCCAACTGATATGGGTAACACCCTTGCGTGCTTTGGCACAGGACATCCAAAAAGCCATGCAGGAAGTTTGTACTGAAATTGGTTTACCCTGGAAAGTGGCGGTCAGAAACGGGGATACAGATACCAAAGAGCGGCAATCCCAAAAAAGAAACCCTCCGGAATGTCTGGTCACCACCCCTGAGACCTTGCATATCCTATTGGCACAAAAAGGAAGCCATGAGCTTTTCCAAACGGTAAAGGCTATTGTCATCGATGAATGGCATGAACTGATGGGCAACAAACGGGGGGTACAGGTACAGTTGGCCTTGAGTTATATCCGGCATTATGCTTCCCAACAATTCAGGCTTTGGGGCATCTCTGCTACCATTGGAAACTTGGAGGAAGCTTGTACCATGTTATTGGGTCAGCATTATCCTTTGCACATTGTAAAAGCCAAAGTAGAAAAGAACATCCAATTGCAGACTGTATTTCCGGATGAACTGGAAAAATACCCCTGGTCCGGTCATTTGGGCATAAAACTGATTGACAAAGTCATCCCCATCATTGAAAATCACCGCTCGGTGCTGCTTTTTACCAATACTAGGGCTCAAAGTGAAATATGGTATCACCATATTATGGAAAAAAGACCGGATTGGGCAGGTTGGGTGGCCATTCATCATGGTTCCCTAGATCAGAAGGTCAGGGCCTGGGTGGAAGAAGCTTTGCATTTTGGTAAATTGAAACTGGTGGTCTGTACCTCTTCTTTGGACTTAGGGGTGGATTTTAGGCCTGTGGATGCGGTGATTCAAATAGGGAGCCCCAAGGGTGTTGCCAGGTTTATTCAGCGGGCTGGCCGCTCTGGGCATCAGCCAGGACTCCCGAGTCAGATTTACTTTGTCCCTACCCATTCCCTGGAGCTCATTGAAGCAGCGGCCTTGAGAAATGCCATGGAGACCGGGGATATGGAGTCCATTCATCCCCCTACCCTCACCTATGATGTTTTGATACAGTTTTTGATCACTTTGGCCGTTGGGGAGGGCTTTCAGCCACAGGAGGTGTATCAAATGGTAAAGGACACCCATGCCTTCCGGGATTTGGAGGTGGAAGCGTTTGAATGGGTGTTGTCTTTTGTGACTGAAGGGGGCCGTTCTCTGAGTGGATATGAAGAATTTGCCAAAGTGGAAATCGCTGAAAATGGTCGATATCAGGTGAAGGACAAGAAGACTGCTATGCGCCACCGGCTATCCATGGGCACCATTGTTTCTGACCCTATGCTTAAGGTTAAATTCAAAAACGGAACATACCTCGGCATGATTGAAGAGTACTTTTTATCTAAATTGAGACAGGGAGACCGATTTTTCTTTTCTGGAAGGAACTTGGAATTTATCGGCATCAAAGACATGAATGCCTATGTCCAACTTTCCAACAAAATTAGCAGCAATACCCCTTCCTACATGGGCGGAAGGATTTCACTGACCTCCAAACTTTCCGGTAAAATCAGACAGATTTTGGAGGAGGCTGCCCAAGGGATTTACAGGTCTGAAGAGGCCGGCTATATAGCCCCCCTTTTGGATTTACAGCAAAGACTTTCCCTGATTCCAGACTCCCAAACTTTCCTGATCGAACAAAATATTTCCAAGGAAGGCCACCATGTTTACTTTTATCCTTTTGAAGGCAGGATGGTGCATGAAGTTTTGGGGGCCTTGGTGGCTTACCGCATCAGCGTTTCTTATCCCCTGACTTTCAGTATAGCCATGAATGATTATGGTTTTGAGCTTTTATCTGACCAGCCCATTCCCATAGCCGATGTCCTGGAAGAGGACTTGTTTTCTGAAGTCAACCTTGAAGAGGATATCCTTGCCTGTATTAATGAAAGTGAGATGAGCAAGAGGAAATTTAGGGATATTGCCACGATATCAGGCTTGATTTTTCAGGGATATCCTGGTAAACCAATGAAATTTCGTCATCTTCAGTCCAATTCCGGCATTCTTTATGGGGTTTTTGAAGATTATGATCCTGATAACCTTTTGTTGAAGCAGGCACACCGGGAAGTATTGGATATGCAAATGGAAAAAGACAAAGTGCTGGAGGCCATCAGAAAAATCAACAGGCAACAAATTGTCCTCAAAAAACCGGGGCAATTTACCCCATTTTCTTTTCCCATCATGGTGGACCGTTTACGGGCCCAACTGTCTTCGGAGTCTTTGGAAGACAGGATAGCCAAAATGAAGGCACAGATGGTGGATGGTTAAAATGGTTTTTATGAACCACAAAGGTGACAAAAGGGAACAAAAGAATGAATGTTTGTCGAGAAGGCTTTGAATGACGTGAATGTTGCGACTTTTATATGGAACGCGGATAACGCGGATTTAACGGATGGTCGCAGATTTAATCCAGCTCAGATCAGAGAAATCAGTAAAATATGTATTCATCCCGATTCCAAGAAAAGGTTCAGCGAACAAGGGAACTAAAATTGATTTTTTTTGAACCACAACAGTGACAAAAGGGAACAAAAGAGTGGATGGTTGTCGAGAAGGCTTTGGAAGGTATTACTATTGTGACTTTTG
>NZ_AMGM01000126.1 GCF_000298295.1 Cecembia lonarensis LW9
TTAAACTTTCCTCCTCACTAAGTTCCTAAGTCTCACATTCTATACATCCTAACGCTTCGGCGCCAAATTGGGATAATCCGTAATGATACCATCCACCCCCATCTCCAATAATTTCTCCATCTGCTCAGTCCTATTGACAGTCCAGGGAATCACTTTCATTCCCTTGGCCTGCAATGTTTCTACAATCTCAACAGTCAAGGCATGAAAATAAGGAGAATAAATCTGGGGTTGAAAACCTAATTCGGCCAACTGCTCAGCAGATTTATCCGCCTGTTCTACCAACATGGCCAAAGTAATGGAAGGATGGGCCCTATGGATGTATTGCAATACGCGGAAATCAAAAGATTGGATATTAAAGCGTTCTGGACTTAGCTTTTCCAGTAAAAGGCTGACCACCTTATCTGAAAAGGCAGGAGGTGCAGGATGGTAAAGATCATCGCCCTCAGGCATGCTCTTGATTTCAATATTGTAATTGGGTGATGGAAGTCCAAAGTCAGCCGCATATTTCTCTATCACATCGATCATATCCTCCAACCTCGGTTTGCTTACATGAAACTTCACCTGCTGGGGAAAACCGGGGTGAAACTTGCTGCCACAATCGTATTGCAGCACCTCGGCGTAAGTCAACTGGTAGATATTGTGCGAGCGGTCATTGATTTCCAGGACATTTCCTTCAGGGTCCAGGCAAATGACCGGGTTCATCCAAGGTTCATGGGAAAGGATCACCTCCCCGTCTTTTGTAATGGCCAGGTCAAGTTCAAGGGTTGTCGCCCCTAAGTCCAAGGCCTTAATCATGGCAGGAATGGTATTCTCGGGCATAATTCCTCTGGAACCCCTATGACCCTGTAGGTCATAATTAAATTGGGCCTGTATATTCATGGTCAGAAAAGAGAAAAAGATGATTAGGATATTACGGTGCATGGCTTTTATTTTTTTTCTAATTTAAAACAAGCCTTTAAAAATACCACAGCTGACAGGTTAAATTGATGTGAAGAATGGAGAGTGATGCGTAGAAAATGAGGAATGAAGAGTGAGGAATGAGGAATGAAGGCAAAAGGCAAAAGTAAAAAGGCAAAAGTAAAAAGTGGAGTTCAATTTACAAAAAAGGTCAGCTAGTGTCAAAGGATTCACCTTGTCATTTCCCTGCCCCAAAGGGCGGGACAACAAAACGATGGTCAAGGCCATCGTTCCAAAACCAATCGTCCCGCGTTCGGAAACGCGTGACAACGTACACGCTCCTTTAACCCTTAAGCCTTAAACTCTTAATCTCTCCTATCTTTCCCTCGCTCTCAGTCACTCACGTCCCTAGGTCCCCAAGTCTCCCCTTTTTTCCGAAATCCGCTTTCGAAATCCCACTTAAACATTAAGCCTTAAACCTTTAACCTCTTTCCGCCCCTTCGTCTCTCCGTCTCCAAGTCTCTCAGTCTCCATGTCTCTCAGTCCATCAAACCACCTCCCCATACAAATCAAACTCCGTGGCCTCCGTGATTTTAGCTTCCACAAAATCCCCTATTCTGCAATAGTGTTTGGAAGCATCGATCAACACCTCATTGTCCACTTCCACAGAGTCATATTCGGTTCTTCCTACAAAATATCCGTTCTCCTTCTTATCGATCAATACTTTGAAAGTCTTTCCAACTTTTTCCTGGTTAAGGTCATATGAAATCTGTTCCTGAATTTCCATGAGGTGGTTGGCCCGCTGCTGTTTGACTTCCTCCGGTGTACTGTCTTCCAAAGTAAAGGCATGGGTATTTTCCTCATGGGAGTACGTAAACACACCCAAGCGTTCAAATTTCATCCTTTCGACGAAATCCACCATTTCTTGGAACTCTGCCTCACCTTCTCCAGGATGGCCGGTGATCAAAGTAGTCCTGATCGCGATTTCAGGGATAATATCTCGGATGGAGTGGATCAATTCTTCTTGCTTCTCCCGGGTTGTACCTCTTCTCATGGTCTTCAAAACAGAAGTTGAGCCGTGCTGAAGAGGAATATCCAGATAATTGCAGATGTTGGGCCGCTCTTTCATCACTTCAATTACATCCATGGGGAATCCTGTCGGAAAAGCGTAGTGTAATCTTATCCACTCAATCCCATCTACATCTGAAAGAGCGCGCATCAGATCGGCCAGATTTCTTCTTTTATACAAATCCAAACCATAATAAGTGGAGTCCTGCGCAATCAATAACAATTCTTTTGTGCCATTGGCTGCCTTATGCTGGGCTTCTTTCACCAATTCTTCTATAGGCCTGGAAACATGTCCCCCACGCATCAGGGGAATCGCACAAAATGAGCAGGGCCGATCACAGCCCTCTGATATCTTCATGTAGGCATAATGGGCATTGTGGGTAAGCAGACGCTCCCCGACCAGCTCGTGCTTATAATCCGCCTTGAATTTCTTCAACAAAGCAGGCAAATCCCTGGTGCCAAAGTAGGCATCCACCTGTGGAATCTCCTTCTCCAAATCGTCTTTATACCGCTGTGACAGACATCCGGTCACATACACCTTGTCCACCAGCCCCCTCTCCTTGGCATCTACATATTGTAAAATCGTATCGATGGATTCCTGTTTGGCATTATCTATAAAACCACAGGTATTGATGATGATGATGTTATTATCCTGATTGTTCGATTCATGGCTGGCCTCAATGCCATTGCCTTTCAGTTGGGTCAACAATACCTCTGAGTCCACCAGGTTTTTGGAACAACCCATGGTAATGATATTGACCTTGTCTTTTTTTAATGTTTTCGCCTTCACACGCTTTTCAATTAAGCTGCAAAGTTAAGAATTTTGGATGGAGAATAGGGAATCTCTGCTAAGGAATAAAAATCAATTATTTGACATATGCATTTCATCAGCCACCGGTCTTTCAATCAATGGCTTATGTTTTACACGCTTGGGCCTGTTCTGAAGCACTGGAGGTGCACTTTTGGCATTCTCTTTCACCCTCTTCAAGGTCACTGAATCCAGACGAGCTCCAAAAAGCACTGCTGTAAAAATGATCAATGGCAACATCAGGTAATCAGAATATGCTGCCCCAATAAATATCAGGGCGATAAAAAAGGATTTGACAACACCCAAAGTGAGGGCAACTTTATCATGGCCCAACCCCATACGCATCAGGAAATGGTGCACATGATTTTTATCCGGTGCAAATGGAGAACGCCCTCTTCTTATTCTTCTGGCAAAGATCCTCACTGTATCATAAATCGGGACAATCATCAATGCCATACCAGAGGCAATAGGTGCATTAAACTTCCATGGATTGACAGAAGCCAAATGACCATTGGCATCAATAAACAATATGGTGAGGATTGACAAAGCAAAACCCAAACTCAGGGATCCTGTATCTCCCATAAAAATTTTGGCCGGATGCCAATTGAAAACCAAAAAAGCCAAAACAGAACCCACTAAGATCAATGAAAACAAACCAAATGCCTCCATGCCCACAGCCATAAACCACCATCCAAGGAAACCAAAGGTCAGTACACTGATGGTACCTGCCAATCCATCTAACCCATCAATCAGGTTAAAAGCATTGGTCAGACCAATGATGGTGATAAAGGTTAGCCCGTAACTTATAAGTATCGGCAATTCATAAATACCCATAAAGCCATATAGACTGGAAATACGGATATCAGACATAAATACCACCATAAATGTAGCGACAAACTGTCCTCCAAGTTTTTGAAATGGTGAAAGGTCAACCAAGTCATCCCTTAACCCAACAAAAAACACAAGGGCCAAGGCCGCAATCACATACCTTATCTCTACCAGGTAATCAAGATCCAGCCAAAGGAAGGCGGTTAACAACACCGAAAAGACAATCACGATACCACCCATAGACGGGGTTTCACTTTTGTGGATTTTTCTTCCGCCGGGCTTATCAAGCACATGCATTTTTTTGAATGCGCTTATCAAAACAGGCATAGATAAAAAACCTATCAAAAAGGCAGTCAGAACAGTAAATAAAATATACATAAAAGTCAGATTTAGAGCAAAAAAAGGCAGTAATCGGTTAAAAAACAAATCCCTGACCTAATTTATTTTGCTTATGGTTCGAAATTAAAATAAATGAATTATTTATGGAATTTTTTATATTTTTAAATCTTAAATATTTCTTGCATTTCACACACAGAAATTGTTCGTTTTTAAAACGAAAACCACAGTAATAATATGGTTTACCAAACTTACTTTGGTTGCTTGAATCTTCAGCAAACAATATGTTAATTGAGGATTTGATCAGGCTTATCCAATGCTTCAAACCTAGAGTAATGGCTGATAAACTCCGGTATCATACTTTTCAGTTGCTTTACCAATTCCATTTCATCCCCTGTTTCCACAAAGCCTTTTAATGCTTTCAAGTCCTCATTCATCCTCTGATAATCTGCAGCCATAACTTGGGCTATTTTTATCTTGGGATGGTGTGTGGGTTTGACCAATTCAAAATTATTCAGCAACTCCTCGTACAACTTTTCTCCCGGTCGCAATCCCGAGAATTCAATTTGGATATCCTGTCCCACTCTTTTGCCACCCAATTGTATCATTTTTCGTGCCAAATCCACAATTTTGATGGGGTCACCCATGTCAAAAACATAAATTTCTCCTCCTATTCCCATGACCCCTGCTTCCAATACCAATTGGCAGGCCTCAGGAATGGTCATAAAATAGCGGGTAACTTCCGGGTGAGTTACTTTTACCGGTCCACCTTCCAAAATCTGCTTTTTGAAAAGGGGAATAACAGAACCGTTGGAACCCAATACATTTCCAAAGCGGGTAGTAATGAATTTGGTGTGATGCTGGTAATCCCGCATACTCATATGTCTATCCAAGGATTGTACATACATCTCTGCTGCCCTTTTACTGGCACCCATCACATTGGTAGGGTTGACCGCCTTGTCTGTACTTACCATGACAAATTTATCTACCTGGAAATGACAGGATACATCCGCCAAAACTTTTGTCCCCAGGACATTGGTCCAAATGGCTTCCTTTGGATAAGCCTCCATCAAAGGAACATGCTTATAGGCAGCAGCATGGAATACCACATCCGGATTGTAGGTCTCAAAAACATCAATTACCCTTTTTTTACACCGAATATCAAGAAGCAAAGCTTTGCGAGGCACTCCTTTGTGGAGTGTAAGTAATTCCTGTTCAATCTCATAAAGTGCCGATTCGGCCTGATCCACCATCAAAAGCATGGAAACCTTACAGCGAAGCAATTGTCTACATAGTTCTGAACCTATAGACCCGGCAGCACCGGTTACCAAAACCACTTTACCTGTTAGGTCTTTAATGACATTCTCCTTTTCAAGGACTATCTCTTCCCGACTCAGCAAGTCCTCAATTTTCACATCGCGGATATCATTGGATTTCAACCCTGTATCAAACCATTCCTTGGCCGGAGGGATAATTTTAACAGGGATATCCAATTCCAAACAGGCATCCACAATAATCCGCTTTCTGGAGGGACTGATTGAATTGATCGCTATAACCACCTCCTGCACCTCCAATTTTTCCACTGCCTTTTTCAATCCTTCGATACCCAGAAAAATCTTTTTCCCCTGTAACAGCTTTCCTTCTTTTTTAGGATCATCGTCTACAAAAGCCACAGGCATCCATCTTGAACCCCCGTTACCCGAAAGGGTATGGAATGTTAAAATTCCGGCTTCACCCGCCCCATATATGATGACTTTTTTAATCCGTTCCCTATTGCTGAGGTACTGGGTATAAAAATACAGTTGCTTGATCAGCAGGCGGTAACCCAGCAATAATGGGAAGGCCAGTAATGATGCTATCAGTCCTACCGAAAATGGTATAAATAGCAGGTTATCCGCAAAAGCATACCATTGGTTAGCATACTTCAATGTAAATAAAAAAACATGGCTC
This sequence comes from Cecembia lonarensis LW9, assembly GCF_000298295.1. Taxonomy (GTDB): domain Bacteria; phylum Bacteroidota; class Bacteroidia; order Cytophagales; family Cyclobacteriaceae; genus Cecembia; species Cecembia lonarensis. Next base: position 5,888 of record NZ_AMGM01000126.1, read on the forward strand.
AGACCCAACATTTTCATCATGTTGATAAGATCGTTGAGATTGGTGTGCCGTACAATTCCCACATAAGACCGGGTAACCATCATGGCCAACAAGGTCAGGCCGGTAAACACCAAAACAGCAGGAAGTGCCTCAAACCTATCCACCAACTCCAAATTGAAATTGAAGCGGATAAAAAAAGCGAAAAAAGCAGCGTGAAAGATGATCAAGCCATCAATCAATACGATTAACCAACGTGGTACTACTTTCAGGTTTTTAAAAAACTCCATGAACAAATTAAAACAATTACACCTAGGGCAAACTAATTAACACTCTAAATCGGAAATAAAGGTATAAGAAGCAATTAAGAATTACAATAAACTCATTGATTTTGTAAATTAAAATCCTCAGCTTTTACTTCCCTACCACCATAGGAACAGGTTGGGGCATTACTTTATTACCTATCCACTTATGACCATCTGGGATATCCTGATGCACGATACTTCCTGCACCAACGGTACACCATTTTCCAATTTGTACCCCGGGAAGAATGATGGCATTGGCCCCGATAAGGCTTCCCTCTCCCACATTGATCCCCCCACAAAGCGTGGCTTGTGGGGCAATGTGTACGTAGTCTCCAATGTTACAGTCATGATCGATGGAAGCCCCTGTATTCACAATCACTTGATCACCGAGCGTACTGTTCACTTTGACAATAGCCCCTTCCATTACCACACAACCTGAACCCAAATAGGCTCTTTTGGAGAAAATGGCTGAATCGTGAATGATATTGGCAAATCGAACCCTATCCTCAAGATCCAAAGCAATGCGCCTTCTTGTAGCGTTATCTCCAATAGCAATGAACAGGCTGCTTTTGAATATAAAATGATTGGGAATAGCGCCGAGCACCGGATATCCTAAAATCTCTTGTTTTTCTGGGTTATCGTCAAAAATACCATGGATTTTTTCAAATGATTCTATAAGATCTATAATCACCCGCCCATGTCCAGAAGCTCCATATATGTACATAACAAAATATTGATTCAGACTGTAAATAAATACAATTCAAAGGAATTTCACACCAAATAGGTGAAAAAATTCCTAAAAAAACAAAGTTTTAGTATTTTATTTTTTCACCAACGATTTGTTTAAAATAATTAGATTTTATGTTAAAAAACAGAATAAATCGTATCAGTAGTAAAACAATGTATACATTCAGAATTGCTTATGATTTACAATTTTTGTCATTTTTTTGATTTCCCCAGCCAAGAATGCTTCATTTTTTGTTAACTAGGTTATTAAATAAAATTAAACAGAGCCAATGGACTGACTTTTTTTCATTAGGTAATAAAAAAAACACTACTTGCACAATTGTGCGATTTCTACATAAAAAATAAAAAAGGACAACAAAAATGCTGTCCTTTTTAAATCATTCATAATAATTATCTACCTATTGATCCAATAGAGAGTTCACAGAGAGGGAAAATGCACCACCTTGACCTTGACGGATAATGGTAATTACCACTTTATCCTCACCAATTTGATTCATAGAAGATATGGCACCAGCAACACTGCCGTTCGGCAACATATCCACTCGAACTTGATTATTTGCCGTAGTAAGTTTGAATATTTTATTTCCTTCGAAACCTACTAATTGATCACGGACAACAGTGTAATCAGCCCTTATCAAATCCTCATTTAGGTCTGTTTCTCCTACTAAATTCCTGTTTTTGCCCTCAGGCCCTGAAACATAAACCACCAACTTGTCTCTTCGTCTGTCTTCTTCAATAAAAAACACCTGATTGCCTTTTTCAACTGCCACCACACGGTGCTCACTTAACTCCTCTACATTCCCGTCATGGTCAATCAAGTAAGAACGTCCTTCAATATTGACTATGAAAAAGTTTTCATTAGAGCTTACAGCAGATGCTTCCACATAAAAGTCCCTAATATTTTCATCAACAATCAAAGTGTCTTTGACTACCACTACTCCATCTTCCAAATCGGTTTTAAGCAACAGGAAACTAGGGTTATTAACAGAAAGTCCATCTTTAATTGTCCTGTAAGGCACCAAAACAGCCGTTCCTGATTTGTTTACACCCAAGACATCACCTTGCCAGAACTGTATGTCCTCAAAAGCTTTGAATGCCGGATCGATTTCACTTAATCTCAAAGTAATTTGCTTGCTAGGGTCCAATTCACCCATTGGAAAAATCAAGACATCCAATTCGGTACGGGATACAAAAATTTTATCTGAAAGCGGTAATTTATACCTGCCCAATCGGGTAAGGTAATCTCCTAAAAACTGACGTTCATTTTCAGTTTCTAGACTCGCATCATAATAAAGAAAATTCCTTCCTAATGCGGTAAATTTACCATCTAAGTAGGTGGAATTGTACATATCCTCAGAGAATACACTAACCCTATTCCAGTTTACGTTACTGGTTGGCGGTGTAGTCGGCTCCTCATTGACGGGAGGTTCGTTGACAGGAGGAGGAGTTGGTTCAGGATCATCTGAGCAAGAATAACTCAGCAATACACCTAGGGACAGAACGAGTCCCCATCTGGAAGTAAAGAATGACTTTTTCATATGTTACGCTAAATTTATTAATTCGTCTATTTGATGGGGCTAAATTAAAAACACTTTTTTTAAAAAGCAAAAATTTATATATAAAAAACATTTTTATTTGTTCGGAAAATATTTTCATGACTGCTAGGGCTTCATAAAATCAACTCGAGTGATTTTGGCGCTAATTAATATAAAAATTCAGAAAAACAAAAAATGTTGATGGAGTTGACCTAAAGTAATTTTGTTGTAATGGTTGTCAGGTGTCGTGACTTGAGCCATTATTAGGTGGAATAAGAGCCAAGAGGGTGAAAACCATTAAGGAGTTAAGGCTTTTAAGGTGTTCATTAAGAGGGGGAAAGGAAAGTGGGATTTCGAAAGTCGGATTTCAGAGAAGGTCGAGCTTGTCTTTAGGACCGTCATGCTAAGCGGAG
>NZ_AMGM01000127.1 GCF_000298295.1 Cecembia lonarensis LW9
GGAATTGATGGTAATTGGCTTTCCAAATATGCCCTTTATCTGCTGTTTTCATTTCAGGCTGTTTATCTAGGGCTTTCTGAAAATTTCGAATTTTGAAATTTTCAAGTGCACGCAAATCAAACTGGATCATTTAATAAGTTTGCACCTGCTTAAAAAGACAACGCTTAGTAAATGGGGTATTCATCAAAATAGAAAGAAATTTTTCTCCAATTGGCGTTTTTCAGCACGCCCTATCTAGTCCTTCAGGATACCAGTCACCACGTTCATGGTCTAACAGATAATTTTTGATTAAGAATCATATCAGCGGCTTTTTCTCCGATCATAATACAAGCAGCATTCGTATTTCCAGATATGATGGTTGGCATAACAGAAGCATCAGCTACCCTCAGACCTTCTATCCCTTTAACCATGAGTGAGGGATCAACAACAGCCATGGCATCTACCCCCATTTTGCAGGTGCCAACAGGATGATATAAGGTTTCCAGGCTCTTTTTGATGTGTTGCTCCAAGGAGGCATCATCGAATTGTTGGGGAAATGAAATCCCTCCATCCAGATGACCATTAAAAGTTTTTGACTCCAAAACTTTTTTGGCTTTCAGCATCCCCTTTTTTAATACCTCGAGGTCTTTCTTATTGGAAAGCAAATTGGGCTGAATCAAGGGGGCATCCAAGGGGTTGGCACTTTTTAGGCCTACAAAGCCCCTACTTTCCGGCCGGATAACGATCACGAGGATTCCAAGACCACTTCTCCATGGATAAGTTTTCAGATCGTAGATATCTGTGCTATAATCATCTTTGATCCCTGAAGGTGCCAAATGAAATTGTATATCAGGTCGATTCATGCCATCTTCCGAACTCAAAAATGCATTAGCCGTCAATGGGCTATTGCCCAATGGCCCTTTCTTGAACAGTAAATACCTTGTCAGTTCAGTGATTTGATTCCATGGCTTAAGGGTATTATTGTTGGTAGGTGTTCTGGTCCAAGCAGAAACGCCTGACCACACATGATCTACCAAATTTTTCCCTACCCCTGGTAGGTCTATGATGGTGTTTATGCCAAACTTAGCAAGTTCTTTCTCAGTACCTATGCCGGAAAGCATTAAAATCTGAGGTGATTGGAAAGCCCCTGCACACAAAATGACCTCTTTCTCACACCGAATGTCACTTTTATTGCCTTTTTTGTCTATGACCTCTACACCTACGGCACGCTTTTCCTCAAAAAGAATTCGCGACACCTGAGTAGAAGTCATGACAGTCAGGTTGCTCCGATGTAAAATGGGCTGTAAAAAGGCCGCAGCAGTACTGTGCCGCTGATTATTTTTATGGTGAACTGCAACATGGAGGCACCCAATTGATTGGCCCCATTGTATTCTTCATTATGTGGTATTCCATTCTCCACACAGGCTTGGATGAAGACATGGCCAAGAGGATGCGGCTGCCTGGAATAGGACACATGTAGAGGGCCTTCTTTTCCATAAAATTCCCCTTCAAAATCCTGGTTATTTTCTGATTTGATAAAATAGGGCAATACATCTTTATAGGCCCAGCCTTCATTTCCTAAGCTTGCCCATTCATTAAAATCCTCTTTGTTACCTCTGACATAGGCCATGGCATTGGTGCTGCTGCTCCCGCCCAGGGTCTTTCCTCTAGGTATAAATACCCTTCTCCTATCCACATGCTCTTGAGGTTCAGTCCAAAATGCCCAATCCACCTCAGAGCGATGCACTTGAGGGTAAGCACCGGGAATCTTTATTTCCAGTTTTTTATCTTTTTCACCGGCTTCTATCAAAAGTACTTTGTTCTTTGGATCTTCGGAAAGACGGTTGGCAAGTACGCAACCTGAAGAACCGGCGCCAACAATAATGTAATCAAAAGTCATGAGGTCAATTGGGTTTATTTTTACAAAAAATAATCATTATGCCCCTTAAAATTCAAACTTTCTTCAAAAAAAGAATAAAAAAATAAATACCCCGCCAAATTTTTTTCCGGCAGGGATTTTATCAGGTTTTGCGTTAATCAAATTAATGCTTGGTAAGTACAAACCAGGAGATGCTATGCCTGGGCTACGGTCTTTTCATGCATCTCCTTGATTTTCCTTCTCAGAATTTTTCCAACATTGGTTTTTGGAAGCTCATCTGCAAAATGAACTTCCCTTGGTACCTTATAATTGGTGAGTTCATTTCTGCAATGTGCAATGAGCTCTTCGGCTGTAACAGATTTGTCTTTGGGCACCACATAGGCTACAACCTTTTCTGTGGATTTGTCATCAGGCATACCAATTACGCCCGTTTCCAATACTTTAGGATGCATGGCAATGGCATTTTCCACTTCATTAGGATACACATTAAAGCCAGATACCAGGATCATTTCTTTCTTCCTATCTACAATCTTCACGAAGCCATCCTCATCAATTACCGCAATGTCCCCTGTTTTAAACCAATCTCTATCCATTACCTTCTCAGTCTCTTCCGGTTTTTGCCAGTAACCACGCATGACCTGTGGTCCTTTGATACATAACTCCCCTCTTTCTCCCACAGGCAGGTCGTTACCATTGTCATCAATAATTTTGACATCTGTATTGGGCAAAGGAATTCCAATGGTACCAATGCGCTCTGTACCGTCTATGGGATTACATACCGCTACAGGAGAGGTTTCAGTCAAGCCATAACCTTCAGCCAAAGGGGTACCGGTTACTTTTTCCCACTTTTCTGCGGTGGCCTGCTGTACAGCCATTCCGCCGCCCACAGCTACTTTTAGGGATGAAAAATCGAGTTTATGAAATGCCTCCTGATTCAATAAGCCATTAAAGAGGGTGTTTACACCGGTAATTACCGTAAACTTGTGTTTACCTAATTCATTGATAAAACCAGGCATGTCCCTTGGGTTGGTAATCAGCACGTTATGGGCACCGATTTTCATCATGGCCAGGCAATTCACGGTCAAAGCGAAAATATGATAAAGTGGCAATGCCGTTATGACTATCTCCTCACTGTCTTTCAACTTAGGTTTCATCCAGGCGGAAATTTGCTGCATGTTGGCCACTATATTACCGTGGGTGAGGTCTGCTCCTTTGGATAGTCCAGTGGTACCTCCTGTGTACTGCAAAAAGGCAGTGTCATTCAGCGTCATTTCTTCCCTTTTGAAGGTGGCTACATTGGCACTGCCCATCATTTTTTTCCATGAAATTGCCCTTGGAAGGTTGTAAGCAGGTACCATCTTCTTTACATGCTTCACAACTAAGTTAACTATAGTACCTTTTAAGCCTCCCAGCATGTCTCCTAACTCTGTTACTATGACATGTTTGGCGTGGATTTCATGGCGGATTTTTTCCAAGTTACTGGCAAAATTGGCCACAATGACAATGGCATCGACCCCAGCATCTTCAAATTGGTGCTTCATTTCCCTTGGGGTATACAGGGGGTTGGTATTCACTACCACCATTCCTGCCCTCAAAGTACCAAATAATGCCACTGGATATTGAAGGCAGTTGGGCATTTGTATAGCTACCCTATCGCCTTTTTTCATGTTCAGGTCATTTTGAAGATAGGAAGCAAATTTCTTGGAAAGTTGGTCAACTTCATTAAAAGTAATGGATTTGCCCATACATTCGTAGGCGATGGCATTGCCAAATTTTTTAACACTTTCTTCAAAAAGGTTGACAACTGAGCTATACGCCGTTACATTGACTTCTGAATCTACCTCAGAAGGATAAAACTTGTACCAAGGGAAATTATGCATAGGTATAGTATTTTATGGGTTGATTTTGGATTTATTTTATAAGCAGACGAAATATAACCGATTATTGTTTTTTTATAAAAAGAAAAACCACTTTCCATAAAAGAAAAGTGGTTGGATATGAAAAGTGATCTGCTCTATTTCAATAATTTTCTAACGATCAGTTCCTTCATGATTTCATTGGTCCCAGCATAAATCCTTTGGACCCTGGCATCAGCAAAAGCTCTGGCCACTGGATATTCCCACATATAACCATATCCTCCGTGTAATTGCACGCATTCATCAGAAACCCAGCATTGTAGTTCCGTGAGTAGGTATTTCGCAGAGGAAGCCATGGCTGAATCCACTTTTTTATCATTGTGCAAAGCGACCAATTGGTCTGCATACATTCTACCCTGCTCTAATTTTGCACCCATTTCAGCCAACTTAAACCGTGTATTTTGGAAGTCTGAAATACTTTTTCCAAAAGCCTTGCGCTCCTGAACATACGCCAAAGTTGAAAGAAAAGCTGATTCTGCCAATGCTATGGCTGCCAAGCCTACGATTAACCTTTCCTGTGCCAATTCTGTCATCAAATATTTGAAGCCTTCCCCCAACTTACCCAGTAAGTTTTCCTTCGGCACTTTCACATCTTCAAAAAACAACTCACAGGTATCCTGGGCATGTAAGCCTACTTTTTCAAAGGGAACCCCTTTTGAAAAACCTTCCATATTCTTATCCAAAACAAATAAACTTATACCTTTGGCACCTAGTTTTGGGTCAGTTTTAGCGGCTACCACCACTACATCAGCTAGATAGCCATTGGTGATAAAGGTTTTGGAACCATTGATCAAATAGTGATCCCCTTTATCAACGGCTGTGGAACGGATGGCCTGTAGGTCGCTTCCTGCCCCTGGTTCGGTCATGGCTACAGCTGAAATCAGGTCTCCACTGATCATACCTGGAATATACTTGGCTTTGGCCTCCTTTGTACCATAATGCATAATGTAGGGAAACACGATATCATTATGCAAGGGGTAACCAATAGCTGGTCCCGAACAGCCACTTAAGCCCAATTCTTCCACCAAAATGGCATTGTACCTGAAATCCTGAATGTTTAATCCCCCATATTCTTCGGGGGCTTGGATGCATAAGAAACCATTATCCCCCAGTTTTTTCCAAGATTCCCGGGAAACCATCTTATTTTTTTCCCACTCAGCATTATAAGGGCTGATTTCTCTTGCAATAAAATCTTTTATGGATTGGCGGAACATCTCATGTTCCTCCTTGAAAACTGTACGGATAACAGAATACATATTGGTGTTTGGGTTTATAATCTTTCAAAATTAAATCCTGATTGAATGGTTTTTTCAATCATTTTCGCTTATAAAATTAGGAATAATTGCCGAACTGACCAATATTTATTTGGTTCCTTTTGTGTGGTAAAAAAATAAGGCTGCATGGATTAAATAGTATAATCCCCATGCAGCCTTATCATTAAAGCTCGAATTGATCAATTCCAAGGTTTTCTTGGTAGCCTTTCTGCTCTTTGAGCTGTATTGTAAACCATGGCAGCGATAATAACGGCTGCCTGCGTCATATCAGCAAATTGCATCCTTTCATACACATCCATGTTGGTATGATATCCGCGTCCATAATCAATAGGATCTTGGATAAATTGGAAGCCTGGCACACCGACCGCGTCAAAAGCGACATGGTCTGTGGAACCAGTATTTCTTCTGGTGACCGTGTTAGCGCCCATTTCATGGAAAGGTTTGAACCACTCCTCAAAAACAGGAACTAGCATATCATTGCCTTCCAAATAAATTCCTCTGATTTTACCCGAACCATTATCTAAATTATAATAAGCGGAAATTTTGTTCCATTCTGCTTTTTTCTCTTTGGTGTTTCGGTCTGCCACATATTTTTGTACATATCCTCTGGAGCCATATAACCCTTGCTCTTCCTCACCCCACAGTGCAATTCGAATGGTCCTTTTGGGTTGGAAACCTAAGTCCTTTAGGATACGGATCGCCTCCATCATCACAGCAACCCCTGCGGCATTGTCATTGCCACCTGTTCCTGCATGCCAGCTGTCCAAATGGGCACCCAACATCACAATTTCTGTACCCAAGTTTCTGTCTGTTCCTGGAATTTCGGCCAAGACATTGTAACCTTTGTAATCATCATCCAACCACTCTACTTCCACTTCTGCTTCAATTTCTACAGGAATTCCTTTTTTTAACAGCCTGTAGATCCTTCCATGATGTTCTGCTGCAATTTCTAACTCTGGAACGGTAGGAAGTTTGTCCTTGCTGAAGGACCCTGCACGGGTATGAAAAACGGTTCCAAAATTACCACGCGTTCCGGTAAGCCTTAGACCAACTTCTTCCTCCAATAAGAATTTGGTAAGTTTTTGATCCAGTTCCCTTTGTGCACGCAGTTGGGCCAACATCTCCGGTGTGTATCTACCTGTCCTGCCTCCTATTGTGATCTCCTTACGGGCTTCCAGTTCCTCATCAGTCCACCTTCTGGCTTCCGCTTCAAATGCTGGACTTAATTGTAAATTAGAAGCCGTGGTCACTACCTTCCCTTTCAGTGTGCCCCTGTATTTTTCAAAATCAGTATCAGAATTAATTTCAAGTAATACTACTTCTGATTTTACTAAACCATTGGTGCCATTTGTCCAGGCTTTTGGATACCCTATCACTTGGGCATAGTAGGGTGCCTTCATGGCGATGTACGATTTTTTTACATCCCATCCTCTACCAAACTCTCCATATTCGTCAATTTTAACATTGCTCAATCCCCAATCTTTGAATTTTTGAGCAGTCCATTCACGTGCATTTCTGAGGTTGGTAGATCCAGAGAGTCTAGGACCTAAAAAGTCCGTCAAGTAAAAGGATAACTCTTCAATTTGTGAATTTCCTATACCCTCTGATTTGATGCGGTGCATCATCTCTAGGTCAACTTTCTCTTGGGCAAATACCCCGCCAGCCCCTAAAAAGAATACCAGCCAAATGGCTATAAACCTGTTCAGTCCGTTCATGATTTAATCTTAATTTTGTTTGGTTCAAAAATGGTAAAAAAAGCCTTTCCCAACCAACCGATAATGTAAAAAAACTAAAATACCCTGAGTTGCATTACCCAGGGTATTAATTTTGGTTTATTCGAATTTACAGTACAAAAGATTTTGTTCTGCCTAAAGCATCTGTAAGCCTTACAGATACACCTTCCACATTCTTGTTTTTCATACGGTACACTTTTGTGAAAGCCTCTGGATGATCTACCGTGTAGTCAAAAATTTGTCTTCCAAAGACATCTGCTATCTGTACCCTCACGCCAGGCTCCTTTAACCCTACTACAGTCAACTCAAATGCCCTATCATCTATTTTTCTGCTGAAGGCAACCAATGGCTTGAATTCAGGTTTTTTGGCTTCAGTCACCACATGGTGAATAACCTTCTGCTCATCTCCTCCCCTTTGCTTGATCTTAACCTGATATTCTCCTACAGGAAGTTGGGATAAATCGAAAGGGACGATAAGGTTTCTGTCTGCATTGAGTCTGCTTTGGTGCAGATATTTCCCATTGGCGTCCAAAATACTTACCCTTACCTTTCCAATACCTTCCTGTAGAACAACACGAAGTCTTTGATCCTGTGCCTTGACCATGGTCATATCACTAAAACTGATGTTTTCATCTGATGCTTGGACAGAACCTAGTCCTAATCCAATAAGCAATGCGGTAGCTAATAAAGTTTTCATCTTGGGTTAAATTTAAGTTGGTTTATATCCACGAATATCTACGTTTAAAAATCTAGGCGGTTATATTTTGAATGTTATTTATGTAAAATAGTAATATGAAAGTTTTTTATGTCTTGAACATAAAATTTTTATGAATAATATAATAAATTTGCAGTTTTATTTCTCTGCACGATAACCTAGCTGCGATTGGCTGATAGGTGTTATTAAAATTGGCGAATGTAAAAAATTACATAATTGTATTTTAACCTCGCACTACGAACCCTAATGCATAATTCGGGTTAAATTAAAAAAGTTACAGGATGATTTTGTTAGGTGCTTTTCCATCACTGGGATGGGACATACCTAGAAAACCTTCCTGTAACCCTATTCATTTACCGGTTTATTTTGCCTATAAAACTTTTTGCCTGCCCATAGCATCAGTAACCTGAATGCTGACTTCTTTTTTATTAATGTTATTGAAGTGGTAGATCTTGGTAAAGGCATTGGGTTGATCGATCTTTTCTTCGAAAAGCTCTTTTCCTGATTTACCCATGATCTTTACTTTCACACCTAAATCTTCCAACCCTATGACCGTTAGCTTGATGGAATTATCCTCCAAGTCTTTTCTATAGGCCATCAAAGGCAGTTCAGACTTAGTAATTTTCCTTTCTATGGCATAGGTAGCAGCTTCTCCTGAGGAAGATTTTGAACCCGATTCAATTTTTAGCTGGTATTTCCCTATAGGAAGTTCGGAAAGATCATAAGGTACCATAAGGTCCTGCTTTACAAAAACCGTTTGCTGATGAAGTTTTTTACCATTTTGGTCTAAAACTTCCAATTTTACTTTACCCAATCCTTCTTTAAGGATTACCTTTACCTTGTTATTGCTGTTTTTGACCTCGGTCATTACTTCAAGGTTTACATTTTCTGCGTTGGCATAACCGCCCAAGCCTAGTGTAGCGATCAATGCAAGTGTTAGCATCTTTTTCATATTGTGGTTTGTTTAAGTTGGTATCAACCATATTTCATGTTTTATACCAAAAAAAAATCCACCACCTTTCACAGACCCCAAAATCTTTAAAATTTAAAACTTCCGGGGCTGTACTGTTTTATCAGTGTTTATAAAAAAGCCTTTAAAACTGTCTGAAAGAAGGACAATTCCTAGTCCGATTGTTCTGGTATCGAACAGTTTTCTTCGATTATTGGCAAACTATTAAAAATCAAAAGGTTGCATCAGCATCAATAATAATTTTTAAACTTATCACC
>NZ_AMGM01000128.1 GCF_000298295.1 Cecembia lonarensis LW9
TCTTCCTACTCTATTGTCGTTTGATCATATTGGATACCTGAATATAGCTGCCAACTGGGTTTCTTCTGGCATATCTTCTGCTGGAGTAAGGTAAACTTTTCCTTTTGTTGAGATTACCTTAGCCGCTGCTTCATCTATTAGACAATGGGTACCGTTCTCTTGTCGATCCATAAGTTCTATCTTATGGTTTTCAGTATCGAATTTTCCAAATAAATGTTGGTGGTTTTGATTCACCAAAAGGGTTTCAATACCACCCGTAAATGCAGCATTGATGATCTTGAGCATATCATTGGAACTGGCTTGACCTTTTGCTTTAAAGGCTTCAAAGCTCTCTTTTCTGTTTTTTCTTGCTTCTGCAAAGTAGGGCTCGATCAGACGCCATGATTCTTGATGTAATTGCATCATATCTTTTTCTGAAAAAGCACCACTTACATGGTCTTCAAAGATATGCCCATATTTACTGGCTTCTTTGAAAATAGGGATCAGATAGTCAACCCCTGCAAGTACCAGGGGTAGGGGATTGCTGTTTAACAAAGGCTCCAGCATATTGGTCATTCTGTGAAAATAATTCAGGATAGTAACCTTTTTTTCTTCATCTGATCCAGATCCATGTCCATGGTACATGGCACCGGCATTGCCAACCCTTCCTTGGGCCTGAAGACTCTTTTCCTTGTCCACCTCATCTTCTTCTTCTGTGAAGGAGACGGCTACTTTTTCAGGGTCAATTAGAATTTCCTGCACTACATTTCTAGTGGCTTCATACAACCTGATTTGATCCAAGTTCAGTAAAAGGATATAATAATGCCCATCATCTGCTAATTCGGGAAGCATGGGTAAAAGCATTGGTTTTGACCCAATGAAGTAATTTGGTTTTTGTATTTCCAGAGGTAACTTAAAATATTCAATTTTGCCATCGTAAAGAAACACGACCAACATATCTGAATTATGTTGCCAAAACGAGAATTCGTTGGTCAAAGCTTTGGCCGGTTCCATAATCCTATTGATTTCAATAGGACTATGAACTCCTTCTTCCAAAAGTTTTTTTTCCACTTCCGACAAAGTATTTTTAAATGTTAATATGTCTTTTTGATAGGCATCTGTACTTCTTCGCGATGTGGGAAAATACATGGAAACAAATAAATTGGCTTCCTTTTTACTCAATGCTATAAATTCATCTCGATTAAAAATCTCCATATGTTTTATTTTTAGGTGAAACATTTATTTTTGTTGTACCTAAAGGAGAGGTACCTTCATATTATACGAAAATTTAACTTAAAAGGCGAATAAATAACCCATTAATAAAGAATCATGAATTACACAGAAAATTACAGAGGCATTAAAATCGATGTTCAGGCACCACAGGTTGATGTTCCAACTGGATTGCAGGAACAAATCAGGAAGTCGATTGATAAATTATTAAGATTCACCCCAGTAATCAATGCGGTTGATATTTATTTAAATGTTTCCGGGCAAGGAAAAACAGCTGAAAGAATACTAGGTATGCGTGTCGGAATTCCAGGTCCTGATGTTTTTTCTGAAGAAAAAGCTAAGGATAGATGGAATACCATGCTGAGAAGCGTAGTGGATAAAAATGTTCGTCAACTTCAAAAAGGAAAATAAAATCCAAATTAGTCTTACGTAAAAAGCTTCAGGTCAAAATGGCCTGAAGCTTTTTATTTGTTCTATGAAATTTAATCCGCTCTGTGGAGAAATAATCAATACGAAGGCGATACCAAATAATGCTCCGTATAAATGGGCATCGTGATTGATGCCATCACTTCCTTTCCTGGCTTGGACAAAGGTGTAAATCAGAAAAAGCAGCCCCAACACAAAGCCTGGCAGGCAGATCAAACCAAAAAGACAGATATCTGATAAGGGCATGATCATAATGCTTGCAAATACTGCCGCAGCTACTCCGCCCGATGCTCCTAAAGCCCTATATCGAAAGTTTTCCTTATGCTTGAAATAGGTGGGTAAATCAGAAACTATTATGGCACCTACGTAAAACATCAAGAATGTGAAGAGTCCGAAAGATTTACCTAGACGGTATATCAAAAACATTTCTACCACTCTCCCAAAAAAATAAAAAGTGAACATGTTAAAGAGAAGGTGCATTTGATCCTTATGGATCAGACCAGAGAGGACAAATCTGTCCCATTGCTGGTTGTTTTTGATTTTGTAGGGGGTAAACATCCATCTGTCCAACAAATCAGGCCTTTTCCAAGCCTGATAAGAGGTCAAAACAGTAATACCTATCAAAATGATGGTAGCAGATAAATCCATAAGCTTGTTTTACTTTTCCCTATTTACCAAATCTTGGGTGAGTTTCAGTAAAGTTTGGTAGGCATTTTGCTGAGGAACACTTAAGGCCGCATATTGTGCAAACCCTTTGTCAAAATAGTTCTGCATTTTGTTTTCAGCAAGTGATTTGATACCTATCTGATCATAAATTGCTGTTACCGCTTTGACTTTTTCCTCCTTGTTAAATTCAGTAGCAGCAATCCATTTTTCCAAGGCTTCCTTCTGTTTTCCACCGGCAAGTTCTTTGGCTTTTAGCAGAAGAAAAGTTTTTTTATTGGAAATGATATCTCCTCCAACCTGCTTTCCGAATTTCTCTTTGTCCGCATAGACATCCAGCAAGTCGTCTTTTAATTGGAATCCAATCCCGATATTAACCCCAAAATCATATAATTTCCTGGCATCATCCGCTGAGGCACCAGCTAGAATGGCTCCGAATTCAAGGGCAAATCCCAAAAGCACTGCTGTTTTCTGACGGATCATATCAATATAGGCTTCTTCAGTGACCGTTTCCATCCTTTCGAAATTCATATCGTGCTGTTGCCCTTCACAGACTTCCGCTGCGGTTTGGTTGAAAAGTTTTAAACAGATCGGTAGGAGGTTAGGGTCTACATCCAATAACATATCATAGGCCCTTACCAACATCACATCTCCGGAAAGGATGGCGGTATTGGCATTCCATTTTTCATGAACGGTTGCTTTCCCTCTTCTCAAGGGTGCATCATCCATGATATCATCGTGCATCAAGGTAAAGTTATGGAAAACTTCCACCGCCATGGCCGGCGTGAGGATTTCCTGGTAATCTTCCTTGTATAGCGCGTAAGATAGGAGTGTTAAAAGGGGGCGGATTCTTTTGCCACCTAAGCTCATGATATAAGAAATTGGCTCATATAATTCCTGTGGAGAGGTGCCATAGGAATAGCCTTGAATATGATTCTCTAAATCCTGTAAAATCTTACTTACGTCGTTTTTGTTTTGGCTCATTATCTGCAAATTCCAAGTCTATGGTTCTTCTGTCAATATCAGTAGCAACTACTCTGATCATCACTTTGTCTCCTAAAGTGATGATTTTTTTGTTGCGGCTACCGATCAATCGCATATTTTTTTCATCAAAATCGTAATAATCATCATTCATTTCGGATACCTTGACCATACCTTCGCATTTGGTTTCGGTAATTTCTACATACACGCCCCATTCGGTAACACCCGTAATGATTCCTTCATAATCTTTGTCTTCAGCTAAAGACATGTATTCTACCTGTTTGTATTTGATGGATGCCCTTTCAGAATCTGCGGCTCGTTTTTCTCTTTCAGAAGAGTGAATGCATTTATCTTCCCAAGCTTCTGCATCAGGGCCTTTGCCTCCGTCCAGGTAGTGCTGCAACAGCCTATGCACCATCATATCAGGATACCTCCTGATGGGGGAGGTAAAGTGCGTATAATGTTTAAAAGCCAGGCCAAAATGACTCTTGGGTTCTGTGGTGTATTTGGCTTTTGCCATACTTCTTATGGCCAGTTGCTCCAGGACATTCTGTTCCGGTTTGCCGACAATTTCATCCATCAATTGGTTCAGCGCCTTGGAGATTTTTGTCCCTTCCGATATTTTGATATCATGACCGAATCTTTTGGCAAAGGTGGAGAAAGTTTCCAGTTTCTCAATATCCGGGAAATCATGAATCCTATATACAAAAGTATCCTTTCCTTTGTTTCGGTTGTAAATAAATTCTGCCACTGTTCTGTTGGCCAAAAGCATGAATTCTTCAATCAGCTTATGGATGTCCTTACGCTCTTTTATCATCAAGCCTAGTGGAATCCCTTTGTCGTCCAGTTTGAACTTGACTTCTACCGTTTCAAAATTGATGGCACCTTTGTCAAATCTCCGCTTCCTGATTTTTTTGGCCAGTTCGTTCAAAAAGGTGAGCTCCTGGTAGAAATCCCCTTCTTGTTTGTCAATATTTTCCTGAGCTTCTTCATAAGCAAACCTCCTGTCCGAGTGGGTCACTGTTCTGCCTATCCAATGATTGAGCACATCTGCATTTTCATCCATTTCAAAGACACAGGAAAAGGTAAGCTTATCTTCATTAGGCCTTAAAGAACAGAGACCATTACTTAACCTTTCCGGAAGCATTGGAATGGTCCTGTCCACCAAATAGACAGAAGTGGCCCTGTCATAAGCTTCCTGCTCTAATTTCGTTTTTGGTTTGACATAGTGGGTTACATCCGCAATGTGCACGCCTATTTCATAGTTGCCGTTTTCCAGCTTTCGGTAGGAGATGGCATCATCGAAGTCTTTGGCATCCACCGGGTCTATGGTGAATGTAGGAATATCACGCATATCCCTTCTATTTTTGATTTCATCAGTGGGGATTTCCTCAGGAATGGCATTGGCTTCTTCCTCTATTTCTTGGGGGTATTCGAAAGGTAGCCCAAATTCTGCCATAATGGAGTGAATCTCTACCTCATGTTCGCCCGCTTTACCCAAAACCCTTACGATTTTCCCTGTGGGATTTTTATCTTCCTCCCGCCATTCGGTGATTTTGACTACTACCTTTTGGTTGTGTTCAGCGCCATTCAGGTCCCCTTTATGGACAAAAATATCATGGTGCATTTTTCTGAAATCAGGGACTACAAAGGCATATCGTGGAGAAATCTCTACCCTGCCTACAAACTCATCCCTCAAGCGCTGTGTGATTTCCAGTACTTTTCCTTCCAAGCGTCCGGTGCTTCCCTTGGCAGGATATACCATCACCCTTACTTTATCACCATCCAAAGCATGTTTCAGATCGGCCTCTTTGACCAAGATATCTTCTTCCATTTCATACTTGGCTTCAGGACGGATATAAGCAAAGCGTGGATTGACATAGTCTACCTCTCCTTCTATAAACTCCGGTTCTTTGACCGAGGCAAAATAATTTCTCGGGTTTTTGGATATGGAACCAGCTGCAGCCAGTTTGTGCATGGTAGGTTCTACGGCACCTTTGGTTAGGGAGTCTCTGATTTCGAGTTTTTTGATGATCTGTTTGGCATTGAATTCTTTGCCATAATTATTGTCCAAAAAATTGAGGATTTTTCGGGCCAATTGGGCAGCATCAGTGATCTTACCCCCTCTTTTCTTTCCTTCTTGGCCTCTTCTGTTTGATTTTCTTCCCATAAAAATGAGTGTTTGATTTTTTTGTTTAATATAATAATTGTTTTACCGTCATGGTAAAAAAATAGGTGAAGCTTTAGTGATTTCTTCTGTTTTGCAGCCTTAGGTGAAATACATGCTTTAAAAACAGTTTATTTTAATAATATTGTAATCTGTATCAAAGTTGAAAAACTTTTAGCTACTAACAAAAGGTAAATCTGCCGTTATTAGTTCCATCAGTGCTTTCACTCTTTAGCAGTTGCCCTTGGAGTGCGTAGAAATCACTCGTAGGATAACCCGAAATCCTTCCAAGAAATCAATTTTCCCAGAGATCTGTTTTGAAATATATCGAATTGAATTTTGATATATCACAAGTTAAATTTTGAATTATCATGAGCTAAACATCTGTAAAAAAATATGTTATATTTTTTTGATAAAAAGCATGAAAGAATTCAAAACTGGGCTCAATCCTCGTCTCTATTGATGATTTCCACCTCCATATCCGGTGGCAGTCCCTGAAAAGCCAGGTAAACCTGTGCAGTTACCCATACATCTCTGAGACAATATTCCCGGATTCCTTGGAGGTTATCCTGAAGGTAATAGGCCTCATTTACCTGGGAACCATCAATGCTTTCTTTTGAAGTAGGAATATCAAGAATGGCAGCTAAAAGTTCCAATCGGGTATAATGCTTATAGTCCCCAAACTTCCACAGTTCCAAAGTGTCCAAATGACGGACTTCCCAAGGTTTTTTGCCTGCGATCTGTAAGGGTTCAGGAAGGGGTATTCTATTCACCAAAATCCTTCTGCTCAAGTAGGGGAAATCAAATTCCTTCCCGTTATGGGCACAAAGTATCCAAGGCTTCTTTTCTAATAATTCCACAAATCCAGCCAGGGTATCATACTCATTTTCTTCGCAAAAGCTCTTGGTTCTGAATTCCAGTTGCATGCTTTCTTCCTGGAAATGAAAATAGCCTACTCCAACACATAGCACCTTACCAAACTCCGCATAGATACCGGCCCGCTGAAAGAAAAGGCTTCCAGGTTCTATTTCCTCATCTTTCGCTTTGATGTGGTTTTCTTTTTTAAGCCATTCTGCCTTTAGCCTTTCAGGCAGTTCTGAAAAATCTTTTTCCAGAGAAGCGGTTTCAATGTCCAAAAAAAGGATGTTTTCTAGTGCATTAAAAATATGTGCCATGGCGTTAAGCGCTGTTTTACTTTGATTTCTATGCTGAATCAAAATAAACATTACGCTTCAAAGCCACAAAACCCAAGCGTTTATTAATCGGATAATTTCAGCGATGAAGGAAACCTTCC
The DNA here is from genome assembly GCF_000298295.1 of Cecembia lonarensis LW9. Classification (GTDB taxonomy): domain Bacteria; phylum Bacteroidota; class Bacteroidia; order Cytophagales; family Cyclobacteriaceae; genus Cecembia; species Cecembia lonarensis. The sequence goes on from NZ_AMGM01000128.1 coordinate 6,741, forward strand.
AAGCCTAATTCCGGGATGTACTCTAAACTGGAGGGGTTTATGATGTGGGCTTTAAAAATAAATTTTTTGTCAAAAATTTGATCTAAAATATAATAGCTTACCCAGTACTCGTTATTCAGTACAAAAAGCGCTGGATCGATAGGTTCAATCTTGGCCATGGATTCAGCGCCTAATTCCTGGATCATGTGTCTGAGGACAGAGGTTTTCTTCTCTTCTCCTTTGATGTTGCCATAACCTTTGGAGGTGATCATCACTGTGTGGAGTTCAATGAGGTTGAGGTTAATGATATATACACCCCATTCTTCTAAACCATTGACCATCTCTTTGGCTATGGCCAGTTTTACTCCTGTGACTGGGTGAAAATCTATGTCTTTTTTCATTTCTATGTATGAGAATCAAGATTTAAGACGCAAGACTCAAGATTTGCAATACAAGTCTTTCAATCTTAACACTATTACTATTTTATTTCGCGAAGCTTATTTAAACAGTATCCCGATCGCTTTAGTGTCAGGATCTTCGCTTCGCTCTGTTTTCCATTTTAGTCAGTCAATCAGCTTCATTTCAAATAGATCCGCTATGTGCTTTTTGACTTTTTCTTTGACTTCATTTTCATCAACAGCCCTTTCTAACTCCAAATGCATGGATGTAACAGCTTTGTCCGGTATGCCACAAGGGACAATATTATTGAAGTAGTCAATATCCGCATTGACATTGAAGGCAAAGCCATGCATGGTCACCCATCTGCTTGATTTAACACCCATGGCACATATTTTTCTTGGATTTTTTTGCTCAATGGTATCCAGCCAAACACCGGTAAGTCCATCTATCCTTCCTGCTTTAATTCCATATTCCGCAAGTGTGAGTATGATGGCTTCTTCCAATAGCCTGAGGTATTTATGAATGTCAGTAAAGAAATTTTCCAGATCCAGAATGGGATACCCCACCAATTGTCCAGGGCCATGATAGGTAATGTCTCCACCACGGTTGATTTTATAAAAAGTAGCCTTTTTTTCACTCAGTCCCTTTTCATTCAGCAACAAATGGGAGAGTTCCCCGCTTTTCCCCAAAGTGTAGACATGTGGATGTTCCACAAAAATCAGGTAATTTTCTGTAGCCTTCTGTTCGGAGGCAGGAAGTTTTCTGTTCTGGATTTTCTTTTCTACGATTTGGGCAAAAATATTTTCCTGAAAATCCCAGGTTTCTTTGTAATCTTTGGTTCCTAAGTCTAGAAATTTTACAGATTTATTGATAACTTGATTCACCGTTTTTCCTTGTTGTCGTGAAGAAACGCCTTTTTGCGCATAATGGTTCTTTGCCTGTGGGAAGACGTCAGATTTTTAACATTTGACTTTTCAAAATTAAACAATTATTGTTATGGCAGAGCACATTGAAAAAGGAAAGCTGGCCGAAGAGCTGGCAAAGGATTGGTTGATAAGTAAAGGCTATGAGTTTTTAGAGGCCAATTATCGTTACAAACATGCTGAGATTGATCTGATTTTTAAACACAAAGGCTTGTTGATTTTCGTGGAGGTAAAATTCAGGTCAGGAACAGGCTTTGGGTTTGCAGAGGAATTTGTAGACTTTACCAAACGTAAACTGATCGTGAAAGCAGCAGACCAGTACATTCACGAGAAAGATTGGCATCAGGATATCCGCTTTGATATTGTAGGGGTTTATAAAGACAAAAACAACAATTATAATTTCAGGCAATTTGAAGATGCTTTTTATTAGAAGCGAGAGATGAGAGGCGAGAGTTTAGAAACAAGT
>NZ_AMGM01000129.1 GCF_000298295.1 Cecembia lonarensis LW9
AGAATGGAACCAACAAGAAGTCATTGTCCAGCATCCCTACATCAAGGTGATCCTCAACGGAACCACCATATTGGAAGGGGATTACCTGGAAGCCAGCAAAAACGGCACCCTGGACCAAAAAGAACATCCCGGTCTACAGCGAAGCAAAGGCCATATTGGCTTTTTGGGACATGGAGACGTGGTCCACTTCCGCAATATCCGAATCAAAGAATTATAGGCAACAAACAATTAATAATATCCCAATGAATAAAAATTTTCAAGTGATCAACCGCAGGGACTTTTTGGTAAAGTCTGCTTTAGGAGCTGCTGGTTTGGCATTGGCTCCCCACATATTGGCACAGGCCAAAGCCGCAGGTAAATTGAGAACAGTGCATATTGGTTTGGGCCCCATGGGCATGGAAGACCTGGCCGCCATTGCTTCACACCCAGAGGTGGAAGTGGTGGGCTTGTGCGATGTGGACAGCAAGATGCTGCAGCGAGCCAAGGCCCTGTATCCTAATGCCAAGACCTATCCCGACTACCGGGTAATGCTGAAGGACATGGAAAACGAGTTTGACGCCGCAGTCGTCTCCACTCCTGACCATACCCATGCCCCGGCATCCTTAATGGCCATGGAAATGAACAAGGCCATCTATTGCCAAAAACCGCTAACCCACCATGTGTCTGAGGCCAGGGCCATGAAAAAAATGGCCGAAGATAAAAACCTGATCACCCAAATGGGGATTCAGGTACATTCTTTCTACGACTACCAACTGGCCACCCTGCTGATTCAATCGGGTATCATCGGAAAAGTGCATACCGTAAGGGCATGGTCTCCTAAAAACTGGGGCTATGATGGTCCCGAACCTACCGGAAGCGATCCCATACCGGAAAACCTGGACTGGAACCTCTGGCTAGGTACAGCACCCAAGCGGGCTTACAAGGAAGGTTATTACCATCCGGGCAATTGGAGAAAAGTGATGGATTTCGGTTGCGGTACCCTGGGCGATATGGGCGTACATATTTTTGATACCCCTTACAATGCCCTCCAACTGGATGTACCCCGTACCATACGAACTGAATGCAGGAAGCCAACTGGATTTGGGTTTCCTGAAAACAATACCGTAACCTATGAATTCCCTTCAACACCCTACACCGCAGAGACACTCAAATGGGTATGGTACGATGGCCCCGGTGCACCGGCAGACCACGAAGACCTTAAACTTCCCAATGGGGACAAATTACCGGAACAGGGCGCCATGTTCATGGGAGAAAAAGGCAGGCTGCTTTTGCCGCACTTTATGGAACTTCCCCGTTGGATTGTGGATGGGCAATACAAGGAATTTGATGTGAAGCCTTTCAATCTGGGTGAACCTGTGAAGGATTATGCCGGAGAAAGCAAAAAGCATTACCATCAGTTTGTGGATGCCTGTTTGGGCAAAGGGGAATGCACGGCACCTTTTGAATACTCGGCCAGACTTACGGAAACCATCCTATTGGGGGTAATTGCGGGTAGATTCCCCAATGAAACTCTGCATTGGGACAGCAAAAAAGCCCGTTTTGCTGAGAAAAAAGCCAATAAGTTTCTGGGCGGCAAGTACCGGAAATTCTAAAGAAATAAACCGCAAAAGTAATGATTCTTAACCGCCATGGACGCAAAGAATAAATCGCAAAGGTGGGCTCTGAAGCCAAGGGTTGATGCAGAGTCCTCCCCTAATTTCATAGCGAAACCTTAGCGCTCATGGCGGTTTTTTACTAATCTTCGCTTTTGAATTCAATCCTTTCAGGGTTGGGATTACCCATGGCTATAATTACACCTGACCACCGGATTTCATCCGGGGCAAATACCCTTAAAGGGATTAAATCCCTCTGGGATTTTCTCGATCAAGCAGGTAATAAACAAAAAAGAAGAAGAACTCCTCTAAAAAAGAAATAGTCAATACCCTTTAATCAGTGTTTATCTGTGACTAAAATCAACATCTGCGGATTGGAATTCCGCCCTATCGCTTCACGAAATTGCAAATTCCAAGAAGCACAGCAAGTCCATCATTTTTTAGATTTCTCCTTCGTCCCTGCCTGACCGAACGGACAGGCCCGCCTGAACGGTTCGGGCAGGGAAATGACAAGTTGAGGACTTTGACACTAGCAGCCCTTGTGTAAATTGAACTCTACTTTTTATCCCACCCTGCACCCTGGCCCGTCACTAAAATGATCCAAAGGGATCATTTCTTGACGTTCCGTCCTCTTGTCTCTAGTTTCTAATTTCACCCCTTAATGAAATCCTTAAAAACCTCAACTCCTTAATGGTTCAATACTTTCGAAATCAGCCTTCCGAAATCCGACTTTTCCCTTTTTCCTTGATTCTAACTAAGTGTATCTCAGTGATTACTCTATGTAGCCCTGCCTTCCGCAGGCAAGTGGGTGTAATCCAAAAAAATCATTCTCCTCAAGTACCGATCCCGTCAACCCTCAAAGCTCCAAACCATTCTTCATTCTTAACTCTTCATTCTACATTTCCCACCCTGCACCCTGGCCCGTTGCTAAATCCCGATAGTTATCGGGACCAAAGGGATCATTTCTTAGCGCAACGTCCTCCCATATCCTAGCCTCTCACTAAGTCCCTTCATCCCTATATCTCTCCGTCACTTAGTCCATTAAACCTTAAACCCTTAAACCTTAAGCAATTAACCTTTAAACCCTTAAGCTTTAATCCATTAAACAATACTCCTCACTCAATTATCCCCTACCGCAATCTTCCCCTCCCTAAACAGATCAAAACTCAAAGAAACATAAAACACATTGGCCCTGAAATTCTCATAAGGCCTGATCAGCGCTCCAGTATCCCCATCGGTAGCTGTAAAGGAGCGGTTGAAGAATTCTGTTGGGTAATATTTGATCTTGATATTGCCACCTCCTGGAAGATTCATTCCGGCAAAAAAGGAACTCTGCCACCGGTTGACCCGGTCACTGAACCAGACATTGAAGCGCTCCACCCTGCGCTCATCCACAAAGGTCCGCTCCCTGTAATTCACTGCCCACTCTAGTTCATAGCCGGCAAAGAAAAACTGACTGTTGAGATTCCCAAACTTTATACCCAAGGGCACGCCTACATTATAAGTCCTTACCTTCTTTCTCACCGATGGGGATTCATCAAATATAAATCCCACGTTTCTCAGGTTAGCCCCGGTAAACCAACCGAAATTGGGGCTTTGATCAAAATTCAGGAAGTTTTGAAAGTTGAACACAGGGGCCCATCGCAAAACATTGTTGTAATCCTGCACAGTTCCACCTGAAAATATCCATTCCCCTCCCGAGCTCCAATAGGTTTTGGGAAAGATGCTGACCTCCTTTTGCGCTTGGAGGATAAAAGGTATTTGAACCAGAAAAATGAGCAATAGTAAAGTCTTTTTCATATAGCCATCAGTTTGAATAAAATAATGAAACAAGGTACAAATTCCCCCACCCTTTTAAAAATAAAACCGCCATGAACGCAAGGGAAAAGGAATAAAGTTAGCGTACGCAGCCATTCTTGCACATTATACGGACAAGAATATTAGTGGAAATCCGCAAGCCTGCGCTAATCCAGTTTTCCATGATGTCGTTATTGATCTGATTTACCCATTTGAGATCCTTCACAAGCATCAAACCAGAAGAATTTGTGAAAATCCGTGTAATTCCTGCCTGCAGCAGGCAGGAGTGGACAGTCATTTGCGGGTTAAAAATCTGCCCTATCGCTTCATGAAACTACACATTTCAAGAAGCCTTTTCCCATCTTCTTGGACTTTTAAGCTGTAAACTCTTAAACATTAATCAAACGCCACTTTTTCCTTTTGCCTTGGCTCTTGGTTCTTATTCACAACTCCAACTGGATCTCTCACTTCAATCAGTCAAAGGGATATTTTCGTGACTCCCGGCCCTTTTCTGCTCAAAAACAAAAACCCCCTTCTTATTGCCTACAATAATATCCACCAAGCCATCCCCGGTAATGTCTTCGGTAACCACATGCACTCCTACACCGGAATCATCATCAATCCGATGCGGTATCCATCGGGGTTCGGGCCCAGGCACAAACTCATACCAATACAGGTAAGGCGGATCAAACTCCCCCGGGTCAGTCCCTAAATGGGCGAAAAAGCGCTTGCCCGTCACAAAATCAGGCAATCCATTGGAATTGATATCCACCAAAGACAAGGCATGGGTCTGGGTGTAGCTGCTGTCAATCACATGGGTTTTCCAGGAAACACGACCATCAGCTCCCTTAATTTGCTCATGCCACCAAATGCCCTGATCGTGGGCAGAAGAGGACAATACATCCATCAGACCATCACCGTTAAAATCATAGGCAAACATCTGGGCACTGGCTTCTCCCAAGTCAGCAGCATGAAAGATCCAAGAGCTTTGGGTCGGATCCTCCGGAGCCTCCCACCAGCCTTCTCTGATAATCACATCCATCCTTCCGTTCCCGTTCATATCCCCTACGCCAAGACCATGGGAAAAAGGGGCCGTCCCAGGACTTTCATTTCTACTGATGGGAAAAACAGTCCATGCCTTCCCATCGGGGCTTGAAGGTGCCTTTAACCAAATCATTTCCCCTGTGGCGGCATTACTTCCGACAATCTCCAAAAAGCCATCTCCATCTATGTCATAAAAGCCCGCAGACTCATTGCCCAAGGTGGGGAAAATAGCATGGGCCTTCCAATAGCCGCCCTGATTTTTGGGGTTTTCATACCACATCACTTCCCTACCCGGGAAACCGATGCGCACAAAATCGATCCAACCATCCCGATTGACATCCATGGCATGACAGACAAAAGCATTGCTGTACCCTTTGTCATATTCGTATTTGACCGGTTTGGTCATTTCATGCCTGGTCCAATGGGGGGCTTCAAACCAATAAGCGCCGGCCATCACATCCATCAGTCCATCATTGTTGACATCTCCTATGGCCACTCCTTCCGCCAGAAACTCATTAGTCAGTACATGTTTTTTGAAGGTAATCCGCTCACCATTTACTACCTGTAAACTTTCCTGTGCGTTTACCTGAAGTGAGAATATCAAAAATAAAATAGACAATAAGGAAAGATAGGTTCTTAGGGAAAGGCAATTCATACGATTTCAATGACTTATCTAAAAGTAATTGTTTTCCTTGGAACTTGCAAAGCACATCAAAACCTCAAGTTGGTTCAAGTCTTCAGACTTGGACCCCCTTAACTACAGTCTTCAGCCCGAAAAAAGCGGATTCAAAATCCTACCTATCACTTCATGAAACTACACATTTCAAGAAGCTTTTTTTACCTCAACTTGTCCCGTTTCTACGGGATAGCAACAGAGAAAACATAGTTTGGTACCTGCAAATGTTTACTATGTGAACTATTGTGGCTATGTGGCAACAAAATTAAATTTTTCTTACCCATACTGTTATTTTCCAAAAAACGACGCTGTTATTTCAGCCTGCGTCTAGCAAGTGTGTTCATCATCATTTATCCCTGCCTTCCTAAGGAAGGTCTGGTTTAATTCTCAATAAGTGCAGCTTCAATTTTAAAAGTTAACAAAAAAAATAAATTAAACTTTAATCTGAATATAATTGTATTTCAACATTAATTTTTTGAATCTAATTGTATTATTCAAAAATATTACTACATTTATTTTATATACCACGCAATAAAACACTATCTTTATAGCGTTTTACAAACATATGTTTTCAAACCCCCGTATGATATGCCCTCAGTGAAAACCAAACCAAGCAAAATTATTACCACAAGACTGATTACCAATCTTTTTACAGACAAACTCCAGGAAAGTAAACACTTTTATGAAGACATCCTGGACTTCAGAGCTGACTTTGAAAGCAATTGGTACATCAACCTTAAATCATCCGATCAGCAAATGGAAATCGGACTTATCCCTAAGGACACCGATCTGATTCCCCAAAATTATATACAACATCCCAATGGGGTCAACCTGGCTTTCGTGGTCAACGACCTGGATGAGGTGTATGAAAGAGCGCTGAACAACAACGTCCGCATTATTCTGAAACCGGAAGATGAATTCCTCGGGCAGCGCAGAATGCTCATCGAAGATCCCAATGGCCTGCTATTGGACATCTCAAGCAGGATCTTTTAAAGCACATTGATACATTAAGAAAAATCCACGGCTTACACCGTGGATTTTTTTTTACCCAAACCTAAGTCAACCAAAAATGCCCAATGGCCCGAGACCATCGGACATTTTTAGACCTAAACACATTTATTCGATCATTAAAAAGTCACATTAGAAACACTTCCTAAAAAAAATCTTAACCTTTTCTTAAAAAATCTCCCTCCAAAAGAGGAATTGAATCAGGCCATAGCTTTCTTACTCTCCTCCTCTGAGGATTTCAGATAAAAGTAAATAAATCCGATCTGAGGCAATACAAACAAGAGAACCTTTGGAATTATAGATCCACTTGCCTCTACTTGTACACCAAGTAGATTGGAAACACTCAAAACCGTAACCACAGCCAAAAATGCAATAACATTGGCCAGAATCAATTTGGTCTTATTTTTCATAATTATACTGGTTGATTAAACTTAAATTAAAAGTGAAACAAAATAAAATTGATGTCTTTTTTACTGCTAAAACACTAATTTCTCTGCTAAGATGAAACAAAAAAATTAAATTACAAACACCTGAAAACCAATCCAAAACATGTAAAAAGGCACTATTTCAAACAGCCTGAACTATACAAACCTTTAATTGTAGGTCACTAAAAAGAATATGCATTTTACCCTGAAATCAGCCTTGAAAAAAAATTTAAATTTTTTTCATTTTTTTTTCAGGCAATAAAAATACCGCATCAAAACAACAAAAAATCCAGAGTTCTCACCCCGGATTTTTTAAGCTTTAACACCCTCAGTTTTAAAGCCTAAATCATTGAACCAAATACCTCCCCCACTTTTTCCTTCTGTCTTTTAACTTGGCTCTAATTCTTGACCTAATTCGCAATTCTGATGCTTCCGCTGCGCGAACTACCTCTGATGGTATGTGCAGCCGCATTATCAATTTTAACCTGCTTACCGGAAGCCTTTTCTCCTACCCTGACAGAACCACTTCCCGTACTCAGGTCAAAGTTGAAATCATCCAAATCCGAAAAAGTCTGAATGCGGATACTGCCCGAACTGGCATTCAGCTGCGTACCTTCTCCCAAACCTGAGCCTTCTGCCCTGATACTTCCAGAACTTGTGCTTAAATCACCCAAATGTACGACTTCTCGCAGTTTGATGGAACCAGAACTGACTTTGGCATCCACCCTGCCTTCCACCTTTTCAAAACGCATGCTACCCGAGGAACCTTTGGCCTCAATGTCCCCTACAACATCTCGTAAGGTCAAGCTACCCGAACTTACCTGAGAGTTGACCTTACCATAAAGTCCCTCACCTTGTATACTACCGGATGAGGACCGGATATTGATATCACCCACTTCCAATTCCGAAGCCTTGATACTGCCGGAACTCACATTGAGATCAATCACATCATGCCTCACATTCATCACCTCCAAAGAACCTGAAGAGTTACTAAGGACCAGCTTGATTTCTTCAGGACCGGTAAGACTGATGAACCCTTGGCGGTTACGACCAAAGTTAAATCCTGTGCTGGAGGACTCACCGATTACTTCTATTTTTAGCTTGGAACCGGATTTACGGAATTTGATATCAAAACCACTGCTTTCAGGAGCTTCCAAGAAGGCATTCATAAATACCTCCTGATCCCCTTCCCTTCCCTCATAAGATACTTCCAAAAACCTGCCATCAACTTCAATCTCTTTAATACCCAAAAACTGCTGCTCATAAGACTTGGTATAGGTTTTCTCAGCTACTGCACAGGCACTCAACAGCAAACCCAAAACCAAGGCCAATCCCATTTTCATCCCGTGTTTATTCATGACTGCTTACAGTTGGAGTAGAAGATCCGCCACCATTGGACATCATGGACAAAGTCTCATGTGCCACTTTGATGTTGTACTCATAGGCCAAACTCTTGTAGTTGACCAAATCCACAATCGTACCGATAAAACAAAGTCCCAATGTCAGGATATATAGAATACCCAGTCCTATCTGTCCAAGGATAAAACGGTGCAGTCCCGCAAATCCGAAGAAACCAAGCAAGCAAAGAATCAAAATCATCTGATTGTCTTTTCTTCTGGCACGGTAAACCTGCGCGAATAGCCCTGCCTGCTCATCATCCATATTTTTCAAAATGCCTTGGATGTAACCCAATTCCATACCTTCCAGTTCTGGAAGATGTCTCAATACATTAGCCATAATTTTTAGTTGTTTTGATGTTTCTAATAAGTTGAATGATTCTGAAAACAATCACTGCGAAAGCAAACATGGCCAAAGGATGCATGGACCAAGATGCCTTAAGATCCCCTTTGCTAAGCAAACTCATCGCCCTTCCCAAACCACAGCCCGGG
>NZ_AMGM01000130.1 GCF_000298295.1 Cecembia lonarensis LW9
GGCCGTTGGTAAAGACGCGATGAACATGCATGAAAAAACGCATGAAAACATCAAAACGATCAGACCGCTAAAAGATGGTGTTATTGCTGATTTTTATGCGGCAGAACAAATGATCAGGGGTATGATCAAAATGATTCCCGGCCATAAGAAGGGAATGTTTCCCAAATCCCATAGGATGGTTATCTGTATTCCATCCGGTATCACTGAAGTAGAAAAGCGGGCAGTAAGGGATTCCGCCGAACATGCAGGGGCAAAGGAGGTGTACATGATTTATGAACCCATAGCCGCTGCTATAGGTATTGGGATTGACATCGAAAAACCCATGGGGTCTATGATCGTGGATATTGGAGGTGGGACTACCGAAATTGCCCTGATTGCCCTTTCGGGAATTGTGGCGGATCAATCCATCCGTGTGGCAGGAGATACTTTTACCAAGGATATTCTGGATTACATGAGGAGACAGCATAACCTGCTTATAGGAGAAAGATCTGCCGAAAGGGTCAAAATTGCGATAGGTTCAGCCCTGACTGAACTGGATGATGCCCCCGAAGACTATGAGATCAGAGGCAGAGACCTAATGACTGGAATACCAAAGGTGATCAAAGTGTCTTATTCGGAGATTGCTTTTGCCCTGGATAAATCAGTGTCCAAAATTGAGGAAGCTGTACTGAAGGCATTGGAAATTGCTCCACCTGAATTGTCTGCTGATATTTACGATAACGGTATCCATTTGACAGGGGGAGGCGCACTTCTCAAAGGACTGGATAGAAGATTACACCAAAAGACCAAGTTGCCGATCCATATTGCTGAAGATCCATTAAGGGCAGTGGTAAGAGGAACGGGAACTGCCTTGAAAAATATAGACAATTTCAGAACTGTCTTGATGACCTGATGACTGAATGCAGCGCATACTATTATTCCTATATAGAATAAGGGCTTTTTTGTTGTTCGTATTGTTGGAATCCATTGCGATATGGCTGATTGTTTCCAACAACTCGCAACAAGGTGCAGTTTTTTTTAATAGTGCCAATCAGTACAGCGGTAGAATCCTTCAAACACAGCGCAATGTTCTGGATTATTTTTCTTTAACATCTGTCAACAAAGCCTTGGTGGATCAAAATGCTGCTTTGCTTGCTGAATTAGAGCATTACAGGCAACCTGTTGACAGTATGTTCATCCCCGTGGACGCTACGATGATGGCGACCTTTGAATTCAAAGGCGCCAAAGTCATCAATAATTCCATCAATTTGGCACAAAATTTCATCACCATTAACAAGGGAGCCAAACATGGCATCAAAGAAGGCATGGGTGTTTTTAATGAGGAGGGTGTTGTGGGAAGGGTTAAAGGGGTGACCCAACATTTCGCATCTGTAATTTCTCTTCTACATACTGAACTTCTGATATCTTCCAAAATTGAGTCCTCTGAAGTTTTTGGATCTACCAAATGGGACGGTAAGGATCCAAAAAAAGCCAAATTGCTATATGTGCCAAGACACGTAGAGCTCAAGGTAGGAGATAGGGTAGTAACTTCTGGTTATAATGTGATTTTTCCGGAGGGCATCCCGATAGGAAAAATCATTGAAGTGGGGGCAGGTACAGAAACCAATTATTTGGACGTCACCATTGAACTGGCAACAGATTTTACAAGGATTTCCTATGTGTATTTGGTAGAAAACTTTGTAGAAGAAGAATTAGAGATTTTGGAAGATTTGAACTGACCCAAGATGAATAGCAACAGGATAATCTTATTAATCGGAGGCTTTTTCCTTTACCTCATCATACAGGTTTTGCTGCTGAAAAACATAGTGGTTTTTGGTCTGGCTTTTTGTTTTTTGTATGTGCTCTATATTTTATTGTTGCCCTTGGAAATGAAAACCATCCCCATCATGTTGGTTGCTTTTGTGTTAGGTATGGGGGTTGATCTCTTTTATGATACATTGGGTATGCATACTGCCAGTTTATTGGCTTTAGCATTTTTGAGAAACTCCTGGCTTAAATTGTTGACGCCGACGGGTGGTTATGATGAAAACTTACAGCCTTCAATGCTCAACATGGGCTTTGGTTGGTTTACTTATTATAGCCTTCCATTAATACTTTTGCATCATTTCATTTTTTTTTATATCGATCAATTAGGAACCAATTTATTCCTTGCTGGCGTTCAAAAAGTTATAGCAAGTACTATTTTTGTGTTTGTAATGAGTATCATTGTACAATTAATGTTCTACAGGAGAAGGAGGGGTATATAAATGAATGATCAAAGACCGCTAGTCATCGTAGTGGCCATCGCTTTGGTGGGCATGGTGCTTTTGACCAAATTGTTTTTGATTCAGGTGGCTGACGATAGTTTTTTGAAAAGGGCCGAAAGGAATGCCATTCAAAGGGTAGTGGACCACCCTTATAGGGGACTTGTGTATGACCGTACCGGGAAAATTATGGTTTACAATAATCCCATCTTTGACTTAATGATCATTCCCAGGGAGTTTGCCATCAAGGATACAGCCAGGTTTTGTGAGATTTTTCAAATCAATAAAGAGCAATTGATAGAGGGGTATAATTCAGCCAGAAAATATTCTTCTGTGAAGCCTTCACCATTAATCAAGCAGATTTCGACCACTGATTTTGCCCGTATACAGGATTACCTGATAGATTATCCAGGATTGTTTGTGATGACCCGTGCCGTGCGTTCTTATCCCCAGCCAGTGGCAGCCAATGCTTTGGGTTATATCGGTGAAATCAGTGCCAGACAATTGGAACGTGATACGCTCAAGTATTACAGACAGGGTGATTTTGTAGGATTAAGCGGTATAGAAGGGTTTTATGAGCCCGATCTCCGTGGTGTGAAAGGTGCGAAATACAAAATGGTGAATGTGAGGGGAGTGGATAAAGGCTCTTTTAAAAATGGAGAATACGATACTGCCTCTGTGGCAGGAAATAACCTGACTTCTACGATAGACCTGGCCTTGCAGCAATATGGAGAAATGCTTATGGGGGGCAAGCGGGGATCTGTGGTGGCGATTGAGCCTAAAACAGGAGAAATCCTGGCCATGATTTCCGCTCCGAGTTATGATCCCAATCTTCTTACCGGTGCCAAATTTGGCACCAATTACCTACAATTGAACCAGGATGACAGCAAACCGCTTTTTAACAGACCCATCATGGCCATGTATCCTCCAGGTTCCATCTTTAAAGTGGTGCAGTCGCTGATTGGCCTTCAAATGGGGGTTTTGACACCCAATACCACCTATTCCTGTAACCGTTCCTTAGTAGCTTGCCACAATCACCCCAACCCGGTCAATCTTTTTGGGGCAGTGAAATATTCCTGTAACCCTTATTACCATCAGGCCTACCGTGCCATGATCAACAGGGAAGTATCGAGAAGCACTTTTAAGGATACTGAGATTGGGCTGAATATTTGGAGAGAGTCAGTGCTAAAATTTGGGCTTGGCGGACAATTGGGCGTAGACCTTTACAATGAGAAAGGCGGGTCCATACCTACCAGCCAATATTATGATAGGGTATATGGTCCGGGCAGGTGGAAGTATTCTACCATTTATTCCTTGTCCATAGGCCAAGGAGAGATGATGGTAACACCTCTTCAAATGGCCAATTTGGCTGCAATTTTTGCCAATAAAGGGTACTATTACACCCCGCATTTGATCAAAGCCATTGATGGAGACCCAAACAAAATCCCATTGAAATACAGGACTAAAAATGAGGTGGGGGTTGATGCCCATCATTTTGATCTGATTCAGGATGCTATGGCAGAAGCCATTTATGGCACGGCTGCCAGAGCAGCGATCAGGGATATTACCATTGCTGGGAAAACCGGAACTGCTCAGAACCCGCAAGGTGAGGACCATTCCGTATTTATTGCCTTTGCACCCAAAGAAGATCCAAAGATTGCCATTGCAGTGTATGTGGAAAATGCTGGATGGGGCGGCAGAGCTGCAGCCAGTACGGCCAGCTTGATGATTGAAAAATACTTGCGCGGGGAAATCACCCGCCCTGCTTTAGAAGAATATGTTCTGGCAGGAAATTTTATGTAATTGATCGTGAGACAGGAAGATTTATATATCAATAAGATCGATTGGCTGACGATAGTGATTTATGCTTCATTGGTCATCATCGGCTGGTTCAATATCTATGCAGCGGTTTATGATGAGCAGGCAGCCATGAGCATCTTTGATTTTTCCATCAATTCAGGTAAACAACTGGTGTGGATAGGTACAGCTTTACTTTTGATCACCCTGATTATGGTGGCTGACTACAGGCTGTTTGAAAACCTCTCTCTGGTCTTGTATGGGATTTTTTTAGTGTTTTTGCTGATTACCCCATTCTTTGGTAAGGAGATCAATGGGCAGAGGGCCTGGTTTGAAATTGGCGCATTCCGTTTGCAGCCTGCCGAGTTTGCAAAATTTGCCACTGCTTTGGCACTTGCCAAATTGATGGAAAGGCCTACATTTGATTTAGGACAGACCAAGCATCAGTTGCAGGCACTTTTGGTTATTATGCTTCCGGTAGCTTTGATCATGCTTCAGCCTGATACGGGGACGGCAATGGTGTATACGGCTTTTTTTATCATGCTGTACAGGGAAGGCATGCCCCAACACTATTACGTGATCGGGCTTTCATTTATAACCATATCCCTATTGGCCTTGGGTATTGAAAACAACCTTTACATTGTAGTGGGTGTAGCAGTGCTGGTATTGATACTCATCATGCTGGGCAAAAAAAAATTGGGCCGGATCATAGGCTTTATAAGCCTTGGGCTCATCATCATTGGGTACACTTATAGTTTGGATTATGTGGTTTCCAAATTGCCGGAGCATCAACAAAACAGGATCATGGTACTTTTTAACCCTGATCTTGATCCTCTGGGCGTAGGCTGGAACGTCACCCAATCCAAAATTGCCATTGGTTCGGGTGGATTGATGGGGAAGGGTTATTTGGAAGGTACCCAAACCAAATTTGACTTTGTCCCAGAACAGCACACAGACTTCATTTTCTGTACCCTTGGAGAGGAGTTTGGTTGGTTAGGCTCTTTGGTGGTGATCATCCTGTTTTGCGCTCTATTGATCCGGCTGGTGTTTTTGGCAGAAAGGCAAAAGAATCGATTTTCCCGGGTATATGGTTATTGCGTGATCTCGATTCTTTTATTTCACTTTATGATCAATATTGCGATGACCATAGGGCTTTTTCCGGTAGTTGGCATTCCATTGCCCTTTTTTAGCTATGGGGGGTCTTCATTATGGTCTTTTACCATTTTGCTTTTCATCTTTATCAAGCTGGATTCCCATAGGATTCAGCTATTGGGAAGAATGGGCTAGGCTCAGTTTCTGTGGTCAAACTTTCTGAAGATCAACTGGAGCAACTCATTGACTTCGTCAGCATTTTTGTCCCAGTTCAATTCTCCCACATAGCGTTGGTTGAGGAGTTCAATGGCATCGGCAAAGCTTTCACATTGATCGATGGTTTTTAAAGCATGGTTCATCAGGTCCGGATTGCCCTGAAAAAGGGCTTTGGTAAACATGAACTTTTGGTTGAGTCCGACACTTTCTGAAAGGTCCTTGATGGTTCCTTTCATGATAGAATATTCCTCTGCTTCAAATTTTGACCAAACCTGAAGCGGGTCCAGTGCCTTCTCCACAGGTGCCATTTTATAATTGGCGGCAGCAGAATCTAAAGGTTTTTCCTGTTCAGATTCCTTGGGAAGTGCTTCAGCTTGATGTTGAACCGCTTCCACTTCCGGTTGTTCTGTGGAAGATGGATTTTCCGATTGATCCACTTCAGAAGCCCGCATTTCATCGGTCTTTTCTTGCTGGGATGCTTGTAGGAGACGGGACCAGTCTATAGGCAGCACCTGGTGCATGCTGTCCAGGAGTTTTTCGGCAGGCTCCAGCTTTTCATTGAATTTCTCAAAGTTCTGATAAAGCGCTTGTTTGAACGCCTCTGGTGTCTGGGATATTCCAGCCCTATCAATGAGGTTGGCAATAAGATCTGTATGCCATTTGTAATATTTCTTATTGTCTTTGAGGTAAGTGTTGAGTTGGGCAGCCTCCTTTCTGTCAAATTCTTTATCAAAAAAAGCGACCGGGTCCAGGGCCAATGCAATAGAGGCTTCCACAGCATCCTGAAGCAAGGGCTCAAAGTCCTTTCTTTCTACTTTGATGCTCCTGGAAAGCACATTCATGAATTCCTTCAGCGCCTCATGGACGGCATTGTCACGATAGTCAAAGTAAGGATTGCTTTTGAGTTTTTCGACTTCTTTTTGCCAGGCTTCAAACAGGGCTTTGATGGTGAAAAAATTGACCTGAATGCTTTGCGTCAGTTGAACCATTTGAGGTCCTGTCATGTATTTTCTTTGTGAAAAATAGTCATCACAGGTTTTAACTGTAAATTGCTTGGCATATTCCTGAATGTATGTATAATTGATGGTCATAAGCTATTGAGATATTGAAAGCTTTCATTTTCCAACGAATATCATGATCAAAGTTATTATAGAAAATCTGAAAAATCACGAAATAATTTCATCGGAACCTGGCCGTAAAGTTATTGAATTAATTCATGAAAACTACATAGATTGGATGCATGCCTGTGGAAAAAAGGGCAGATGCACCACATGTAAAATGATTGTGCTTGCCGGTATGGATGGCTTGAGCCCCTTGACAGAACGGGAAGAATTTTTCAGGGAAAGGGGCAGGTTAAAAGCTGACGAAAGGTTAACTTGCCAAGCTAAATTGGAGTCGGGGGAGCTGTTGATCCGTGTAGCGGAAGAAAATAAATTCCCCCATATGGAATATTCAGCTTAAGGCATATGTTTATAGAACCTTCTATAGGGAAGTCAAAATCAAAAGATAAGAAAGGGCACATAGAAGTCATCTGTGGGTCCATGTTTTCGGGTAAAACAGAAGAGCTGATACGCAGGCTGAATAGGGCGTTGATTGCCCGGCAAAAAGTGGAGATTTTCAAGCCTACTGTGGATAAACGTTATCATGAATTTGACGTGGTTTCCCATAATGAAAATGCCATAAGGTCTACTCCTGTAAACTTTGCAGAGGACATCATCCTTTTGGCAGGAGATTGCGATGTAGTGGGGATAGATGAGGTTCAGTTTTTTGACAACAGGATCATCCATGTAGCCAAGGTGCTGGCCAATTCGGGAAAGCGGGTCATTATGGCTGGACTGGACATGGATTTTGAGGGTAATCCTTTTGAGCCCATGCCACAATTGTTGGCCATTGCAGAGTACGTAACCAAGGTACATGCCATTTGCATGAAATGTGGGGATTTGGCATCTTACTCTTTCAGACTTACAGCGACCAAAGAAAAGGTGCTTTTGGGAGAGAAAGAGAGCTATGAAGCCCGCTGCAGAAAGTGCTTCTATGAGGACCTGAAATAAACGTATTTCCATGCTGACCAAGACACAGGGTATTGTTGTTTCCTACATTCGCTACAAGGACACCTCCATCATCGTCAGGATATTTACGAGAGAACTTGGCTTGAAGTCTTACATCGTCAATGGGGTACGGAGCAGCAATGCCAGGACTAAAATGGGTTTCTATCAACCCCTCACTTTTTTGGACCTGGTGGTTTATGATAAAGAAAATGTCAGTCTCAACCGGATTGCGGAGGTGCGCTTGGGAAAGGCTTATCAAAGGATTCCATTCGATTTTATGCGTTCAGGTATTGCCATGTTTGTCTCCGAGGTCCTGTCCAAGTCCATTTACGACGGATATCAAAATGAGGAATTGTTTGATTACTTGGATCTGGCCATTTGCCGATTGGATGCTGAAAACACCGTACTGAGCCATTATCCCGTAACCTTTCTTTGGGAAACTGCCAGGTACCTGGGTTTTGCACCGGATGATGCCCTTGGTTTTTTTGAAGAATTACAGGAAAATTTCACCAAACAGATGGATTGGCAGCCTGAGGTGGCTTACCTGGAAGGATTGATGGAAGCCTCTTTTGCCTATGCTGAAAAAACACCTGGCTTGATCCGCCGAAATCTGCTGGATCATTTATTGTTATTCTATGCCAAGCACCTGGACCAAACTTCGGAGTGGAAATCTGTGAAGGTGTTGAGGCAGATGATGAGTTAAGTGGGAGTTGGAAGGGGGGCGGAAGGCGGATTTCGGAGGGCAGGACGGAGT
>NZ_AMGM01000131.1 GCF_000298295.1 Cecembia lonarensis LW9
TACCATCAGCGGGGGCAACTTCCATGGTCAACCCATTGCCATGCCTTTGGATTATGCTTGTTTGGCCGCATCCGAAATCGGCAATATCTCCGACCGTAGGATTTACCTTTCCTTGGAAGGTGACACACCAGGCGTACCAAAATTGCTCCTCAAAGAAACCGGCCTAAACTCTGGTTTTATGATCCCCCAATACACTACGGCAGCTTTAGCGAGTGAAAATAAAGGCCTTTGCTTCCCTTCCTCTGCTGATAGTATTCCCACATCCCTAGGTCAGGAAGACCATGTGAGCATGGGAAGTATAGGAGCCAGAAAAGCCTTGCAGGTGATTGAAAACGTTGAGAAAATCCTTGGAGTAGAACTATTCTGTGCAGCCCAAGCAGTGGACTTTCATGCCCCCTTGAAATCAGGAAAGATCATGACAGCTCTTTATGAACATGTGCGTACCAAAATCAAACATGTCACCGAAGATCAGCTCATGTATGAAGACATGGAAACTGCCATTGAGATCATCCGAAATGGAGAATTGCTTAAATTAGCGAGAGAAGTGGCTGACAAGGAAGGGTTGGCTTTGGAGACGCAATGGTCGGGGGATTTTGATTGGTATTAGGCCGTGAGAAATAGCCACAAAGGCGCGAAGGCACAAAGATTTTTTTTGTATTTGCCATGAGAAAAAAGTATGGTTTTAGAAATTATCCTTCGTGTCTTGGCGGCTCCTTGGTGGCAAAACAAAACTTTATAACTACCATAAAAAGAGCCTTGAAAAACAAAGTCATGTACTAAGTAAATCACTGTTATTTCTCTTTGATCAAAACCGTTTTGGTTATTTTATCAAAAATAATCAAAGAATCGCCTCTGATCTCATAGGATATTTTTTCAACTGCATTGATCGCGGGAACTTTTAAAATCAGGTACTTTTCTTCAGAAGTAGATAAATAATATGAAGGTATGTCCGATAATTGGAAATAAATAAAACTTGTAAAAACATGTTTAGGAAAAATTAGGAGAAAGCACTTAATATTTCCTTAGATGAACTGTTATATGCCCTTGTGTAGAAATTTTATAAAGTGTGTCGTTTCTGATCAAATAATTGGATTCGGTTTCACCTCCTGCATCTCCCACACTTCTCCAGTCTATAATCAATTTGTTATCGGAGGTTCTCCAAATCCCATTAGGAATATCAGAATAAGAAAAATTTTTTAATCCCATTCTGGAATGATTATCCCTAAATGCCCTCGGATCGAGAATCATAGTTCCGCTTTCTGAATATTTTATCAAATAACCCTTACCTGTAAATTCATCATTTTCTATCTTTCCTTCAGGATTCTTTGAATAAAGTAGAATCCAATCTCCAATTAAATCAGGATCCAAACCATTTTTTAAATACTTTGGAATATTGGGTAGTTTCAAATCCGTATTGCTTGTCAGTTTTTTAATAATAATAACATCGGATTGTTTACCCTCTTTCAAAACAATATTCTGTGGTTGATATTGGGAAATCACTAAATTAAAATCTTTATTGTTAATTTTAACTTTTGGGAAATAAATACTATCCTGAAAAACCTCACCTTTTACTAAGAAAAGATCTTTTTTACCGGAAAAAACTTCAAGCATGGCCAAGTTTTTTTCACTTGTCAATTTGAAATACAAATCTTGTTTATGAATCTGAGAATGATAAATTCCCTCAGGAAATTGACTCGCCTTTAGAGAAAAAAGAATCACAAACATGAAAAAAGATAACTTGGCCATGAATTTCAATTTTAAATACAACTAAACAGTTTATTGGTATAAAATAACCACATACCAAAATAAAAATCATTCCCAGGATTTTGGGATGACTTATGGCCGTAATATCCAGCTGCTGCACCATAAGCGAATGCTTCATCAGAAGAACAACCACCCTTTACTTGTTCAGTCATTTCAATACTTAATTCTCTCATAACAAATTTAATTTATTTAGTTGATAATTTATTTAACTATACAAGTATAATTTAGGACTGGTGACATTTCCTGTCACCCAATCAATTATTTTTCGAAAAAATATAACTTTCTGAATCTTTACAGTAAACAATCTCAACGCTTGAAGAGAGGCGAAGATCATCAAGAATTCTATAGACCGTTCGCTTATTTACTTGAAGCCTTTTGGCCAATTTGGATGGAGACCCCGTTTTCTTTTTCTCAATCAATTCAATCAAGAGCTTAGTCCGCTCATAATACTTTAATCCTGCCATCTTATCTCCAGTTTGGTTCCAAAATATTTTGATAGGCTCTGCTCAATAGATTATCCTTTTGCAATAGTTCTTCCGCCGTACCATGGGCAATAATCTGCCCCTTTTCCAAAATCAGTACCCTGTCCATACCAGCTGCCAATGTTGGCTGATGGGTGATCAACAATAGGGATGCACCTGTATTGCTCACATAATCGAACACCAAAGACAAGACCAGCCGCTCTATCCCATAATCCATAGCTGATGTAGCTTCATCTAGAATCAAGATCTTGGGTCTCCTCACCATAGCCCTAGCAAGCCCCACAAGTTGCCTCTGCCCTCCAGAGAGATTCCTTCCATCTTCCCCACATAAGGTCAATACTCCTTGTGGAAGGATGTCAAACAAATTCCACCAACCCATTTCTTGAAGCAATTGAGCGGCAGCCTCAAAATCTTCTTGGGTATTGCTTAAAGCAATGTTGTCCAATACAGAGCCGTTAAATAGTTTCTCTTTTTGATTCACTACCCCCAATTGCTTTCGCCAATGCTCCATACTGATTTGGCCTGTACCCAAAAATGGCATTTGGACTTTCCCTTGCTCTGGTAGGTAAAAGCATTGAATCAAATCAACCAATGTACTTTTGCCTGTGCCTACATGGGCAAATAAAGCTGTTGTCTGACCTGCATGGAGTTGAAAACTCACCCCTTTAAGGATTGGACTTCTCCCTGGGTAACGGAACATCAGCTGATCAACTGCCAAAAGGCATTCAGCATGGATAGTTTTAGAATTGCTCTCTGATATCGTTTGATCCTCTTCTTTCAATCCTGCAATCTCATGCATCCTGTCAAAAGCAACTTTGGCTTCTTGTAACTGTATATTGGCAACTACCAATCCAGCTACAGCCGGAATAATGGAACTCCCTACCTGTATCAATGCCATCAGTTCACCCAATTGTAGATTTTCCTGAAAAACCAAGTAAACTCCTAAACCAAAAAGTAAACTCATGAACACAGCCACAATGACCTGTGTAAAAAAGGAAAAGTTATTACCCAATATGGCCAAATCATATCCTTTGCTTTGATAATGGGTGTAAACCTGATCGATCCGTTGGCGAAACACCTCCTCCTTGCCATATGACCTGAGTACCTGAATCCCTGTCAGACTATCGATATACTGCGTTTCATTCAGCGCATGGGCTGCCATGACTTCCTTTTGCTTGGAAATGATAGGACGGTGATATCTCCATCCTACAAAGAGAAAAGCCAGAGAACCCAATACACAAAGCCACCCAACGATGTTGGATTGATAAAAAACGAAAATCAAGGACACCAGCACTACCAGTAAATTGATGATCACCGTTCCTGTAATCAGGGAAACAGTATTTTTGATCCGAAGGGAATCATTCATCCTTGCAATCAAATCACCTGTACTGAAGCCTTTGAAGTACTTCATCGGCAGATGCAAAATCTTTCCGATAAAAGATGATACAATCCGGATATTCAGATCTCTACCCTGTCTTGCCATAAAGACACCTTGGAAATAGCCCAAAAATGACCTGAATAGCAAAAGCAATCCTAAGGCAACCACTCCCAAAATGGCTTTGTCATAAGTTTGGTTGGGAAGAAAATCATCAATCAGTTTCTGGGAAAAAATTGCCGTAGAAAGTCCTGTAATCGCCATCAAAGTCCCCAGAACAGTCGCAACCAATAGAATCGGAATATCTTCTGCAATCAGGGTTTTAAACCAATCCATTTTGGAGTTCGATTGGATTTTGTGTGTCTGGAACTTTTCGGTAGGAGTAACCTGAAGCAAAATACTAGACTTCCAGATTTCCTTCAGCTCTGCTTCATTGGTCGAAACAATACCCACTCCGGGATCACTCAGCCAGAATCTCTCCCCATCAAAGCCAAAACTCACTATATAATGCTCTCTAACCTTGTCCATGATCACATGCAGAATCACTGGGGCTTCCTGTTCTTTCAGGTGTTTGACTTCTGCTTCAAAGCCCTTTGCCTCCAATCCAATCTCAGCGGCTGCTTGGATCAGACCAAGGAGTGTAGTTCCTGACGTGGTTGTCCCACTTACATCACGAAGCTTTTCCTGTGTGACTTCTCCACCATGATATTTGGAAATGGTACTCAGGCAAGCCAACCCACAGGCATATTCTCCCAATTGGGTTACATGAAAATTCTTTAGTTTTGATGTTGCTACTTTCATTTCTCCTCCTTCTTTCTGTCCAAAAGTTTATCCAGTAGGATGTCCAATTTCACAGGCCCTTGGTAGTTGGCAATTAGCTCCCCTTTAGAATCGTAGCAAAAAACACTTGGTACAGATTTAACCCCGAGGTAGGCCGAAAGCTTCATTTCCTCGTCCAATGCCACTTTTATATTTGACTCCGAGACAAATGGATATTCATCCATAAATCCTTCCAACTCTTCCCTTTCTTGAGAACTTGCCAAAAGTATATTGATTTGCCCAAATTCAGTAAATCGCTCATTGAGTGCATTGAGTTCTATCTTGCACATCTCACAGGTCGAGTTGAAATAAATAATGAGCAATGGGCTTCCTGAAGCAAAATCACTAACAGAGAATGTCTTTTCATCGAAAGATTTTAGCCAAAAGTTGGGAACAACTTGAATCTGCTCTTTGATTTGGGCAACATCTTCTGATTTCCTCTGATATTTCCAAGCAAAAAGCCCCAATATGCCCAACATCCCGACAACCATAAACAACAAAACAATTTTTCTCCCCATGGATTAGGTAAAGTTTAAGGTTAAAAACAAGATCAAAATCAACCAAAAGCTCATAGAGAAAAGATATGAGCCCAATACAACTTTGGAACTTTCAGTCTTCTTGATTTCAATTTCTTGACTAAAGTAATAAATCAATAAAAAGATGTATATGATTTCAAACACATTCAGCAACTGTAATGGATAATACCATAAAGGCTGAATTGCCTCTGGTTTTAGAAAACTCAAAACCGACAATGGGTAAAAAAGCGAAAATTCTGTATAAGTGAAATCAGATAATGCCCCAAAGGCAACTTTGACCATCCCTGCCAAGACAATGATACTTTCTGCATACACAGCTACCTTGAACAAACTTCCCAATTTAATGCCCTGATGCCTATTAGCGAAGAAGAGTCCAGCATAAAGAACTAAGCCCATCAAAAAACACTTAATCGTTAAAATAAGGAAAGTGAATAGTACCGAAAACTTATTCCAGTACTTCATTTCTTCAAGCATTTCCAAAAGAACGTTTTCAGGAATTTCAATTTCTACTTGATTGGCTAACTCAGCCATAATCATGGATTCTATATCCAACATTAAAAAACCAATAATAAATAAGCTTAAAGCATAAAAAGCCAACAATCCAAAAACCTTCATGATTCACCAATTAAACCAGATAAAAACCTTTAATCGTAGTATAATACTTGAAAAAAGGACAACTAATTATAACTCATTAAAATTTAGAATCAAAAACCAGCGCATCCGAATAATTAAAATCCTATATTAAATTGAACTTTTTTGATATTAAAAAACAAATATAATTTTAAAAAATTAGTTTACCCCCCCTTACAAACTAATTTATAAGTAAAAACCATTTTTTCGAAAGATTAAACTTTTTTTATAGTTTTTGAAAAAAATTAGAGTGCAATTCGGTTAAACGAGAATTTATTTCAAATATTCTGTCATCCATCCCAATTATCGGATCGCGAAAAATTCCAAATCAAAATATTCAGATATCGGAATAAAGTCTCTGTCCAAATGGAATAGAGGAACTTTTCGAGAAATAGCATACCATGCAATCAAACAATCATAGCTTTTACGAATGGTAAATCCCTTGGTCCTTAAGACAGAATATACCTGCGCAGCACCTTCGGCAGCTACAAATGGATCAGAATGGATTTGCTTCAATGCACTCAACCTGTCTTTCATAAGTAAAAAATCATGAGGGTACTTCAATCCCTGCAAAATCTCTTGGTAAATAGGTGGACAGATCAAAACTTGATCTTTATTTAACAATTCCTGCACGGTAGAAGTAAGTTTTTGGTCCTTTCCCGCAAAAAAAGAAATCCACACACTCGTATCTATCAACACCCCAACCATTTCAATCAGTCCTCATGTTATCTAAATCCCCAGACCAATCAATCTTACCTGCCATTTCAGAAAGCTCTCGCAATTTAATTAATCTTAGAAACTCTTTCAGTGCCAAATTAACCGCCTCCTTTTTTGTTTTGATATTCGTTTTTTCAAGGATTTCATCAATTAGTTTCTGGTCAATTTCAATATTTGTTCTCATGGCGATATAGTTTATACACAAAAATACAAAATTCTATACACATAACCATTTGTATTCTATCACTGATTTTTAAAAATTACTCCAGGTTATCAATTATTGAATAAATTGGTATGGAAGATTATGAAGGGATTTGGGTACTTTTGTAATAGAGCCACAAAGGCGCTAAGACACAAAGGAAATATTACATTGAAGTAAGATGCGAAAGACGAGAAATAAGAACCAAGAGGTAAGAGACAAGACTGTTTTCGTTACCCTATAAAAACCTTTGCAACTTTGCGGCTTTGCGAGCCAAAAACCAAACCTTTGTGTCTTTGTGCCTTAGTGGCAAAAATATCTCTGTTTCTTTGTGCCTTTGTGGCAATATAAAATATGAATATGCAAACCATCAAACATACCCTTATCGGACCCATTCGCCAAGCCATCACCATGGCAGGACTTCCCTTGAAAGGAGCGCTTAAAGATGAACAGCTGGACATCATCAGCGAAGCAGGCATCCTGATCAAAAATGACCTCATCCATCAGATCGGTAACTACTGGGATCTATATCCCGAAGCACAGTCTATAGGGGCTGAAATGGTCAGTTTAAAAGGGGACTTTGTCGCATTGCCCGGCCTGATTGATTGCCATACGCATATCTGTTTCGGCGGTAGCCGTGCCCAAGACTATGCCATGCGCAATGCTGGTAAATCCTATCTGGAAATCGCCAAAGCAGGCGGAGGTATCTGGGACACGGTCACCCAAACCCGAAAAGCTAAACAGGAAAAGCTGGTTCACTTGACTGTTCAGCGAGCCACCAGGCACCTCAAAGACGGTATCACCACCATTGAAGTCAAGAGTGGTTATGGGCTCTCTGTGGCTGACGAACTCAAAATGCTTCGAGCCATCCAAGAAGCCAATGAGAGCACCTATGCAGACCTGATCCCAACCTGCTTGGCAGCACATATTCCCCCCAAATACTTCCAAGGAACCCAGCGTGATTATCTGAAAGCTATTGCTGATGAACTTTTTCCCATCCTCCAAGGAGAAGGCCTAGCCAATCGCATCGATGCCTTTATCGAGGATACAGCTTTCACACCAGAAGATATACAATCCTACTTCCACAAAGCCAAAGAAATGGGCTTCGACATCACAGTCCATGCGGACCAGTTCCATACTGGCGGTTCGCAGGTAGCTGTAGACTTTGGAGCCATCTCCGCAGACCACCTAGAAGCCAGCACTGACAAGGAAATTGAATTATTGGCAAAGTCAAGCACAATAGCAGTAGCCTTACCGGGAGCATCAATGGGTTTGGGCGTAGCCTACACTCCAGCACGAAAACTACTCGATGCAGGTGCTTCCCTGGCCATCGCCTCTGATTGGAATCCAGGTTCGGCCCCTATGGGTGATTTGCTCATGCAAGCTGCTGTTTTGGGAACTTACGAGAAACTCAGCAATGCAGAAGTCTTAGCCGGCATCACCACCAGAGCCGCTGCCGCCCTGAACCTCCACGACCGGGGACAATTGAATCCCGGTATGTTGGCCGATATCGCCCTTTTCCCCACAGCCGATTATCGGGAGATTACGTATATGCAGGGGAGGTTGAAGCCATATAAAATTTATAAG
>NZ_AMGM01000132.1 GCF_000298295.1 Cecembia lonarensis LW9
ATGATAATCTAATCTCTCGCATCCAGCTTCTCGCTTCTATTTAAAAGAATCCTAATTTATTCTTGCTGTAAGAAATCAACATATTTTTGGTTTGCCTGTAATGGTTAAGCATCATCAGGTGGTTTTCCCGTCCAAAACCGGATTTCTTGTAGCCTCCAAATGGCGCATGGGCAGGATAAGCGTGATAGCAGTTGACCCAGACACGGCCAGCTTTAATGGCCCTTGGCACTTGGTACAGCTCATGGGCATCTCTGGACCAAAGTCCGGCACCCAATCCATACATGGTATCATTGGCTATTTCAATGGCTTCTTCTACCGTTTTGAAAGTAGTAACCGAGGTCACAGGCCCGAAGATTTCCTCCTGGAAGATTCTCATTTTATTATGCCCTTTGAAAATGGTAGGCTGAATATAGTAGCCGGTTTCCAATCCGGAATTAAGGGAAGCTTTGTCACCCCCGCAAAGGACTTCTGCACCTTCCTGTTTTCCAATATCCAGATAGGAAAGGATTTTTTCAAATTGGTCATTGGATGCCTGCGCGCCCATCATGGTGTCTTCTGCCAATGGGTGTCCCATTTTAATGGCTTTGGTTCGCTCGATCACCCTTTCCATGAATTTATCATAGATGTCCTCATGAACAAGGATTCTAGAAGGACAGGTACATACTTCTCCTTGATTCAGGGCAAACATCACGGCTCCTTCAACTGCTTTATCGAAGAATTCATCATCTGCATCTGCCACAGATTTCATGAAAATATTGGGTGATTTACCGCCCAACTCCATGGTCACTGGGATAAGGTTTTCTGAGGCATATTGCATGATCAACCGTCCTGTGGTGGTTTCCCCTGTAAAAGCTACTTTAGCTACCCTTTTAGAAGTGGCCAAAGGCTTACCTGCTTCAGGACCAAAGCCCGTCACTACGTTTAAAACTCCTGGAGGAAGTACATCTGCTATTAATTCCATTAATACCATAATGCTGGTAGGGGTTTGCTCAGCTGGCTTGACTACCGTACAACAGCCGGCTGCCAATGCAGGAGCAATTTTCCATGTGGCCATCAATAAAGGGAAATTCCAGGGAATGATTTGACCTACCACACCAAGAGGTTCTGACAATGCAATACTAACGGTATGCTCGTCATGCTCAGAAATGGTACTTTCATCAGCTCGGATAACGCCTGCAAAATATCGGAAGTGATCTACACACAATGGTAAATCAGCTGCCCTCGTCTCTCTCAGTGCCTTACCATTATCAATGGTTTCGGTTCGGGCCAACATCTCCAGATTTTCTTCAATGATATCAGCAATCTTATTTAGGACACGACTTCTTTCTGCCGCCGAAGTCTTCGACCATGACTTGAAAGCTTCATGGGCTGCATCCAAAGCTTTTTCTATGTCTTCCTTATTTCCTCTTGCCGCTTTGGAAAATGCCTTGCCATCGATTGGGGAAATGTTGTCAAAATATTCGCCAGAAGCAGGTGCTACCCATTTGCCGCCAATGAAATGGTCATATTTTTGTTTGATTTTTGGTCTGTCCACTGGTTTGGACTGGGATAATGTGAGTGTTGTCATAATTTGGTCATTTTGGATTTATTCAAATTTCTGTGTTAATTTTTTTAAAAAATCAACCTGAATTGCCCTATCATCCACCTGATTTGACAATTTTGAAGAGGACAATTAATTTAATGATTTTTCAATGGATTTCCTAATTTGAGCAGTACCTTCAAATTGCTGGTATTAGTATTTTCTTAAATCCCTCATTATTAGTAATTTTAGAAAAAACCCAAAATAATTTAGATGCATTCACATTATATAGCAGGTGTACCTTGGAGGAATGAGCGTGACCTGAGAACACTGGTTGAGAATAGGACTACGTACACCTTAAATAACTGCGAGCTTAATATTTTTGAGACCCATCAAAAGGCAGAAGCGGTCAATCTGTGTTTTGGGGACTTGGTATTGACTGCCATGCTGAAAGGGAAAAAAGTGATGCATCTTTTTGACAGACCAGGGTTTGATTATTTGCCGGGTGAATCTGTCATTGTTCCGCCCAATGAGGTGATGAAAATAGACTTTCCCGAAGCTCAAATGGACAATCCCACCCAATGCATTGCGCTTTCCATTTCCAAGGAAATGATAGAAAACACCTTTAACCTGCTCAATGAAAGACTGCCCAATAAAGAATTGACCAAGGAATGGGGCTTGGACCTGTCTTACTTTCACCTCATCAATACCCAAGATTTATCTGAAATCATCAACCGATTTATCCGCATTGGCGTCAAAGAACGCTCTAAAGAAAAGGACCTGATTGCCTCATTTGCATTAAAGGAGTTATTGATCAGGCTCACCCAGACGCAAGCAAGGGAGTTGTTAGAGAAGTCTTATAAGCACATGGCTACCTCCAACAGGCTGGCCTATGTAGTAGATTATATCAAAAATAATATTCGGGAAAATTTCACTTTGGAAAGTTTGAGTGAAAAAGCCTGTATGAGCAAAGCGCATTTTTCCAGGACCTTCAAAGTGGAGCTGGGTCTGTCTCCCATGGAGTTTATCCTTAAAGAGCGATTGAAATTGGCGAAGCAATACCTGCAATTAGGAGATTACCAGGTGCAGGAGGTTTGTTTTATGTCAGGTTTCAATAACACCACGTATTTTATCCGCGCATTCAAAAATGAATTTGGGGTGACGCCGAAGGTTTTTCAGGTGGGGTAAAACTAAAAGAGCCAAGGTAAAAGGAAAAAGGTAAAAGGGAAAAGGGAAATTTAAGACACAGTGTTTAGTGTTCAGGTTTTTTCGATTTATGTAAGGCGCTAAGAATCTTGAACCGTTAATAAAATTTTCTTAAAGTTTTATGGGGATTTCATTATAATTTTTTATGTTTAGAAAATTTTGGTAGCGAAAAAATGTAAAAAGTCTTTGAAATACCAAAGTTTATACGGCTGTAGTCAGTTACAAATAAACCCACATTTGGAGTCTTTTACAAAGACTCCTTTTTTTTTGATAAAAAATTTAACCGGTTTTTTAGATTTTGACAAAATACTTTAATGAATGGCTTAAATTTTAAACCTGATTTCAAGAAATTAACAAAAAACAGATGTTTGTACCTGAAATAATTGATGATGAGTATTCAAAAGCAAATTTTTATTGGATGGAAAGGCTGATTATTATCCTATCGGAATAAAATTTTAAAAAACGACCTGAATTTATACTATTTCAAATTTCAGCCATTATTCCATATCGGTGATAGCTGTTAATCCTAATTAAACGCTTTCATTTGTTTTAAGGATGAAATCTGCCCCTTCCTTGTACTCCTCCTCCGTATTCAAATGTTCCATCATCAAAGGAATGTAGGGATATTTTTTCAACTCCCTGAGAAAAACCGAGTAATCCATATGACCTCTTCCCGGAATTACCTCATCAAACTGTGGCATATAGGTCCTTTCTTTTAGGATAAGGTCTTTGGCGTGGCAACTTTTGATATAGGGCCCCAATTTTTGGAAACATTCCTTGATCAACGCTCCATTTCGATAGAAAATAGCAGGGCTTACAACCATATTTACAGGGTCCAAGTGAACAGCAAAAGCTTTTCTGTCAATAGACTTGATCAAACGCAGGTAGCTGTCTGGGGATTCGGGAAATATCCAGGGCATGGCTTCCAGCGTGAAAAATGTCCTTGATGGCTTTACTTCATC
This sequence comes from Cecembia lonarensis LW9, assembly GCF_000298295.1. GTDB lineage: Bacteria > Bacteroidota > Bacteroidia > Cytophagales > Cyclobacteriaceae > Cecembia > Cecembia lonarensis. The sequence goes on from NZ_AMGM01000132.1 coordinate 3,688, forward strand.
GATAATTTTCCTGGTGGTTTCCACGATTTGGTCAAATGTTTCCTCTGAAAAATTATCCGGATGGGGTCCTGCCCAGTTTTCTGAGTTTTTTGATCCGGCAATGTTGACGCAGCAATTTGCCCCAATTTTGTCTGCCAAGTCCAGTGATCGGGTGCACTTCTCAAAAGCTTCTGCTGCAGTTTTATCGTCAGGACTGATGGGGTTGGACCAAGCGCCTACTTCAGCGATAATGATATCCTGTTTTTTGGCTTCCTGTTCGTATTTTTTGATATCATCCATTTTGGCATCCAATCCTACTGGGCAATAAGCTGCGGAATACCCATAAGCTTTTACTGTCTGCGCCCATTCTTCCGGACCTTGGTAATTTTTAAATAGCGGACCTCCCAATCTCAGTTTATTTTCAGATGAAAAATTAGGCATATGGCCCATGCTAAGTGCAGACATAAAAATAAGGGAGCTTGATTGGATGAAATATCTTCTGTTCATGCTGCAGGAATTTCCCCTTAAATTAATCAAATTCATACCAATCTCGATGTTCAAGGCTTATTCTTTGTCGTTTTATAGGCAAATCCTTTAATTTTATAACCTCAATTAACTTTATAGGCTATGCTAAGACAAAAACCCAGATCATTTTCCCCTTTGGTCAATCCCGAAGAGGAAGCCTTTTTTGCAGGACCTCAGACCCGATGGAAAGAGTTTAAAATGGTAGTGAAAGTCATGTTAGAGTTTATCAGGGGGTTTAGGATGTTACATTTCATTGGCCCCTGTGTGACTGTTTTTGGTTCAGCAAGATTTGAAGAAAGTGACCCATACTACCAGGTTGGTGTAAAAGTGGGAGAAAGGGTCAGTGAAATGGGCTTTGCAGTGATGACAGGTGGAGGCCCCGGTATCATGGAAGCGGCTAACAGAGGAGCAAAAAACGCGGGAGGCAAATCTATTGGATGCAATATTATCCTCCCTTTTGAGCAGCACCCCAATCCCTACTTGGATAAATGGATGAATTTCAAATATTTTTTTGTAAGGAAAGTATTATTGTCAAAATACAGTTTTGCTTTTATAGTAATGCCGGGTGGATTTGGGACTTTGGATGAGTTCTTTGAGGCCCTAACTTTGATTCAGACCAAAGTGATGAAAAGATTTCCCGTTGTATTGATGTGTTCTGATTTTCATCAAAGCCTGTATGAGTACATTCAACATTTGGCTGAATATGGGACAATTGACAAAAAAGACCTGGATCTTTTTCTACTTACGGATTCCATAGAGGAGATGGAGCAGCATATCCGGAAATTTGCGATAGAAGGCTATGGACTAAAAAGAGAAACTCCTGTACAACCATCCCCAATTTTGGGTGAAGATTCCATTTGAGTTTTATAAGGGCCAGAAAAAAAGTATCAGGGGCGTTCCGAGAAGAACGATCAATACTTCTAAAGGAGCCCCGAGTCTAAGATAGTCTGTAAATGCGTAGCCACCAGGCCCCATAACAAGGGCATTGCTTTGGTGGCCTATGGGGGTTAGGAAAGCACATGAACCACCTACGGCAACAGCCATCAGAAAGGGATCGGAGTTTACCCCGAGGCCATTGGCTACACCCAGTGCAATAGGAGCCATCAACACCACAGTAGCGGCATTGTTGATGATATCGGATAGAAACATTGTAATAACGAGAATCAGCCCAAGAAGAAACCAATGGGGCACATTGTCCTGAAGGTGAAGGATTTGTTCAGAAATCCAGCTTGCTGCGCCTGAGGTTTCCAAAGCAGTGCCTAAGGGTAAGAATGCGCCCAGTAGCACGATTACAGGCCAATCAATGGCGGTGTAAAGTTCTCTAAGCGGAAAAATTTTAAACAAAACGATCAATACTGCTGCCAGAGTAAAGGCCAATTCTACTGGTAATACTCCAAACAATATCAAGAGGAGAGAAAATGCGAAAATCCCCAAAGAGAGTAAAATTTTCTTGGGTTCACCCAAGTTGATTCCGCGATCTGCCAGTGGTAAGCAGCCCATATTGTCCAAGGCTTCGTCAATTTTTTCACTTTCTCCTTGTAATAAAAGCACATCTCCTTCTTTGAACGCTACTTGATCAATCCTTTTTCTGATCTTTTGGTTTCTTCTTGAAATGGCCAATAGGTTGACGCCATAGCGGTAACTTAGGTTCATATTGGCAGCAGTTCTTCCTATGATTTTTGAATTGCCCATGACTACCGCTTCAGCCATTACAATTTCCCCTGCATCCTTTATTTTTTTCGCGGCTTTCTCTTTGCCCACTAGCTTTGTTTTGGAGGAATCGATGAATTCTTTGATATCTGATGGGTCCCCTTGTATAGTGATGATGTCTTTTTCTTTGAAAATGAATTGCTTGCTTGGGGCAAATGTCATTTGGGAACCCCTGATGATATTCAGCACTTGGATGTTTCCCTCTGTGATTTTCATTATTGCACTCCGGGGCTCATCTATCAATTTTGAATCCTCGGATACCACTACTTCAGTGATATACTCCTCGATATTGAATTTTCCATTTTCATCACCTTTCGGGAGTCTTCTAGGTACCAATCTCCAACCTCCCAAAACAATAAACAGTAAACCAATTAGGGTAAGTCCAATGCCTACGGGGGTGAAATCAAACATAGCAAAATCAGCTCCTGAATGGCTGGATCGAAAAGTGGAGATGATAATATTTGGAGGAGTGCCGATTAAAGTGGTCATACCGCCCAATAGGGAAGCAAATGCTATGGGCATCAGATAAGAGGATGGGGAATGTCCGCTTTTGTTGGCGATATGTATGGCCAATGGAATGGTCATGGCCAAAGCACCTACATTGTTCATAAATGCAGAAGCCATGCTTACCATCAGGCATAAGGCAGCAAGCTGAAGGCCAAAACTTAATTCTTTTTCCATCATCCATTTGGCAATCCATTCTATTAACCCGGATCTTGAAAGACCATGGCTGACTACAAGTATCATGGCAACAGTGATGACTGCAGGATGGGAGAAGCCTACAAATGACTCTTCTGCTGGCACCAGACCGGTAAGCACCAGCAAAAGTAAACAGATGAGAGCGACAAGGTCATAGCGGATTTTACCCCAGGCAAAAAGGCCCAGGGCCAATAAAAGAATGCCAAATACGATTTCTTTTTCCATTTTCTATGGTTTTCATCCCAGTGCGGTGTCCAATACCATCATCAGTGCAAAACCAAGCATGAAGCCTAATACCGCTAAATCTGTATATTTATCTCTTTGCGTCTCCGGAATCACTTCCTCTACGACCACATAAATCATGGCGCCTGCAGCAAAGGAAAGTGCATAAGGAAGGATGTTGGTCATATACAATACAGCAATGGCCCCGATGACTCCAGCTATAGGTTCTACAGTTGCAGAGAGTTGGCCAAACCAAAAACTTTTGAACCTTGAAGCCCCACTTCTGCGGATTGGAATAGAAACAGCCATGCCTTCCGGAAAATTTTGAATGCCAATTCCGATGGTTAATGCTACAGCAGCTGCTAAACTTGTGCCATCCATGCCCATTGCTGCTTTTCCAAATAAGATGCCGATGGCCAATCCCTCAGGAATATTGTGCAAGGTGATGGCCAAAAGCAACAAAGTGGATTTATGCCAACCTGTTTGAATACCCTCCGTTTCAGATTTCCCGAAATTGATATGCAAATGCGGTAGAAAACGGTCAATTAAAAAAATAAATAAACCTCCCAGTAAAAAGCCTGCAGCAATCGGCAACCAAAAGAAGTCTTCATACATATCTTTGGCATAATCCAAACTGGGGGCCAATAAAGACCAAAATGCTGCAGCCATCATCACCCCTCCCGTAAAGCCCAGCATGGTGTCAAAAACTGCTCTGTTAATCTGCTTAAAGAAAAACACGACGGAGGCCCCTAATGCTGTCATAAACCAAGTAAAAAGGGTTGCTACTAATGCCGACTTGACAGGGCCTAAAGTTGTGGCTAATTCTTGTAAATAATCGATCATAAAAAGCATTGACAACGTAAATATCTGATAAATTACGTGCACTTTACATGATATTCAAAAAAAACTGTGTTTAGATTTATTCCCCTGCTTTGATATAAACCCAGCCTTGCTCCTGTTTGATCACCAGTTCAACAATCCCCGATTGTACAAAACCTGACCAGTCGAAAAAAGCTTCTTTTTTAATTTTCTTTGTTTTAAGGTGTTTTCACAAACGATAAAGTTTATACCTGCTTCATGTAAAGCCAACAATTTACTGTCAAATGGATTGGAATTGGTTTTTAGTAAATCAACACCCAGTCCATGG
>NZ_AMGM01000133.1 GCF_000298295.1 Cecembia lonarensis LW9
CGGTCAGCAGGCAGGGATAAACGCGGATTTAACGGATTAACGCGGATCTGAGCTGGTGTGAATTTGCGATTATCTGTCTAATCAGCGTGCATCTGCGTGCCATTTCTCCATGTTCCATTAAAAATTCACTATGGAAGATTTTAAATATAAAGACATCACCGACGGGGTGATCAATGCTTTTTATAAGGTCTATAATGTTTTGGGCTATGGATTCCTGGAGAAGGTGTATGAAAATGCCCTGTTTCATGAACTCACAGCAGCAGGCTATTGGGTAGTCAAACAGCAACCGATTAAAGTTTACTACAAAGAATTACAGGTAGGGGATTACTATGCTGACCTGGTGGTGGAGGATAAAGTGATCGTAGAGATCAAAGCGGCTGAAGGCTTGGTGGAAGAACATGAATTCCAGTTGATCAATTATTTGAAGGCGACGGATAAAGAGGTGGGGTTGTTGTTGAACTTCGGGAAAAGACCCCAGTTTAAAAGAAAAATATTTACAAATAGATGATAGAACGCGGGTTGTTCGCGGAGCTCACGGGATAGAACACTGATTGTTCGCAGGCTCACAAGGATGGAACGCAGGTTGTTCGCGGAGCTCACAATGATAGAACGCTGATGGACGCAGATGGTACGGATGATCGCTGATCCGAGCTTGAAAAAATCCCTGCCCGTTCCGTTCAGGCGGGTGCGATCATCAGCTAAATCTGCGTCACTTGTACTGAGCGAAGCCGAAGTATCGGCGTGCCATTAAGAAAACTTGAGCGAAGCCGAAGTATCTTCGTTCCCTAAAAACCTGAGCGAATTCGAAGTGTTTGTATTCTATAAAAAACGGCAATTATGGACCTTGAACATTGAACATTGAACTCGTTAACATGTTAACAGTTAACCGTTAACTGTTAACCTTTAACCGTTCCCCTGAACGTTGAACACTGAACATTTGAACCCTTTCCACTCCTCCCCCCAACCTACTGTATTTACATCGATTTATTCCAAAATCATAGTAGGATCCTCCGAGGGTGTTCCGACCGTACTCCGTCTGTACTCCGACCATTCGCCGACTTTTCGCTAAATTCCAAGAATTCATTGTATTTTGTAAAGTTGACTTAAAGTGGCAGCTAAGCGGGTCTCTTTTTGCTCCCTTTGCGAAAGCATAGCCTTAAAAAATTTTTACCTTTATACCATGACTCCGATGCCGGAAATAGATGCTCAAAGTAAATTCCAAGGCTTAATCCAAGACTTTAGTAGAGAAGTGCTTTACCACCGTCACCGCCTCAGCCATCAGCAGATAGACGATGTATTGGGAGAGCATCAGGCGAAACTGGATTGGGAGGACAAAATCAAAAGGCTTGGAGACCTGAAAGTGTTTTTTGAGTTGACAGATCAGTTAAAGGCTGCAGGGATTGATTTTTTAAATATCAAAGGGCCTTTGTTGTCCCAAAGGATATATGGAGACCCAACTTACCGGTATTACAAAGACTTTGATATCCTAGTTGCCAGAGATCAGGTGAGCAAGGTGATAGCCCTTTTCCAAGAGATGGGTTTTGTACCTGGGGAATATCCCTGGCCGGACAAACCTGGCAGACAGCAGGACCTGATGGAAATGGCCAGTCATTTTATATTGCTTCAGGAAGAAAGGGGGATCAATGTGGAGGTGCATTGGAAATTATTCAATCAGCCATTGGTGGAGGACAAGTCCTTTGATGCACTAGTTTTAGCCCATGTTCAAACCCTGACACTGAGCGGCCGTGCCTTTAAGGTGTTGGATAATGAAATGGAATTGCTCTACCTCATTATCCATGGCTCCAAGCATGCCTGGTTCCGGTTAAAGTGGCTGCTGGATGTGGGGGAATTTTCTGATCGACTGGAAATAGATCAGGAGAAATTTATGTTTCTGGTTAAAAAGTTAGGCGCAGAAACCATGCTGGCTTTGACACAGGGTCTGGTCAGTAGTTATCTAAAGCCCGAATTTAACCCTGAAAAACTGGGCATGCTAACTTCCCCGCCGGCTCCTTTTTTGCTGGCTTTTGCACAATCTAGAATTACAGATCAGGAAGGAAAACTTTATGATGGTTTCACTTCCTTTTTGCTGTATTTGCGCTATAAGCTCAGCCTGCACTCCTCTTGGAGATACAAATTAGCCTTATTGAAATTATCCACCCTTCCTCCGGCAGTGGTAAATCATGGCTGGTGGCCCTTAAAACCCATACCTGTGATATTCTACAAGCTAAAATCTAAGCTTTAGAATCTATGTGGAAAATAAAAGGATTTGATTGCCCTGTTATGAGTTCAAAATTGTAGGGTTGTGGAAATTTCGGTTTTCATTGTTTCCTGATCTTGTTCCAGAATTGATCTTAATGTTTTGGATGGCAGGTTTTTCCCAGACTTTCTTTTTAGTATTGTTCATGGTTTATAAAATTGATTAGTTTGTATTTTGTTACATCTATATTTCCTGTAATGATGCTGTTTGAGATCTCTACCCAACAATGGCCATCTATTAATTTTTCCTCATTTTTATATAATCCCACATGATAACCATAAGGCAGTTGGTATTTGTTGCATAAAACTACAGCCTGCCAGGCCTGATGCCGGCACACATTCGGCCATGGGATATACTGGTCTGCTATACGAATGGCTTTGGCAATATCAAAGGCGATGGCCATTTGTTCTTCTGTAGGATTGGCCGCTTTATCGTAGTCAACTTTTAGCTTTTCTGTAAAGGCTTTGTCTGATCCAAGGAACCGCAATAGGTAGCGGGAAATGGACAGGCCAAAAACCCAAATGACAAATTTCCGCTGTCTGGGGCTTAAGCCTTGAAAACTTTTTATTTTTCTAAGCAACAACCTCATGGATAAATCCCCGCTTCATTAATTCCTGAATCACATCCCTAACCTCCTTTTCGCAGGTAGCCTGATCTACCGCATATTCCTCCACCAATTCCTGTACGATTCCAGCCATTCCTAAGCCTTTTCTGATTTTCAGAAAAATGCTGCAATAGGTTTCATTCAGGCTGAAATAATCGTTTTTTCCCATGTCATAAATCACCCCTTCATCCCCTAATTCGGTAAACAGTATCCTTTCTTCCTGTACCCGATATACGCTTTCTGCTTTTACCTTCATAGTCTCCTTTTGAATTGATTTATGCATAACTTACAGCCTTACAGCCATTGCCTTCATGGATAAAGATTTTTTCAATGATGGCATTGGCAAAAGTTTCATAACTCTCCTGCTGATTAGGCCGGACGGCCTCACAAAACCTGGTGGTTTGGGCAATGGCAGCCACGGTTTTGAACTGCAAGGGGTTTTGGTTCAAGGCCGTCACCCAATGCCCACGGTATACATTGGACAGTAATAAGGACATGCCTTCCACGGCTTTTAATGGCCTGACCTGAACACGGTCTCCCTCTATTTTCAAAAATACTATCCCTTTGACAGGCAAAGCCTGATGAATAAATTCCTGATGAAAGTGAATCCCCTGCTTGTCATTGCCGGAGAAAAGGGGAAAGCTTTCCTGATTGCTGTACATGGACTGATGCGCCATGGTCTGAGGCCATGCTTTGATCAAAGGGTAAGAAGCCTTTGCCCAGCATTGCCCATGCGCCACTTCTATCAAAGCCGTATCATCTGTAAACAGTGGGTATCCCTTTTCTTTCAGTTTGAGGGCAGTGGTGGACTTGCCTATGCCCGAATCAGCAGAAAACAACCATACCCCACCGTCCTTATCTACCACTCCGGAAACATGAAAGGGGATTTTTCCTTTTTGGAACAAGAGGGCAGCGAGGCAATTGGACTTGAAATACAGCAATACGTCCCTCATGTCCTCACATAAGGGTTCTACAAGCACTTCCTGCCCATTTTTGACAAAATATCTGGCTATATTTGGTACTTCCATGAAAAATTCCTGGGCATTCATGCAGGAATTGGCATCACTCCAGACCCCCGGCTGGCTAAATGCTTTCTGAACCTTACCCAATCGTAAGGTAAAATCCACCACTCTATTTTCACCATTAATGGGGAAAAAAGCAGGGATCTCCAGCGCTGAATCGCACACCAAACCAAAAACCTGATAAAAAAAAGCCATAACCTTGAATTCCGAGATTCAAAGAAATGTAAAATGCATAATATTAACAATAATATGTATTTAAATTATTTTTAGTGTTTTTATATTCTAAAAAAAGTGCAATAATTGCAGGAATTTAATGGAGTATATTGGATTTTATAAAGTTGAGTTTAGTTGGATGAGATGGAACGGGTTTTGTCTCTATAGGCGCTTGAAATCAAGCAAAGAGGGGATATGTCTGCTAACTAAGTAAATGATGCAATAGATGAAAGGTTTTTTTGGGGTAATAGGTAAAGATCCAGCTCAGCTGCAGGGCATTGTCCAGCAATTTGAGGTTTCTTCTACTCAGAAATCCAGGACAATGAAGGAGCCGCGCTGTTTTATTAGTGATTATTCCCCCAATCAGGACGCCTTAATAATGTCAAAATTTCCGGATTACCACTTAGCTGCCTGGGTAAGATTGGATAATAGGGATGAACTTTTGCCGCTTTTAGGCCTTGGGGAGGCGGTGTCTGATGAAGTAGTGCTTTTGGCTGCTTATGATGCATACGGGGAAGACTGTGTGAAGCATTTGATCGGTGATTTCAGCTTTGCCATTTGGGACAGGAAAAGACAGCAAATTTTCCTGGCCAAAGATCAGGCAGGAATCAGGCCTTTGTTTTACCTACAGGTTGGGGAATCCATTATTTTTTCCACTTTTATTCCCTCCATAAAAAGTGCTGTTGATGGCAAACTGCCGCTCAACTTGCCTTACCTGGCCAAGCATTTGAAAAATTATCCACCGGAGGTAGGAGAGACTTTTTTTAAAGATATCATGCGATTAAAGCCAGCGCATTATATGCTTACGGATGGGGCCCTTTTGGAAGAGAAAAAATACTGGGAGTTAAAGCCTTTGGAACTACCCAGATTCAAAAACAGAGAGGACTATTATGCCTTGGTGAGAAGGCATTTGGAAGAAGCTGTCCGTTGCCGTATCCGTGGTAAACAAAGGGTAGGGGCACAGTTGTCCGGAGGTATGGATTCCTCAGTGATCACGGTTTTGCTTTCCAAGATGATGGATAAGCGGCAATTGCATACGTTTTCTTTTGTATTGGATGAACAGAGTAAAGTCCATTCCAAGACTAAAACAGATGAACAAGAGACCCAACAGGAAATTATTCGTTATGCAGCCTTAGTTCCGGAAAACCACCACCACATCACCCGGTTTCATTACCGGGACATCCAAGAGGAACTGCAGACCAGGAATCTTGTCATGGGAGGCTGGGAAGATGGAGACAGTTTTTGGCAGGATTCGCTGTTTAAGTTGGCCGGGGAAAAGCAAGGCGTAGAGCTGATGTTCAGTGGGTTTCCAGGTGATGAGGGGGTATCGGAATTTGGGCATCACTTTTTTTATGAATACCTGGGGAATAAAAATATGTGGGGGATATTGCAATACCTGTTTGAATTCCGTGTGGGCGGACTGAGGAATATCTTTCGCTACTTTCAGTACAAAAGACAAGGCACCGGTTATCCGGCTTATCAGAAAATCCAACAAGAAAGGGATTTATTGCATCCGGAATCTCCATTTCACCAAATGTTGCAGGATGATTCCTTTCCATTTTATCCTACCTATAGGGAGTTTCTTAAAAACCATGCGCTTCGCTACCATACTGCCCAGCGGGCTGAATCCGAGGGTAGCTATGCGATTCGGTATAGTATTGAAACGGTGTATCCTTTGGCAGATATCCGTTTGATCCAATTGTTGTATTCCTTGCCGGTGGAATTGTTTAAACCCAAGCCCTTCTCCAGGGCCTTGTTCAGAAATGTTTGTAAAGGGCTTTTACCTGATAGAGTACGCTTGCAGTACAAATACAATTATGCTTATACCTTGGCCTTTTATGATGATTATAGTCATAAAAAAATAGAAGCTTTGAGGGATTATCGGATAAAAAACCATACAGGTTTGATGATAGATGCAGAGGTTTTTAGGAATAAACCCCATGTACATGGAGAAGACAAAGAAGAACGGTTGGCCTTTATGAAAGAATTGGATTTTATCATTGGACTGAACTGGCCAAGCCATGGAACTCAAAAGGATTTTTAGGGAATTTTCATTTTCGGCCTACCAAAGGGCCCTGGGTTTGCTATGGGGTACTTCACCTCAAATGCTGCTCCTGCAAGGTGCCCTGTACCTGCTGCAGTCGGCTCTGCCGGTCGGGATACTCTATGCTACGAAGCAACTCTTTGATGCCATCATAGAAGAGGGAAGTACCTATGAAGAGGTGCTTTGGTGGATGTTGGTCCTGCTCGGTATTCAACTCTTTTCCACCGCCCTGAGCCAGTTCAATGCCTATATCGCGGGTCTCTTTCAGCAGCAGTTGACGGATAAGAGTTCGGCCATCATCATCGAAAAATCCATCCGCATACCCTATCCCTACTTTGAGGACCATGCCTACCATGACTCCCTGCACCTCGCCCAGAGTCAGGCTATTTACAAACTCCCTTACCTGCACCAACTGATCCTTGATACCTTCAGTAATGCCCTGGCCTTGCTGCTCTTGTTGGGTTATTTCTTTTCCCTGATCTCTGCCTATGCCTGGATCATTCTGCTGATCGCCATTCCCTTGGCCATGGTGAAATGGTTCAGTGGTTACCTGCTTTACCGCCTGGAGGCCAGGATCATTCCCAAGGAAAGGGAATCGGATTATTACCACAGCGTGCTGACCCAGGAGGCCTTTGCCCATGAGATCCGGACGCTGAATTTTGGGGAGGCACTCTTGAATCGCTTCAAGGACATCCGCAAATACATCTATGGGGAGAAAAAGAACTTGCAGCGCAGGTTGCTGGGCTATTCCATCCTGGCAGAAATGGCAGAGGTGGTGGTGCTTTTTTTGGTCTTGATCGGCATTGCCAAGCAGGCCTTTTTTGGGGCCTTGGCCATCTCTCTCTTGGTGGTGTATATTCAAGGGATTCAGCGCATGCAGACGCATCTGAAGAATTTCTTGAATTCCCTGGTTGCCCTGATCCAGCAAAGGATTTTTCTGGCCGATCTGTTCAAGTTTCTGGACATTCCCCTGCCGGAGGACAAGCAGGAGGAGGCCCAAGCTTTCCCTGCCAACGATTGCAGCATCAGTATCAGGGGGCTTTCCTTTGCCTATCCGCAGACAGATAGGAAAGTCCTGTCGGAGGTGAATATGGATTTTCACCAAGGCAAGGTGATCGGCATTGTGGGGGCCAATGGTTCGGGTAAGTCTACTTTGGTGAAATTGCTAGCGGGACTTTACCATCCCGAAGAGGGAGAAATCTCTTATGGCAGGATTCCTTTGGGGGAGATCGGGAAACAGGCTTTTCGGGAGAATGCGCTGATTTTGTTCCAGGATTTTCAGAAGTATTATTTTTCGGTGGAGGACATCATTTCTCTGGGCAAGGAGGTAAAGGAGGACCATGAACGGCGGTTGGCAGGGGCTATTGAAGCTTCCCAGTCTGCGGATTTTGTGTACAGGCTGGAGGAGGGTGCGCAGACCAAGATGGGGCGGATTTTTCAGGGGGGCAAGAACCTCAGTGGGGGGCAATGGCAGAAATTGGCCGTGGCGAGGGCTTTCTATCGGGATCCCAAGGTGATTGTGTTGGACGAACCCACTTCCGCGATGGATGCGATCACGGAAACGGAGGTTTTCCGGCATTTCAAGTCCCAGGCCAGGGATAAGGTGATCATATTGATTACCCACCGCTTGTACAATCTGAAAGATGCGGATTATATTTATGTGATGGAGGAGGGGAGGATTGCCCAGGAGGGGAGGTTTGAGGCATTGGTGGAAAAAGGCGGATTGTTTCAGGACTTGTACCGGAATCAGAGTTTTTAGGGGAAGGTCGGAAGGGGGATTTCGGAAGTGGGATTTCGGAATGAAAT
>NZ_AMGM01000134.1 GCF_000298295.1 Cecembia lonarensis LW9
GACAGAACAGACAGAATTTTCACCACCGATCTCCAAAGAACACCTCAAGGAGAAGTTATCCATGACTCAAGAGGTCTACCACTAAGAGGCCCTTCTGGAATTTTGGGAAATCAATTCGTGGGCAATGGTAACAATAGCTTTGCTTGGGGTATTCAAAATACATTCAGCCACAAAAACTGGATTTTTGGATTTCAGTTTGATGGTAGAGTAGGTGGGGTATTATTGAATGATCTGTGGCAAATTGGAATCAGAAATGGTGCTGATTTTACCACTGGAGGAAATTCCCCATTTGGTATTGCCAGAAGACAGGAATGGGAAAGCTTCAGGGACAATGGTGTAGTTACCCCAGCCTTCAATGGCGGAGGTGTTATCTTGGTAGAAGGAACACCACGATTCGGAGATGATGGTAGAATCAGCAATTTTGATGAATTGACTTTTGTTCCAAATAATGCAAATGCTACCGTACAAGATTATGCCATTGCCTTGTCAGGATTTAATGGACCATATATTCAAAGTAGATCCTTTACCAAATTGAGAGAACTTTCCATTGGTTATACCTTACCATCCACCATCACCAATAGATTGGGAATAAGTTCAGCTACCTTCTCTTTAGTGGGCAGGAACCTATTCCTGTGGTCTGAAAGAACGGACATTGATGTGGACCAATACATTTCTGGCTCCTTTAGACCTTCAGAGGACATCAACAACCCTTTCCTACAATCACCTGGTATCAGGAATTTCGGTTTCAATCTGAACATTTCACTTTAATTAAAAAGAACAGAAATCATGAAAAAAATATATTTAAGAGTTCTGGCATTAATGGTATTGTTTACTGCTATAAGCTGTCAGGACATGTTTGAGGAGTTTCCTAACAACCCTAATGTGGCCGGAGAAAATGATCCGGTACCACCGGCGTTTATCTTTAGGCAATTGTTGGTGAATGTCGCCAGAGGTGCCGACTTGGCAGAAAATGAACCCTTAGTGGGATTGTTGAGCAGATTAAACCAATTCACCACCGGGTTGACTTTCCCCCTATATGGTGGCAGTAATCAGTACAATTGGACGGATACAGGTAATTCTTATCCTTGGTTAAGAAATATTATCAGGCTCGAAAAAAGTGCTGAAAGTGCTTTGGGTCCTGAAAGAAACGGGTATCTGGCCATATCAAAATTTTTGCGCGCTTATACCTTCGTTTGGTTGACACAAAGAGTAGGAGATATTCCCATGATGGAGGCTGGTCAAGGATTGGAAAACCTGACCCCAAGGTTCGATAGCCAAGAAGAAGTTTATGCTGCGGCATTGGCTTTATTGGAAGAGGCAAATCAGGATTTGGCAGCAATCATTGCTGATGCTACCTCTGCACCTATTGACGGAGATATTTTCTACAATAATGATTTAAGAAAGTGGAGAAAAGCGGTTAATTCCTACAAGTTACGGGTATTGATCAGTTTAAGTAAAAGGGCTGATGACACTCCTTCTTTAGCTATCAAGCAAAGGTTCCAACAAGTCCTGGATAACCCGGACCAATTTCCCATTTTTGAGGGAATTGATGACAATTTGAATTTCGTGTTTATTCCAGTGTTCAATAGGTACCCAACACAGTTTATTTTACTTTATCCAAATGAAACTACGATTTCTGAAACCATCTTGGAATTGATGACCAAAAATGAAGATCCAAGAACTTTTATTGTTGCAACCCCCACCCCTTTTGCTATTAATGTAGAGGGCAGATCAATAGATGATTTCAATGCTTACAGAGGTGCTGATAACAGCAGACCACAAAATGATTTATTTGCAGAATCTTTAGGTCCTGAGGGGAAATTCTCTTATATCAACTATATCCGGTACCTCCAAGGTCCAGATGTGATCCCCGAACCCAATATTTTAATTGGATATTCTGAAATGTGTTTGAATATCGCAGAAGCTATCAACAGGGGCTGGGTACAAGGCAATGCGGAAGAATGGTATCTACGTGGAGTACAAGGTTCTTTAGATTTCTATGGGTTAAGTCAAGGGTCCACGGTCACAGTTGGTGATGTCAATGGGGTTCCATTTGGAGATGTTTCTGTAGATGTAAATAGATTCTTAGAAAATATTGCCTATAAAGGGAACAACCAAGAAGGACTAGAGCAAATATTGGAACAGAAATATGTGTCTTTTTGGCAAAACTCTGGTTGGGAGCCCTTATACCAATTCAGAAGAACGGGTATCCCTCAATTTAGGGAAGGTGAGGGAACCAACGCCCAAAGGAGAATTCCAAGAAGGTGGCAATATCCTGTAAGAGAAGTTGACAACAACCGAGAAAATGCCATACAGGCTATCCAAAGACAATTTGGCGGAAATGATGATATTTTCGCAGATATGTGGTTCCTTAGATAATTAAATAAGCATCCCTTAGCAGATTTGTTAAGGGATGCATTTTACAAAAAAAGAAATGATGAAAATAATAAAAGCCCTTTTGAAGGCCCTGTTACTTGTCTTTATTGCTGGCAACCTGCAAGCTCAGATTAATATCGGGATCACCGCCAGTCCCAACTTCCGTGAATTGGGTGGAATTGAAATCAATGATGGAAAAACCATAAGGGAAGGGTTGATTTTTAGATCCGGAAGTTTTTCAAATTTAAGTGATTTGGATGCCCAAAAATTAAAGGCCACTGGACTTAATACCATCATAGATTTCAGGTCTGACTTTGAAATTGAAAGGGAACCGGACTTTATTCCAGAAAGCATGTCTGTCAATTGGATTCATGCCCCTATTGGTAGCTTGGATCAATCAGGTATGGGAAAATTTATGCAAGTCCTCACCAAAGAGGATTTCCAGCAGGAGGATGTGGATCAATTAATGATAGAAGCAAACCTAGGCTTTGTGGAATACATTCAAGACTTTAAACCTTTATTCGACCTGATCCAAGAAGAGGATGCTGTAGTGCTGTTCCATTGCAGTGCAGGAAAAGATCGGACAGGATTGGCTTCCGCTTTATTCCTGCATGCCTTAGGCGCAGACTGGGACACCATCATGGAAGATTTCTTAAGGTCCAACGAAGCCGTAGAAAAAACAGATCTTAGTAAAATGGCCATGTATGGAATTCCCGAAGACAGGGCTAAAGCTTTGATGGGTGTCAAAGCAGTTTATTTAGAATCAGCTTGGTCAGCCATTGAAGAGAAATATGGCTCCGCTGACGCTTTGTTGGCGCAGGAATTTGGCATTGGGCAAGAAGAAAAGGAATTTTTAAGAAGTAAATATCTCGAAAAAAGAGATTGATGATAAGTCAGATCATCCCGGGTTTCCTGAACCCGGGATGACTATTTTTTAAAAATTCTCTTAAAATTCTTGCTTCTATTTTTGTTGCTTTTTTCGGAAATAGCTGATTATTAACCAAATACCCACAGCCAAAACCCCTAAAGGCCACAGCCTTACCAAAGCAAGCAATAACCAAATAAACATGTCCCAACCTCCTTGGAAAGCCTTTGCCAATCTATTGAAAAACGATGGTTTATCAGCTTGTTTTTGGTCCTTCAACTGAAAGAAATACAAATTGATGGTACTGTAATTGATATCCCCTTGCAAGGTTCTAAAACTACGCTCGTAACCTTCAATTTCATTTCTCAGGTCATTTAAATTTCTTTCGATCTCCAACATGTCTTTGATCTGAGTGGCCTTGCTCAACAATTCCCTATAGCGGTTTTCCAAAGCCTTTTTGCTTTCAATCGTGGCATTCAAATCCCTGTAACGTCTTGTCACATCTTCTGCATTGGAGGATTTATTGGTGGTTCTTTTCCCTACAGAAGAAAGGGTATCCATCAAGGCTTCAAATTGAGCAACCGGAACTTTGATGCTCAATTGGTAACTGCTTGAATAATCGTTATTGCTGAAATTCTCCGAATCCACATAGGCATTGAAACGGGGAAGGATATTGCGGATCTTTTGATTGTCATTTTCCAGTTGGACGGATTCAAACTCCATGTTTCCTCTTTTAACCAACATCCTTTGGTTACCTACTGGGTTTTCAAGCTCCTCTGATGGAAAATTTGATGGCTGTTCAGTAGGTGGAACAGCTAAAACTTCCTCAAAATCCTTACCTAAATCGGCCAATTGCCCATTAGCATCTCCAGTGTTTTGACAGGCTCCTACAATGAATAGGAATATGGCGGGCTGAAAAAATAAAAATAGCTGTTTCATTGCTTATCATTTAACATGAAAATTAACATAAATACTTTGAAAAAACTACAATGATAATGACCGATCATCCTTTTATCACTGCCATAGGCCTCAATCTGGCTACCTTTTTGGCTATTCCAGCCTGGTGTACTACCTCTATCACTTCGTCAATATCCTTGTAAGCTATTGGCGCTTCCTCACTTACCCCAGAACGGGAACCCGCACGTACAAAAATATTTCTCCCTGCAAGTTCTTTTTCCAGCTCATGGATGTTGACTGATCTTTGGGCTGCCCTTCTGGACATCCTTCTTCCTGCTCCATGACAGGTGGAACCAAATGATTCCTCCATAGCATGCGCTGTCCCTGCCATCACATAGGAAGCTGTGCCCATACTCCCGGGAATGATGACAGGCTGACCAGTTTGCTTGTAGCAATCCGTCACCTCAGGGTGGCCAGGTCCAAAGGAACGGGTAGATCCCTTTCGGTGGACAATCAATTTCTTCTTTTCTCCATTGACTACATGGTCCTCCACTTTGGCAATGTTATGGGCTACATCATAGACGAGGTCCAATTGGGTGTTTTTTCCTTTAAAAAATTCCTCCCAGGCATTACGGATTTCCCAAGTAATAACTTGTCTGTTGCACCAGGCATAATTGGCTGCTGCTGCCATGGCTTTAAAATACTCCTGGCCCTCCTGAGAATTAAAAGGCACACAGGCCAATTCCCTGTCTGGAACAGAAATACCATATTTTCCCATAGACGCCACCATCACTTTCATATAATCAGATGCCACCTGATGGCCTAATCCCCTGGAACCCGTGTGAATCAAAACGGTTAATCGACCCAATTTTAAGCCGAAAGTAGCAGCAATCTCCTCATCATAGATTTCATCAATATAAGAAACTTCTACAAAGTGATTCCCTGAGCCGATTGTCCCCAACTGATCTATTCCTCTTCTTTTGGCATATTCTGAAACAAATTGTGGGTCTGAATTATCCAATTGCCCCTGAGACTCAATCTTGGCAATGTCCTCCGGTACAGCATACCCTTTTTCCAATGCCCATTGTACTCCCCTTCTCAATACTTCATCCAACTCTTTCTCACTGAGCAGTATATTCCCTCCTTTTCCCACTCCTGATGGAACCTGGGCATAGAGGGCTTTTGCCAAGTCTTCACCTCTTCTCAGCAAATCCTCCCTCTTCAAATGGGACGCCAGTAGCCTCACCCCACAATTGATATCATACCCAATCCCTCCGGGTGAAATTCCCCCATCAGGCCAGGAAGTGGCAGCGATGCCTCCAATGGGAAAACCATAGCCTTCGTGCACATCTGGCATAACAATGGATGCCTTGGTAATTCCTGGCAACATGGCCACATTGGTCAATTGCTCCAGAGATTTATCTCCTCCGATTTCTTCCAAAATCTTTTTAGAGGCATACACCTGTACCGGTACCTTCATCCCCTTTTTGACATGGGTAGGAAGTTCCCAGAGGTAATCACTTTTTTTAACCAATTGATTTTTTAAGTTCATGCTTTATATATCCAAGACAATAATGGTTTCAAATATTCCTGATTCATTGATGATCACATCGGCTTCATGGTAGGTGACTGCCTTGATGTCGTCATCAAAGTCCTCCACCCTGATACCAAAGATTTTGGCGGTCAATTTATGCTCATCTATATAGCCTATCTCCAATTTTAAAAATACTGCTTTTTGGGTATGGGAATACATCAATACTTCATTTAAAAACTCCACCAATAAAGCTGTTATATCCACAGAATCCAGGGAAAATTGTTGAATTTGATCAGCCTTAGCAACACTTTCAAATACTGATGTTTTCAAAATTCGTCCAATACCCTCCATTCCGGCCCTGAAAAGTTCCTCTTGAGTGCTTCCCTGAATTTTCATCCGGATATCCGCTATATGGGGTAAATATTCCACTGTCTTCATCCTTATCAAGTTGATTAATAGTATCTCTGTCAAAAGTTAGCAAAACTCTGACTTAATTGCTGTATTTTTCCCTTTCTATAATATTTTTACCATTCCAAAAATTATCAAAACAAGCGTACCGATTTCTCGTTTTACATTGCGTTACATAAACCCATAAACTACAAATCATGAAAAAACAAAATTTACTATTTATCGGAATTTTCTTTTTGTTCCTTTTTGGCATTCAGGTAGAATCAAAGGCACAACTGCAAGCTCCGGCTGCCAGCCCGGCAGCCTCTGTATCCCAAAATGTCGGGTTCACCAAAATCAGCATTGACTACTCCTCCCCTGCTGTAAAAGGGAGAAAAATCTTTGGCGAAATTGAAAAATACGGCGTGACCTGGAGAGCAGGTGCCAATGCCGCTACCATGATTGAATTCAGTACTCCTGTAAGCATCGACGGTAAAAACCTAAGGGCTGGAAAGTATTCCATTTTCATGACCCCTGAAGCCGATGGAAATTGGACCGTAAGGTTGAATGCTAAGGGCAACTCCGTGTTCAACTACATGAAAGATGGAAAAATTGATGAAGAAGCTTTGGCTAAAGACGATGTGGTGGCCGTTAAGGTAAAAGCTGAACAGCTTCCTGCTGTACAGGAAAGACTGCAATACAGCATCTCTGCAGAAAACAACAAAGTGGCCAAAATCACCATGAGCTGGGAAAATGTAAGTGTTTCCTTCATGGTAGATACCCAAGTGGACCAAAAAATGGAGGCTTTTAAAGCCACATTTTAAAAAATTGTTTTTTTAGAAGTAAGAATAAAGGTGATGGTGACCATCACCTTTATTTTTTTGCGTAAATTCAAATCATCTCCCACCCGCCTATGACCAAACTTTCTATCTCCACCTCCCTTCAGATCAGCAAAACACCGGAAGAAGTGTTTGAAGCGATCATGGACCCTGGCCACATGACCCAATACTTTATCTCCAAAAGTTCAGGAAAAATGGAAGCAGGCAAAACACTGGATTGGGAGTTTCCCGAATTCCCGGGAAGTTTCCCGGTCAGAATCTTATCCGTAAAACCTTATGAATCCATCAATTTTAAATGGGATGGAGATAGCCACCCACTAACTGTAAATATTTACCTTGAGCCCAAAAATGAGGGGAATAGCACCTTGGTCAAGGTGGAAGAAAAAGAAATGGAGGCCAATGAGGAAGGGTTGAACTGGCTTAAAAACAATACGGCAGGATGGGCAAATTTTCTGGCCTGCCTTAAGGCCTATTTGGAATATGGGATCAACCTAAGAAAAGGAGCTTTTGACTTTATGAAACAAGAAAACCTCAAAAAGTTATAAGTGGTTGTATTATAAATAAGGTTATGGCTTGAGATTGTTCATTTAAGTGTGTCTGCTAACTTTACACAAGATGAACAAGAAAAAGACAATTGAGGAGATCTTAAATGATCCTGAGATGAGTGAACGTTTGAAAGAACGTCTTTACAGTAAGAAAGGATTACTGGGAAAGGAGAGTCCGTTTAGTGAGATTTTGCAAGGTATGGTAAATACTCTTCTTGAAGGTGAGATCGATTCATTTCTGACCGAAGAGCGCGCCTCTGGCAATATCAATAAACGGAATGGCAGGACATCCAAACGAGTTGTAAGCGAAGCTGGGTACTTAGATATTTCAACACCTCGGGACCGGAAGGGAGACTTTGAGCCTGAACTGATCGGCAAACGTGAACGTGAACTCAGCAGCGGTCTGGATGATCAGATACTGTCCCTGTATCCCC
>NZ_AMGM01000135.1 GCF_000298295.1 Cecembia lonarensis LW9
CCCCCTTTTTCATTTCGAGTCGTCGGAGCCGCCCTGCAACCTGGCCCCTCGCTAAATTGCTCCACTGGAGCAATTTTTCACACCTGCCTGGCAGTCAGACAGGCTCGGTCCTCTCCTCCTCTGCATTCAAATGCTAAGTGTTAGCTTGTCTTTTTTCATTTCTAGTCGTCGGGGTAGCCCTGCAGCCTGGCTCGTCGCTAAAATGATTCACAGAATCATTTTTTAACGCTCCGCCCTCTCCTCCTCTTAAGGACTGATTATTACTCATCCTTTTTGATTGATTAGGAGAACATACGTTACATTTTGACCTCACGAATTGCCTTGCTCTCGAGACACGCCCGGTAATGAAAACAGCCTTGTTAAATTCAACTCCTTCCGGAGTTGGGTGGACAGGGAGATCTTCATTTAAACATCCCTGGGTAGCGACGCTATCCTTCGTTATCAGACGCTTTCAGCGTCGGGAATATGGAGCGGAGTTAAACCCTGAAGACTTGTATATGGCACAAAGCGGGCAAATCATTTTTTTGAATTATCTTTAAAATATTCATTCAATTTGATCAGATGAATAGGATTTCTGTCCCCCAACCTGATGGATTTATCAGGTTCTTGTTTTTTTACCATCTGGCCTTCGCCTTGGTGTTTACCTGGTACCTCAACCAACACGGAGGGGATGCCATCCGCTATTGGAACCTGACCGCAGAGACCGGGCATCAACCGGAAACCTGGTCGGATCATTTTGGGACCCGCAGTTATTTTATACAGTGGCTGAATTACCTGCCATCCAAACTACTAGGACTTCCTTTTTGGATAGGGAATGTGCTCTATGCACTGGCGTCTTTTTGGGCTTTGAAAATCCTGTTTTCATTGGTCATCCAAACTTTCAAAATTGAATCCGATGCTTTATTCCTAGGCCTGCTATACTTGGTTTTTCTGCTGCCCAACCTGCACTTTTGGACTGCTGGAATCGGAAAGGAGTCCCTGAGTTTGTTGGGATTGGCCTTTTTCCTAAAAGGATCCCATGACCTCAAAAAGGGGGGGTATTGGTTGCTGTTGGGTATTTTGCTTTCTTACCTGGTCAGACCTCTGCAAGGTGCTTTGCTTTTAGGGATGGCCTTACCGATCATCTGGCTGGATAAGGGCCTTGCCTCATGGCTAAAATTAGGGCTTACCCCCATTCTGGTGGTGGCCGCTTGGTATATGACACAGTTCTTGCTCTACATTACGCATATGGATGGCATCGCACCGGCTGATATTGTGGGCTTCAGTGAGGAACAGTTCAGGTTTTTGGATCAGTTTGCTGCAGGTTCCGCCATACCCATGAGAGAGTACCCTTGGTGGCAAAAGGCCTGGACACTTTTCTTCAGGCCATTCTGGGGAGAAGGGGGTAGTTTTTGGCAATATATGGCCATCCTTGAAAACAGCATCAGCCTTTTCCTGATTTTAACCCTTCCTTTATGGTTGATCAAGCGTAACTGGAAAAATATCCCTCTTTGGTTGCTATGGGCTTTGGTCTATGGCCTTTTGTTGATGGGGGTCTATGCCCTGACCCTAAACAACCTTGGCATCATCATGCGCATGAAATCTTTTTTCATGATCTTTTTCCATTTATTGGCCATTCTGGGGATTTACAATTTGAAACTTCGAAATATTTGATAGATTTACGTATTGATAGACCTTTTTTTGTGGATTCATTTTTCATCATATCACTGGACTTCGAGTTGCACTGGGGACGATTTGACAAGACAGACTTGCATAGCAATTTGTCCTATTACCATCAAACCAGAAACAGTATTCCTCAGGTGTTGGAGTTATTCCAGCAATATGGCATCCATGCTACCTGGGCCACAGTGGGGAGTCTTATGGCTGCTAATGTTGAAGAATGGAAAGCCTATTGGCCAGAGCTGAAACCAGCATATCATAAACAGCGGTTTTCTGCTTATGCTTGGTTTGAAGAACAAAAACAGATCCGGGAAGAGGCCTTATTTGCCCCTGATTTGGTAAAACTTATCCTGGATTACCCCCATCAGGAGTTAGGTAGCCATACCTTTTCCCATTATTATACCTGTGAAGCCGGACAATGCCATGCCTCATTCCAAGCTGATCTGAAAGCAGCTCAGCAAATTGCTAAGGATAAGTTTGGGCTTGAATTAAAGTCTTTGGTGTTTCCGCGCAACCAAATGGATAAACATTCCATCAGGACTGCCGCAGCAATGGGTTTCCAAACGGTAAGGACTAATCCCAGTGACTGGTATTGGAAGAATACCCAGGAAGAAAACTTGCTCAAAAAACTCTTCCGAACCGGGGATACTTTGGTGGCTTTGGGAAAAAAAACTTCCTATCCGTTGCCAAAGCGGCAAGGAATTGAAGTTTTAGGATTGCCTGCTTCCCGTTTGTTGCGACCCTTTAGAAGTAATTCTTTTTTTAACCAAAGAAGAATTACCAGGATTAAAGAAGAAATGGAAGAAGCCGCAAAATCAGGGTTGGCCTATCACCTATGGTGGCATCCCCATAATTTTGGGAATTTGCCTGATGAAAACCTGAAATGCTTGGAAGAAATTCTGGTACATTTTAGCAAAATGAGGGACAATTATGGGATGCAAAGCATCCATATGGGAGAGTCATGTAAAGGATTAAATTGTTAAATCAGCCTGTTTCTAAGATAATTCTCCACTTCTAATAGAAAAAAAATTGGTCTGCCAAAGTCAAGAATGCCTTTTTATTTACCATTAAATCCAGATTTATGGATTGAAAAAAAAGCCGGCTTTTTGAAGCCAAAGAAAGTGGTTTAAAATTCAAGTATTTCTTTATATTTGATGCAATTTCAAGAATTTATCTGTTCATGAGAAGTTTAGTTCTTTTTTCCTTTGTCCTACTTTTTGCATCTGCATGTATCAGCAATAAAAGGATTGTGTACCTCCAGAATCTCCCTGGAGATGAGCCCATTGAGTTGGATGAGTTTATTCCTTTTGCTGAGTACGACAAGAATTATATCCTACAGCCTTTTGATGTGGTGGATATTGATTTTGCTTCCGCAGATGAGGAACTGACCAAGGCCTTTGAATTCCAAGGCTCCAGAAACATGCGTATGGGAGGTATGGGAATGATGGGTGCAGGAGATATGTTTTTCATGACCGGATATGTCATAGATGTGGATGGCTACGTTAACCTTCCGAGGCTTGGGAAGATCAAAATATCCGGCCTGACAGAGGAACAGGCCAGGATAAAAGTAGAAGAGGCCATTCGAGAATATTTCAAAGATGACGTTTATGTCAGGTTAAGAATCGGAGGGATCAGGTTTACAGCCTTAGGAGAGTTTAATAACTCGGGTACCAAGGTGATGCTGAAACACAGGGCGACGATCTTCGATGCGATAGCATTGGCAGGAGAATCCAATATTTTGGCCAAGAAAAACAAATTGTTCCTGATCAGGCAATATGACGGTGGCTCAAAAATCCATCAGATCAATTTGAATGATCGGGCTTTATTGGCCTCTCCCTATTATTTTATCCAAAATAATGATATTTTGTACCTAGAACCGATGAATATCAGACAGTTTGGCCGTGCAGATAACCTGGCAGCCTCTTTGGGACTGATCATATCGGTCACATCTTCTATAATACTTATTTTTGCTTTGGTTGGTAGGAATTTATGATTGATGGAAAAGTAGATATTTCTAAGTTTGAGGATGAGGTTAAGCCCATAGATATCAAGTATTACTTGATCAAATATGCGCGCTATTGGCCTTTGTACCTGACCTGTATTTTTATTGCTTTGGTAGGGGTTTTCCTCTTTCACCGTTATTCTGTGGAGGAATATGAAGTAAGGGGCAGTATTTTGATCAAGCAAAAAAATACCCCGGAAGTAAGGATTCTGGACAGGTCCAATATTTTTAGCGGTGGTCAAAACCTGGAGAATGATATCCTTTTGTTGACTTCCAAAAACCTGGCAGAAGAAGCCATAAGCAAATTGCATTTAGATGTCAGCTATTTTGCCTATACCACCATCAAGGAAGTAGAATTATATGATAAATCCCCCATTAGGGTGGAGGTTGTAAGGGATGGACCTCAATTTGAAACAGGGGCGATCTTTCTTACCAAGGTTTCGGATAATGAGTTTGTGCTGTCCCGTGAGGAAAAAGGTTTTTTTGACTTTTTAAATGTCAAAGCAGACGGACCTGTGGATGACGAAATCTTGAACAAAACCTTCAGATTTGGAGAGTTGATTTCCTCTTCCCGTTCCAGTTTTTCTGTGGAAGAAATCAAACCAATGCGGGTGGGCGATAAATTGTACTTCATTATTCATAGCCCGTCGAACATCATAGACAGATACGCCCGCTCCATTGCGGTAAGGCCCATCAACAGTTACGGAACGGTGCTTCAGGTATCCATGGTCACTAAAGTAGTGGAAAAAGGCAGGGATTATGTCAATGCCTTGATGGAATCCTACATTGATTATGACCTGAAGGAGAAAAACAGGATTTCTGAGAACACCCTGAAGTTCATCGATGATCAGATGCGGATTTTGGAAGATTCCCTAAAGATGGTAGAAAGGGTGATGCTCAATTTCAAAGTGGAGAATAAACTGCTGGATGTCAATTCTGAATTTGGCGGGGTGTTGAGCAATATGCAGCGGCTGGAAGAGATGATCCAAAACATTGAGTTTGAGTTGAGTTATTACAAATCCCTGCAACAGTACCTGATGACTAAAGGTAATGATTACACCGACATCGTGGCCCCTTCTGTGGTTGGAGTGAATGATGCTTTTCTCAATGGATTGATCCGAACTTTGGTGGAGGCTTCGCTTGAACGGCGAAAATTACTGGTTTTGGTCAATGAAAATCATCCCAAAGTCAAAGAAGTGGATGAAGAAATTTCCAAGTTGAGGGAAAATGTATTCGAAAACATCAACAACCTGGTCGCTAATACAGAGAATCGAAGGGATGAGGCAAGAAAAAAGCTTGACAAATCTGATGCGGAATTTTCTAGATTGCCGCAGACGGAGTCCGATTATACCAATATTTTCAGGCAATACAGGTTAAGGGAAAACTTGTACAATTACCTTTTGGAGAAAAGGGCAGAGGCTGGCATTGCCAAGGCTTCCAATATTTCGGATAACTCCGTCCTGGATTATGCCAGAATGGGCAACCTTATTTTTCCTCAAAAACCCAAAAACTATGGGATGGCCATTGGCTTGGGTTTCTTTATTCCGCTCTTATTCCTGTTGGGTTACCATTACTTTAACAATAAGATCATGGATCAGATCCAATTGAAGAATGCCATACGCATTCCGCTTTTGGGAACCATTGGCCTGAGCAATAAGGAAACCAATATGTTGGTGGCAGAACACCCCAAGTCCATGGTGGCAGAGTCTTTCCGCTCCCTAAGGTCTGCGCTTTTCTACATTGCCAGTGATAAAAAATGTAAGAAAATCCTGATCACTTCTTCAGTTTCCGGAGAGGGAAAAACCTTTGTCAGTCTCAACTTGGCCGCAGCCATGGCTTTGAGCGGTAAGAAAACCTGCATTTTGGGTCTTGACCTTAGGAAACCCAAAATTGCAGACTATGTAGGACTTGATTCCAAGACAGGTTTGTCCAATTACCTGGTAAATAAAGCTGAAAAAGAAGATGTCATCTTGGAGACCAAGTATGAAAACCTTTTTATGGTTCCCTCAGGTCCCATTCCTCCCAATCCTGCCGAGCTATTGTTGAAGGATAAAATGGTGGAGCTGTTGGAGCATTTGGAGTCTGAATTTGAAATTGTGATCATGGATACACCCCCGATTGGTTTGGTGTCTGAGACCATGGATTTGTTGCGCTTTTCGGACGTCAACCTGTACATCGTGCGGCAGAATTATACCCATAAAAAGTACCTGTTGATGATCAATGACCTGTATGCCAACGATCAGATTGGCAATATCTATGCGGTCTTCAATGGGCTGAAAGCAGGGGGTGATATTTATGATTTCGGAGGGTATAATTATGGTTATGGCTACAATTATTCTTACCTCCGTAAAAACAAATACACGGGTAATTATTATGAAATGGAGGATAAAAAACCACCTTCCCAGTGGTTGGATAAACTCCTTTCCCGTTTCAGGACCTAGTTTTTTCTAGGCTCTTCTTCATGCGTCTTCGCAGAGTCAGCCAAGAGACGGTTGATTTCCTGCATTTCTTTTTCACTCAGGTCACGCCATTGACCAATGGGCAGGTCCAGAGGGATGTTCATGATTCTGATCCTTTTCAGTTTGGTGACATTATAACCCAAATACTCACACATGCGCCGAATCTGCCTGTTCAGCCCCTGGGTAAGGATGATCCGGAATTTATACTTGCCCAAGGCTTCCACCTCACAGGGATTGGTCATGGTGCCCAAAATGGGGATCCCATTGCCCATTTTTTTGATAAAGTCGGAGGTAATCATCCGGTCTACCGTGACAATGTATTCCTTTTCGTGGTTGTTGCGGGCCCTCAGGATTTTATTGACGATATCCCCATCGCTGGTCAGTAGAATGAGTCCTTCGCTGGGCTTGTCCAAACGGCCAATGGGGAATATCCTTTTGGGATGACCGATATAATCGATGATGTTGTCTTTTTCGGCTTTGGTGTCTGTGGTGCAGACAATGCCCACGGGCTTGTTGAAAGCGATATAGACATGTTCCTCTTTGGGTGGAGAAATCAATTTCCCTTGGACACGGACTTCATCACCGGGTTGTATTTTGGTCCCCATCTCCGGCACCTTGCCATTGATGGTGACTTTGCCTTCTTCTATCAATTTGTCTGCTGCCCTTCTCGAACAAAAACCCACCTCGCTGAGGTATTTGTTGATGCGGGTCCCTTGGGAATCATTCATGCTTGTTGGTTTGAGGAGGTAAATGTAGGGAAATGTTATGAAAGTGGGATTTCGGAAGGTGGATTTCGAAATAGTGGGATCGGGGAAAGATGAAGAGACTTAGGGAAGGAGAGAAGTGAGTGATGAATGAAGAATTAGTGTATTTAAGAGCCAAGGCAAAAGGCAAAAGGCAAAAGGGTTGGAGCTTGAAAGTTTGGGAGTCTTGTTCTATTGAAGAAATGGAATTTTTGAACCACGAATTCGAAGACATTTTCAAAGTAACGTTAAGTAGCTAACTTTAGATAAGCGTTGGTGAGTATTAAAAGAATCCCATAACATTGAAACCTAAATCTATTTAGTAGATCAGGGGAGGAATGACGACGGACCGGGCCGGCTCCGGCCTTGCGGGCTGATAGGATTCCGTCGTCTTGACTTTTTTGGTTACTTTTTGTGTCAAGACAAAAAGTGACTAAAGAAAATAACCTTAATCATCTACCAATTTGGGTTGATTCAGAACTTTCGTTTTATTAACATTAGGTTTAAGTTAGATGGAATTACACAAATTACCTGGATTTTGAGGTTGTTAAGTGTCTTGGCCTTTTTCAGTCATCAAACCAACATGGGTAATGAAATTAGGCGCAGGGCTTACGAATTTCCACACTTGCCTGCCTTTAGGTAGGAATGTTCTTGGATACTATTGCTTTCAAGAATAGGGCCGAGGGCACTTGATAACATAGGGGGACTGAGCGTTAAGAAAATATCCCTTTGGATCCCCGAATCCCGATAATTATCGGGACGGGGTAGCTCAGGGCCAGCAT
>NZ_AMGM01000136.1 GCF_000298295.1 Cecembia lonarensis LW9
CCCCCCTTTATAGAAGTTTTGGGGGTTATTGGTAATTTTTTACCGTTTGTATGAAAATCTTCACCTTTTCCGGTTCAATATCTGGATAAACCCCATGTCCCAGGTTAGCAATATGCCTGGATCCTTTGAACTGATCCATCATTCGATTGGTGGCTTCTTCCACTTGTTTGGGAGTACCATAGAGTGCTGCTGGATCTAGGTTTCCTTGAAGGGTTTTGCCTGAGCCAATAAGTTCACGTGATTTGGCTATCTCCATATTCCAGTCTAAACCTATGGTTTCGCAGTTGAGTGCAGCCATTTCTTTTCTGGCAAAAAATGCACCTTTGGCAAAAACAGTTTTTGGAACTTCATTGATAGCATCACAGATTTGGCTGATATATCTTAAAGAAAATTCCATATACTGATCAGGAGGTAAAATTCCCGCCCAGCTGTCAAAGATCTGTACCAAATTAGCACCTGCATCAATCTGGGCTTTCAGATAGTTGATGGTACTATCTGTAATCATTTGTAAGAGTTTGTGGGAAAAATCAGGTTGGGTATAAAGCATTGCCCTAGCTTTAGAGAATGTTTTACTGCCCGAACCTTCTATCATATAGGCAAAAATAGTCCAGGGTGCTCCTGCAAAGCCTATCAAAGGAACTCTGCCGTTTAATGATTTTTTAGTGATTTTGATGGCTTCTATGACATAGCTGAGGTCATCAACCCCGTCTGCTATTCTAAGTTTTCTGAGATCTGCTTCAGAATTTACAGTGCTGGGAAACCAAGGTCCTCTTTTTTCTACCATTTCATAAGGTAATCCCATGGCTTCGGGAATGACCAGGATATCTGAGAAAATAATGGCAGCGTCAACATCCAAGATATCAACAGGCTGAATGGTTACCTCAGCTGCCAATTCCGGAGTCTGTGCTAATTCTATAAATCCGCTTACGGATGCTCTTACCGCTCTATATTCCGGAAGAATTCTTCCTGCTTGACGCATCAGCCAAACAGGGGTTCTTTCCACTTTCTCCCCTTTAGCGGCCCTCAATAACAAGTCGTTTTTCAAATTCATGGGGCAAAGATAAGTCAGGAAATTATAATTTTTGCCATAGAAAAGGAATTCAGGCTTATAAAACAAAAAGACCTGCCAAGGGCAGGCCTTTTGTAATTACTAGGTATGCTTTTTATGGATTTTTAGGCTGAATCGTTACCACATCATCCTCAGTGGCGCCAATAAGTTCCATTACGCCGTCATAGTCATTGAAGTCAATTCTTCCTGAAGTGGCAAAATCGGCTGGAATAACTACAGCTCTGATTCTTTGGTTTCTCGTCCATGAGTTGTCCAATAAGGCAGGATCAAAGGTTGTTTCAAGAAATACGGTAAAATCATTTCTTGAGAAATCGTAATTATAAATCAAAACGCCTTCATCAAATAATACGGTTTGGGGAAGGAGTCTCCAGATGGGCGTACCGTTGAAAGATTCCCAACGAATGAATACCAAAACCACATCACTGGCTTCAATTGGTGGATTAAAGTCAAAATCGACGAAATAATCATTTTGGGCAGTGAAATTAACATCGGCCTCAAATACTTCCCCAAGTAATACCAGTCCAGGTTGACCTTGTTGGCCTTGTGGGCCAGGAGGTCCTGGAGGGCCGATTGGGCCTTCACAAGCTTGGAAAAATGCTGCTAGTCCAAGCGTTAAGAGGGTAAGTAATCTTTTCATATATGTTTGTTTAAGTGAATATGTTGTGTCAAAGAATAATTTTGTTGGTATTTAAATAATCATTTATTGAGATTTCATTTAACCAAAATTATACCAAATTTTGTTTCCTGTTTTTATTTTTTGATTGCAATGACTCTCACGGCATCGGGGCTTATGATCTGATCTATAAATATGTTGGGTATGGGAAGTCCATTGCTTTTAGCAAAGCTTTCTATTTTCTTTTTGACTTTATTTGGTCCAGGCATTACATATCTGTTGGCGCTAATTTCCGCGACAATAGCCTGACTGGCATTCAGATTTAAAGAAAGGTAATCATTTTCCGAAATCCATTTCTTTTCTACCCCTACAAAAACCTCCATGGTATCGAGTTTTCCAGTAGGTTCCACATAATAGATGGTATGGAGCAAGGCACCTTCATTTGATTTTTGAATGGTTTCCATTTCCCGGAATGCTTTTCCTAGGGCTTCATTTTGAGGTGTCCCTCTGTATAGTATACCGGCCAACTCTATTTGACCCAGATTTTTTTTGGAGATTTCAATTTCATTGAAGCCACCCAAGGCATAAAACACATATAGGACGGCCGACAAAATAAACATCAGAAAAATTCCAATGGCTGTTTTTTTCATAATTAAAATAAGTACCTGACACCTATTGCACCCTGTAACCTGAGGTGCCCAAAACGGTCGATGAGTTCCATAAATAGACCTATTTCAGTAAATACACTAATGGGAAGTTCATCAAAGTAGTATTCTCCTCCTGCAAATATTTCAGGGCCGAAGTCCAGATTTCTTCTGTTATCCCTAAGTATTACCGTGCTGATTGTAGCGTCCGTGTATGCATAATTCACTCTTGCTGAGCGGAGTTGGGCGCCTATCCCAACATAACCCAACAAATACCCTATGTCAATATTCAGTTCATCGCTCAAGTCCTCATGGTAAATTCCCCTCAGGTTGAAAGAAAGCACATTACTCACACTATGCCCTGCATAAAAGGCATTAGGGGTAGGACGGTTATTGTCAAAGGATCTGCTGTAGTATTGTGCACTGTTTGCTCCAGCTCTTCCAAATAAACCTTCAATGGCAAATTGGTCATCAATAAACTTTTTGTAAGTAATGGAAAAAGGTTCTCCCAATCGAAGGCCTATGCCATCTTCCTGCGCTGATGCTGCGAAGGGTAACAAGGCGATAATCAATACAATAATTTTCTTCACGTCTTTCGGTTTAGTTTCCAGAATTTAACGGCGCAAAAATAAGGCCTGTTACCATTAATATTGAAAGAAATGATAAAAAAACCCCTTCAAATGACCAATTTTTAAATGGCCATAGACTTTAGTTGCATCTGATGTAATTGGGCATAGTATCCCCCTTTTTCCAAGAGTGTTTCGTGAGTACCTACTTCTTTGATCTCCCCTTGATGCAAGACAATTATTTTGTGGGCCTTTTGGATGGTGGACAACCTATGAGCTATGACTATTGAAGTTCTTCCTTTCATCATTTTTTCAATGGCTTTTTGTATCATCTCTTCTGTTTCGGTATCTACAGATGATGTCGCTTCATCCAGAATAATAATTTCTGGATTATACACCATTGCCCTTACAAAAGAAATCAATTGACGTTGTCCTACAGACAAGGTGGCGCCTCTTTCTTTTACATTGTAATCCAAACCTCCCGGAAGTTTTTCTATAAATTTTTTAGCCCCTACTAACTTGGCAGCCTGCATCACTTCCTCTCTACTGATATTGGGATTGCCCAAGGTGATGTTGTAATAAATGCTGTCTGAAAAAAGGAATACATCCTGCAGAACTACACCAATATGTTTTCTTAATGTGTTCAGTTCAAAATCCCGGATATCTGTCCTGTCAACTTTGATACTGCCTTTATTGATCTCATAAAATCTGCTGATCAGGTTAATGATAGATGACTTGCCTGCTCCTGTCGCGCCCACCAAAGCTACGGTTTCACCGTGCTTGACTTCAAAATTGATGTTTTTGAGCACCCACTCCTCCTCATTGTAGGCAAACCATACATTTTCCAAAGTAATATTTCCTTTGATTTTTTCAGGTTTTAGCGAGCCTTCATTAGGTATTTGTTCATCACTTTCCAGTAACTTGAAAATCCGGGAAGAACTTACTACGCCCAACTGTAAAGTGTTGAAACGGTCGGCGATCATCCTTATGGGCCTGAAAAAAAGCTGAAGATACATGATGAAGGAAATCAGCACACCTACTTTGATCTCAGCATCAAACACACCCGTGGCACCATACCATACCACCAAACCAATACCTATGGCCTGAATTATTTCCGCTACCGGAAAATATATGGAATAATAAAGGACAGACTTGATATGGGCTTTTCTGTGATCCCTATTGATCTCCTTAAATTTTTCAAGTTCCCGATCTTCCCTATTGAATATCTGAACAATATTCATCCCGGTGATGTGTTCCTGAAGAAAAGAGTTAAGGTTAGAGACCGCATTTCGGACTTCATTGAAGGCAACTTTTATCTTTTCTTTGAAAATATAGGTAGAGATAATCAAGAGCGGAAGGGTACACAAGCTCACCAATGTAAGTTTCCAGTCTATGTAAAACATGACTGCCAAAATGGTAATCAATTGTAGTAAATCACCAATAATCGCAGCTAAGCCTTCGCTAAAAACATCTGCCAGTGTTTCTATGTCTGAGATATTCCTAGTAACCAAACGGCCAATCGGTGTGTTGTCAAAAAATTTCAAACGCATCTTCAGCAAATGCCGATAGAGTTTGATCCTGATATCTTTGATGATGACCTGTCCTACCCAACCTGATAAGTAAGTATGTGCAAATTGTACCAAGGCCTGTAACAACATCAGGAAAATCAATAAATAAATAATCTTTACCAAGCCTTCCCCATCACCCAAAGCTACATAGTCATCTATGGCTACTTGAATGAAATAAGGTCTTGTTGGCGCTAAAATAGCCAACGAAATGGTCAGAAAAACCAAAAAATAAAACTGTGCCCGATAAGGCTTTACAAATTTGTAAAGTTTTTTAAGCACTTGGGTATCTACAATTTCCCCGCTGTGTACATTTTCTTTTTCCAAGCTCAATCGCTGTATTGTTTATAGGTAAAGGTCTTTGGGATAGGTAATCCTGCACAAATATAGCCCTTTTGCTGGTGCAGATGCCTTTGCGCTATTCCTGTTTTTGCTTTCTAAAATCTGCTTAAAATCTTCCGCGTTGATTTTTTCCAAACCAACCTCTATCAAAGTCCCTACAATTGCTCTTACCATTCCCCTTAGAAAACGGTTGGCAGTTATATGAAATAACAAAAGTGAACCTTTTTGTTCCCAATAGGCCGCTTTTATTTTGCAATTAAAGTTATTGACGTCTGTATGAACTTTTGAAAAACACTGAAAATCCTCCTCTTCTAACAACAAAGCGGCAGCTTCGTTCATCAAAGAGATTTTTGGTTCCTTATATATGGTCCAGGCGGATTCCTGCTCAAAGGGGTCCTTTCTTAGGCTTATTCTGTAAACATAACTCCTCCATATGGCATCAAAACGGGTATGCGCATCATTTTTCACCCTTTTTAGGGAGCATGATGCAATGTCTTTTGGTAAAATGCCATTCAGCTTTTTCAAAAATGTTGCTTCATCCAGTTTTTCACCAGTATCAAAATGCGCAAATTGCTGAGAGGCATGAACACCTGTGTCGGTTCTTCCACTTCCAACAATGGATATAGGCATTCTCAACAAAGTAGAAAGTGCATTTTCCAACTCGCCCTGAATGCTCTCAGCGTTTTCTTGGATTTGCCATCCATGGTAATTTGTCCCTTTGTAGGCCAATTCGAGGAAGTATCTGTTGGTTTCCATTATCAATGCACAAAGATAGTATTCGCTTTCAAAATTTTGGCTCCGTTTATCTAAACCTTGCGATTACAGATTTTACCCTTTTTCTTTGTCAAAATTTCCTTCGATTATGATACAAAGAATTCAATCTGTTTTTCTCTTTTTAGTGGCTGTTGCCATGGTGTTGGTCTTGATTTTTCCGGTATGGCATCAGGTTAATCCAGATCAGACCCAAATCATGACCTTGGATGCCTGGAGTCTGGTAACCAAAGACGTGGCCTCTGAGCAAATAATAGATTCAGAGAATAAAATGTTTATCGGCTTATTGGCAATAATCGCGGCAGGATTGGCTATATTCAGTTTGCTGCAATTCAAAAACAGACCCAAACAGATGATGATCAATATGATCAATTCATTGGTGATGCTCACTATTGTGGGTTTGATGGTTTGGGTTACCCATACTGCCAACGAGGTTTTCAACCCTAATGTAAATGGCGCATTTGTTTTAGGCTTCTGGGCTGTGTTTGCCGGCCTGGTGTCTAATATCCTTGCCAATAGGTTTATCAGAAAGGATGAAATGTTGGTCCGCTCTGTTGATAGGATCAGATAAATCACCGTTAGAACCAGCACATAAACTGCTGGTTTTCTTTTTTATTGTTTAATTTTAGACAAAAACTGCCATGAAAGTAGAGACCATCGCGATTCACTCAGGAACTATTATTACTGATACCAACCGTCCGGCGGTTCAACCGATCACGACCGCTACAACTTTTGAGCATCATGAAGGATCAATGGTCTACACCAGGGCTCAGAATCCCAATCGGCTTGCTTTGGAACAGGTTTTGGCCAAGCTTGAAATGGGGGCAGATGCGGCAGCGTTCTCTTCAGGGAATGCCGCGGCCATGGCCATTTATCAAGCCCTACCCTCCGGCAGTCATATCATTGCACCTGATGATATGTATCATGGAATCCGGAGACAATTACTTGAAATATTTAAAGGAATACACGCTACAACTTTTGTAGACATGTCCAATTTGGAGCAGGTAAGATCCTGTATCAGACCTGAGACGGCCCTTATATGGGTTGAGACACCATCTAACCCCTTATTGAAAGTCACAGACATTAAGGGAGTTGTGAATTTGGCAAAGCAATTTGGCCTAAAAGTGGCCTGCGATAATACTTTTGCCACACCCATCTTCCAAAACCCCTTGCTTTTAGGTGCGGATTTAGTGATGCATTCTACGACAAAGTTTCTTGGAGGACATAGTGATCTTCTGGGAGGGGCGCTGATTTGTAGAGCAAATGATGCTTTCTGGGAAAGAATCAGAATGGTGCAGCACGTAGGTGGAGCCGTACCTTCTCCTTTTGATTGTTATTTGCTTACCCGCAGCATCAAAACTTTGCCCTATAGGATGAGAGCCCATCATGCCAATGCTATGGCTTTATCCAAATTTTTAAGTTCCCGTCCGCAAGTTGAAAAGGTTTTTTACCCTGGTCTACCAGAACATGCAGGATATGAGGTAGCAAAAGCTCAGATGTCGGGTTTTTCCGGTATGCTTTCATTTACAGTAAAAGGCGGAGCGGATACAGCAGAGGCTGTCATTTCCAAGCTTCGGTGGTTTACCCATGCCACGAGTCTTGGAGGGGTGGAAAGTCTAATTGAAAGAAGGGCAGCAGTGGAGGGTCCAGATACCCTTACTCCAGCTAATTTACTGAGGGTATCGGTAGGCTTGGAAAATCCCGACGACCTCATTGAGGATATGAAGCAGGCATTGGCTTAAATTTTATAAAAACAAAAAGGCTGTCCTTGGACAGCCT
>NZ_AMGM01000137.1 GCF_000298295.1 Cecembia lonarensis LW9
TGAAATTCAAAAAGAAAGGGAAGATTAAACTTCCCCAGACGCTTCTACAATCAAGGCACCGGAACTTGTCCCTATTCTGTCGGCACCAGCCTCTATCATTTTTTTGGCTTGTTCGTAAGTTTTGATTCCCCCGCTGGCTTTTATTCCCACACTGCTGGGTAAGGTATTCCGCATCAGCTTGATATGTTTTACCTGTGCCCCTTCAGGAGCAAATCCAGTGGAGGTCTTCACATAATCTACACCTGCATCGGCACAAATTTGACAGGCTTTTACAATTTCAGCTTCATTCAGATAGGCAGTTTCAATGATTACTTTCAGGATGCGTTCCTGGTCATGGCAAAGTTTGGCCATTTGGGCCAGTTCTATTTTGGGCCAATTCATTCCAGCTTTAAAAGCGGTGGTAGACCAAACCACATCGATTTCATCTGCCCCATTTTTAATCGCCTGTTCTGTTTCAAACACCTTTGTTTCTGTCATATTATAGCCCAAAGGAAAACCTACGACGGTTACCAACTGAACAGGGGAATCTCCCAATTCCCTTTTTGCTTTTTTTACCCAAAACGGGGGTACACAAATACCTACAAAACCGTATTTTTTAGCTTCTTTTACCAAGTTTTCAATGTCTGCGTCCGTGGTCTGTGGCTTCAGCACCGTCTGTTCAATATATCGTGCTATATTTTTCATTGTCAATCTTTTTATCTTTCATTTACATAATCCTTTAAATACATAAAGTCCAAAGTCAGGTCACCCTCCCTGGCAATGGTGGCTTTCTCCAAAATCAAGGACTGTGCCTTCAACAATTCAGGTATAAAGTGTTCTGACAATTGTTCTCCAAATTCCTCTGAAGCATTCCTGGGGAGTTCTGTAGGTAAATTGTCAATCGCCATCACAGATATACTCTGCTGTTTTCCAAATGCCGGTAAAACGGAAAAGTTGTCCCTGTCAATATCATAAACTGGATCTATGATGGTGGAAGCTTTTACCGTAGTAGGTACAGACCCATCAATATCGCAAGTGATATCCGCAATCACAGAAATATTAAAATCATCGGATTGGATATCCTCTCTTTCAAATAGCCTGGGGGCCCTATGGTCCCAATAGGCAGCAGCCATCAGGATATCACTCACTTCTGCATATTTTAAAAAGTGGCTTTCATATAACTCAGGGTTTTTATAAAACTCGTTTTTATCAAAGCCCCCGTCTGTTTTTCTTCTGTTGTAATCCGATGAACTGAGCACCGTAAAAATGGGCTCCTCATAATATTGGTGTAAAAATTCCTGAGTGGATACTTCTTTGATCCCTACTTTTTTCAATACTTCTTCCACGCCTTTTCCCACTCTTCCCTTGCCTGTTACAATAATTTTTATTGGTGGAAGCTGGACTTTCTCCAATTCCCGATCCATTTCTTCCCGGTCAAAACAACTATAAGCCCGCTTCAAATCATACAGCCCACTTTTTTGGCCATAGGTCCACAAACCATTGTAAGCACCTACAATACCGGCCCAGTGACCAAAAGCCACCGTTCTTTCCCCTTTTTCATTCTTGAGCAGTTCATAGTCCAACAGTTGAATGTTTTTTTCTAAAATGTTTTGTAACATACCCCGGTTGGAAGGCTGTTTTTTGATGGTATGTGAGAAAAACACATAAGTTTTATTAGGTATCAATTGGGCAATAGGCACTTCTTTAATCCCCATTAACAAATCACAAAGCGCCATATCCTCATGCATTAGAATACCAGCTTCTATATATTCTTCATCACTGTAGCATCGAATAGGGCTAGGCTCCACGACAAACTCAATCTGCCCAGAATATTGCTGCTGTAGCTTTTTAATCTGGCTTGGGGTAAATGCTACCCTTTTGTCCTGGGGAATTTTTCCCTCCCTGATTAATCCTATCTTCATGGTTTTGGGTTTGGTGCTTCAAATTAGGAAAAGGAGGTGAATCAAAAAACTACTGACCACAAAAGAAAATAAACTGGAACCATGTGAGCCAATTTTACGATTGATAAACTATCTTAAAAGCAATTTATGATGGCATATTTTAATCTCATCTTTCTTTGGGCCATTTTTTATGGCTCGCATACCTTTTTGGCCAATTTGGATTTTAAGTATTGGCTGAGATCGAAGCTTGGAAATGCATACAAGAGGTATCGTCTGGTTTATTCTTTATTTTCCACTGTTTTCTTCCTGTTTATACTGATTTATGGCGGCAGCATAGAGAAATCATATCTCTTGGCCACTACGGATCTTACGACTTATTTGGGGTACATGTTTGCAGCTTTTGGTACAATCATTTTGGTGAAATCCCTGAAACATTTTTCCCTATCTACCTTTGCAGGTTTTAGGGCACATGATGATTTGGAAGAACAGCCTGAGTTTGTCCGTAAAGGAGCACATGCTTATGTGAGACATCCCCTATATGCTGGATTATTGTTGATCTTCCTGGGGTTTTTCTTTTTTGATCCCATCTTGGCTGCATTGATCCATTTGATCTGTCTGATCATTTACTTGCCAATAGGGATTTATTTTGAAGAAAAAAAGCTCATTCAGCTTTACGGAAAAAGGTATATCCAATATAAAAAGGAGGTGCCGGCTTTGTTTCCTACCAAGTTTAGGGCCTAAGTCATTTAATAGGGATTTATAACTTATAAACTGGATAAGTCAATTCTAATTATTACCTATCACAGAACTTCACGCCCGTCACCCTGAGTTTTTAACATTTTGGAAAAAGTACAGAAAAGGTAATGACAAAATTACGCGTCATGCTGAACGTAGTGAAGCATCTCCTCTATTTTGGTGGATTCTTCATCCTTCTCACAATACTGCGGTACAGGCTGTTCCTCGTATTACCATTGACAGATAGGAGTAACCGTCATCCTGATCCCGATGGCTTGGGAGAAGGGTCTCCTAAAGCAAATGAGTTTCTTCTCCTAATTGGGAAAGTGACCTATAAAACAACTTGTCCCATGCATTGAGGATAACTTGGCAACACCAAGCCTTTTTATAACCAGACAGTTGGTTCTTGGAAAACTATATGTACTATGTTTGGGGTTGAAAAAATCCGGCACATAATACGGTCATCAGACCCAGGCCGTTCCAACACCAAAAACCACGGCAGCGACAGCCTAACTATGTTGGCTATGTTACTCCTATGTTGTCCAAAAATAACCTGAACCTCCAAAAAATCCTTTTTTATTTGCCACCTAGACATAAGAGAAAACATAGCAGGGCAGCAGCAAACCTTTGTTTTTAAAATCAACCGGTTGATACAGGGAAGCTATGTGTGCTATCTTCTCCTATGTGGTTAAAAAAAATCTACCACAAATGTCCCTCTGTGGCGGATCAGGATGACGACTCAAGTGATGTCATTGGCTTTCTGTAAATGCCAAATTTTAAATTCTCAGGATGACGCAAAAAAGAAGGGCATCATTTCTGATACCCTCTTTCTAACTCTAGTTCATGTTTTAGACGATAATTTTCTTACTCAAATCCAAGAAACTCAATGTCAAACATAAGTACGGAATTTTCTGGAATTCTATCCCTTTCCTGATCCCTGTAGCCCCAAGGAGAAGGGATGATCAACACGGCTTTGGACCCACTTCTTAATCTCCTGAAACCGATATTAAAGCCTTGAATGGCATCACCGCTTCCAAGGGTGAATTGAAATATGCGGTAAATTCTGTTTTCGTCCCAAATATCATTTTCAATAGCCACCTCTTCGAGGTTGGTATCAAACATGGTGCCGTCTAGTAAGCGTCCAATATAATTGGAATATACCAATCGAAACTCTCCCGGGATAGCCCCCTCCCCTTCTTCCTGCACAATAATGACCACTCCATTCTGATCATGAATCCGGTAAAGGCTATCGATTGCTGCAGTAGCAAGAAAATCCTCAATAATTTTGGCATCACGTTCCAAATTGGCATCAACATCATAGCTTGGGCCAAATGGGTTCTGGGTATCACAGCCCATCCCCGCAAGTACCAAAAACGCCAATAAAACTAATCTAAATTTATTCATCGGGTAATTCGTCCTCTGTTACTGTTCCAACTTGTACTAAATCCAACTCAAAAATCAATACGGAATTTCTTGGAATCCCTGGCTGAGAAACTGCCCCATAACCGAAGATAGAAGGAATAAAAGCCGTGACCTTATCACCTTCTTCCATTAGTGAAATGGCAAAGTCAAAACCGGGAATGACTTCTCCTACCCCAAAAATGTATTCAATGGGACCATAGGGTCTTTGTGGATCGAAAATATTATTGTCACGGGCCACTTGTTCAAATGAAGTATCAAAAACTGATCCGTTCAATAATTTCCCAACGTAATCTACTTTGACCATATCAGGGCTTTCGGGACTTTTTCCACTTTCGGAAACCTCTTGCCAGTAAATCCTGATCCCTAAGCCTGGGTCAACAAACTCTTTTACCGAAGCAATTGGATTTCGCTGAATATAATCTTCTATGGCCTGGAGGTCTCTGTCAAAGATTACTTGCTGATTTTCACTCTCTGAAATACAACCAGAAAGCAAAAACACGGAGGTAAAAATTCCGAAAATAAATTTTTTCATTGAGCTGAATTAATTTTGTACTTCAGTGACTTCTACGTCAAATATTAAAATTGAGTTGGGTCCAATTGGTCCTCCTGAATCTCGGCTTCCATAAGCCAAAGGAGAAGGAATGATAAATTTGGCTTTGTCTCCCTTTTTCAATAGACCCAGTCCTTCATCCCATCCTTTGATCACCTGGCCCATACCGACTCTAACTTCCAATGGAGCATAGCCGCCGACATTGTCTCTTTGTTCATTATAAACCCCACTGGATTGAGCCAATTCTTTCCAACTGGTATCAAAGATGGTTCCGTCCATCAGATAACCCGCATAATGGACAAAAGCCAGGTCACCTTCCTGAATTTCCGGTCCTGACCCTTCCTTTTCTATGACGTAATACAGACCTGATTCTGTCCTGGTCGCCTGAATATTATTCTCAGCCAAATAATCTTCGATGATCTGGGTGTCAATTTCCATCTGGACAACAGCACCTTCGGCCTGCTTTTTCATTTCTGCTTCCTGTAGTGAGGTGAAGTAAGCCTCAACCCCTTCATAATCCAATACATCTACTACACCAACCCTGATTTTCACCATTTCTGTTTCCTGTAGGAAGAAAGGCATATTGTTTGCAAATACAGTTTTTGCGTTGGCTTCAAAAGCAAGGCTGTCACCCTTTTTCAATCCAAGGAAAATTTCATCCATTCCGGATTGTCTAGGAATAGAATCATTAAACTGTAAGTAAGCAGGCATTCCCTGATCATATGTAGAAATGAACGTAGAGTCATTACCAGTTTTAACAATCAAATGATAAAGTACATACTCTCCATTTTTTGGAGCTTGAGACCCCTCTCTGATATAAGTGTACTTGATGCCATCTGTAGTTGTTTTGGTTTTGTTACAGGACATGGCGCTGAATGCAATGGCCATCATCGCAACTGCAAACAATAAAGATTTAATTTTTTTCATGGATGAGTTCTGGTTGATTGAATAGTGTTTTTCTGTTTTTTTTAATTAATGCTTCAAATTTTTCAGTGGTTTCTTTTAAGCTAAGGTTTGATTTTCCTCCTGAGGCATTTTTATGCCCCCCTCCTTCAAAATGATCCGCTGCAAATTTATTGACTGCTATTTCTTCTGTTGATCTGAATGATATTTTTATGCCATCTTCTCTTTCTGTAAAAAGCGCTGCAATTTTGATACCATCGAGGGAAAGGGCATAATTCACCAAACCTTCTGTATCTCCAGTTTGGGAATTATATTTTCTAAGGTCTTTTTTACTGATCGCAAAATAAGCCGTTTGTAGTTCTTCTATTATGGTTAATCTTCGTGTAATGGCAAAACCTATGAACTTTAGCCGGTTTACTGAATTGGTATCATAAATCAAGCGAGAAATTTTTGTGTTGTCTGCACCCAAGCCAATCAGTTCGGCAGTGATGAGGTGGACGTTTTTGGTGGTGTTGGGATGTCTAAAGCCTCCAGTATCCGTCATGATTCCTGCATATAAGCAGTCTGCAATATCTTTGTCAATGAAATATTGGTCGCCCAATTCGACGATCAGTTCATAAACCAGTTCACAAGTGGCCGCAGCTTTTGAGCTTAAATACTTAAAATCTGCAAAGTCTTTAGGATCTTGATGATGGTCAATATTGACAATGAAGGCATTGGATTTGGTCACAAAAGAGGCCAGTTCATGTAAACGTTTTAAACAAGAAAAGTCCAGACAAAACAGGGTATCTGCCTCCAGTACTTTCTTGATGGCCAAGTCCTTATGCTCAGGATTTTCAAAATTAAGTACCTGATCATTTCCT
The DNA here is from genome assembly GCF_000298295.1 of Cecembia lonarensis LW9. Taxonomy (GTDB): domain Bacteria; phylum Bacteroidota; class Bacteroidia; order Cytophagales; family Cyclobacteriaceae; genus Cecembia; species Cecembia lonarensis. The sequence continues at coordinate 6,354 of NZ_AMGM01000137.1, forward strand.
TTCATCCAGTGTAAAAATGAGGGATAATCAGAAGGCGTGACTACGGTGACATCATGACCCTTTTTCTTGAGATAGTTGGCCATGCCCAAGGATGAACCCAAAGCATCTGCATCGGGTTTATGATGGGTGGTAATGACAACTTTTTGGGGGGATGATAATCTATTTTTGAAAGACGCTAATTCCTGCATTTGATTGCTTTTGTATATCCCTTGAAAGGAATATAGTTTGCAAAGGTCTGTAATATTTTTGAATTTTCCCAATTCAGTTAATCTGCTAAAAAAGAAAGACATAACAGAGATTTCACAGGTATCATATGGACTTTAGCCGAATTCCCCTATTTTTGCACCCAAATTAAAAATCAGAAATAAATTCCAAAGAAATGGCAGGAAACAGAACATTCACCATGATCAAGCCTGACGCTTTTGCAGCAGGCAATTCAGGAGCAATTTTGAAAATGATTGAAGAGGCAGGATTTAAAATTGTGGCCATGAAGGCTACCCAATTGACTCCTGAACTGGCAGGCAAATTCTATGCAGTTCATAAAGAAAGACCTTTTTACAATGATTTATGTAAGTATATGTCCTCTGGACCTATCATTGCAGCCATCCTTGAGAAAGATAATGCTGTGGAAGATTTCAGAACTTTGATCGGTGCGACCAATCCTGCAAACGCGGCAGAAGGAACCATCAGAAAAATCTTCGCAACCTCTATCGAAGCCAATGCCGTGCATGGTTCTGATTCCGATGAGAATGCAGAAATTGAAGGAAACTTCTACTTTAATCAAGCTGAGAGGGTAAGGTAATCCCATCTGCTAGATCAATTAAAGCATAAAAAAA
>NZ_AMGM01000138.1 GCF_000298295.1 Cecembia lonarensis LW9
AAACACTTATTTGAATGGGAACGCCACCCGAATAGTCTTTATGGGCAATAGCATTCAATAATGCTTCTCTAATTGCTTCCCTCGGATATTCATAGGTCTCCACTCGATTCAAACCTTCATAGCTAATAAATGCCTTGATGTACTTTGTGAAAAGCAACTCTGTGGTCTTTTCAATTTGCTCAAAAAGATTTCCGTGAATTTCGTCCTGATATCTCAAGTCGCTATCACTTTCGAAAAAACCTATTTTTATGTAAGCTCCTGTTATATATTTTTCAGGATTAGGGTGAAATAGCAGAATTGATGCCCGCTTAAGAAATTTACCTTCTTTGAGTTGAAGGTTCTCAATAAGATGTTCATTACTGTCAGCTAAACTGTCTTCATCAATTCTTTGGCTTCTTAAAGCTCGTTTTCGAAAAAAATCAAACGTTTCTTGCTTAAGGTCATTTATTGAAACATTCGGAACAGGAACTCCATCCCATCTTTTACCTTTTTTCTGAAGGAGAAACTTGTCAAGTGCTGCCCCCTTTAATTCCTGTTTGGTACTTCCGCTTCTGTAATGATATTGTCCTTTGTAATTGACTGGATAAGGGTATTGCTCAACAAGAATTTCAATAAATTTCCCTTGGTTGGTTTGGTGCAGATTAACATCAGCCAAAATCCCCAATGTGTCTCTGACCTTGTTAGGGATTTCTTCTAAAAGCTTTTTAGCATCCTTCAAGTCAACTATATTTCCTGAGTCATCTTTTCCTATAAAAATAGTTCCTCCGTGAGCATTTGCAAAACCACAAATCCATTTTAGGTATTCATCTCTCCAAGTTATTTTGAACTCAATATTTTGCGATTCTGATGTCACTACTGATATTTAATAATTTCTAAGTTTCAAATTTACTCTTTTTCCTAATGTCATTTTGCTGTTCGGATTTTCTACACTGAGCGATAACGTTTTGCAGCTACCCGAAGGTGGCGATTTCGAAGCACTTCACTGTCAACCAAGCATAAACTTTGATAAAAGCACAAAACTTGAGTTAACCACTGAACCGCCACTTTTGGGTAGGTGCTGTTAGCGGTAGTTATTTTTCACGTTCATTTATTTTCTTGTCTTTTGTTATCGTATATGATTTGTCTTCAAATATAGATTTCATAATCATATAGATATGGTCTTCTCCTTTAATTTCTATTGTTTTCTTTGCAATTCTTAGTATTCCATTCAGCTTAACTCCACTAATTTCAGTTTCTTCACCCGTAGGTTTATAAATCAATACGGTACCTGTATCAAAGGTGAAGACTTTTTCTAAGACTTCGTTTTCTTCCTTTTTACACAGTTCGTTATTGAATTCATTAATGTATTTTTCTATGTTTTCAATACTTCCATCTGTTTTTTTAATGTCTAAAAATTCGACCCTTGTTGACCCTGGCTTTAATGTAGATTTTGTTTCCTTTGATACTAAAAGTTCTAATCCATTTATTTGAGGCAATAGCATATTCATATTTATCTGTATGTTTTTCACTGTGCCTTTCCAATCATCTTCATTAGGTTCTCTTAATTCAATGAGCCCAATGTTTTTGTATTTAGCAAATGATATTGCATCTGGAGTAAACCCATTTTTTGAAACTATTACACCTTTATTCAGTCCTGCATCTTCTACAATTTCAGCAACTTTCATTATGATATCTTTATTTATTGTCTGCTCCCAATATTTGCATTCCACAGCAGTTTTATAAGAATGAAGTCCGTCAGAATGGCTTGTCAATACGTCAATTTGATGTACAACTGTTGATTTGCCTGTTACTTTACAATTATTTCCGTGGCACTCAATTTTAACACCGTTTGCTGCTCCAAGTGTTTCATATATGTATTTAGTGATTTCTTCGTATTCTTTCCATTCCATATTAAAGAGTATTGATTTTATTATTCGGTTTGATTGCCATAATCTAGCAAATCAATGTGTATTGATGTTGATTTATATTTACCTGTTCGCATACTTTCAATGAAGTCAGCTTTTGAAATTCCAAAAGAACTTGAGATGTAATGAAAGTGGGATTGTCCGTTTTTCCAATTTTCTTTGCCACCAATACTATTGTATGTCAAAAAGAAGCAGTGCCAAAAGTCACCCTGCTCGAAGAAATGAGAAACAATTACCTTTCGGTGTTCAATCACATTTTTTAGTTCTCCATCTGTCAAATCAGTTTCACCTACTTTGTGAATTGTTCCATCTTCTTTAATATGAAAAAGTTTGGGTAGTTTTTTGCCTTCCAGTCCATTAGGTAAATTTTCAAAAAGATATTTGCTGTATAAAAAACCAAAGTCGTTATATGACTTGAAAATAAGTGACATTAATTCGTCTGGATTTAATGTCATTCCTTTAAGTAAAGTTTCTTGGTCTTTCTTTCGAATTGTCTTTAGTAGCTGTATAAAGTTATCGTGAACTTTTGTCTGCTCAAATTTTTCAAAAAATCCAACTAGCATTTCTTCTGCTTTTTTTACAAAAAAATTGTCATCCAATTGCGAAGTTAAAAAGGGATTTTTTGCATATAGTAGGTCTCGTAAAGAAATGGCTCGTTTCTCAAGCTCAAAGGTCTTGTAATATTCAACGGGGTTAACTAGTTCAACTTTGTCAGTGGAAAAAACTCGAGTAAACCCACGTCCGTTTTCGTCAAATATTTTTTCTGTATTCATTGTTTGTTTGTTGGGTGTCGTCCGTTATAATTAACGCTAACGTTTTGCGTGTATGAGAAGTAGCGGATTAAAAGCACTTCACTTTCAGTTTGGCACTGACTTTTATTAAAAGCACTAATCTCTGATTTAGCTCTGAAACCGCTATTTTTCATACACGCTGTTAGTGGCTGGGCTTCTCAGGGTCATATTGTCTGTTTTTTAAGTTCAATTAAATGCTCTTTATATTTCTGAAATTCTGTGTCTTTAGGGTTAAGATGTAGCACAAAATTAATTTTACCCAATAAATGCTCTATATAATTCCTGTATTTTATGTTTTTGCGTTGCATATGGTCTTGAATTCCAAACTTAATTATATAATGCATTTCCTGCCGTAATTTGTTTCTCTTATGGAAAACAACTTGAGGCTTTTCATTTACGACAATACCAGTAACTGTTTGTCGTTCGTTTGGCTTCATTATCTTTATCTTATCTGGGTGCAGTGTCAGCCCTAATTGTCTTACGGTATCGTCAACTAACTCAATTAACATTTTTTCGTCAAAGTTTCCTGAAAAACTTAAGTCGTCAGCATATCTTGTGTATCTGATGTCGTTAGCCAAACAGTATTTAATAATTATATCATCAGCACTTTTAAAAAAAATATTTGATAAATATGGACTAGTTGGTGCTCCTTGCGGTAAACAACCGCCCCTAGTGCATAGTTTAGAGAGGAGGTTTGAGATTAATGCCGAATATCCGAATGAGCGAAATATTGATTCTACATTTTCTCTTTTTATTGAAGGAAAAAAATCTTTTAGATCAAGAGTTAGAACTTTAGGCTGATTCTTGTGAAATTTCACATTCTCTATTAAACCTACCTTTTTTCTGTAAGCCTTAGCAAAAGGGCTTACCTTTTCTACTTCGAGAATATTCACTAAAATCCAATCTTGGATTTCTTTCAAACTGGGGAGTGGCTCTGAAATTTTTCGCATCTTCCCATTCCTCTTCTTTATTTCAAAGTCTCTGTAAAAGTAAGGCGTATAAACAACAGCACGCTTTATGTAATCCTTTCTATAACCAACTAAAACAGATAAATGAGAAGTGTTGTAGATAACTGGGAAGCCCTTATCTATTAATGGTTTTGCGTAATTTAAGCAACGGGTAATGTTTTCGGCTGAATATCCTGATTGCGAAGCTTTAATTTCAAATTCTTGCTTATATTGTTCAAATTTCATTTTCTTAAAATCGTTAATGAGCCGGGGGCAATGCCCCCGAACTCAATTAGTGAATACGGGTTTAAGCGGGGTGGAGCCTCAGCGGAACCCCGCTTAAACCCGAAGGCTTGAAAACCCATTCAATTACAGAACAGTGACTCACTGCTCCGGTGCCAACCGAAGTCAACACAATATTTTAAGAAAGAACTAAAAAGTAAGCTCGTTTTGTCTTGGCACAAATATAAAGTTTTTTTCTCTTCTATTTTTACTCAAGCGATTTTTTTCGTCTTTCTCAATCCATTCGCTTTTTGTGGTTTTTTTATAAGTTATTTCTAATTGCTTTAGTAACTCTAAACCCTTTGGAGTTAAAGTAACTCTTTGACTATCGTAACTAACCAATTCATTTTTTATGGCGATTTGAGTTTGATTAGCAATTTCATTGTAATCTACTCCTTTCCTAGCAAGCCTTTTTAGGGAGCCATTTCTAAAAATCACATCAAGGAGTATATAAAGATTTTCTTTTTCCATATCTAATATCTTGGGAATGGTGCTTTATAATTTACTTCGTTTTTTTCATAATCGTGCCAGAAGATTGGGAAGGTATTATTCGGTGTTCTGTACAAAGTGATTAATCCTTCTGATTGTCCATAGCCAAAACTATATTTTTTTGAAGGCAATAGTTTTTCGATTTCTTTCATAATTGCCGTTTTTTCCTCTAACTCGGGGGTTGAGTAGTGGTCACTGATTTCTTTTCTTGTAACTATTTCGGTATAGTATTTCACACCAATACTTTCCATATAATTAACGGCTTGTTGGTGTGAAGCAACAGTAATTACTCTTATCTTATCTAGAGTAATGTTTGGGTTTAACAAAAGTTTTTCAATTGTTGATTTAATTGTGTCTCCTGTTCCTAGAAAATCATCTAATAGAAAAATTCTCTCGTTATCCGTTAAAGTAAATGGTAATTCAAGTTTATCAAATGCTTCAATTTCTTTAAACTCTAAATGATTATATCTTTCAAAAAAAGGTCTGACCCCTCTTAAAATAATTAGAACCCCGTGTCCGCTCTTTGTCACTTCTTCATCTTTAGGCTTCATAACAGGAAACAAAATAATCTTGCTTAGGTTATTAATTTCTTCTTCTGGAATTATGGTGTTAAAAATATGAACTAATTTACCTTGATATTCAGTAAATGTTAACCAAGTATATCTTTCTGCTAATTCAAGGAGTAAATTTTGTTGTTTATCATTAAGGTTACCAAGCAACTCACAGAAATTACGAAATACAACTTCGTGCATTTCCTTGTCGTGCCAACGTTTGGAGTTAAAAATAGAATATAGTCGTGCAAAGGTTGTTGGATTCATATTTTAAATTACTTTTCGTTCATTTTGTCTTTACGGTTTGTTCGTCATAGCCTGGCCACTAACTTACTTATTACAACGTATTTATACCACCAAGCCTTCAATTCTTGCTGGCTTGATACTACAATTGCATTGTTTATTAAAACTAATGTTTTTTTATAAATCATCAAAAGGAGATCTTATTTCTGAGATTTTTTTCTTACTGACATGAGTATAGATCTCAGTAGTCCTACTGCTATTGTGACCAAGCAACTCTTGGATATACCTTAAATCTGTTCCATTTTCCAATAAATGAGTAGCATAACTATGTCTAAGCCAATGTAGAGTTGCCGGCTTATTTACCCTTGCTTTTTTTACAGCATATTTTAGCACCTGCTGTAAACTGCTGGCACTGTATTGGGCTCCTACTTTTTCTCCTTCAAATAAATATACTATTGGACGCTCGGCTTTATAATAAGACCTTAATAATTCTAAAAGTTTGTCAGATAGAGGAACCACTCTGTCCTTTTTACCCTTGCCTTGTTGGATAAAAAGCAACTTTCTATTTGGATCAATATGTTTCAATTGAATATTCAAAAGCTCAGTCCTCCTTAATCCACATGCATATATCAAACCGATCATGGATTTATGTTTAATATTTGTAATGGAATCCAAAATCTTTTTCACCTCTTCCTTACTCAATACATTTGGCAAAACCTTTTCCTTTTTAGGCCTGTAAATAATATCTGGATTGATTTTTATCCCTTTTCGGTTGGCAAAAAATAATTTGATGGCATTGACAAATTGGTTTTGATAAGAACTGGAATAGGAATTTGCAAGGATATATTCAGAATTGAACTTTTCTAGATCTGAATTTTCTATCTCTTCTAATGGCTTGTTGTCTAAAAACCTAAAAAATACAGAAATAGCTTCCCTGTAGGTTTTGATGCTGTTTTCACTGTAACGCTTATTCCTCATCCATTGCTCAAAAAGTTGGATTTCTTTGGAATTAACCGCTGAAAGATTTGGTAATACTACGCTTACTTTATCCTGGGGTATCTCTACCTTCTTCAACTCACTGTAATCCAACCAAGCTTTCCCCTTAAAAAACTGAATCATTTCTGATATCCTTTCATCTGAATAAGCCACCCACCATACCTTTCTCTTGGTATCCCAATTACAGCCGGGAAATTGTTTGACTATTTCCTTCAGTTGAAAATCATACGGAAACTCAATCCTGATCACAGGATTCTTGCCTATCCAGTCGTTTTTCAAAACCAGCTTCCTCATAAAATCCTAAATTAAAAACCTGAATAATCAATATGCTGAGTTTGAATCCCATTGTGGAATAGTCTTGTCTTAAATCAGGAACAGATATTTTTTGATATTAAATATTCATAGATATTAAACCACAATTAATTGATGTAATGGGAAAAAAACCGCTCAGTTTAAAAATGAAATTACCTTTTTAAAGAAAAAATTAAAAGGTCCAATGGCAACTTATCCGATTAAATTGCCGGACTAAATACAAAAAGCCCCCGATTCCTCAGGGGCTAATTAGTTATCTGAAAGTAATTATTTTGTTAATTCACCGGTTAAGACCTTCGAGGTTTGAAAAACCTCAAAGGTCTTAACCATCAAGAAAACGGATACTTCCCTTTCTCT
>NZ_AMGM01000139.1 GCF_000298295.1 Cecembia lonarensis LW9
CACCAATGAAATCCCAGGTTATCCAATGGACACAAGGTGAAATGCTGTGGTCCGTAAGGATCAATAAGAAAGATCCCTATCAATGCACCGATCCAAAAGATCAGTTCCAAGGGAAGCTGCTGCCATATGGTAGTGATGCTTTTCATTGTTAGGGTAAAGTACGAAAAGAATGCCACAAGCTAAAAACAGCCAAAAAAATGATTCAAAGGGGTTTCTGTAATTTTACCGCAATAAGATCGGACAAAAAAGTGTCCGATTACGTACGCTTGCGGGCAGGTAATAGAAGTTGGGGCATAGCACCAAACTGCAGCTTAGTCTGCTCAAAAAATACCCTTCTTGTTTTTTCATAGGAACTTCCCAATCCGTATTGCCTGAAAAAACTCAAATCCAATAATAACCCATATATTCCTTTGGGCAAATCAGGTCCTTTCTTCAACTGCAATACCTCTGCTGCCTCCTCTCCCACAAAATAAGCTACCAAAGATTCCGCGCTATTGGCCAATGCAGGTTCAGTAACAGCAGCTTTGTAATAGGCAAGCAAGGCTTGAATCAATATCAAGCCGGCTTCTGAAGTTTTTAAGTGCCTTTTCCGGATTACTTTCTCCAGTTCAAAAGCCTCTTTAGCGTTCTCCGGCCAATAATCGGTGTCAATCCCCAAGAAATAACCGATTACTTTCCAGTAATGCATCACTGCCTCTGCAGTTTCCTTTCCCGGATATCTCCCCAACTTTTCCATACCCCGCATAACCAATAAACTGAAGGCCAAGTTGGTTCCGATCATGTCTTCCTGATTGATGGGTTGCCCCCATTCAGGTTGCCAGTCCTTCGCGTATTTTTGAATAAAAAGCCTGCTGAAGGCATGAATCAAACGCACTTTTGAAATGGTAAACAAAGCCTCTTCACCACCCAAAAAGGTACCAGGCCTGAAGCTGTCCAACAGAAAAAGTGCCGTTTCGCTCAAGCGCATACCGATTTGTTCCGTGATGCGTTTGGATCTGACTAAAACCTGTGCCCCATCAGCAAAAGCATAACAATACGGTAGGGAATAAAAGCCAAGTAGGGAAAGATAAAGGTTGCCTTCCTGCTCAAAAAACACCTGTGCCGTTCTGATCTGCTTTGGATGAATCCATGAAGGGCGGTCTTTAAAAGCTGAAAAATAAGCTTTCAGTTCATCTGGTAAGGCATTTATGGTGCCCGATTCAGGCAGCCTTTCCCAAGCGTTGATCTTTTCAATCCATTCTGGATAATCATAAAGAAACTGGGCAGTAGCATCCCCCAAAGGATCCCCCTGTCCACGCAATGCATCTAAAAAGGATTCTCGATATAATTTAAGTTTCTTCACAGCATTCTAACCTTCATTTTGTAATTTAGTTTTTGAATTCAAAAATTAATATGCAATTGAAATTAATCCGATTACTTTTACTCCTATTCACACTAAGCCCTTGCTTGCTATTGGCTCAGGTTAACACGGATCTGATAGCATTGGATATAAATGTCTCCGCTTCTAAAGCCATTGTTTATACCATGACGGCAAAAGCCATCACCAATAGGGCGGCCTATGATAACCAGCCTAATTTCATCAATAAAAAACAGTTGGCTTTCTCCGCTGCTGATGACAAAGGAAACCATGATATCATCATTTATAATTTTGAATCCGAAAAATTCACCAATCTCACAAAAACCACCAATACTTCTGAATTCTCCCCTAGCCTGACAGATTGTGGTTTATATGTTTCGGCAGTGACGGTAGAAGAGGATGGTAAGCAAAGGCTCTGGCTATACCCTACCAATTTTGGAGAGCCCGAACTCCTTTATGATGACATCGAACCGGTGGGCTATTATGACTGGTATAACAACAAAGCTGCCATGTTTGTCTTGGGAAATCCCAATACCCTGGTCTATCCTTACAGTAAATCTGAGGTACTTACTATAGATAGAAATGTAGGCAGATCCATCAAGAGAAAACCCAAATCCAGCATCATCACCTACATAGATAAAAACAACCCTTTAGAAAAGGAAGATGGGTTGATCTATCCCATTCTTGGCTTTGATATTGAAAAGAGAACCCACCATAAATATGGTTATACCCTGCCAGGTAAAGAGGACTTTATTTGGCTCAACCAAAACCTTATCATGATGGGCAGCGGCAACCAGCTGTATTTCAAAAAAGCCAATGAGGACGAATGGACACTGGCCGGAAAAGTTGGTATATCCGGATATTCTGACATCAGCAGAATGGCCTATTCCCGCAAATTAAAGAAATTGGTCGTGGTCATGAACCGCGTCAGCCCCTGAACTCAGAATACTGAAACGTTAACTGTTAACGCTGAACCTTGAACCTAGCTCAATTCTTCATTCATCATTTCTCACTCTTCACTCTCCACTCTCCATTACCCCCCCAACACATATTCATAAGTCGCCTGAAGACCCAATGGAATCCCTATCGTCCAATACAGCAATAAGAACAGTGTCCAAACCACCAGCAACACCAAAGAATAGGGCAGCATGATTGAAACCAGTGTACCTATGCCCGTAGATTTGACATATTTCTGACAGAAAACCACAATCAATGGGAAATAAGGCAAAAGCGGGGTGATGATGTTGGAAACCGAATCTCCTACCCTATAAGCTGCTTGGGTAAGGTCCGGGGAAATACCCAACTGCATCAACATGGGGACAAAAATCGGGCTGATCAAAGCCCATTTTGCCGAGGCAGATCCTACCAACAGGTTGACAAAGGCTGTCAAAATTACAATCCCAACAATAGTAATCTGGGCAGGTAAATCCAATGCCTGCAGGAAATTAGCACCTTTAAGGGCAGTCAAAGCCCCAATATTTGATTTACCAAATGCATCGATAAAAAGGGCACAGAAAAAGGCCATCACAATGTAGTAGGCCATACTGCCCATGGCCTTGCTCATGGACGCCACCATATCTTTCAGGCTCCTATATGTCCCGCTGGTAAAACCATAGACCACACCCGGAACCCAAAAAATAATGAAGATCAAGGGTACAATAGACTTCATCAATGGCGCACCGAATGAGGTGATTTCTCCATCAGGGTCTCTTAAGGCCGAATCATTGGGAATTGCCCAAAGTACCAAAAAGATCAATAAAACGAACATGGTTGAAAAAGCAATCCAAAAGGATTTTTTTTCTTTGCTGTTCAAATTCTCCATGGTCGGAATATCCTCCAAATTATCATCCACCTTTACATTACTGTTGAGGCGGGGTTCTATCACACGATCCGTCAAATACCAAACTACCAGAATCACCACAATGGAGGAAAAGGCAGTAAAGAAAATATTGTTAAGTGGGTTGAGCAGTATCTCCGGATCCAAAATCTGAGCCGCAGACTGGGTAAAGCTCTGGATCAAAGGGTCAATGCTAGATGGGATAAAATTAGCACTAAAGCCACCGGAAACCCCTGCAAATGCAGCTGCTATACCAGCCAAAGGGTGTCTTCCAGCTGCATAAAAAATAACGCCTCCCAAGGGAATCACCAATACATACCCTGCATCTGCCGCTGTATGGCTGACAATTGCCACCAAGACCAAAATGGGAGTCAACAACATTTTGGGTGTAATGCCCAAGAGGAACTTTAGGCCTGCATTGATAAATCCAGAATGTTCTGCCACTCCTACACCCAACATGGCCAATAAGACCACACCCAATGGCGGGAAGTTGATAAATACTTGGGTCATATTGGCTAAAAAAGCAGCCAATTGAGGTCCTGTCAATAAATTTTGAACCCGCAGGTCTGCTCCTGTCCTAGGGTCTACCGCCCCGAAATCAATGGGAGAAAGCAAAGCAGAAAAGCCCCAGGTGATCAACATCAGAAAGAAAAACAACATGGCAGGATCGGGCAATTTATTACCTGCCTTTTCAATAAAATCCAAAAACCTGTCTAAAAAAGTCCTTGGTTTTTCTATTTCTTGCATGCAGCTTGTATTTTAGGTTTCTCAAAAATAAGAAGCCTGCCTTAATTTCAAAGAAAGCCTAAAAACTTATATTTGGGAGATCAATGAAAATGAAGTTTTCACACGCTAATCTAAAACCTCAATAATAATGAAAAACCTACTCCTTTTTTTCCTGCTCGCCGGATTGGCCTTTAACACCTTGGCACAGGATCAAATAGAAGATAAAAAGAAACTGGTCGCGAAAAATGCCCAACTCAAGAAGGTAGGTGAAGGATTCACATTTACGGAAGGTCCAGCAGTACACCGAAATGGAGATGTTTATTTCACAGATCAACCCAACAACAAAATTCTTCGCTGGTCTTATACCCGAAATGAAATCAGTGTATTTATGGAGGATGCAGGAAGGTCAAACGGTATGTTTTTTGACCTTGAAGGCAAACTCATAGCCTGTGCCGATATGGATAACCAATTGTGGTCCATAGATGACAAAGGCAATGCGACTGTGCTGGTTGAATCCTACAAAGGAAATTTACTCAATGGCCCTAATGACGTTTGGGTCGTACCCTACGGTGGCCTATATTTTACAGACCCTTTGTACAAAAGACCCTATTGGGAAAGAGACCCCGAAATGCAGCAAGACGGAGAACATCTCTATTACTTGTCCAAAGATCGCATGCAGTTGTTCAGGGTCGATGAAAATTTGGTGAAGCCCAATGGGCTGATCGGTACGCCAGATGGGAAAAAGCTTTATGTTGCCGACATAGGGGATAACAAAACCTATGTCTATGACATAGAAGAAGATGGTTACCTGAGAAATAGAAAGGTATTTTGTGAAATGGGGTCCGATGGCATGACCATCGATTACAGGGGAAATATTTACCTGACTGGAAAGGGGGTCACCGTCTTTAATCCTAAAGGAGAACAGATTGCACATATCCCTGTTCCTGAAAATTGGACTTCCAATGTGATTTTTGGAGGTACTGACCGAAAAACCCTCTTTATCACTGCCATGGGATCTGTCTACACGTTGGATATGCGTACCCGAGGAGTTTATTAAAAAAAGTATCGATTTCACAGAACCACAGATTGACAAGAACGGGTCCGTTTGGAACGGACCCGTTCTTGTTACATCCTATTTTAATTGACACTTTTTATATTTTCAATCTAATAATTTGACTCCTTTGGAGTCGGCATTCCAGCATATCAAGATTGCCTCTCAACCCCGGGTTCCACCCTTAACCTTCAGTATTGGACGCTTATTGTGTCCTAACTCCATAAAGAACTAACCTCCCAAACTTTCCAAGCTCCAACCCTTTTACCTTTTGCCACTTCGACAAGCTTGGTTCGATATGCTCACCACATCGCAGTGCATCGCTTTTTCCTTAGCTCTTAATGAATCCCTCAACTCCTTAATTGTTCAATTTTTTCTCCGAAATCCCACTTCCGAAATCCGACTTTAAACCGCTCCATCACTACGTCTCTACGTCCCTAAGTCTCCTAGTCTTTAACAATCTCCGTCCAGGTCACAGGCTGCCCCTGCATCCAATCCGGCCATATTCAACACCGGATTTTCCTTCACATAATCTACCCAGGCCTTCTCCAAGGTCTCTTCAAAAACAGCCGATGCCTGAGCTCCAGAAATACCATATTTTCTGTCTAAAACAAAAAACGGTACTCCCCTGACACCGATGGCCCTGGATTCGGCGATATCATGTTCCACTTGGTCCATAAACTCATTGGAGTCCAAACATTGTCCTGCCCTTTCCACTGAAATTCCAACTTCCTCAGCAAATTCGAGCAAGCTGCTTTTGTCATCAATATTCGCTCCTTCTTTAAAATAAGCCTTTAATAACCTTTCCTTCATTTCACTGCCCTTGCCCATTGACTTGGCCAACTGCAAAAGCCGGTGAGCATTTTTGGCATTGGCTACTACGGTTTTATCCATTTTATAATGCAGGCCCTCAGCTTTGGCCATCTCCACTACCTGCTGTATGATCTGATGGGTCTGTTCCAAACTCCAGCCTTTGGTTTCTGACAGGTATTCGACCGTACTTTTTCCCGGATCGGTGGGCATATCCGGATTCAACAAAAAGCTCTTCCATTCAATCTGCACTTTATCGGCATATTCAAAACCTGCCAATGCAGCTTCCAACCTTCTTTTCCCGATATAACAAAAAGGACACATGATGTCCGACCAAATTTCAATTTTCATAAGATTCCATTTACTTTGGTCTTTTAATCCAAAAAATCACCCAATGGTTCAAAAAAACCAAACAAAAGAATGTCCCTCCTGTGCCATGGAGGTAGATAAAAAAGCGGTTATCTGCCCCATTTGCCAATACGAGTTTCCTAAAAGAAATCCTATTTACCAATGGTTGGCCATCCTCTTGGCCCTCTTTTTCCTCTTGATGTTCATTTTATAAATCCAAACTCCGCTCCAAATGAAAGCTTTAAAGTAAAGTAAAAAAGATCCTTCTAAATGTTTAAATTCTGCCAATGACAAATAGGAGGAACCGACACCCTGATCCCGATGGCTTGGGAGAAGGGTCTCATAAAGCAAAAGATATCCTTCTCAGAATTGGGAAAGTGACCTATAAAACAACTTGTCCCATGCATTGGGGATAAATTGGCGACACCAAGCCTTTTTAAAACCAGAAAGTTGGCTCTTGGAAAACTATATGCACTATGTTTGGGTTTGAAAAAATCCGCTACATAGAACATAGAATACATAGCAGGGCAGTAGCAAACCTTTATTGA
>NZ_AMGM01000140.1 GCF_000298295.1 Cecembia lonarensis LW9
CCGCATGGACAGGTTGCCCCAAGCCAGGTAAGGAGACAATCGGCTACAACCCTTACGGCTCAACTCGGGCTTACTGATATGTTTGTTATAATTTTTAACCCTATCGGAAAAGAAGGAATCCATATATTTCCTACCCACAATTTCTCCTCCTTTTTGCATATTCGGCTGAGCGGTTTTCCATTTTTCAGGAATAGATGTTTGTTCTATCCCCTGTATAAAGGTATTGGAGAGGGTGAAAAATCTGGCTTTTGATAAATCAGGATCACATGTAGCCGCGGACATAAAGGCATACCAATCCTTGGACCAGTTTTTCCGGTCTTTTCTTCTCCGAGTGACCCCTTGCTGTTGAAATTCTTTCCATACAATCCCTTGAGATGCGAAAAAATCTGCCATGGTTCTATCCCTCTCATAGGTGACTTGAATGCCTGTTTCCACATGGGAGAATACCTGTTGCACTTCATAATGCGCTGAAATATGCTGGAAAATGGGCATTACTTCCTGGTAAAAGACATGCACTTTAGCATCAAATTGTGCCAAGTCCTTGTTCATTTCCTCCAAACTTTGCCACACGAAACGCCAATGCCTGTCATCACTTTGAGCCGCCCGCACCAAAGAAGGTTCAAAACAGTAAATGAGGATGATGGGAAGGCCTTCTTTTATGGCAGTAGCCAAGGGCTCATGGTCCCCTAACCTCAAATCCCTTTTGAACCAAACAATATTCACTTTTTGCATCCATTGAAAAACAAAGGAGAAAAGCTAAAGTTTAGGGAATATGAAGAAACTCAAAAATCTAAGTCCAGAGGCGATCGATCGAATCATTGAGATGGCCTGGGAAGACAGGACACCCTTTGATGCGATTACAGCCCAATTTGGACTTTCCGAAAAGGAAGTTATCACCCTGATGCGCAGGGAGATGAAGCCAAGTTCCTTCAGAATGTGGAGAGAAAGGGTGCAGGGGAGAGCCACCAAGCATCAGGCCAAAAGTCCGGAAGATTTGGACAGGTTCAGGTCTAAACTTCAGAGAAATATCAGCTTGAATAAAATTTCCAAAAGGTAAGGTTATCCCAATATTAAGATTTTAGGAAAAAGTTTCCTTTTAATTAAAGGACATTTAATATTCCCTTTGCGTTGGGGCAATCTTGGAGATGTACTTTTGGGAACGTACAGCAAACGAACATTTTTTACTAACCTTGCAAAACTTTTAGGCGTCGATGTGAATCGACGCTTTGCTGTTTTAAGGGGGGTATAGATTTATCATATGTACAATGACGGATAAGAGTAGCCGTCACCCTGAGATTTTAAAATTTTTAATTTACAGACAATAAATTGACAAAAGGTTTCACGCAGCGGGCGCTGCGAAGTCGCCGCGATCGCCGCGAGAAATAGCTATTTGTCATTGGTAGTGAAGCGAAAGCCTGCCCCGATCCTTTCGGGGGGTCTCCCTAAATAGAGGAGATCCCCCGTATTACTACAGGGCAGGCTTTAATCTCTGCAAGCTCTGGTTACCAATGGCACTATGCACGAATCGTCATTCTGAGAATTCAACATTTAGGAAAATGTTCAGAAAAAGAAATGACAGTTATTGAAGCTTCATCCCCCTCCACCACAGATGGATATTTGTGGCAGATTTTTTTTAACCCGGACTATGCATTAGGTTTCGTTATGAAGGGTTTAATTGCAAGAAAATAGCAACGTAGTGTCTGATTTTTGCTATGTATCCTATGTTTCTATGTGGCAAATAAAAAAGGATTTTTGTGAAGAGGAATCAGGGTGACGGATCAAGTGATATCATTTCCTTTCTGTAAATACCAAATTTCAAATTCTCAGAATGACGTGCGCTTTTACATTTGCCAATTATAGGTTCTTAAAAACACCAAGCCTCATTCTGTAATCACTCCTAAAAACCCTTATTTCCAACCCTCAGCACTACCTTTCTTGATTTTCTTGTAAGCTGAAGGCGTCATTCCTGTATGCTTTTTGAATTGTGAAGAAAGGTGTTGCACAGAACTGTAGCCCAATTTCCAGGCCATCTCACTCAGCTGCATTTCCTCATAAAACAACCATTCTTTAACCTTGTCCAATTTCAGTTGAATAAAATACCGTTCTATGGTGATACCCTCGGTGCTGCTAAACAAATGGCTGATGCGCGAGTAATCCTCAGGCACATGTTCCTTGATGAAATCAGTGAGATTGAATCCTTCTGGAATGTCGGCTTGTTGGATAAGCCCAAGGAGCAAACGTTTGACCCCCTCTATCCTTTGCACTTCTTTGCTTTTTAGGATTTCAAAACCCAAGTGGCCGAATGCCTGCTCTAATTGGGAAAGTTGATTTTCATCAATTGGTTGAGAGAAAAACACCTTTCCCAAGACCACTTTTTCAAAAGGAATATCCAATTGCTGCAGAGACTGCTCTACCGCAAGCACACAGCGGGGACATACCATATTTTTGACCTGTACTTCTTTCACAAAATTACCTTCCATTTCCACATTATTTACCCCTCAACCAATCCAAAATCCAATTATCTAAAAGAATATTTTTTCAGATTCTAGAATAATATCTACCAATATCCTGTCCGCCATGGCGGATCCAATATCAATAAATATCTCTTCGAAAACCCTTACGAACATCGCATCTCTTCCTGACAAAGGAACTATGATAAGATCACAATACTTTCTCCATCACAATCCTATAATCCTCAATTCCTCCTTTTTTGATAAGGTCCACTATTTTAAAACCTCTATTGAGGCCAAAGTGGATCATTTTTGAGAAGCGGTTTCGGGTTTTGAAATATACTTTTAGATAACCATGATTCCTGGCCCAACGTTCCTGTTCATCCGCTAATTTGGTCGCAATACCCATTCTCCTGTAACTGTCCAGCACCCCACCCATCCAGGAATAAAAAAATTCAGGAGAATCCCGCTGATAGCCCACCTTAAAGCCAACAGGTTTGTCATCCACTTCTGCAATTAGGATCAGGTGAACGACGTCTTTAAGCCTTTCCTCATAAGTTTTTTCAGAAAATGGCTGAAAGAACTCGGTTACTTTTTTAGAAAGTTCTGCCACTTCTTGGACAGTACCCTGTCTGATTTTTATCTTCTTCATAAGCTGATTTCCATTTTGACATTACAGCGTCCGTATTGGCCACAACCCATTTCTACCTCTCGAAAGCCAAGTTTCTTGTACAAATGAAGTGCTGGCACCAACTTAGAGCTTGAAAACAACACCACTTTTTTGGCTCCTATGGTTTTGGCCTTATCCAGTATGGCCTTTCCTAGAAGAAAGCCTATGCCTCTCCCCTGTCCTTCGGCAGCCACACCCATTTTGATCATTTCAAAGGTTTCTGACTCTTTGGAAGGAATGAGGGCCACAGTACCCAACACTTGATCATTTTCTTTGGCAAAGATGATATGGCCACCTTTATCAAGAATATTTTCTTGTGGGTTTTCCAATTGTGCAATATCAAAGGGCTCCAATGAAAAAAACTGCTCCACCCAAGCTTTGTTGATCCGCTCAAAATGGGGCTGGAGTTCGGGTCGGTAGTCGATTATGGCGATGGTATTCATAGCGATTGAATTCATTCCATGAATATAAGCACAAAAAATAAGTGGGAAAAAGGCATCCCTTTCCTGATGGTAAAATTTGGAATTCACAGAAATGTACGTCACTCTGACGGAGGAAAAGTCTCAAGTTTAAAGAACATAACTACAAGCAAATTTCCAAAAGCTAAATCTCAAGTAAACCCATTCTAAAAAATTCCTTATTTTTGACCTTTGTTTTACACCAACCAAAAATTCAATATGGGATTATTAAGCGGAAAAACGGCTCTGATCACAGGAGCATCTAAAGGAATCGGCAGAGCTATCGCTATCCGATATGCCCAAGAGGGCGCCAATGTAGCATTTACTTACCTTTCCAGTGTAGAAAAAGGTCAGGCTTTGGAAGATGAATTGGCAGCTTTCGGGGTCAAGGCCAGAGGTTATCGTTCTGACGCCTCTGACTTTAAAGCAGCCGAGGAATTGGTCAATGCTGTAGTGGCAGACTTTGGTGCTTTGGATATCCTGATCAACAATGCCGGTATTACCCGTGACAACCTATTGATGCGAATGACGGAAGAAGCATGGGATGAAGTCATTGGAGTCAACCTCAAATCCTGTTTCAATACGGTAAAAGCAGCCACCCGCACCATGATGAAGGCAAAGGCTGGTTCCATCATCAATATCACTTCTGTTGTAGGGATCAAAGGCAATGCCGGACAGGCCAACTATTCCGCTTCCAAATCCGGCATCATCGGCTTTACCAAGTCTGTGGCCCTGGAATTGGGATCCAGAAATATCCGTTGCAATGCCGTAGCACCTGGCTTTATCGAAACTGAAATGACTGCGGTTTTAGACGAGAAAACCGTGCAAGGCTGGAGAGATGCCATCCCAATGAAACGTGGCGGACAACCGGAAGAAGTGGCCAATGCCTGCGTGTTCCTAGGTTCAGATATGAGTTCGTATATCTCAGGTCAAGTGCTTCAGGTGGATGGGGCGATGCTTACTTAAGATAATAGACGCAAGAAGCAAGAAATAAGACTCGTGTAGTCGTAATATAGAGGATTTTTGTTTGAGGAAAATAATGGAGTAAAGAGCCATGAATTTTGCAATTTCAAAAATCTCGAAGGTTTCATAATTCTAAAGACCTTCGAGGTTTCCAAAACCTCAAAGGTCTAAGCATCCCCGCTCATTGATTTTGGGCGGGGTTTTATTTTTTTAAATACAACCTTTTAAAAAAAATTCAGTATATTGTAATGATATCATTTTAATATCATTACAATATGGAGAAATTAACCAAACCCTTATCCGGCTATTTGATGGTATTGGTGGCGATAGCCCTGATACCGGCCATAGTTTTGTCCTTGATGAACCAGGTTATCTGGTTGGGAATAGTACTGATCGTACTGTTTATTTTGATACTTCCGGGATTCTTTACTTTACAACCCAATAAGGCCATGGTATTGATCCTGTTCGGAGCATACAAAGGTACTGTGAAAGCCAATGGTTTCTTTTGGGTGAACCCTTTCATGACCAAGCAGAAGATTTCTCTCAGGGTCAGGAATTTTGAAAACAAACCCCTTAAGGTGAATGACAAAATCGGTAACCCGGTTATGGTAGGCACCATTGTAGTCTGGCAGGTAGAAGACACCTTCAAAGCTACATTTGAGGTAAATGATTATGAGAACTTTGTACACCTACAGACCGACGCTGCGGTAAGAAAAATGGCCGGTAAGTATCCCTATGATGATTTTGAAGCAGAAGATGCTGAAATCACCCTGAGATCCGGAGTAGAAGAAGTCAACCAATCTCTGGAAGAGGAAATCATAGATAGGCTCAAACATGCGGGCATTAAGGTCATAGAAGCCAGAATTTCCCACCTGGCCTATGCTTCCGAAATCGCTTCTGCCATGTTGCAGAGACAGCAGGCCACAGCCATAGTCGCTGCAAGAAGAAAAATCGTGGACGGTGCCGTGGGAATGGTAGAAATGGCATTGGAAGATTTAAAATTAAAAGGTATCATAGACTTTGAGGAAGAGAAAAAAGCAGCCATGGTCAGTAACCTGATGGTAGTGCTGTGTTCTGACAGATCAGCGAGTCCGGTATTGAATGTAGGTACGCTTAATCAGTAAGCATTATGGCAACTTATATCTTCAAAGAAACACAGCGCTTTAATCAGCCATGGGTTTGGGCCATCTTATTGGTGGCCACAGGAATCATATTTTATGGACTGCTTAGCCAACCTATGGAAGACTGGGAAATGGTCATTCCCGTAATGATTATAGGATTGGTTATTCTGCTCTTGGTCAGCATGAAGCTTAAAACACGGGTAGACGAAGTCGCCCTGTCATTCAGTTTCTTCCCTTTAATCAGAAGAAGGTCATATAAATTGGGGGAGATAGAAAAATTGGAGCTCATTGCTTACAACTCCATCTTTAAATTTGGAGGCTGGGGTATCCGCTACAATTTCGACATGTGGGCCTATAATGTAAGGGGAAAACATGGTCTAGTGGTGACTTTAAAAAATAAAAAATTTCTCCTTGGCACCCAAAAGCCCGAAGAAATGCAAAAGGCCATTGACCAGTTTAACCAAATAAAATCAGGAAATCATGGCGGCTAAGAAACCCTTTGCCCTGAGATTGGATGAGGAAATGATGAAGGCTGTGGAAAAATGGGCATCAGATGAGTTTCGCAGTACCAATGGACAGATCGAATGGATCATCCATGAGGCCTTGAAGAAGGCGGGAAGATTGAAGCAGAAAAAATAATGGTACCAGGTACCATGTACTGCAAAGCCCTGAAGGGGTGTAATAACAAAACGATCGTTGGAGGCCATCGGCAACCTGTAACGCAGCTCCCAAGATACCCCGGCCTGAAGGGTCGGGGTAAATCAATGATGGATCATTTGATTAATTTCAACCATCCCCGTGCAGTAACCCTGGGCAAATAACACTTTACAGATTCAATCACTACGTGATTTTCTTATAATAACCATACTTTACTTCCGAAAGCCTAATCCTGACATCTTGGTACATTGTACTTGGTACCTGGTACAGCTGTTTCTTGATCTTGTCTCTTGATTCTTT
>NZ_AMGM01000141.1 GCF_000298295.1 Cecembia lonarensis LW9
TCCTTTGATTTCTTTGCTATCTACCACTTTCGCATATGCAGGGCATGGTTTGCTTGCAGCACAAGCACTTAAGGCCAAAAGTCCAACAGCCATTACAACAATTGCTAATTTTTTCATGCTTTTCAAATTTTAAAGTCAAATATGTTTAATTTTTAAAGGAATACAAAATTAATTAACCATTAAATTACAGCCTCTGATTTCACTATTATCAAACCTCCCTAGTACTTCTAACTGTCCTAATTCATCAAATTTCCCCAAATCCTGGGTTTCGATAAAGGCACAGGAATGAAAATTGGCAAGATCAATCACGTTAATCCCCCCCTGCTTACGCTTTGAAAAAGCAAAAGGATCATTGGTATCCCTGAGCATAACGCGCATTGAAAAAGGTAAATTGTATTTTCCTTCAGATTTAGAATAGGCCTGAGACAATAGCTCTGTCATCCCATACTCTGAATGAATATTTTCTAGTTGAAAAGCAGTCTTTAATTGGTCGTGCACCTCTTCCCGGATCATCTCCTTTCTTCGCCCCTTCATGCCTCCTGTTTCCATTACCACCAAGTTGTTCATGGCAGGTATTGACAAGCCACTTTCAGAAAGATCCAAAAGTGCAAAAGTCACCCCAATCAAAAGCACCTTTTTGGATTCATCCTTAAGTTGATCCAGTACATTGATCAAATCCTTGTGGTTGTACAAATAAAATCCAGAATAAGGTGATTCTGATTTTTTTATGAAAAAATCTGCCATACTTACCAAAGAACTGCCTTTCCGTTCTAAATATGCCGGAAGCAAAGCCAAAACATGGAAATCTTTGATATGTCCATACTCTTTTTCAAAAAGATTCAAGGCGTGCTCTAAGTAAAAGGATTCAGACCAAAAATAATGCCTGCTGGTGATTGCTCCTGTGGTCCCACTGCTGGAATAATAACCTTCAAATTGATTTAAATCAGCAGATACCACTGGAAAATCCTTAAAAAAACGAATGGGTAAAAATGGAATTTCTTCCAACTTAGAAACATCAAACGGTTCAACCCCTCTGGCACGGATATAGGCCGCATAAACAGCATTATGCACCGCCTGAAACCTAAAAAGCTCTAATGCCTTCTTCTCAAAATTTTGTATATTGCCTTGAAGTATATCTTGTTTAAAACTTTTGAAATATTCCATCGTTTTATAATTTGTCATCAGAAAATTCATCACTTTTACGTGGACAGACAATTTCATGTAAAAGTACAAGTACATGAGCAGTGTAAAAAAGTATATCGCGATAATATTTGGACTAGTCTTGTCCTACGGTTGTGTTACACCACCGGATAATTTCCCCTCAGTCCCTGAAATTTCCTTCGAGGACATGAGGTTTGTCAATACTGCTGGTTCTGACTCACTCATCGTATCCATTCGATTTAAAGATGCGGAAGGAGACCTAGGGCTTAACCCCACAGATATTGACCCACCTTTTCAACCTGTAACTTTCAGAAGAAATCAAGCAGGTTCTTTAATCAATTATGCTAATCGTCCTCCAGATGCCCCTATATTTAACCCAATTGACTGGGCGATCAACCCTATCGTTAACAATGTAGTAATAAGGGACACCATTTGGGTGGAGCAAAATCCAAATCACAATAATATTTTTGTTAAATTTTTCATCAAAAGAAATGGTGTGTTTACTGAATTTAGATGGGAGGACCCACCCTTTTTCACCACTTTTAATGGCCGTTTCCCAAGACTGTTTAACAGTTCAGAAGGTCAACCTGTAGAAGGTGTTCTTGAATATGCTATGTTGTCTTTTGGCTGGCAATCCATATTCCGCAATGATACCATAAGAATAGATGTTCAGATCCAGGATAGGTCACTTAATAGAAGTAACATTGCCACAAGTCCCGAAGTCACACTTAATCAAATTGGCAGGAGGTAAGGTTGTTTAAAATCCAATCATTGATTACCTATTAGTGTTGTTATTTGAAAAAGACCGCTAAGAATTAGTTCTTAGCGGTCTTTTTTATTCAAAACCTTTTAACACTCGTTAATTTAGAATTCCGGGAATTTCAATGGATCTACCTCATGCATCATGGCATAAACCTTTTCGACAACATCATCCACCGAAGGTTTGGAGAAATAATCACCATCTGAGGAATATGCCGGTCTATGTGCTTTGGCTGCCAGTGTAGCTGGCTCTGAATCCAGGTAATAATATGCCCCTTGATCCTCCACTACTTTCTGCATCATATAGGCAGAAGCTCCACCTGGAACATCCTCATCTGCAAACAGAACCCTGTTGGTTTTCTTGATAGATTCCAGAATTTTATGGTTTACATCAAATGGCAACAAAGTTTGCACATCTATAATTTCTATATCTATTCCCATTTCAGCAAGTTCCTGCGCCGCATCTTCTATAATTCTACACATAGAACCATATGTTACAACAGTAAGGTCATTTCCTTCCCTGATGGTTTCAGGTTGGCCAAGAGCCACTCTGAACTCTCCAATATTGGCAGGCATTTTTTCCTTTAAACGGTAACCATTCAAGCATTCTATCACTAAGGCAGGTTCATCCGCCTGCATTAGGGTATTATACATACCGGCTGCTTGAGTCATATTTCTGGGCACACATATCAACATACCCCTTAAAGAATGAAGCAACATCCCTATGGGAGAACCGGCATGCCATACCCCCTCTAACCTATGGCCTCTTGTTCTCACAATCAAAGGTGCTTTTTGCCCCCCTTTTGTCCTGTAATGTAAACTGGCAAGGTCATCAGATAAGGTCATCAAGGCATAGTGAATGTAATCCAAATATTGGATTTCAGCCATTGGTCTGAGACCTCTAAGAGCCGCTCCTATTCCCTGACCGATGATGGTTACTTCCCTAATTCCTGTATCTGTCACCCTTAGTTCACCATGCTTAGCCTGTAACCCAGCAAAAGCTTGATTTACATCTCCAATTTTCCCCACATCTTCTCCAAATGCCAAAAACCTTGGGTCATTTTCCAATAAATTGTCAAAACAGGCTTGAAGTACTTCTCTGCCATCAACCAAAGGGGCATCGTCTTCAAATTGAGCAGCAATTGGTTCGACTTGATCAGAGGAAAATTCTGACTGGGAATACAAGTGGCTGCTGTAACGATCTTCATTGATTTCTTGTTGAGCAGCATACCAATCTTTCAAAGCTCCCTTGACCTCATCAGCATCATGCCTCATTAGCCATATGGCTTTTCTAACTGTACTGATAACATCTTTTCGAATCGGATTGATCGCTTTTGACAAATCATCTGCCAAAGTCTTCAAAGCAGACTGTTGCCCAGCGTGCTCCGCAGCATTTTTAATCAATTGCAAGGCTTCCTTCAATTCCTGTTTGATCTCTCCTGAAAATGAACTCCAAGCTGCCTCTTTTTCTTTTTTGGCAAATGCTTTTGCTTCCTGCTCAATCTGATCCAATTCCTCTTCACTGGCATAGGCATTATCCAAGATAAATTTCCTAAACTGCACCAAACAATCATGAGCCTTCTCCCACTCTAAACGTTCTTTGGACTTATAACGCTCATGCGAACCTGAAGTGGAGTGGCCCTGTGGCTGCGTCATTTCGACCACATGGATCATTACCGGCACATGCTCTTCTCTTGCTATTCTGGAAGCGTTTTCATAAGCCCTATCCAAGGCTTCATAATCCCAGCCTTTAACAACAAAAATCTCATAACCCTTTTGGTCATCATTTCTTTGCAACCCTTTCAGGATTTCAGAAATACTCCCCTTAGTAGTATGGTACTCATTTGGCACAGATATGCCATAAGCATCGTCCCAAACAGAAATTACCATTGGAACCTGTAATACGCCTGCTGCATTTACTGCTTCATAAAACATGCCTTCAGATGTGGATGCATTTCCAATAGTACCCCAAGCTACCTCATTACCATTCTTACTAAACTGAATGAGTTCTTTAAGTCCAAGGTTCTCTCTATAAAGTTTGGATGCATAAGCTAATCCAAGCAGCTTCGGCATTTGACCTGCTGTAGGCGAAATGTCTGCTGAAGAATTCTTCATGGCAGTCAATTCTTTCCATGTCCCATCCGCATTAAGGGATCTAGTAGCAAAGTGACCGTTCATCAAACGACCTGCTGAAGCAGGTTCTGCCTCCACTGAAGTATGGGCATAAAGTTGTGCAAAATATTCTCTTATGGTCAACTGACCAATCGCAAACATGAAAGTCTGATCCCTATAGTAGCCGGCTCTAAAGTCACCATCTCTGAAATATTTGGCCATGGCAAGCTGTGCCAGTTCTTTGCCATCACCAAATATTCCGAATTTTGCTTTTCCCATAAAGACTTCTTTCCTACCCATGAGAGAAGCGTGTCTGCTTTCCCAAGCCAGTCTGAAATCTTTTAAAAGCTGTTCTTTTTCAAACGTTCTAGACTTTTTATTCTTTGATAATGTTGCCACGTCAGTCATTTTAGTCTCTAAAGGTAATTTTGGGTTGTCCTCGGTTTATAACCAATCAGTTCAAAAATAGCCAAATTTGTTTTTTTTACAAACTTCAAAACAGAATAGTTTCGAAAAAAACCAATAAAATATTCCGAATTAAGTATGTAAAAATTATTTTATCAAAATAAAATTTTTGCTAATTAATTTTTTCCACCTTTTTAAAGATGTCATTCATTATATTTGCCATACAAAAATACATAGATCAGAATTTTATAAATTCTCGGAATTTTTAATTTTTAAAATCAATTTTTTGAAATTTTATTCAATTAATACCCGATTAAAGAAATTAAATTTTGAAAATAGAACAATAAAATGTTCAATACAAAATAATTGATTTGATTTTGTAGCAAATCAAGGCTCCCTTATTATCTTTGCGCAATCGATTTAAAACCCAAATTGTAACAATATGATCATAGGTGTTCCAAAGGAAATCAAAAACAATGAAAATAGGGTAGCACTTACCCCGGCTGGTGCAAAAGAACTGGTTAAGAGAGGCCACCAGGTATATGTTCAACATACAGCAGGTCAGGGAAGTGGTTTTTCGGATGATGAATACACTGCAGCCGGAGCTGCCATTCTTCCTACCATCGAAGATGTTTACAGCATTGCTGAAATGATCATTAAGGTAAAAGAGCCTATTGAACCTGAATACAAGCTGATCAAAGAAGGTCAATTGCTGTTCACCTATTTCCATTTTGCTTCCTACGAACCTTTGACCAAGGCTATGGTAGAAAATAAATCCATATGCTTGGCTTACGAAACCGTAGAAAAAGCAGACAGAAGTCTTCCTTTATTGGTCCCTATGTCTGAAGTTGCTGGTAGAATGTCCATTCAAAAAGGTGCCAATTATTTGGAAAAACCACTTAAAGGTAGGGGGATATTATTGGGGGGTGTGCCAGGTGTTCTTCCGGCAAAAGTATTGATACTTGGTGGTGGCGTGGTTGGAACCCAAGCCGCATGGATGGCAGCTGGATTAGGTGCTGATGTAACCATCATGGATGTTTCGCTACCAAGAATGAGGTATTTGGATGATGTCATGCCAGCAAATGTGAATACCATGATGTCTAATGAATACAACATCCGGGAAATGATCAAGCATGCTGATCTGATTGTAGGTGCTGTTTTGATTCCTGGTGCCAAAGCACCTCACTTGATTACAAGAGATATGCTCAAAGAAATGAAACCTGGAACTGTTTTGGTGGATGTGGCGGTAGATCAAGGGGGATGCATTGAAACATGTAAGCCGACTACCCATGAAAATCCCACTTATATCATCGATGATGTGGTACACTACTGTGTAGCAAATATGCCTGGTGCGGTTCCTTACACTTCTACTTTGGCCTTGACCAATGCAACACTTCCTTACGCCATTCAATTGGCGGACAAAGGGTGGAAGAAAGCAGCGCTGGAAAATGCGGAATTGGTTCCAGGACTGAATGTAATCAATGGAGACATTGTATATAAGGCAGTAGCTGAGGCTTTTGACATGGACTATGTTCCCGTAGAAAAATACTTGGCATAAGAATAAAACATCATATAAAAGGGGG
>NZ_AMGM01000142.1 GCF_000298295.1 Cecembia lonarensis LW9
TTTTAATTTTAATTAAAAAAATCACACTTTATTGTTTTTGAAATACCCTTACATAATCTACTACCATTTGCTGAGGAAAAGAAGTGGCAGCATCCGGACTTCCCGGCCAATTGCCACCGACAGCTATATTAAAAAGGAAAAAGAATGATTCCCTGAATTCATCAAGTCCACTTGGCCTGATATCAATTTCATGGTAAGGTACATTGTCAAGTAGCCATACTATCTTTTCAGCATCCCAAATGATAGAAAATACATGAAAATTATCGTTGAAGATGCCTTCCCGCAGGGTAACTGAACCTCCAAACTCAGCATGGGAACCATTATTGTCCCAATGAACGGTACCATGTACAGTGTTGTCTCTTCCATTGGCACTACCTCCTACCATTTCCATAATATCTATTTCACCGCACCTTGGCCAGCCTACCCTATCAATATTATCTCCCAACATCCAAAGTGCTGGCCAGATACCTTGCCCTTTAGGTAAAGCAGCCCTGATGTCTATCCTACCAAATTTAAAAGATTGTCTGCCTTGTGTTTTGATACGGGATGAAGTAAAATCCCTACCTCCTGAACTTTCTCTTCTTGCCTGAATGATCAAATGTCCATTTTCAACCCTCACATTGTCACGTGTGTAGGACTGAAGTTCATTATTACCCCATCCACAAAGATTAGGACAACCATCACCCATATCAAATACCCAATCGTTAGAAAGTGAATTCCCCTCAAATTCATCACTCCAAACCAATCTATAACCTTCATAACTCAAAGGACTTTCAAATCCAGTATCAGGAATAGGCAATCCTTGCGGAGGGTCAGGTAAAACAATTTCTCTTTCTTCTTGCTGGCAGGCCTGATTAAGGCCTGCCGCAAGGAAGAATAAAAGAAGGTATTTCATTTTAATGAGCATAATCATGATAGGCTTAATCAACTGGTACTAGAACAAAAGTCCACCAAACAGCACCACTACCGGTAATATCAATAACTATGGTTAATTCCCTTGTATCAGGATTGAAATCTAAAACATCATAGGTAACAGATTCATTTTCGCGTGGCGGACCTTCCTCATATTCTCCACCATTAAAGGCTTTGGGAAGTGCAATAAATGCCCCAGTACCAGTCACAGTAATCTGGGCACGATCATTTCCTGAAGCGGGCGTAAAGGTAAACTGATGTGTTCCAGATGCCCAAGCTTCACCTACTGTTCCAGCCAAATTGGACTCAGGTTGACATCCTCCTCCGCTAAGCCCCATGTAATCTTCAGCATATATATCTCCCTGAGCATCATACTCAAATGTCCCATCTTGACTAAAGATGAAAAGATCATTGAACAGACAAGGTCTACCACCTGAAATATCGTCTCCATTAGGGAAGAAGGCATCACTTCCAGGTGCTGGACCAACACCAAAAGCTCCGGCAGCTGGTTTTAATTGCCAAGCCTGGGTACCACTTCCTACCAAGTCATCAAGTGTGAAAGCAGCAGGGCCTCCACCACCAACTTCTTCTCCAAGTTCGTCAGGTACCAAAACAAAAGTCCAAAATACACCATCGAAGGCATCAAATGGATCTGCTGTTCTAAGAGACAAAGTTAATTGCTGAGTTGCCGGGTCATAGGCTGTTACCGTGTAAGTAATGGTTCTTTCTGTGGGACTTCCTCCTTCAGGTATCTCACCACCGTTAAATGCTCTCGGGAATCCAATGAAAGCCCCTGTGCCACTTACTGCTAATTGTGGCATAACACCTGGTGCACCAGGAATTAGGCTAAAACTATGCACACCCGATTTAAACGGTTCTGAAGGTGTACCTTCAAGAATGGATTCTGGTTGACAGCCTTCCCCAGGCACACTCATCCAACCCTCAGCCCAGAAATCACCCTGAGTATCATACTCAAATGTACCATCCTGACTGAATATGTAAAGATCATTAAATGTACAAGGCCTCACAGGTGCTAAATTAGTAGTTGCACCAGGGAAAAAGCCTAAATCACCTCTGAATCCACCAACACCCCAAGAACCTGCAGAGGGGCGCAGTCTCCAAGCTTTGGTTCCATCTCCGACCAATGCTTCAAGGGTCAAAGGGATATCTGGATTAAAGGATACCGTAGTGGAAACATTAATGGTTATCGGCGCGCCATTCAGTGCAGATAGCGTTCTTGATGGTACCGATCGGACCCTAAACTCCATTGGGCCACTTTCGCCCGGTGTAATACCTCTTGCTATTGCGGCTCCATTAATATCATCTTTTTCAATTTCAATAGATGTGGAAGTTGAAGAACCCAGATCAGCAGGATTACGGAATTCATTTCCCGGGCGATCCATTTGGATGATATAGGTCACTTCCATTGTCGTACCGAAATCAGCCGGACTCACATTGAAAACCACTACTTCAGCACCATTCTCCTGAGTAATAACTATATCAGATGGTGGGGAAGCAATAGACGCAGGGGTTTGTGCTATGATAGGGGGCTGTTCTATATCCCCACATGCCCAAAATAATGGCAGCAAAAATACAAGCCATGATAATTTTGAAAGTTCTTTCATATTCATTTTGGTTTTTATTGTTACTTGTAATACGTCTTCAAAAGACATTACAATCACGGTATTTAATCTGTAGTAACAAATGATAAGGATACATCAATAATACATCAATTAAAAATAATTTATTTCTCAAAAACTCATCAAAAAAAATATAAATCATTGATTTAAAGTAAATTAAAAAAATATTAAAATTATAAACCCTTATATTTAGTAGATAAATAAATACAACAATATGATTTTTTTAAATAAAATTTAAGCTATACATCTGACCTTTTATTTTGTTGGAAAAAAAGCTTATATTGGAATAATAAGAACCTGCTGCCATGAAAATCCTTTGGTATATGATACTGTTAACCCTTTTCCAGGCTGATCATTTCAAATCACAAAGAGCGCTTATGGTAGAGACTCAACTTGTCCAAAGGGGGATAAAAGATAAGGCTGTCCTGGATGCGATGCGAAAAGTTCCCAGACATTTATTGGTACCGGAAAAAATCAGAGACTATGCCTATGATGACCGTCCTTTACCTATTGGAGAAGGACAAACTATTTCTCAGCCCTACATCGTAGCCTTTATGACTGAACTGATCCAACCTACAAAAAACATGAGGGTTTTAGAAATAGGAACAGGTTCAGGCTACCAAGCAGCTGTATTGGCTGAAATTGTAAAGGAAGTGTACACCATTGAGATTTTTGAGGGCTTGGGAAAAAGAGCGGAGCAGGACCTGAACGCATTAGGATATACAAATATCCATCTGCACATTGGAGATGGGTACAAAGGTTGGCCTGAAGCAGCTCCTTTTGATGCCATTATTGTTACTGCTGCTCCGGAAAACATTCCTCAACCGCTGATAGACCAGTTGGCTGAAGGAGGAATAATGGTCATTCCCGTCGGTGAAGAAGGAAAAGTGCAGCAATTGATATTAGGAGAAAAAACGAAAGGAAAATTCAAAACCAGGTATATAAGCAGTGTCCGATTTGTTCCATTCCTAAGGGAGAACCTATAAGCGGATTCCAAAATCTGTAACGATTAAGATGGAAAGCAAGTACACTTTTTAACTTCCATTATCTTCCCCATACACTTTGAAAAACTCATTTTCTGCTTCCACTGTACCTATCAAAATAATTTCAGCATCTTCAGGAAATTCGGATTTCGGTTCTGGGTTGATTTTCATTTCCTTTTGACAATGAATGGCAATTACCGTACAACCTGTATGCTTACGGATAGCAGATTCCTTGATGGTTTTCCCAACCAAAGACTTGGGGACTTTTACACGGATCAAATCCAGCCCTTCCGCTACCATCAGGATGTCGTTTCTTCGCAATAAATTCAAAATGGCATTAGCGCCCATAGATGCATAAGAAAGTACAAAATCGGCACCTGCACGGTGAATTGCGGCCAGATTCCTTTCCAAAGTGGTTCTGGTAATGACCTGAATACCCGGCCTCAATGACCTACAATAAATGGTTAAATAAACATTTACATCATCGTCATGTGTAGTTATAATCACGCAGGGAGAATCATCAATTCCTGCTTCTTTCAGCACTTCTAGATCCACGGCATCCCCTAAGATGGTTTTCGCATAGCGCTTGATCCTGGAAGGATCTTTTTCAATAATCCGATAATCGATTTTTCTTGACTCCAGGAATTTCCCTGTAGCCCTTCCTACCCTGCCCCCACCAATAATTACGACTGGAGCAGTATTTTCACAAAACACCTGGTAGGTTTTATTGTACTGGTCGATTTGTCTGGCCGAGCCTGCCAAAAGAATCACGGAATATTGGGTCAATAGCACATCTCTATCAGCTGCCTTAAACTTTCCCCTTTCCCATACGCCGACAATATTTACACCGATATCCTTTCTCAATCGGGTTTCTTTGATTGTTTTACCTACCAAAGGGGTACCCGCCACCATGGTCTCAGCAATAATAAGTTCACCAAACCTTCCCACCAAATGGGTATTGGACTCGCCTCCATTGGCCCTTCTGGAAAGGAAAAGTCCCATTTTCTCTCCCAGTTGCAGCACATGGTTACAACCTGCCAATTTTAAAATATCAATGGATGCTTCAGCATTACAAGTAGCGATAATCGGAACCTCCTTGGCCAGACCCCGCATAGTAAATGCCACGTTGGTATTCAACACGTCTGATTCCGTAGTCGCTACCAAGGCAGCTTGAGATACCCTTGCTTTAAGGTAAGTGTTTGGATCACCCAAATCACCCAACATGATATTAATACCCTGCTGATACAATTCCAATCCTTCCGCCATGGTAGGAACAATAACGACATAAGTGTACTTGTGCCTGTTCAACTTCTTAATCAATGCCTCTGTCACAGGCCCAAATCGGGTAAGAATACATGTCCTTTGGTCTCTTCTGGTAACTCCCTGGGAACTTTTGCCTGTTCCTGAGCCTTCATCCAAGGCGAGTAAAAGAAATTGATGAAAGTAAACGGAAAAAGAATCAACAGAAAAAGCATTCCTGTCAACAATACAATGACAGAAAAGAACCTACCGATATCTGAATCGAAGGTGATATCCCCAAATCCCAATGTGGACATTACCGTCAATGTCCAGTAAATACCTGTTAGCCAGGTATGCTTTTGCCCCTCTTGGGCCATTAATAAGTGAAAAATTACAGAAAAAGATATCACTAAAATTGCCAATACAATAAAAAATCTGATCAGTGTAATGAAATTTCTTCTATCAGGTTTATTCTGAAGAAAAAGCATTACCTGAGTGGTCAGTAGTTTCATAAAAAACCAATGTCTGGATATCTCTAAATCATTGAATTGCTCGAAATTTAAGGATTTTTACTTTGGCACAAAAAAACCACCGCTTAAAGCTGTGGTTTGAAGGTTTTATTTCGTTTTTATCACCCCGGCATACTAGGCCTGACTTCAATTTTGCTGGGCAAGGTCCGGGGATGCATCTGCATCAAATCCACCACCATTTGTCCCAAGTCTTCAATCTGGATTTTCCAAGCATCTTTTTCATTAGGCTCATGGTTATTGAAATAAGTGGCCACTGAACCGGGCATTATAGTGGTGCATCGGATCCCATGCTGCCTGAGGTCAAGCATCACTGCCTGGGTAAAACCTGTCAATCCAAATTTACTTGCATTATAGGCAGAGCCCTGGGCAAAGAAATTGGTACCGGCCAAACTGGAGATGGTAATGAAAAAACCCTTGGACGACTTCAGGGCATCCAATCCGGCTTTGATACTGTAAAAAACCCCGGTAAGGTTGGTGTCAATGGTCTCATGCCACTGGGCTAGACTCAAATCTTCTATGGAGGCAAAATGCCCGATCCCGGCATTGGCGACCAATAAATCCAACTTACCCCATTTATCCATCACCTGTTGCACAGCAGCTTCCTGGGAGGAATAATCCCTGACATCTGCCTCTATGGCCATTGCCTTGCC
>NZ_AMGM01000143.1 GCF_000298295.1 Cecembia lonarensis LW9
TTGAGAAATCAAGAAGAATTATTGTACAGCTTGGCAAATCCAAGTTGGAACAGACTCTTTCATATATATGATGCCTTCAAATTGGGCATTTCATTCAGAACCATTCAGGACCTTACCAAGATTGACAAATGGTTCCTGAAGCAAATTGAAGAGCTCATCCATGTAGAAACTGAAATCCAAAAGTACAACATTGGAAATATTCCAAGCGAGCTGATGGAGGTAGCAAAGAAAAAAGGTTATGCGGACCGTCAGATTGCCCATTTGTTGAATTGCTTGGAGTCAGAGGTATTCAACAAACGCTACAATGAAATGGGTATTCGAAGGGTATACAAACTCGTGGATACCTGTGCAGCGGAATTTGAGGCACAAACCCCATACTATTATTCTACTTTTGGTGAGGAAAATGAATCAGTGCCTTCCAATAAGAAAAAGGTGATAGTTTTGGGTTCAGGACCAAACCGTGTAGGACAGGGTATTGAATTTGACTACTCCTGTGTGCATGGCGTTTTGGCTGCCAAAGAATGTGGTTATGAGACCATCATGATCAACTGTAACCCTGAGACGGTGTCTACTGATCCTGATATTTCAGACAAGCTATATTTTGAACCGGTTTTCTGGGAGCATATTTATGAAATTATCCTTCAGGAAAATCCAGTGGGGGTCATTGTGCAGTTGGGCGGTCAGACTGCGCTGAAGCTAGCCGAAAAAATGGACAAATATGGTATCCCGATCATCGGGACCAGTTTTGAAGCCCTGGATTTGGCAGAAGACCGTGGAAGGTTCTCTACCTTATTAAAAGAAAATGAGGTGCCATATCCTGAGTTTGGTACAATCCACAATACAGATGAGGCCCTTGAGCTTTGTAAAACCATTGGTTTCCCTTTGTTGGTAAGACCTTCCTACGTATTGGGCGGGCAAGGCATGAAGATTGTCATCAATGAGAAAGAATTGGAAGAGCATGTAGTCAATGTGCTCAGAGACATTCCGAATAATGAAATTCTTCTTGACCACTTCCTAGAAGGGGCTATAGAGGCAGAGGCAGATGCCATCTGTGATGGGGAAAACGTACACATCATTGGAATCATGCAGCACATTGAACCTGCTGGAATCCATTCCGGTGATTCTTACGCTGTTTTACCTCCTTATAACCTTGGAGATTATGTGATGCGTCAGATTGAGACTTATACCCATAAGATTGCCTTGGCGCTAAGGACCGTGGGTTTGATCAACATACAGTTTGCCATCAAAAATGATAAGGTTTATGTCATTGAAGCCAACCCAAGGGCATCTAGAACCGTTCCTTTTATCTGTAAGGCTTATCAGGAACCTTATGTGAATTATGCGACGAAGGTGATGTTGGGAGAGAAAAAAGTGACTGATTTTGAATTCAAACCGGTTAAAAAAGGTTATGCTATCAAAGAACCGGTATTCTCTTTCCATAAATTTCCGAATGTCAACAAGGAATTAGGACCTGAAATGAAATCCACAGGCGAAGCGATATACTTCATTGATGACCTGATGGATGATTATTTCTTGAAGATTTATGCGGAGAGGAATCTTTATTTGAGTAGATAATTGAAATAAAGCGGCAAACGAACCGGAAGGGATATCTTTCGTGAATATCCCTTCTTATCAGCCGCTTCTAAAAGTCTAAACATGGGATTTGTTTTAAAATTTCTTTTGATTGCCATTGCCATTTCTTGGATATTTTCCAAGTTGTTACAGTTTTTCTTAAGGAGTAAGCTCAAACAGTTTGTTGATCATGCCAATAACCTAAAACGGGAAGAGGATATCCGAAGAAAGGGAGGAAGAGGCAATGGAAATGTCAATGTAGATCATATTCCCAGAGATTATCAGGAAAAGCGTTCCAAAGAAATCAAAGGAGGAGACTATATTGATTATGAGGAAGTGAAGGATTGAGGTGAGAAGCGAGAGACTAGAGGTGAGAAATAAGAAACAAGAATCAAGAGCTAAGAATCAAGGATCTCCAGTTTAAGAGTCGAAAGGCTATGGTTTACCCGGATTTTAAAACATCTTTTATAGGAAACGTTAGACAGCTAATTTTGGGTGAGTGATATTGTGGAAATGATCCTGAAAGGATCAAACTTTTCAGGATCTTGGCCGTGGCGGAGCCCCTAGTGTAACCAAGGGACTAGGGTTTATAAAGGAATCGAACAAATCGACCCAAAATGGCCTACCTAACGGTAAATGTAGGGTCAAACTTGGAAGTGAAAAAGTAAAAATTTGTAGGTATAAGTGTCCAGTAAAATTAGACCAATTAAAAAAGCCGATTGGAATTAACCAATCGGCTTTTTGTTTGGTGATCAAATCCTCTTATTCAACTCCCGCTGCTTCAGCATATTCTTCTACTGGAATACAGCTACAGATCAGGTTTCTGTCACCATAAGCAGAGTCAATTCTCCTGACAGTTGGCCAGAATTTATTCCCTTTGACATAAGGTAGAGGATATACCGCTTTTTCTCTGCTGTATGGGAAATCCCAATTGTCCGCTAAAGCTAAGTTTGCGGTATGCGGTGCATTTTTCAATACATTATTATCCTTCTCAGCTTTCCCATCCTGGATTTCCTGAATTTCTGCCCTGATGCCGATCATGGCATCGCAGAATCTATCTAGTTCGGACAGGGTTTCAGATTCGGTAGGTTCTATCATCAAAGTTCCTGCAACAGGGAAGGAAACAGTAGGTGCATGGAAGCCATAATCCATCAAGCGCTTGGCGATGTCCTCCACCTCTATGCCCACTTCTTTAAATCCCCTACAATCCAATATCATTTCATGGGCAGCTCTTCCATTTGCTCCTGCATAAAGAATAGGATAATGCTGCTCTAATCTGAATTTGATGTAGTTAGCATTCAAGATCGCAATTTTAGTGGCATTGGTCAATCCATCAGGTCCCATCATAGCGATGTAAGCATAGGAGATGGGCAGTATACTTGCACTTCCAAAGGGGGCTGCTGAAATGGAATTGATGGCCTGTGTACCTCCTGTTTGTACCAATGGATTTCCAGGAAGGAAAGGCGCCAAGTGCTTGGCCACGCAAATTGGTCCCATGCCAGGTCCACCTCCTCCATGAGGTATACAGAAGGTTTTATGCAGGTTCAGGTGACAGACATCTGCCCCAATTTTACCCGGACTGGTCAATCCCACTTGTGCATTCATATTTGCACCATCCATATATACTTGCCCACCATTCTCATGGATGGTCTGACAGATTTCCTGTATGGCCTCTTCGAATACTCCGTGGGTAGATGGATAAGTTACCATCAATGCTGCAAGCTCTTCCTTATGTGCTTCTGCTTTTTCCCTAAGGTCTGCTACATCGATATTGCCTTTTTCATCACATTTCACCAGAACCACTTTCATCCCTGCCATTACCGCAGAAGCTGGATTGGTGCCATGCGCTGATGTAGGGATCAATGCAATATTTCTGTGGTGGTCACCTCTACTATGATGATAGGCCCTAATCACCATCAGGCCTGCATACTCACCCTGAGCCCCGGAATTTGGTTGGAGGGAAGTATCTGCAAATCCGGTGATTTCAGTCAACCAATTTCTAAGATTTTGGAACAATTCGTAGTAGCCTGCTGCTTGGTCTTGTGGGGCAAATGGATGCAATTGACCAAACTCTGGCCACGTTACAGGAATCATTTCAGCCGTAGCATTTAATTTCATGGTACAAGAACCCAATGAAATCATGGAGTGGACCAAAGAAAGGTCTTTGTTTTCCAATCTTTTAATGTAGCGAAGCATTTCATGCTCAGCATGGTATTGGTTGAATACAGGGTGGCTGAGGAAGCTTGTTTTTCTTGAAATGGCTTCAGGATAGTTTATGGCTAGAGATGAAGTCAGCTCCTCCCAGTTTACAGTAATTTTCTGATTGGTGGACATGGCAAATACCTCTACCACTGCTTTTACATCTTCCAAGGTCTTCGCCTCATCGAATGAAAGGAAAATTACGCCTTCTTCATACCTGAAATTCATACGGGCAGATAAGGCAAATGCTCTGATTTTGGATTGCTGTACTGCGTCCACTTTGATCTGAATGGTGTCAAAATAAACCGAATTCAGCTGTTCAAAACCCATTTGTCCGAGTGCTTTGGCAGTCAATTGGGCCAGTCCATGTGTCCTGGAAGCAATCTCTTTCAAACCTTTAGGACCATGGTATACACTGTACATACCTGCCATGACTGCTAAGAGAACTTGGGCAGTACAGATATTAGAGGTAGCTTTTTCTCTTTTAATATGCTGCTCCCTGGTTTGCAGTGCCATTCTGTATGCCTTATTACCATCTTTATCTACGGATACACCAATTATTCTACCTGGTACTTGTCTTTTATACGCTTCTTTAGTTGCAAAGAAAGCAGCATGAGGTCCACCATAGCCCATGGGCACGCCAAACCTTTGGCTGGTTCCCACTACGACGTCGGCTCCCATTTCTCCAGGAGGCGTAAGTAGGGTCAAACTCAGCAAGTCGGTTGCAAATGCCGTTAGGACATGATTCTCTTTGGCAGCAGCTACCAAGGCATTGTGGTCTAAAACCTCGCCATCAAGGTTAGGATACTGAAGCATGACGCCAAACAATTCTGGGTCTGTCAGATCCAATTGTGATAATGGGGCAATTTCGAGTTGAATGCCAATAGGGGTTGATCTTGTAATCAACAGGTCTTTGGTCTGTGGGAATATTTTTTCATCCACAAAGAATTTGTGGGCATTTTTCTTTTCTCTTGGTTTGGACGCATACAACATGGCCATGGCTTCAGCAGCAGCAGTCGCTTCATCCAACAGGGAAGCATTAGCCATTTCCATCCCGGTGAGTTCCATTACCATGGTTTGGTAATTGATCAGGGCCTCAAGCCTTCCCTGTGCAATTTCCGCTTGATAAGGCGTATAGGCAGTATACCATCCCGGATTTTCCAAAATGTTCCTTAGGATTACCCCTGGTACCAAAGTGTCATAATAACCCAATCCGATGAAGGATTTAAAGATTTTATTTTTGGAAGCAAGTATTTTGAAATCTTTTAAGAAAGCTGCCTCTGATTTGGCCTTCGGAAGATCTAAAGGTCTGTCCAACTGTATGGACTTAGGAATCGTTTGGTCTATCAACTCATCCATGGAAGCTGCTCCAATGGCATCCAACATCATGGAAATTTCCTCTTGAGAGGGGCCGTTGTGTCTATTTTCAAATTTGGTAGACGGATGGAGATTAATTTTCATATTAGAATCTGATATGGGGATTTTTGGGGTTATATCCTGTTTGA
>NZ_AMGM01000144.1 GCF_000298295.1 Cecembia lonarensis LW9
CCTCCAGAAATGGTTCTCAGATAGAGACCAGTATTAAAGGTCGCATATGGTACGTTCGGTTCTATAAAGTCCACACAGGCAGAAAAAACCACCATCAGGGACATCATAAATCCAAAACCAATTTTTTTAATATTCATAATTGTGAAATTTAAAGGTTAAAGATTAATAAATACCCCCAGTTGCAAAGCTGCCGTCAGGGTTATTGTCCCAGAAAACCTTCACGCCCAAACCAGATTTTTGAACTGCATTGGTATTGGTCACCATATGGTTATTTGGATATAGCAAAGATCTTGGGAAAGTACCAAAGCTCTCCAATAAACCTGGTTGCATTCTATCTGGCTTACCATTGGTCCTTCTATACAAGTTGTAAGCTTCGTTACCACTTCCAAACAAAGACAACCAATATTCCCTGGCTACCAGGTTCAATCTTCTGTCATTATTGGGAGCATTGGCATACTCATTATTGACATAATCAACGTAGTTATTTACTGAAATGTCATAATCTGCCCTTGATTGCCATCCTGTAACGGCGGCACCATCTAAAGCTTCACCGAAGGACCTAACATAAGCCATGGACTTTCTGATACCGGATTCCATTCTCTCTTGTGCCAAAGCTGCATTATCCTGTACGGTTACAGCAAACTCTGCCAACATGAAATCTACAAACCAATGCATTAAGATCGGCTGTATACCGGCACCGCCACCACCTTGGCCAGGACCAACAGTAACACCGGCATCATTGTCAAATCTACCACCGATCGGATATACCCCGAATTGTGTTCTCAATGGTCCATCCGGTGGAATACCCTCTGCATTCAGGTGATCTCTTCCCCAATATCCTCTGTCATTAGGGATACAGAAAGGCCATCCTCCTGCCAAATAATGCGCCGGAGCAATTTCAGAAATACATCTCAGTTCATCAGGATCAGTTGTAATCGCTGTTCTTTGTCTGTACAGGTAATACCTGACCCTTGGATCATCAAAACCTTTCGCTTCGGTCAAATGCCACATATACCAGGTAGAGTGGTAATCACCACCGCCACCGTTATTGTACTGTCCATACAACGGATGCTGCGCGGCAGGGTCTGTAAAGTTGGTCCCATATCTGAATACAAAATCTTCACCCGGACCTATGAAATTATTTGCCGCTACCAAAGCGTTAATAGCAGAGGTGGCATTAGCCGTATCAACCAATCTCAGGTTCAAATGAATCTTCAATTTCATGGTATTGACAAGCTTAATCCATCTTGCCCAGTTTCCGCCGTAGTACAAATCCTGAGGAGCTCCTGGAGCTGTAGGTGCTGTAAAGTTGGCAGCAGCCTGATCTAAGATTGCCAAAGCAGCAGCATAGACAGAAGCACCAGAATCATAATTAGGGTTAAAAGTAGTAGCTGGATCCAAAGCTTCAGAAAAAGGAATATCTCCAAACCAATCCACCATATTCACCATAACATAGGCTTTAATAACCCTGGCTATTCCCAGATGTCTTTGCAGATTTCTTTCTTCTCCCAATTCCTCTATCAATTTGATATCATTCAAAATGCTAGAGTAGGCAGTAGTCCAAGTACCATTAAAGTTTACCGGTACATAAGCTTGCTCATACAAATTGTTAGGCTGTGACATCATCCTGGTCAATCTCTCCCCACGAAAGGCAGTTCCAGAAAAATGACCTGCAAAGTTTAATTGCACATTATTCAAAACTAAGGTTGGATCTGCTGTATCGGGCGTAACCACGTTAGGGTCAACCAAGAATTCATCCAAATCACAAGCACTTACCACCAATAAACTTAAGGCGATAAATAAGCTATATATTCTTCTTTTCATGTTCATTTCTGTTTAGGTGATTAGAATGTAAGGGTTACAGTACCACCAAATCTCCTAGAGCTAGCTCCGGTAACGAAGTCAAAACCTAATCCATTGCCCACACCGGTACCCAATACATCTGGATCGAAGTTCATGTTAGGCGGGAAGTTCAAGGCCCTGAACCAAAGGTTGGTTCCACTCAAAGCAATGGATGCTCTTGAAAATGGTGTTCTGCTTACAATACTGGCAGGCACGTCATAACCCAAGGAAAGCTCTCTTAATCTTACAACAGAACCATCAAATACGTTAGGTTCATCTGGACCTGTATGGTAAGCGTTGAAGAAATAGTTAGAAGCTGTTACCTGGACATCATTAGGAGTTCCATCCTGCTTCACACCTGGAAGAATAAAGGTCAACTCTCTATCCACAACAGGATCTTTCGTCACACCCCTGGCAAGAGTAGCCGTTACTGTATTAGAGAAAATAACACCTCTGTGTCTGTATTCCATCATTACATTCAGGAACAATCCTTTGTAACGGAAAGTATTGATCCATGATCCAGTCCAAGCCGGGTTAGGATCGCCCAGGACGCCCAATTCAGGATCGGTCTCATAATCACCGTTAGGCAATACGATTGGTTGACCTGATTGCTCATCCCTTCTGATCACCTGACCTTTGATGATGTTGAATGGCTGACCTGGTATAGCAAAGTTACCCAAGTTGGTAAAACCAGCGACAACAATCTCATCAAGACCTTCACCCAACTCCATTGTCACAGCACGATATAACGTGAAGTTCACGATAGACTCCCAGCTGAAACCACTTGGTCTGCTGATAGGCGTTGCAGTAGCCTGGAATTCAATACCTCTGTTTCTGATTCTACCGATGTTGATCGCTGTGTTGGTATAACCTGTAGCAGGGTCAATAGGCGCATTGGTAATCAAATTCCTGGTATTTTTCTGATAAAGGGAAAGATCAAATCTCAGCTTATTGTTGAACATGGTTGATTCCACACCGAATTCAAATTCCTCATGCAACTCGGGCTGCAAGTTGGGGTTACCCAAGGAAGAGGCCAAAGTCTGAGATTGGAACAACACGTTAGCTGTATTCAAGAATGCCCTTGGCGACTGTAGCAATACATTTCTTGTACTGTACGGACTAGGGAAACCTGCAGATGTACCGTAACCAAATCTCAATTTAAGGTCATTCACAGTGGAAGAATTCCAGTTGAAGGCATCTGAAGGCAAGAAAGACACAGAAGCACCTGGGTAAAGGATTCTTCTGTTTTCAGGTTCGACTGTAGAAGTCCAATCATTTCTTGCTGACAAGTTGAAGAATAAGTAATTATCATAATCCAAGGTAACATTGGCATAGATACCTTGTCTTCTTTCCTGAACCAACCTGTTGTAGTTCAAACCATTAAGCGGGTCCCTGGAGGATACCTCTAAGAAATTGCCATGGTTGAAAAGGCCAAATGCCAACTGATCAGACGAAGCCAAACCAGCTCTTTCAAATTCGTCAAAACGCAGGTTAGCACCCAATAAAGCAGTAAAACCAATTTTATCGGTCAAATCAGTCCTATAGTTGAATACCAAATCTTGGTTCCAGATGGTATTTCTCAGAGAAATCGTTCTGTAGAACCCAGAGTTAACCAATGGGGACACCCCTCTACCTGCACCTCTGTTATACTGGGACTCTCTTTGTTCGGTGTATGTATCCAGACCTAAACGGTAGGTTACAGAGAACTTGTCACTGAAATCATAATTGATAGAAGTGGAATTGAAGAACCTGTCCACCACAGAATAATCCAGCATGTTTCTTGACATCCATATCGGGTTAACCTGATCATTACCAGCCCTGTGCATCACAGAACCTCTTGTATCAGGTAGTTCCCAAGGAAGATTCCTCAAATCATGTGATCTTGGAATGTACAAGGTATTTGCAAATATAGAAGGAATACCTCCGGAAGGTCCAGAACCAAAGGCTGCGTTAACTGGTGGTGTAACCAAATCTGTCCTTGCAAAAGTAAAGCTGGAGTTGATGGTCATCTTATCCGTTACCGCAGAGTTGATACCCAAACCAAAGTTGAACTTGTTCATGTCATTCCCAGGCACATAACCTTGCTCATCGGTATAACCGAAGGAAGCATTGAAAGATGTTCTATCAGAACCACCTGAAATCTGAACAGAGGTGTTAGAAACTACCCCAGTACGGAAGAAAACAGAGCTTACATCCTCATAAGCCCTATAATCGTACCTGATAGGTGTTGTAGATGGCGTACCGTCGGCATTAGGAACGAAGAATTCAGGGAATGCATTCCTGATTTCAGGAATAGCTGAAGCGGCAACAGGGTGGTTGATCTGCAAACCAATATCCATTCTGGGACCATAGTTGGAGAAGAACAAACCTGGCTGCTGCTGGAAACCATTACCATATATGTTACCAAAAGTAGGTAGTGAAGCCGCGTTGTTACCAAAGACAGACTGGTTGACGGTCACCTGCGCAGCTTTTCTTTTTCTTGTACCGGATTTGGTAGTGATCAAGATTACACCGTTACGTCCCTGATCACCGTAGAGTACAGTTGCGGAAAGACCCTTCAATACCGAAACGTTTTCAATGTTGTTAGGATCAATATCCAGGAAACGGCTGGAAGTCTGTGCACCACCGGTAGTGAATCCACCTGTTGCATTGGTACCGGAGCTAAATGGTACA
Source organism: Cecembia lonarensis LW9 (assembly GCF_000298295.1). Taxonomy (GTDB): domain Bacteria; phylum Bacteroidota; class Bacteroidia; order Cytophagales; family Cyclobacteriaceae; genus Cecembia; species Cecembia lonarensis. Next base: position 4,516 of record NZ_AMGM01000144.1, read on the forward strand.
CCATCTACTACGAATAGCGGCTGGTTAGAGCCGGTAGCAGAGGAATAACCCCTGATGATGATGTTGGTACCGGAACCGGACATACCATTGGTAGCCGTGATGTTTACACCCGCTACTTTACCTTGAAGTACCCTGGACACATCAGCTTCAGGTCTGTTCTGGATAAGCTCATCGCCTACCGTTGAGACCGCGTAACCCAAGGCTTTTCTTTCCTTCTCGATACCGATGGCCGTTACAACCACTTCTCCGAGTGTGGCAGCATCTACCAATAAGGTTACATTGATTACGGATCTATTACCAATGTTCTGCTCTTGGGTTGTTAATCCCACAAAAGAGTAGATCAATGTATTGGATCCGTCAGGTACACTAATAGAGTAATTACCATCCAAATCGGTGGTAGTCCCTATTGTAGTACCTTTGACGAGAACAGATGCGCCTGGTAGACCCAGTCCGTCCTCCTCGGAAATTACCTTTCCGGTAATTACCCGTTGTTGCGCCGACACCTCATACGTG
>NZ_AMGM01000145.1 GCF_000298295.1 Cecembia lonarensis LW9
CGTCGTGTTTTTTTAATGTGATCAAAATCACCATTTTTTATGATTAGGACAGCTATTTTTATTATGTAAATAAACCCATAAATCCATGAGCCACTATCAAGTATTGATTATTGGTGGAGGTACAGGCGGAATTACTGTAGCTGCACAACTTAAAAGAAAAAACAAATCTTTGTCCATCGGATTGGTTGAACCTTCCGACACCCATTATTATCAGCCTGCATGGACTTTGGTCGGTGCCGGAACCTTTGATTTTGAAAAAACCAAAAGGAAAGAGGTAGATTATATCCCTAAAGGAGTAGCCTGGATCAAGGATTATGCTACCGGCTTTGAACCAGAAAAAAATACAGTATTTACCAAGTCTTCAGGAAATATAACATATGATTACCTGGTGGTATCACCCGGCTTAGTAATGGATTACAGTTTACTTCCTGGTTTGGAAGAAGCCATGAAAACTGATGCTGTGGGCAGTGTTTACACTGACCCCAAAAAGTTTTGGAGCATGCTTAATAATTTCAAGGGGGGAAATGCGGTTTTTACCCAGGCCAACACACCCATTAAATGCGGTGGGGCACCTCAAAAAATCATGTACCTTTCCGAACATTTCTTAAGAAAAAAAGGCATCCGAAATAACACTAATGTAATATTTGCCACACCAGGCACTGTTATTTTTGGGGTTAAAGAAATTGCCAAGACCCTGAATAAAATCATCATTGACCGCGACATTATATTCAAAACTTATTACGCGCCGATCAAGATTGATGCGGAAAATAAAGAAATCACTTTCCGGTTTATGAACAGTCATTTGCAAAACTGTGCCATGGTGGTTGATAATAAAATCGGAGAAGACATAGTGGGTGAATCCGATATCAAAATGAAGTATGACATGTTACACCTTGCCCCTCCACAAAGAGCTCCTGATTTTATTAGGGATTCTCCTCTTGCCTTACAAGATGACCCAAATAAAGGTTGGGTGAGTGTAGATATCAACACACTCCAACATACCAAATACCCCAATGTATTTGGCTTGGGAGATGTAGTGGCCTTACCTACTGCCAAAACAGGAGCAGCCATTAGAAAACAAGCCCCTGTGGTGGTGGGAAATATCCTCCATTTGATGAAGGAAAACACCTTGGATAAGCCTGTTTATGAAGGCTATTCCTCTTGTCCATTGGTGACAGGTTATGGTAAAATGGTATTGGCGGAATTCAAGTATAACAATGTCAGAGACAGTGACCCATTGATTTCCAAATTTGTAGATACTACAAAAGAACAGTTTTCTATGTGGCTCCTTAAAAAGTATGGACTTCCCTTTATGTATTGGAATCTGATGTTGAGAGGAAAAGCTTAAAATCAAAAATACAAACATCGCAACCAGCACTATTACAATCCATCCTATGTCCTTTGGTCATGGGATGTTTTTTTATCCACTCCAACCGTATAAAAGCTCAAGGGGATTTCCATATTTTTGCTTATTTGCAATTGTTTAATCTATGTTTCCATGAGAGCATTTCTCTTCATTTCCATCTTTCTATTACAGCAACAAGCATTTTCACAAAAGCTGAGCATTTTGGATATGGAAACCAATGCCCCTTTGGAATTTGTAACCGTATACGATAAGCTATCCGGCCAAGTAGAGGTTTCTGATGCTGATGGCCAGGTCAATCTGACTGCCTTTGGAGATTTTGAGGCTTTGGAATTCAGGCTTTATGGGTACAAAACACTTGTTAAAAGTAAAACAGCTATAGCATCAGAAAACTATATCATCCGCCTATCCCCGAGCTTAATTTTCCTCCAACAAACGGTAGTCTCCGCTACGCGTTGGAGCCAGGACAGAAAAGAAGTACCTTCCAAAATCACAACCATCTCGAAAGAAGACCGGGAATTACTCAATCCACAAACAGCGGCAGACTTGTTGGGAATATCAGGAGATGTCTTTATCCAAAAAAGCCAACAAGGCGGTGGGAGCCCAATGATCAGGGGCTTTTCCACCAATAGACTGCTTTATACGGTAGATGGAGTCCGGATGAATACTGCCATTTTCCGAAGCGGAAACCTTCATAATGTCATCTCATTAGATCCATTTGCCACGGAAAGTACTGAGGTCTTTTTTGGACCTGGATCGATTATTTATGGTTCTGATGCCATTGGTGCGGTTATGAGTTTCCAGACCTTACAGGCAGAATTGGTAGAACCAGGGCAACAAAAAATACGGGGAAGTCTTACACTTAGGGGAAATACAGCAAATGATGAGCTAACAGGACATATCCATCTCAAATATGGTGGAAAGAAATGGGCCGGCGTGAGTAGCTTTTCCAGCTATGACTTCAGTGACCTGAGAATGGGAAGCAGAGGGCCTGAGGAATTTTTAAGACCATCTTTTGTAGTCAGAAATGAAGGAGTGGATGAACTGCGACCCAATCCGAATCCCCGTACCCAAGTTCCCACGGGATACCAGCAAAACAACTTAATGCAAAAGTTACGGTATTCCCCCAATGAAAATTGGGATATTCAATATGCCTTTCACTACTCAGAGACCTCTGATTTCCCACGATTTGACCGCTTGATCAGGTTTCGCCCAAATGGTCTGCCCAGATCTGCAGAATGGCTTTATGGGCCGCAAATCTGGATGATGAACCACCTGAAGATCAACCATCAGGGCAATTCCCGATTGTATGATCAGATGACGTTGAGCTTGGCGCAACAGCGGTTTGAAGAAAGTCGAATAGATAGGAATTTTAATGATGTATTAAGAAGGACACGGGAAGAAAAAGTAGATGCGTTTTCCCTCAACCTTGACTTTCTAAAAGAGTGGAAGGAAAGAGATGCCAAGCTATTTTATGGGGCTGAGGCAGTTGTCAATGATGTTAATTCTACCGGGTTTGATCAAAATATTTTGGATGGCAGTATCAACAGGGCTGCGTCTCGTTACCCCAATGCCACCTGGAGTTCTCAAGCACTTTACGCTACCTATCAACAGCGCCTATCTGCGAAATCCCTGTTACAAAGTGGCATCAGGTACAGTCGCTTTACGCTGGATGCAGACTTTCGGCAAAACCTGGAATTCTATCCCCTTCCTTTCGAAGAAAGCAAAAACAGAGAAGGTGCTTTCAATGCCAGTTTGGGCTGGGTTTTTACTCCTACTGACAGCTGGATCGTGCATGCCAATGCTTCGACAGGGTTTAGGGCCCCTAATGTGGACGATATTGGAAAAGTATTTGATTCGGAACCGGGGGCAGTAATGGTACCCAATCCCGACTTGAATGCAGAATACGCCTATAACCTGGAACTAAATGCCGGGAAAATCATTTCCGAGTCTGTCATGATCGATGTCACTACTTACTATACCAGGCTCAATAATGCCTTGGTAAGAAGGGAAGCTACTTTAAATGGACAGGACAGTATTTTCTATGATGGAGAACTCAGTAGGGTACTCTCTTTGCAGAATGCTGCTTTCGTAGAAATTTTGGGGATTCAGGCTGCACTGGAAATAAAATTCAACAGACATTGGAGTTTCTCTTCCAAAATAAATATGCAAAAAGGAACAGAAGAGACAGATGATGGGCAGCAGAGCCCTTCCCGGCATGCTCCTCCAACATTTGGAGTGAGCAGGCTGGAATACAAAAATAGAAGTTTAAGGATACAATTATTCAGCGAATATGCCGGAAGTTTCAGCTTTGACCAACTGCCTTTAGAAGAACGAGGAAAGCCTGAATTGTATGCCATAGATGAAAACGGCAACCCGTTCAGTCCTTCTTGGGCTACCATTAACCTAAAAGCCAATTACCGGGTCAATAAATCTATCAGCATCTCATCTGGCTTTGAAAATATTACCGATGTAAGATTCCGAACTTACAGTTCAGGTGTTGCCGCTCCGGGAAGGAACTTCATTATAGCATTGACAGCTAATTTATAAATTAGCGTTTGATCAAAACATCTGCAGAAGGAGCCCTTCTATTGGCGCGGGGTTTATCATGGATGAAGGTGTAGAAAAACAATCGTCCAGACATCCCATCTTCCGCATAAAACATTTTACTCATGCCATCGTGGACCTCATACAGTGTTTCCAAATCTTGTCTGCCCAGCCAGTCTTGGTCCAAACTTCTGAAAACTGTATTCAATGGAACATAAGACATGTCATCTTTTTGAATCATCACAGGTGATTGAAAGCTGCCATTCTGCACTTTAGCTTTGCCAAAGTAGCATGTGCTTTTGCCATCCCTTATGATACTAATTACCACATCATGTTCTCCATTAGGTACGGCACTTGCACCTCGTTCATTAAAAACATTATAGTAGCCCATATAACAACCCTCAACATCTTGGGCCTGAACTTTGCTGACACTTATTATAAGTGATAGCAGAAAAAGTGCACTCATTAATTTTCCTTTCATAAAATTTTAGATTTTTGCTTAAACACAGGGAATTTAAAGAAAATAAAAATTAAAATCAGTAAAAATAAGTCGGAAATTTCAAACCTGTCCAAACATCTCGCGAGCTATTTCATTTTGTACCAAAATATTGTTTCCACCACTATGAAAAAAGAGTATATCAGGCAATCTATAACCTTTTTTGTGATGCTAATCACTGAATATCAAATATATTCTCCCTTTCTTATTAGGGATTTTGGGATTTGATTTTAATGCTTCTACAAAGGGGCAAAAAAATAAATTATAAAATTTAAACCTTAGACAGGATAAAAAAATATGATCATACACAAAAGACTTTTGTTCCTACTTACGTTTCTACTGAGTTTTCAACTTCAAGCCCAAGTGGTTTCCAATGAAAATCACAAAATAATTTTCCAATTGACCTCCGGAGACAGTATCACCCACATGAAATTTTTGAGACAGTTACAAAACATTTTAGAAGCTGCCCCAAATGCACAA
>NZ_AMGM01000146.1 GCF_000298295.1 Cecembia lonarensis LW9
GTTCGCCCCCGTGCCGGGATTAAAGGAAGTATCGAGGCTGCCGTCCGGATTCAGCCGGGCGAGGCGGTTTCTTGCCACGCCGTTGTATTGGGTGAAATTTCCCCCGATGATGATCTTCCCGTCCGATTGGATAGCGGTGGTCCGAACGAAACTGTTCGCCCCCGTGCCGGGATTAAAATCTGTATCGAGACTACCGTCCGGATTCAGCCGGGCGATCCTGTTTCTTGCCACGCCGTTGTATTGGGTGAAAAATCCCCCGATGATGATCTTCCCGTCCGATTGGATAGCGGTGGTCTCAACGGCACTGTTCGGACCATCACCTAAATTGATCTGATCGGCATTGAAGCTTAGGTCATTGGAGCCGTCCTGGGCCCTCGCTGAGAGCATCAGCAGTAATGCAAGAATAAAGAGTAGTGGTTTTTTCATAACAGAAAATTTTAAGTTCAAAATTGGTTTCCGGAGCCTGTCTTCATTTCTAAAAATCCTCTACTACACTCACCGAAAGAACACTCTCCCATTATGCAAGTTCAGGAAAGCTTAGCTTGAAAAAAATACCTCATTTGGGGTATTTTTGATAATAAAGTGTTGTTTGAAGTATATATTTTGTATTTCGATACCTATTTTTTGGTATTGATGAAGTAGGAAAAAGAGCCAAGGCAAAAGGCAAAAGGAAAAAGGAAAAACGTTTGATCCCGGAGAAACTATGTGGACCTATGTATCTCTCCCGAATTCGGGACAAGTTGTGGTTAAAAATTTTGCCACATAGTATCATAGAAAACATAGTTGGACAGCAACTCACCTTTGTTTTAAAATTAGGCGGTTGATATCCGGGGAAACTATGTGAACCTATGTTTCTCTGTGGTTAAAAATTCTGCCACATAGTATCATAGAAAACATAGTTAAGAAGCACCCAACCTTTGTTTTTAAATCAGGCGGTTGATCCTGGGAAAACTATGTGATCCTATGTTACTATACGGTTAAAAATTTTGCCACATAGTATCATAGAAAACATAGTTGGGCAGCACCCACCTTTGTTTTTAAAATCAGGCGGTTGATCCTGGGGAAAACTATGTGATCCTATGTTACTACATGGTTAAAAAATTTTGCCACATAGTATCATAGAAAACATTGTTAGGCAGCACCCAACCTTTGTTTTTAAAATCAGGCGGTTGATATCCGGGGAAACTATGTGAACCTATGTTTCTCTGTGGTTAAAAAAATCAGATTATAGTTTTTACAATTACTTTTACCTAAGCAAAAAGCGTTTAAATGATTAAAGTTTAAAGCTTAACCGGTTAACCATGACAACCTGACAACCATGAGAACTCTCAATGCCCTCTTAAAAAGCCTTAACTTCAGGTTCCAACAAACCCACTTGGTTCTTTTTACCCCTTCGACTAACTCAGGACATCGCTTTTGCCTTGGCTCTTACTTGCCGACAACCAAGACAACCCTGGACACTTATCAAAAACTAAAACCCTATCAACTATTAATAATCTTCTAAAAATCCCCAAATACCCTACCCCATTTGTAGTATTTTTGGTATTAGACGAATAATATTTGTTTGAAATAATTCATTTAGCGGTAGCAGCTTCTTAAATTAATATCCTGTTTCAATTTTTAAAGGATTAAATATGAAGCTTTTACTCAGGATTTTGGTTTTCATTTCTCTAAGCGGCACAGCTTTTTCACAAGCAGATACACTTGCCCTGGAAGAAGTAAAGAAAAAGTCCAATACGAATTGGAGGTTTGGCTTCCATGCCAGTTACCTGAACACCAATAATTCCCTAGGCTTCTTTGAGGTGGACAGGGATTTCAAAGCGGGGTTTAGCTTTGGGCCGGTATTCAATATCAAAATCAGCCCCTATAACAACATGAGGCTGGAGCCTTATTACCTTTTTCAGCAATTCCAAAACCGGTATTTGGTAGACAATATCGACCTGACTTCGGCCTTTACCAATCATGTGGGAGGAATGGATTTTTTCCCTTTGGTGCTAAAAAGTAAAAATAAGTTCACTCCCACCCTCTCCCTCGGAGGCTATGCCCAGTACCATTTCTTTTCCAAGTCAGAAACCCAGATCAACCAAACGGATATTGCTTATTCCTTTGAGGACTTTAATGAATTGCAATTTGGTTGGGTGGTAGGTGCCGGGATGTACCTCAACCGGACCTTGTTAGAGTTGAGGCTGTACAATGCCATGGTGGATTTTTATCCCAATGCTGTTTCAAGCAATACGCTGCGTAGTATGTCATTCATAATCGCATTTTAAATATGAAGAGCCGCATAACCCTTATTTTCTTTTCCTATTGCCTCTTGTTCAATGCCTGTATGGTGGACAATTTTGAGGAAGGCGCCCTTTTGTTGGACAGTATTACAGAGGTCAGGCTAAGTTCCAATGATACCCTGTTTTTAAAGAAAGACGGTACCTTTGAAATCAGGTATGCCTTGAGGTATTTTTCCAAACAAGGAGAAGTAAATTTCAGGAATACGGTCAGGCCGAAATTTTTTCTGAACGGGATCGAGGTAGATAAGGCAGAGATTGACCTCAGCCAAGAGGCCAGTTATATACTCCAAGCTGAGGTTCCCAATAACCCAAAATTATTAAGCAATGAATTGAATATTCAGGTTTTATCCCTTATCAACGCGATTAAAGAAATCCACCTGGAATTTATTGGACAATCCAATATTTTGATTGCTGAATTGGATGAACCGACTTTTGAAGATTTATTCAGGATCAATCTCCTTCTTGTAACTGGGGAAAGGATGGTTGTCAACGAGAATTTTTTCGATTTTGAATTTATTCTGAATGGCAGTAAAGTAGAAGCGTTTAAGTTTGATAACCTGACTTTAGGCGAAACTACCGAAGTACAAATAGGCATCAATGACATGCTCAGTAATGTGGTAGGATTGGAAGTTTTAACCATTGAAAATGCCATCAACGAAATAGCTATTGATTATTTAGGGGAATCCAATATTCTTATTCCTGAATTGCAGGAGGTGAATTTTGAAGATTTGTTAGGGCTTGAACTCACCTTAGTAAATGGCGCCAAATTGAAAGTGGGGAAAAGTGATTTTGATTTTGAATTTTTACTAAATGGAAAAGCATACAAAAAATTAGAAATCGAAGATTTTGAGTTAGGAAAGGTTACGGAATTGAAAATAGCGATCAATGAGGTTGTAAGTAATGCTATACAAATAGAGGTATTGAGAATTAAAGATGCGGTTTCCGAAATAGAAATAACTCTTATTGAGGGAGTAAATCAAATCAATAAAGCAGAGACAAAGGGGCTCATTACAGATTTTATAAAAATAGAAGCTGAGTTAAAAAATTCAATGAAGATCGATTTAAAAAAGTATCCTGAAATTTTTCAAGTCATATATAATGAGATTAAATTATTGGATAAGGATATTGCTAATTTTCCTGATGGGAGATTCAAGTTAAGTGTGCAAGTTGCTGAAGTAAGAAGTAATTTTTTGGATTTTGAAATATTTGATCCCATGACCTATATCAAGCGCATAGACCTGGTCTTGGATGAAAGGACAAGGAACATTTATGCCGTTGCCGGTTCTTCCAAATTGGATTTTACTTATGAGGTGATTGGCATGGATGAGTCGGTACTCTCTATTCCTGCGAGTTTGGTGGTGGATGGAAAGAAACAAGATTCTTTTCGAAATGTACCCATTACCAAAGCAGGTATGGTCCAGGTACATGCAGAAATATCCGGTAAGAAAAGCAATTCGGTACAAATCATTTCAAGACAAGATCAGGTTTTACCTAAAATCAGGGTGCCCATTGTTTTTCATGTTTTGGATAACCTCAATAAAAATATCACAAAATCAGTCATTGATTTTGAAATGGAGAAGTTGAATTTGGCTTTTGCCAATCAATTTGAACTCGATCCCTTTATGCCCAAAAGTAGTAATGCGGTTAATATACACATGGAGTTTTACTTGGCTGATAGGGATGAAGCTGGGAATTTGCTTTCTCAGCGTGGAATCAACCGATATTCAAGTGGTGGTCAGACATTTGGAGAATCTACCGAAGAAGAAAGAATTTATCTTTTCCAAAGAATGTGGGATCCAAGGAAATATGTGAATGTTTTTGTAGGAAGAATGGACCGATTGGGAGGTTATGCATATTTACCTTTTGTGAAGGACATAGACTTACCAGGTATTTTTACTATTGATAATGATTATGTTTTACACTATCCCTACGTTACAGTCATGTCTGATAATGCAATGGGAGAGCCAAACAATAATACTTTAGCCCATGAAATAGGGCATATGTTGGCATTGTACCATACATTTGACCAAAATACCAATGGATTTCAATGTATTGACGGAGACTATTGTCCTGATACGGAAACCCATTTAATTGACGCCACAAACAGTCTTTTTGTGAGTACAAGTAATTTTATGCTTAATTGTCAGGAAGAAACTTTTATATCAGTCAACATAATGGATTACATACAAAAAAGCAATAGCTTCACTTTTGACCAAAGAGCGCGTATGAGAACTGCTGCAATCTACAGTCCCTTCTTTGCGAAGGAAGGAAATTATACCAATGCGCGGCTTCGCCCCCTGGAAAAAGGGCCCCTTGACCATAGTATCCAACCTGTGTTTTGTCCGAACCAAAACCATTTTGGAAGAAGGTTTCATCATCACTGAGGTTTGAGGGAGGCGGTTTTTGGAGGGCGGATGTCGAAAGGGGGATTTTGAATAACTAAGGAGCTGAGGGATTTCTTTAAGAAGCGAGAAGCTAGAGATTAGATTATAGACTCGAGT
>NZ_AMGM01000147.1 GCF_000298295.1 Cecembia lonarensis LW9
AAGTGATTCCGAAATCCGCCTTCCGAAATCCCACTTTACTCCAATTACACTCTTCAATTCCTCATTCTCCATTCTTCATTAATCATTCCTCACTCTCCACTCGCTTCTCAATAAAACCTCACCTCGGCCTGTGGGTTCAATTTCCTGAAGGCATCCACCGCTCTTCGGTTAAGACGGGTATTGAAACAGGTCAGTTTCTCAATCTGGGCCAGCCCCTGAATAGGGCGCAAAGACCTCACATTTGTACTGGCAATATCTAAATCCTTAAGGTTTCTCAAGGTCTCCAGTCCCCTCAATACACGGATATTCGTACCCGAAACATTCAGCACTTCTAAATTACTCAATCCGGAAATCGTCCTCAGGTCGTCTATCCCTGTATAAGAGAGGTCCAAAACCTTAAGCCTTGACAATAATGCAATTGCTTCAATCTCATTTACAGGAGCCTGGGAGATCTTAAGTTCTTCCAGTAATGAAAGATCCCCAACTGCTGAAATATCTGTCAATGGCACATCAATAACCTCTAGCTTTCTCAAATTTGAGAAAATCAAAAGTGGATCTAAGTTAGGAATGGAAGCCCTTTCCACACGCATCACCGGGCTGGCTGTCCAACGATGTAAGGCTTCTGAATCTGGTTGAACCGTCCCGTCAAACTGCTCCAAAATCACTTCTCTCCATGTATCACTCAACCTTTCCCACCATAGGGTCAAAGCCTCGGACCTGTAGATAATATTCACTTCAGGATTGGACATTAAGAATTCAGGAATCTCCTCCTCCTCTACCCTTGACCTGTCCACATTAAGATAGGCCAGCCTGGGCAAGGCCTGTAATGGCAGAATACTTTGCACAGGGGCATTTTCAAAATCCAGATGAACCAAACCTGTCAGGTTTGTCAAAGGCTGTAAATTAGAAACCGAACTGTTTTTCCCCGAAATACTGCTTAGCGTCCTGATTTCTGACAATGGAGACAAATCCTGAATCGGCGTATTGTCAAAATTTAAATAATTCACTTTTCTGAACTTCAACACCGGCCCTAAAGAACCAATCATACTTCCAGAAAGATTCAGTGAATCCAAACCTACCGTATAGGAAATATCCTCTATAGAAGGTATTGGCTTATCGAGTTCAGGATTAATATAGGCCAATACCATTTTCCAGGCATCGGAAAGATCATTCCACCAGATTTGCAGATTCTCTACTTGGTGTATCAATAAGACCCTTCTGTTTCTCCTCGCAAATTCATCAGCATTTTCCTCTGAAACCCGGGTCTGATCCGCATAAACCCGCTGTAAGCTAAATTTATCATTCAAAGGACTGAGGTCTGCCACTTCAGTTTGGTTGATATTGACCATCCTTAACTTTTCGTGACCAGCTAAAGGTGACAGATCTACAAAGTTGGTCTCCATAAGCACTACTTGCTCCAGGTTTTTCAATTCGGACAGCATTTCAAAATTGATCAGGAAGTTGCTGCTGATATCCAAGAACTGCAGGTTTTCAAGCTCATTGATATTTTCTACATTATTGAAACCACTTTGACGCAGATTCAAATGCCTAAGCGCACCAAAAGAGTTCAACACACCAAAGCTCTCGATGGGGGTTCCGACTGCCTCTAAAGTGTGCAGCTGATTCAAATTTCCTAACTCACCGATATCGGTCACCCGGGTACCAGAAATATTCAGGTGTGTCAAGCGATCAGAAAATTTGATGAACTGTATATCCTCTGCCGGTGTATTGGCAATATTGAGATAAGTCAAAAAAGTCACATTACTGATAGGACTCAAATCTTCAATATTGGTATTGCTGATGTCAATGTATTTCAATTCGCGCAATGCTTCGATAGCGTCCAGGTCAATCACAAATTGATTACCTGCCATATTGATGCTGTCAATAATACTGATCTTATAGAGGTCATCCAAACTCACAGAATCCTCTTCTGCCAATCCGACCTTTTTCCTGAAATAGCTTTCCCAAGTATAAGAAAGTGTACCCCACCACTCCTCCAATTCCTTATCTCTGCTCAGTTTCGTGGTGTACATACTGGCGATTTTCAATTCATTGGAGCGTTTGTCCACATTCACCTCCACAAACCTAGGTTTGGTATTGGAGATTTTTTCCTGGTCAAGACCTGTTGCCGTCAAGGTACGGTCCATGGAAACAATAAAGGAAAGCTCACCATTATCCCTTTGAAAAGGCTTAATTTCCCTGACCTTAAATTTAAAATTGGCATCCCGGAAGAAAAACTCAATGTCTTTCATGTATGCCGTAACATCTTTATTGGTGATGACTTTCCTGTCCAGTAAAAGGTCATCCTCTACCTGGACTTTTTCATCTCTAAATATTTTCTTGTAAGATTCTCTGATGATCACATCTTTATCCCGGGCAGGCGTATCCTGACTCCCCAAAGTATTCAGAAAATACTCCAAAAAGCGGATTTGATCTTCCACCTGCGTGGTAAGCTCTTTGATTTCCTGCTTGGAATAGCCAGCCATATCCTGGGCAGAAGAGATTTGAAAGAAGCCCAGTAACGGCAGGACAAAAATGAAAAATAAAGACTTATTTTTGATCATAGATGTATCTTAGTAATGTCTCTTTGTCACCGGTGTTTAATTTGACCAGATTACTGATCAACCAGCCGGTATTGAATCCCGGTCTATTGAATTGATTGAGCTCAAAGTACCAGTTGTTGATTTGGAAAAAGTGGAATTTCACGTCAAGAATGTTATCAAAGCGTATATTTCCCCTTTTCATTTCATATAGAAATAAGGTCAAATAATCAGGTTGGTACTCCTTTGGGGTAAAGGCCTCCGGGGTATCTGAATCCTGAAAAGCTTTTCTCAGGTTCATAAAACCTAATTCATGACTCAAAGGATGTAAAAACCCCTTGGCATCCCCCTCAGGTTTGCTGAAAATGTCTTTAAAGGGTTCAAAGACTACTTTGTCTATCACCCACTCGTAACCCAATCCTTCAGGTTGGATTTTTAGAAAAAGGGTGACATTTTCCCGCTTTCCCCTGTACATAAATAAGGCGCTGACTTCAGCAAACCAACCTTCCCGGTGAAAATTGATATACTGAGGCATGACCTCGGAAAGCACTTCTCCCATAAACTCTCTTTTGAGTTCATTGGAAATACCGGAAGTTTCATTATCAAACAGGATACTGATGAACTTACCCCTAAGCTCTCTATCCCTGTAAAGGGCATCTCCTGAGTAATAACGCTGACTGCCATCCACACTTTCCTCGGCATTGAACCTTCTAAAAAATTGATTTACCTGTTTGGTTGATGCGGCAAATCTCCCATCATCTTTAGGGGAGCCGGGGCTGTATAAACCCTGCCCCGGCGCCAACTCTAAAGATAAAACCAATACTAGTACTGATAATATTATTTTTCTCATGCTGAGGTTTCAGTCACGCGGATATCTCCCAACATCACATCCCAGAACTCTATGGTTCTACCTGCGATCTGAGTTTGTTTCTTCTCCACGTAAATGGTAATGTCTTTTTTGGTAGTATCTCTATAATTCAGACCGGATTCCAAAGAAGTACCTTCAAATCTTTGATAAACAGTCACAACACCTACATAACGGCCATCAGGCTGTCTTTCCAAATCAGAAATGTAGTGTATGTCATACCATGTGATGTTTACCCTATCGTAGTTCAGGGCCATCAAACGCTCAAAATACCTTCTTACTTTGTAGTAAGCGATCTCTTTCCTGTTCAAGGAAGAAACACCCATTTCCGCACCTGGAGCAAATAGCTCTTCTGCACGGTCCATAACACGGTTGGCTTCAGAAAATTGGGTTTCTTTGCTGCCAATGATACTGATGTATTTACTCAAGTCCTTTACTTTTTCCAAAGCCAAGGAATCAATAGCCTGCTTTCTGGCAGGGCTGATGTTGTCGGATTGAGCGACGGATACTGCTGTTGTAGCAAAAAACAACAACAGGAATAGTGGAAGATATTTTTTCATGATTTGTAAAATTTCTGCTGATTATTTTTTTCGACGAAGTTCAAGCTCAGACACACGGCCATTGCCATCCATCCTGATGTCACTGATGAAGTTCAGGTTCTTCTTGGTATCCTTCAGGTAATTAAGGTACTTTTCAATGGTAGTAGGCTCATCATAATCCTTGATGCCGTTTTCCTCATGAATCACAATCAAAACAGGGGTCTGTTGATTGGAAAACATGCCCAAAGCCTCATTGATGGTTCTGTTGGCTGCATCAACATTAGAAGACTGAGCGATACTGTTAAAATAATTCTCGAGCTTACCTACCGCCACTTCTTCAGCAGATGGCTGAGGAGCTGGTGCCGGTGCTGGCGCAGGTGCCGGCTGTTCTACTGGTGCAGGTGCGGGTGCAGCAACTTTCTTTTTACTCTTACATGCTCCCATGGCCAACAAACCAAAGAGAGCAAGGGTAAGCAAGGTGCTTACGGGTGATTGGATGGTTCTTCTTTTCATTTTTTGTTTAATAATTGATTTTTTTCTGACCAAATCCTTTAGGCACAAAAAGCATTCCATAGCCATGCATTCTTCTGTTTTTTTATTCTTTTTAACAAAAAAGCATCATGCTTTAAGATACCCTATACGGATTATTTGCGCAAAGGTATATGAATTTTACAATACCTTGTACACGATAATATCGATCAAATTAAAATTAATTTTTTGAATAAAAAAGGCCGTGAAGGAATTCCCCACGGCCCTTTAATTTCATATGAAAATAAATCAATCGAATAGCTCCCTCAATTTGTTTTCCAAAG
>NZ_AMGM01000148.1 GCF_000298295.1 Cecembia lonarensis LW9
AATTGTCTTTTTCTTGTTCATCTTGTGTAAAGTTAGCAGACACACTTAAATGAACAATCTCAAATGAATCGATCTCACCTTCAAGAAGAGTATTTACCATACCTTGCAAAATCTCACTGAACGGACTCTCTTTTCCCAGTAATCCTTTCTTACTGTAAAGACGTTCTTTCAAACGTTCACTCATCTCAGGATCATTTAAGATCTCCTCAATTGTCTTTTTCTTGTTCATCTTGTGTAAAGTTAGCAGACACACTTAAATGAACAATCTCTCCCTATCTTCCTACTCTATTTTTATTTTTTGAATTTATTCTTTACACTCAATTCTAACTTCAAGATCCAAATGGATAACATAATACCTCGATCCATTTCCGAAGAATTCCAGTTCTTTGCCTTTGTATAATTTAAATTGTCCAGAAGCAGGTCTTGAAGTAGGTATTATATCATAACCTTCTGCTTTGACTGACTCTTCTACATCTTGAAGTCGTAAATCTGTGCCTAAATCAATAGTGAATTTATCGGTAACAGGATCCCATGTGATAGTACCATCAGTAAATTCTTGACCCGCATAAATAGGTTGGGTATTGTCTCCCCCTGTGTCAAAATAATACCACCAAGCATCACCTTCTCCTTCGCTTGACCCGGCATATCCAGTTTCCTCTTCTCCACACCAATCATCCCCATTACCATTTCCATCACCACAGTCCTTCAATATCAAAGTAACCGGTGTTCTTTCCGAGCTGACACAACCTTCAAATGCAACTGCCTCTGCCCAATAGGTCACCTCGCCGATTTCATTGAGGGTTGGATCATCAACTACATTACCACCGGTAGCTGCATCGTACCACACCACTTCAACACCTTCAGGAACTTTTACAAAATCATTGGCATCCAAAGATGTAAATTCATCCTCTTCGTCACCAAAACATCCTTCTCCTCCTTCTAAAAGTTCAGGAGCATCTGGCTCTTTCACCAAATTCCAGCAGAAAGTCAGGTTGCTTAGGCTGGCAGGGTTACCATTTGGATTGTCAGGGGAGGCGAGTCCATCATCACTAGTTATTCCAGAATCATAAACTGTAACATTTGCAGAAGGGCCTCCTTTTACTATAACTGCTAAATTTTCTAAGCAATAGCCATCAGGAGCAGTGAACGACCATTCCACAAAAGTGCCATCTATGATCTTTACCTCTAGTTCTTCTGGCCATTCAAAATCAAATTCACCATCCTCGAAATTATTTCTACCGGAAGTGAATTCAAATTTATCGATATCAAATTCCTCTGCAACCTCACTGCATTCCACATTACCACCGTTATTGCCACCATTTCCTGGTGCATCAGGTCTACCTCGCATGGCCCAGTTTATAGGCTCGACCAAAGGCCCGTTGAAATTATAAGCTTTCGCAATCTGATCAGCATCCATAGACTGAGGATCAAATTCCTCGATCTCTGTACAGCTGACCGCAAATAAAATGATGGCAAGTCCCATCAGGAACTTGAACATCTCTTGGTGTACACTTACTTTCATTTTTTGTTGGTTTTGTTGATATTATTTTCAGTAGCTTTTAAAAGTCTAACTAAAAATAGTAATTAAATGCTAAAAATTGTAAATAAAAAGCATTTAAATACCTGTGAATCAGATGTATCAATGTAATGATATTATCCAAAATATTATTTTATAGAATACTACCGTGAAAAATTAAATTTTAATTGATTTTTTCTATGATTTAATAATCCTTTTCGGCGTCAAAATTTTTTTAAAAAAAAATAGGAAAAAACCATACAAAATGATCAAATGGACAGTTTTGTTGAAAAATGCCTTAATTTTAAACCGAAATACCAAGAGGCTGTTTACATCTTATGTCCCAAAAAGCTATCGTTATCGGTGCAGGAATCGCAGGGCTCGCTGCTGCTGTACGTCTTGTCAATAGAGGTTTTAAAGTGCAGGTTTTTGAAGCCAATGCCCACCCAGGTGGTAAATTATCGGAAATCCAACACAAGGGTTACCGCTTTGATGCGGGGCCTTCCCTTTTTACGCTTCCCGAACAGGTAGAAGAACTCTTTCGCCTTTCTGGTAAGTCTCCTGAGGAGCATTTCGAATACCTTAAACTACCCGTGGCCTGCCATTATTTTTGGGAAGATGGCAATCAGGTGAAAGCCTGGTCGGATATCAAACGCTTTGCAGAAGAAGTGGAAACGAAATTGGGAGAACCGGCTGAAAATGTACGAAAGGCGCTAAAGGAATCTGCTTTTATCTACGATCACCTTTCCCCCCTTTTCATGCACCGCTCCCTGCACCAACTGAATACCTGGATCAATAAGGAAGCGCTGAAATCTTACCTCAAGATGGGTAAACTGGGGATTTTCAGCACCATGCACAAGGCCAATGAAAAGCGCTTTGAACAAAGCAAGATGGTGCAGCTCTTCAACCGATACGCCACGTACAACGGTTCCAATCCCTATGAAACGCCGGCTACCTTGAGCATTATTCCCCACCTGGAGTTCAACATAGGGGCTTTCTTTCCCAAAAATGGCATGCATGACATCACCCTTTCTATCTATCGCTTGGCGCTGGAATTGGGCGTTACCTTCACCTTCAATGCCAAAGTCGAAGAAATCCTGGTTGAAAATAAAAAAGCAGTTGGCGTTTTGGTGCAGGGTGAAAGGCAGGAAGCAGACCTGGTGGTCAATAACATGGACATGGTCAATGCCTATAAATCCATTTTAAAAAAACAGAAGCAGCCCAAACTCCTGTTGAACCAACCTAAATCCAGTTCTGCGCTCATTTTTTACTGGGGCATCAAAAAGAATTTTCCTGAACTGGACCTGCACAATATCCTCTTTTCAGACAATTACAAGGAGGAGTTTGAGCACATTTTCCATAAGAAAAGCATCTACCATGACCCTACAGTCTATATCAATATCACCTCGGTGTACAAGCCCGACGATGCGCCTGAAGGTTGTATGAACTGGTTTACCATGATCAATGTGCCCAACAATCAGGGACAGGATTGGGACAGCATGATTGCCGAAGCCAGAAAAAACATTATCGCCAAAGTCAACCGCATCCTGAAAACTGATATTGAGCCGCTGATTGAAGTAGAGGATGTACTGGAACCCAGGACGATAGAAAGCCGGACTTCTAGTGCCAATGGGGCACTATATGGCAATAGTTCCAATAACATGTATGCGGCATTCCTCCGTCACGCCAACTACTCCTCCGACATCAAAAACCTGTACTTCTGTGGTGGCAGCGTGCATCCGGGAGGAGGCATTCCCTTGTGTTTACTTTCTGCGAAGATCATGACGGAAATGGTGGAATAGGTGAAAGGGAAAAGGGAAAAGGGGAAAGGGTTTACTTAACTGCTGGGACTTAGAGACGAAGGGACTTAGGGACGGAGAGAGGCTAGAAGCGTGAGAATGGGTTGTATCAGGTACCAAGTACAATGTACCAAGACAAAGTTCGAGCAAATAGGAAGCGAGTTTGCCTGCCTTGAGATGGGAGGTGAGAGATGAAAATTTCGGAAGTATGAAGGGGGATTTCTGAAGTGATTTAAGTTTAAAGCTAAAGGATTAAAAGGTTTAAAGAATTTTTTTAACCACAAAAGATACAAAAGGGAACAAAAGTAATTCACCTAAAATCGGTTTTTGGAAGGTGGATGTGGGAATGGAAGTTGGAGGTTTTGAAATCAATTATCTTTTCCTAAAAACAAACACCCCCATACTCCGCTGTCCGTGGACGAGGACGCTTTTGGGGGGTTCGAGGTATTCCAAGTCGCAGCGACTGAGCATTTTTTTTTCCAGGCTTTCGGTCAGGACAAAGCGCTCAGACCCATCCGGAAGGAGGTAAACACTTTCTCCCAAGTGAGGGGAATTCGCTAGGATATGGCCAGCATCGGTACACATGCGCAGAAAGAAGATGCCTCCCGGTTTAAGCACCCGCATCATTTCATCGAGCATCTCGAAAAAATGCGCCTCTGATTGGGCGAAGTGAAGCACTGCCGAGCTCAGAATCACATCAAAAGCACCCTGGTGAAAGGGCATGTTTTCTACATGGGCTTTTTGAAAGCGGTATACATCATAGTCTGTTTGGATGGTTTTGGCATAAATCCTGGCCATTTGTATGGCGGTGGCATTCGCATCACATCCAAAAATCTGATAGCCCTGATGCAGGAAGTAGATGCAGTTGCGGCCCTCACCGCAACCGGCATCCAGGATTTTCATTTCCTTGGTAAATCTGCCTTTTAGGACCTGATCCAGGAGATAGATGTCGATATTTCCCAAAAGGGCATTCAATTTATTCACTTCCATTTTCAAATGTTGCTATGGCCTGCTCCATCTTTTCTTTTCCTACCTGTATGAGTTCCTCTGCGCGGTGGAATTCCAGGGTGCCTGCCTGTTCCCTTGAAATCTCAACTAAAATGTCCGCTTTATGCTTTTCAATGACCAATTCT
>NZ_AMGM01000149.1 GCF_000298295.1 Cecembia lonarensis LW9
ATGGGTGATTAAGCAATTTTTTGTTCACGGTTTTCTAACCTTAAGGGATAAAGCGAAAGGGGCTTTGTCCCTATTTTTTTTTAATACCTAAACCCTAGCTTCACACCTCCGTACCAATTTCTCCCAGGGGCCGGTTGGAAAAACCTGTTGGCAAAAGCATTCAGATCATTCCCCAAACTGTAAGTTTCGTCCAAAAGGTTTTCAACACCCCCATAAACCTCGAAATCCCAACGACCAGACCATACTGTCATCCAACCCAAACGTCCGCCCAAGAGGTTGTAAGCATCTTGGAAAACCGTATTGGCATCATTCAAAGGAATTTCATCTACGTACTGATGGGTCATATTGAGGTAAATCCCTGCTTTGGTGCGTATATCCACTAAATTGACCAAGGTATTGGGAGATACACCTGTCAATTGATTACCTGAAAAGTCATTCCCCCTACTAGAATAGTCTGCAAACTTAAAATAATGCCCTGTAAAGGCATGGTTAAGCTTTATCTTCTGAATGGCACTTAATTGATTTTTGTACAAACTATAATCAATACTGACTTCTATACCCCTTTGGTCAGTTGCTCCGGCATTCTGAAAAAGCACTACACCTTGATCATTGGTAAAGGTGGTGATGGTTTCGTTAAGTTTAAAGTAGAAAGCTGTAAGATCAACATTGAAGATGCCATAACTTCCCCGGTAACCCATCTCATAATTGGTGCCTCTTTCAGCTTCTAAGTCCAGATTGATGCTGCCCTCATTTGTTCGAACTTCCGCGATGGTCGGGGGTGAAAAGCCGGAACTGATACTGGCATAGATACCGGAATAGGGGCTCAATTTATACACCAAGGCAAGTCTTGGAATTAAAATGGGGTCGAAAGTTCTGGAATTGGCCATAGGATTATTGGGGCCTGCATCAATTTGACGATCTATTTCATACCTGGAGTAGTTATTACTCAATCCCAACGTCATTAGCAATTTGGAAGTCCATTCTATTTCAAGCTGACCAAACAAAAAGGCCTGTGCAGTGATCAGATCGTCGCTGAAACGAATGGTATCAGCTTTTCCCTGCCTATTGCCAAAATTCTGCGCCAGGGTTTTCCCATATTGGTATTCTCCTCCTCCAATCATTTTGACTGGAAAATCCCCCCAAATATCATCATAAGTGAATTTGGTCCTACCTCCGTAGCTAAAAGCTGTTTCCCTTTTATAATCAAGAATAAAGGGGTTTTCAAATTCAGTAGTATTGGCATAAAGCGCTGTATTATTCCTGATTTTTTGGTGAAATTTCAATTCATGGGACAAGGTTCCATACAAGGTCTTTTGAGCAATGGAGCTGTTTTGCCCCACAGATCCAGGCCTGGCCTGTCTTCTATCCTCTTCGACTTGGTCCCTTGTCAATGCGCCTGGAATCTGATAATTTAAATCCGAATACAAAACCTGGGCACTTAGGGTTTGTTTCTCTGATGGCTGCGTATTTAGTGCCAATTGGAAGACTTTTCTGTCCATGGCGCTGTGTTCCCTGTATCCATCAGATTTTTGGTGTACGTAGGAGGCACTAACGCCACCTTTCCCGATTTGCTGATCAAGGCCAATCCTAAACCGATGCAGGCCAAAATCACCCATCGCATATTCTGTAGAAAATCTATTTTCATTAACCTGTTTTCTGCTTTCAAAGCTGATCACACCCCCATTACCGGCACCGTAAATACTCCCTGCAGGTCCTTTGATGACTTCTGAGTTTTGGATATTGGACAAATCCAAAATATTCAATGCCGTAGTGCCATCAGGCGAGGTAAAAGGAATATCATTCCAATAAACCTTGACATTGCGCACACCAAAAGGAGAGCGGAGGGAACTACCCCTTATGGAAATCCTATAACTGGCCGGTGCCCTTTGTTCTATCCGAATACCTGGTTTGGTATTGAAGGCACTAAGGATGGAATTCTCATTGAACCGGTACAATTCATTCTCTAAAACCTTAGATATGGCTCCCGCCTGATGGACCAAGGGTCTTTCTGATTCAAAACCTGTAACCACTACTTCGCCCAAAGATTGGGCAGTTGGATTAAGAAAAACAGTTACCTCTTGCCCGGGGCTTACCTGTATTCCAGTTGCTTCATAAGCAATATGGGAAAAAGAGATAAATGCAGCTTTTGAGAGGGAAAATACCACAGTTCCATTTGCATCAGATACTTTATTTTCCTGACCGGCAATTTTAATCAATACACCGGGTACTGGCTCGTCACTATTTTTATCGAGAAAAACCAATTTGGTTTGAGCAAATAAACTGAAAATATGGAAAACCGATAAGGCTATAAGTAGTATGGGTAATTTCATGCTTTCTAATTTACTGGAAAACTAATAAAAAAGCGGGTTGTTTGAATGTGTTTTTGAACAAGAGGGTAATAGCATTGATGATCAACGGACAAAAAACATGATACAATATAAAAAAAGCCCCGCATTTCTGCGAGGCTTTCGTACCAGGAGCGGGAATCGAACCCGCACGGCCTAATGGCCACAAGATTTTAAGTCTTGCGTGTCTACCAGTTCCACCATCCCGGCTTACTCTATCGCTAGAGAAGTCTTATTTAAACAAGAAAGCCCTTTTTCAAGGGCCTTTTGTGAGCGAGAGACGAGATTCGAACTCGCGACCCCAACCTTGGCAAGGTTGTGCTCTACCAACTGAGCTACTCTCGCTTGTTTAAGAAATCAACGTTGACCTTATGCTTCCGTGATTTGTGTGTGCAAAGGTATATCAGTTTTCTAAAATTGCAAAATGCACTTTCAAATTTTTTCCCGAATCAAAAGAAAAAAATCCTTGAAATTTGAAAGTCAGCGGTTTAATTTATCCCATTTGACATCAATGTTTTTAAAACCTCAGCCGTGTTTTTTGCTTTTAGTTTTTTCATGATGTTTTTCCTATGGGTAAACACTGTATTTCTTGAAATAAATAGTTTATCAGCAATTTCCTGCGAATCAAACCCTTGCACCATCAATGCTGCAATTTCTTTTTCTTTATTGGTCAAAGAAAATCCATTGGACTTGATATCATGCTTTTTGAATACCACTTTTTCTCCATTCTCTTTGGTATAGGAAAAGCTCCAATCATAGCCTGTCAAATGTTCGTGGTTATTAATCTGGAAACCTATATGAAGGTCATAAATAAAATTTCCTTGCTCATCAATCAAATAAGGTTTGGCCTTGGTAAAAAACCAAATTTCTCTACCATCATCTTTGTGTAACCACCTTAGGGTATAAGAAAGCTCAAAGGTTTTCTTTTCTGAAATGCTTGCATGGTTAAAAACTTCCAAAACCTTGTTATTGAAAGATACATGCTCCATCGCATCTTGAGGGTGTAGGGCGGAAATCACTCCTGCCATTCCATGATCTTTAAAAAATTGGGGAGAATAGCCACTGATATCTTCTATGTTCTCGGTAAAAAAGGCCAAACTCAAATCCCTGTAATCAAAGCAACCGATGATGATGCCTTCTTTCATCGCAAGACTTTGACTCATTACCTTCAGGTCTTCCAATAATTCTCTTTCCTCAGGGTAATTGAGGGTCCGTTTGCCTTTCCAATACGAAAAAAAGTCAGAGATTTTATTCTGCTTTTTTAATTCATCTATTAAGCTCAAATCCATAGGGCTATGCCAAAATTACTTTGCAATGGTACAACAATGTAAATAAAAACGAAAAATTCATGATTCTAGTTTCTTTTTTATTTCATTCAATTTGATCAAAGCCTCAATGGGAGAAATGGTATTGATGTCAATTTTTTCAATCATTTCCTGCGTTTCCTTGAATTTTGGGTCAATATCAAAAAGGCTGAGTTGGTAGTTGTTTTTAGGCATTTCCTTCAAATTATTCTTTGAAGCATGTAAGGCCTTGTCCTTTTCCAGGTGACCCATGATTTCTGCTGCCCTGAGCACAACTGGATTGGGCATACCTGCCATTTGTGCCACATGGATACCAAAACTATGTTCACTCCCCCCGGCTTTTAGTTTCCGCATAAAAATCACTTTATTCCCCACTTCTTTCACAGAAACATTGAAGTTTTTGATTTTAGGGAAGTCCTCTGCCAATTGGTTCAATTCATGGTAATGTGTGGCAAAAAGGGTCTTGGCTTTGGATTTGGGATGATTATGAAGAAACTCCACAATAGACCATGCAATAGAGATACCATCATAGGTGGAGGTTCCACGACCTATTTCATCCATCAACACCAGGCTTCTATCAGAAAGGTTATTGAGGATACTGG
>NZ_AMGM01000150.1 GCF_000298295.1 Cecembia lonarensis LW9
ATCGCTATCTCTTGTACAGGCTCAACAAGTCCCTGCTCCCAAGGATCATTTTGGGTTTGAAATAGGAGAGGATTACAAGCTATTTGACTACACTTCTTTTGAATCTTACCTGAAAAAAGTAGCAGAGGCTTCGGATAGGGCAAAACTTTTTGAGATTGGTCCAACCGAAGAAGGTAGACAGATGCCCATGCTGATTATTACCTCTCCGGAAAATCATAGTAAATTGGATAGGTACAAGGAAATTTCCCAGAAATTGGGAAGAGCTGAAGTCAGTGAACAAGAAGCTTTGGCTTTGGTGGCAGAAGGTAAACCTGTGGTATGGATTGATGGAGGATTGCATTCCACAGAAACGGTTGGTTCTCATCAATTGGTACCTACCATTTATGATTTACTGACAAGAACAGACGAGGAAAATATGCGGATTCTTAATGATGTGATCATTTTGGTCGTGCATACCAATCCGGATGGGCATGAAATTGTGTCCAATTGGTATATGGGACCCCAAGATGTCACCAAGAGGGATATGAGAACTCCATACATGTATCACAAGTACGTTGGGCATGATAACAATAGAGATTTCTTTATGAACAACATGAAGGAAACCACCAATATTTCCCTTCAACAATATGTAGAGTGGTTACCTCAGGTAATTTTTAACCATCACCAGACTTCTCCTGCGGGAACAGTAGTGGCAGGACCTCCTTATAGGGATCCTTTTAATCATGTGTTTGATCCTTTGATCATGACCAGTTTGGATGGTGTAGGTGCAGCCATGATCAACCGTTTGAATTTGGAAGGAAAACCTGGATATACGCGCTTAGGAGGATCAGTATTTTCATCTTGGTGGAATGGAGGATTAAGGACTACGCCTTATTTTCATAATATGATCGGGATTTTGACAGAAACCACAGGTGGCCCCACGCCTTCAGAAATTCCTTTGGTTCCTGAGCGTTTGATTCCTACCCACGCCACCCCATATCCCATTGAACCTCAGCCCTGGAATTTCAAAAAGTCAATTGACTACTCTGTGTCCATGAATTATGCGGTTTTGGATTATGCCAGTAGAAATGGAGATGCATTGTTGCATAACATCTATAAAATGGGTAAAAACAGCATTGATAGAGGAAATCAAGACCATTGGACCAAATATCCAAAGCGATCTGCAGCTGTACAAGAAGCCTTCAATAAAGCGAGAGAAAAGGCAGCCCAGGACGATCCAGAAATGGCATACTATGGTATGAGGAGTGGCCTGCCTACCCAGTATTTTGGAAAAGTATTTGAAGATCCAGCGCTACGAGATCCAAGAGGGTTCATTTTATCAGCCGATCAGGCTGATTTTCCGACCGCTGTTCGCTTTATCAATGCTTTGATCAAATCGGGTATTCAAGTGCACAAAGCCAATAGCAGCTTTACGGTCAATGGAAAGCAATACCCTGCCGGTTCTTATGTGGTCAAAACAGCTCAGGCTTTCCGTCCACATGTTTTGGATATGTTTGAACCACAAGATCATCCTAACGATTTTGAATATCCAGGAGGTCCTCCAAAAAGACCGTACGATGCCGCTGGATGGACTTTGGCCTTCCAGATGGGCGTTGAGTTTGATCGGGTGATGGATGCTTTTGATGGCCCATTTGAAGCTTTACCTTATGGTGTTGAAGAAAGTTTTCAGTCTCAGGTTTTGCCAAGAGGATCTGGTTTCCTTATTGATGCCCGAGGGAATAATGCTTTTATTGCAGTCAATGAATTGTTAAAGTCTGGGGCAGCGGTTTTCAGAACAGTCAATCCTGTATCGGGTATGCCTGCAGGTAGTTTCCATGTTTCAGGCTCAAGAGCTATCTTAGAAAAGGCAGCGCAGGATTATGGCCTGAAGATGCAATCGGCTTCCAGGCCTGCTGGAGCCGTAAGGATAAGACCTGCCCGGGTGGCTTTATTCGACCATTATGGAGGGTCAATGCCATCGGGTTGGGTAAGGTGGATGCTTGAACAATACCAATTCCCATTCCAAGTTATTTATCCGCAGGACATAGACAATGGTAACTTGAATGCCAAATATGATGTGATTCTTTTCATTGGTCCTGGAGCTCCTGGTACGGTTAGAAGCTGGGGAGGCATGCCCAAGGCTGAGGATATAGATCCACAATACCATAAACTATTGGGTAATTTAACCCGGGAAAAGTCGGTTCCTGAATTGAGGAAATTTATAGAAGCTGGAGGAAATGTGGTAGCGGTTGGAGCCAGTACTTCCCTGGCTTTTGACTTGGGATTGCCGGTAACCAATGCCTTGACCGAAAAACTACCGGATGGTAGAGAAAGACCATTGACAGGTGAAAGGTATTATATCCCGGGAAGTATTTTAAAAGCCCAATTGGACAATACTCATCCAGCAAATTGGGGCATGGGAGATGCCGCGAATATGGTATTCAACAACAGCCCGGTCTTTAATTTGGCTCCTGATGGATTGCTGCAAGGGGTAAAGCCATTGGCTTGGTTCGGAACAGAATCTCCATTGGTATCTGGATGGGCTTGGGGAGAGTCCTACCTCAGAAATGGTATAGTTGCGTTTGAAGCACCTATAGGAAAGGGTAAATTGTATGCTTTTGGCCCAGAGATCACATTTAGGGCACAGGCACATAATACCTTCAAATTGTTGTTCAATCAGTTGTATACCAACTAAATTTCAGAAAATTTCCGATACAAAGGGCACGATTTTTTTAAGATTGTGTCCTTTGTTTTTTTATATTAAGTGCCAATTTCAAAACAACAACCCAAAATGAAAATAACCTCAAGATATTTGGTAGGATTATGCGCTTTTCTCCTATTGGTATTTGTTTCCTGTCAGCAGCAGCGCGATGTCCAGGAAGTTCAAGAGATCAATGCATCCGAACTGTTAAAGGCTTATGTGCATGCACCAGATCCGGATTTTAGCTATGAAATCATATTTTCTGAGGAAGGAGAAAAGTACGATTATCATGTAATAAGGATGGTGTCCCAAAATTGGCTCAGCAAAGATTTGGTCGATCAGACAGAATGGTGGCACTGGGTATCCATGATAGTTCCCAAAGAATTGCCTTTTGAGACGGGAATGATGTGGATTGGAGGGGGAAGTAGGGAGAGCAAACATCCGGAAAAGCCAGAACCTTTGATCCTTGAGGCAGCTACACGGACCAATTCCATTGTAGCCCAAATTCATAATGTACCTTTCCAACCCTTAGTTTTTGATAATGATACTTTTGGAGAGCGGTATGAGGATGCTATTATTGCCTATGGCTGGAGGAAGTTTTTGGAAGGTGGTGCCAGAGATGAGGATGCCATTTGGCTGGCGAGATTACCCATGACCAAAGCTGTCAAATTAGCTATGGATGTGGTATCAGAAGTAGCTCAGGAAAAATACGAAAAGCTCTTGGATAAGTATGTGGTGGCCGGAGCTTCCAAAAGGGGCTGGACTACTTGGACTACTGCGGCGGTGGACGATAGGGTAGTTGCTATTGCTCCGGTAGTAATAGATCTTCTAAATATTGTGCCTTCCTTTCAGCATCATTGGCGAAATTATGGATTCTGGGCACCTGCAGTGGACGATTATGTGCGAGAGGGTATCATGGACTGGCAGGGAAGTAAAGAGTATGATAGGCTTTTGGAAATAACGGAACCCTATTCTTATCGGGAAAATTATGATATGCCCAAATTACTCATCAATGCTGCAGGGGATCAATTTTTTCTTCCGGATAGCTGGAAGTTTTATTGGGAAGGCTTGAATGGTGAAAAACACCTGCAATATGTACCTAATTTTGGCCATGACCTGAGGGAATCCGATGCTATTCCTAATTTGATTGCATTTTATGCTTCGGTCCTCAATAATACCCCCAGACCAACTTATGAATGGCAAATAGTGGAAGATAAAATCATCATCAGTACGGATCCTAATCAAAAACCATCCTCCATCAAGCTATGGTCTGCCACAAATGAGGAGAGTAGGGATTTCAGGATTGATGTCCTGGGTGAAAAATGGGAGTCGACTGAAATTTTGGTGAATGAAAGTGGACGATATGAAGTTCAGTTGGATGAGCCGGAAAAAGGATTTACAGGTTACTTTGTCGAAATCACTTATCCCGGTCAAGCACCCATTAAGGTGACAACAGGGGTAGAGGTGTTACCTAGAGCCTATCCATTTGAACCTTTTGAATCAAAATCCCCAAAGGGGAGCTTCTAAAAAAAAAT
>NZ_AMGM01000151.1 GCF_000298295.1 Cecembia lonarensis LW9
AGATTGAAATTGGGAAGACAGTTTTATTGGACCAGTAATTTAATGCCGTGAAGAAAGATTAATCTCACAAATCAGGAATGCCAAAGGAAATCTTGAATAGGTCCAGGGTGGATATTTTCAAGTAACAGAAAGCAATCAGGAGGAACATTAAAACCTTAATTTGCAGAAGAGATCCCCTCATACATCAATTCTAAATATCATCAAATCCATACCGATCAAAAACTAGTTCATCTTCATTCTCTTCATACGCATGTTGATTGAACAAATAATAGGCATCACCAAACTGAAAAGACTGGTAGAATGTATTTTCGTGTCCAATAAAATCCTTCTTAGATAAAAAATTAAAGTCTAAATCAAATTTGTAAATGGAAAAATCCGGAAAAAAGCCTGATCCATTTCCATGTACTACTTCCAGTAAATACCCTTCAGCAAATTCATAGATTTTCCAAATTTTTGGAAGACTCTCCCCATAACGCTTAATTTCCCAAAGAACATCATTTGATACAGTCTCTAATTGGGCTGCATCAATCGGGAAATGCTCTGGATTTTTCCAATCAGGAAGATCCAAAACTATGCTTTCTTGGAGCAAACCGTCTTTTGAAAATACGGATAACTCATTTTTATTTGAAAACCCTGTTATAAATGCGTTTTTACTTTTCGAATAAATACCAAAAGGGCCTGTATTCATATGGTCATTCCCCCATGTATTTGCAATATTTTCTTTTGGCAAAGGAGCAAAAAGCACCATGTCATGAGTGCTATCGATTTTTAGCACACTTTGTAAAGGTCTTTTATAAATCCCGGACTTTGGATGATCTGGATAGAAACCAATAAAAAAGGAATCCTCATCTTTATGGAAAAGTCTATTACCCTCAGAATTATACATATATGCAAAACCCAAATCTGCATCAATGGGCAATTTTAGTGTTGTTTCAATTAGACCACTGGAATTAACACTCAAGATTTGACCTGAAGGTCCATTGATAAGGTAGACTTTATCCTCAATGACATGGGGAACTGTAAAAAATAAATTATTAAAACCCTCTGGACCATCGTCTTCAATGGTTACTTCAAGAATTGGCTTATTTGATGAAACATCCAATATGTTAAGGTTTCCAGTTATAGTGTTGAACTTCACCAAACAAAAATTCCCTTTAAATATTCCTACGCCTATTTTATTATAAAGAAAAGTCTCTGTGTCAGATAGCAGTATAGTAAGATTATCTACTGGAGAAAATTTTTCAAAAGCCTCCTTATTTTGATTACAGGAAGAAAAAAAAACTGTTACCAATATAGAGGTCAAAATTATGCCTATTCTCATGTTCGTGCGAAAATATAGGCCAAACCTTCCAGTTTGGCCTGTTTAAAATTGATTAGAAAGTCATCATATTACCACTACAAACTGGGTGAGAACCCATAACATTATGATAACAAACATCTCCAGCAAATGAACCAATACATTTCCCAGTATTTTTATTAGGATCTGATGAAACAGTACAAACATTTCTACCCGGTAATTAAAGCGAAGCATCGGCAGCTACACGATTTACTCCTGCATATGACCAAAGAAAAGCAATACGATCAAACTTTTTTTAATTAAATTTTTCATTTTTTTAATATTTTAGGTTTATGAATAAGTTATGGCCTTAACTTAGAACTATATAGCGTATTGAAACTAATAATAATAAACAATACTTAGTCAATATATTTCTATTTGAAGTCTAATAAAATCACATACTAATTATTAATAAATGAAAATATACCTATACTTTTTTTCTCTTCTTATAGTACTTATTTTGAAGGGTTGCACCAGCAATCAGAAAGAATCCAGCACTTTAGCTAATGATGGATATGAAATCGTCGCTACAGATAGCATTACTGTAAATAATATCCTGGCTTCTTTATTCCTGTTCCAAAACGCCAATGAGGATCATCTTTTCTTCAGAGATGCTGCGGCATCCAAAATCTATGTGTTTGACCGGAAAGGACAGCCACTACATGAATGGACGAAGGAAGGTGATGTGCCCGGGGCATTCAGCATGATCGCAGATAACCTTTCATTAACGAATGAGGGGGATATTGTGGTTGCTGACAAACTTTTTGGTCTACGGGTCTTTTCTCCCAATGGGGATCTAGTGATTCAGGATAGGGTTTATCAGCCTCAAATGAGCATTCATGCCGGAGTAGATATCTTCAGGAAAAACCAGGTTATCCAAAAAAATGGCAAAACCTATCTGCTCCATCATTTGGACCTGATGGATGAGGTGCAGGAAGTGGGAACTGAGTTTTTCCAAAAGCGAAGAAATTTGCTGATGACGGATCTTGAAAGCAGAGAAACAAAGAAGTTTATCCCCTTTCCAGATGGGAGTAAATTCCTATTTGGAAAAGCCTTTCCTTTTGAAGATTTCAGACCCTTATTTTATTATGAGGAACAGGTAGAAACATTATACCTCATTTTTCAAAATGAGCCCATCCTCTACATCTATTCCTGGAAGGAAGATGAACAACCTATATTAACTTCAAGTCAGCGTCTTGATTTGGACGGATTTCATGAAAATGATGGACTGGAATATGAACAGGTCCGGTATGGCATCCTCAGCGCTAATCAGTTGGAAATCCCTTTTCCCTCTTCCATTGAAAGTTTAGAAAAAATCGGAGAAGTGGTTTTGATCCATTACAAGCCGGGACCTTCAATAGGTGAACGAGGTGACTGGGAAAAAGTACGAAAAGGGGAGGCTGATGAAGATTTAAAAAATACTATCTTAGAGAAAGCCAAAGAACGTACTATCGCCCTAGTTGATGGAGAAATAATTTCGGTCAACCTCCCTCCCATGTTTTACAATAGCTACCGGGTCATTGGTAATGAAATCTGGTGGATGAAGCCGACTAGTAAAGACCAGGAAGACGAGGATTTCACAGTGTTCAGAGGAAAGCTTCAACCCATCAAATCACCATAAGGATTTATCCTGGAGAAAAAGGCAAGGCTGATTTATGGACGATAATTCTAAGTTTACCATCTGCCCCCTTCCTAAAAACCCAGGTTTTATCTACCTTAACTTCATTTCCCTCTTTGTCGGTAACATACACATTACCCATGGTAATGGCCACAGATCCATAAATCTGGATTCCCTGACGGTTTCCACCCGTATTCTCATAACGCGCACTTACCCAAGGTTTCAAGGCAAAACCTGCATCCTCAGGATAGTCGGCGTCACCACCAACAAAGTAGGACAATGCACCCTTTTTGGTGTTTCTAAATGTACGTTCCCCAAAGGCTAATGTAGGTTTGAAGAAAACTTTTCCATGGTCGTAATTGTATGCCTCTGTCAACACTTGCTCTGCAAATGTCCTATAGTCTCCACCCTCGCTGTAAATCTGCCCGATTTTGACAAGCGCATCACACCAAGCTTGCTGAGCAGCATTCACATCATCATAAGTCACGATGTCCTGCGCACCTTCTTCCACATATTGAAGGCCTAAATTTTCGATTACTTCTTTTACTTTTTCCATAGTAGTGCTGTTTGTTGTTAAGGAATCAATGGATCACCCCTTATTTGTTCAGTCTCCCAATAAAAATGAGGCTAAAATCTAAGCGGTTCTTAACGGCTAATTACGTCAAACTGAAAAGTTGGTTTCACGGGAAATGTGCTATTTAAAAAAATCTCAAATTCTAAAATCCATACGGGACACTCTAATCCAACTTCCGAAATCCACTTTTTTTGACATTTCCCTTTTCCCTTTTGCCTTTTGCCTTTTGCCTTTTACCTTTTTACTTGGCTCTTAATGAAACCCTTTACTTAATTGTTCCGTGTCACAGCCCTCCGAAATCCGCCTTCCTACTTCCGAAATTCCCTGTCCCGTCCTGAAGATGGTTGACACTTATTATACTTTCTTCCCTTGAGTTCGACTCCTTTGGAGTCGGGATTCCCGAATATAATAATTGCTTCACAACCCCGGGTTTTACCCCTACCCTTAAGGGATTAAACCCCTATTGGGGTTATTTTGTCACTATTTTAAGCAATTGCCTTAATGAATCCCTTAAAACCTTAACTCCTAATGGTTTTCTACTCCACTGTAACCTGGCCTCCCGAATCGCTTTGCTCTCGGGACAGCCTGTCGCTAAATCCCTCTATCGGGACCAAAGGGATCATTTTTTAACGCCTGACTGATCGTCAGACAGACTCCATCCTACCTTCCGAAATCCCACTTT
>NZ_AMGM01000152.1 GCF_000298295.1 Cecembia lonarensis LW9
TCTCAAATTTTGACCACCGCTATCCAATCGGACGGGAAGCTCATCATCGGGGGACAATTCACCCTATACAACGGAGTAGCAAGAAACCAAATTGCCCGGCTGAACCCGGACGGCAGCCTCGATACTTCTTTTGATCCCGGCACGGGGGCGACCAGTTTCGTTTTCACCACCGCTATCCAAGCAGACGGGAAGATCATCATCGGGGGAATTTTCACTGAATACAACGGCGTGGCAAGAAACTTCATCGCCCGTCTGAATGGGGACGGCAGCCTCGATACAGATTTTAATCCCGGCACGGGGGCGAACTCTCAAATTTTGACCACCGCTATCCAATCGGATGGGAAGCTCATCATCGGGGGAGATTTCACTTCCTACGATGGGGTCAGCCGGGTCAGGATCAACCGTCTTCAGAATACCGTAGGTCCTGCCCCGGATACGGAGGCCCCGGAACCTGACCTTGAAGAATTACCGGTCTTCGAAGCACAGTGTGTGGTGAACCTCGCAGACCTGACCATCCCTACCGCCACGGATAATGTGGATGGAACCATCGAAGGCACGACCGATGAAAGTCTCTTCCCGATTACTACACAGGGCAGCACCATCATCACCTGGACCTATACCGATGCCGCCGGTAACACCACCACCCAGACCCAGGAAATCCTGATCATAGATACTGAAGCGCCGGTTATCATGAATCCCGGGGATATACAGGTAAATACTGACCCGGGTTCCTGTGAAGCGGACATCAACCTGCCCCTGCCCGAAGTAACGGATAACTGTGATACGGGTATTGTTCCTTTTGGCATCAGAAGTGATGGACTGGCACTTAATGCACCCTTCCCGGTAGGCATTACCAGCATCACCTGGAGCGCTGAGGATGCTTCCGGAAACCAGGCTGAAGAAATTTTCCAGACCATCTCTGTACTAGATACCGAAGCACCACAGATTACCTGTCCCACAGATATCACCGTCACCGCTCCGGTAGCAGCCAATGGAGTAGAAGTTTTCTACGACCTGCCCATAGTTTCTGACAATTGCGGAGAACCAGCTCTACAGCTAATCACTGGATTTGAAAGCGGAACCTTTTTCAACATTGGCATCACCACTGTGACCTATAGGGCTACTGATACCTCTGGCAATTCCACTGAATGCAGCTTTACAGTCAC
Source organism: Cecembia lonarensis LW9 (assembly GCF_000298295.1). Classification (GTDB taxonomy): domain Bacteria; phylum Bacteroidota; class Bacteroidia; order Cytophagales; family Cyclobacteriaceae; genus Cecembia; species Cecembia lonarensis. The sequence continues at coordinate 1,167 of NZ_AMGM01000152.1, forward strand.
AGTCTTGGAAGGTGAAGATACCGAAGCTCCCGTCATCAGCGACTGCCCAGAAAACATCACTGTATTCAATGATGAGGGAAGTTGTGGGGCCATCGTCAGCTGGACTGAACCCACCGCAACCGACAACAGCGGATTCGCTTCCCTGTTTACTGACAAACTGCCAGGCAGCTTCTTCCATGTAGGAACCACCACAGTGACCTACACTGCTACCGATGCATCAGGAAATACTTCCATCTGCAGTTTCGATGTCACGGTGATCAATACCGAAAAACCGGTGATTGTCGGCACAGAGTTTTATACCCAGGTCAATAATGCCGGAACCTGCTTTGCCACCTTGTTCAATCTTGGTACAGTTTCAGCATCTGCTTTTGATAACTGCGGAAGTTATGAACCTAACGGGGTCAGAAGTGACGGGCTGGCTCTGGATGCCCCTTATCCTGTGGGCACCACGACCATCACCTGGTCAGCAGTAAATGATTCGGGTATTGCGGCAGATGATTTTATACAGACCATCGTAATCACGGATTCAGAAAAACCTGTGATTGATTGGCCTGTGCATATAGAGGTAAATACCGATCCTGGAAATTGTGAGGCTTTGGTTTCCATCGTGCCTCCGGCAGTTACTGATAACTGTGATACTGCCCTTGTTTTGGTAGGTGTCCGAGACGATGGATTGTCCTTAAATGATCCTTATCCTATTGGTTTTACCACAATCACTTGGTCAACCCAAGATGCCTCTGGCAATCAGGCCCAGGAAGTAGAACAATACATTACTGTTAATGACAGGGAAAAACCGGTCATTCTCCCACCGGCCCCCATTACGCTATTCGCAGATGTAAACTTCTGTCAGTCTTTTGAGACTGTTCCTTTCCCCAATGCTACGGATAACTGTTCATCAGAATTTACTTTCTTCGGAACCCGAAGTGATGGATTAAGCCTGGTAAACGGATATCCAATTGGAGAAACCGTCATCAGTTGGACAGCATTCGACCAAAACGGAAATGTTTCCGACCCTGTGGAACAAACAGTTATCGTAATCGATAATCTGCCACCGACATTTTTTTCTTGTCCTGGAAACATTGAGGTTGAGGCTGATCTGAATGAAAACGGTAAAGCTGTATTTTATGATATGCCGATACCATTGGACAATTGTGTTGTCATTGATTTTCAATTGATATCCGGATTAAACAGTGGATCAGTATTCCCTGTAGGTACCACTACAGTGACTTACAGGGCAATCGATGGGGCAGGAAACAGCACTGACTGTAGCTTTACGGTCACCGTCACCGAAAATGCCGATACTGAAGATCCGGTAATCAGCGACTGTCCTGCGGACATCTCTGTATCCAACGATCCGGGAAGCTGCGGGGCCGTGGTGACCTGGACGGCACCAACCGCTACCGATAACAGCGGTTCAGTGAACCTGATAAGCAACTTTGCGCCGGGAAGCTTCTTCCCTGTGGGCAGCACTACCGTGACCTATACCGCCTCCGATGCGGCAGGAAATACCTCTGTCTGCAGCTTTATTGTGACAGTAACCGATAATGAAAAACCGGTAATCCTACCACCTGCTCCCATCACTTTATCCGCAGATGTAAACTTCTGTCAGTCTTTTGAGACTGTTCCTTTCCCTAATGCTACAGATAACTGTTCAGTGGAATTTTTCTTTACAGGCACAAGAAGTGATGGACTTTCCCTTGTCAACGGATATCCCGTAGGTGAGACTGTTATCAGTTGGGTGGCCACTGATTTAAACGGTAACCAATCCGATCCTGTAACACAAACGGTGATCGTAATTGATAACCTGGCACCGACATTTATCATCTGCCCTGGAAACATTGAGGTTGAGGCTGATCTGAATGAAAGCGGTAAAGCTGTGTTTTATGATAATGCGACAGCATTCGACAATTGCGGTGTCATAGATTTTCAATTGGTAGCAGGATTTAACAGCGGTTCAGTATTCCCTATAGGTACCACTGAAGTGATTTACAGGGCTACCGATGAGGCAGGAAATTCCACAGAATGCAGCTTTACGGTCACCGTCACCGAAAATGCCGATACCGAAGATCCGGTAATCAGCGACTGTCCAATGGACATCTCCGTATCCAATGATGCGGGAAGCTGTGGGGCCATTGTCAACTGGACCGCACCGACCGCTACCGATAACAGCGGTTCAGTGACCCTGACCAGCAACTTTGAGCCGGGAAGCTTCTTCCCTGTGGGCAGCACTACAGTGACCTATACCGCCACTGATGCGGCAGGAAATACCGCAATCTGCAGCTTTGCTGTGACTGTTAGCGATAACCAGAAACCAGTGATTGCAGCAATCAGCCCGATAGCCCAGGCAGCTCCTGCAGGAAGCTGTGAAGCCATTATCAATATTCCTGTTCCTGCAGTGAACGACAACTGTTCTACCGGTCTTCTGGCCATAGGAACAAGAAGTGACGGACTGGCACTCAATGATGCCTATCCATTGGGCACCACCACCATCACCTGGACGGCAGAAGATGCGGCAGGCAATGAAGCGGATCCTGTAATACAGACCGTCACCGTGACCGATACCGAAGCTCCGGTGATCACCTGTCCTGCAGATATCAGCACCACGGTGGCCTTCGGGGAAACAGGGGCTGTGGTGACTTACGCGCAGCCTACCGCTACCGATAACTGCGGCACGCCAAGTGTCCTGCTGATCAGCGGACCTGCAAGCGGTTCAGTGTTCCCGATCGGAACCACTACAGTGACCTACAGGGCTACCGATGCTTCCGGCAACAGTGTCGACTGCAGCTTTACAGTGACCGTGACCGAAAGTGCCGATACCGAAGATCCGGTCATCAGCGACTGTCCTGCGGACTTCTCTGTATCCAACGATACGGGAAGCTGCGGGGCCATTGTCAACTGGACGGCACCGACCGCTACCGATAACAGTGGTTCAGTGAACCTGACCAGCAACTTTGAGCCGGGAAGCTTCTTCCCTGTAGGCAGCACTACGGTAACCTACACTGCCACT
>NZ_AMGM01000153.1 GCF_000298295.1 Cecembia lonarensis LW9
TTAGAAATTAACCCAATCCCAAAGGTCTGAAGGACCGATCAAAAATTAATCGGAAATATCCGTTTAAAATAATTATTTAAGCTTTGGGGGTTTTAATTTTGAATTCAATTTTTAAGTTTTTTAAATATGCCTCAGTCATTATCTAAAATTTATATCCATCTTGTCTTTTCAACCAAAAGACGAGAGCGGATTATTTCTGAAAATATCAGACCAGCACTTCAGGCCTACATTACAAAGCTTTTGGTAAACCAAAAATCATACGTTCATAAGATTTATGCCAATCCAGAGCATGTTCATATTCTATGTGAGTTACCTAGGACAATGACTATTTCCGAATTAGTACAAAAGACAAAAACCTCAAGCTCTGCTTGGATGAAATCCAATGGTCAAAAAAGTTTTGAATGGCAGAATGGGTATGGCGTCTTTTCAACAAGTCAATCAAAGTTAGATATTGTAAAAGAATATATTCAAAGACAACCAGAACATCATGCAAAATTAAGTTTTGAAGACGAATTCAGGCTATTTTTAAAGGAGTATCAAATTAATTTCGATGAGAAATACGTATGGGATTAAAGATCGGCCCTTCAGGCCTCTGTGATAATATATAATTTGCCATGCCCAGACTTCCGCAAGCTTCAGTCTGGGTTGGCAAAGTGCAGCCTTTCAGGCCTTATCTCCTAATCAATGTACATTCTAAATGAAATAAAACTTTTTCCCTTGGTTAAGACCAAAATTTCAACCGCTTACTTCACATCCAGGGCTTCCTTTTTCAACTTCCCGGTCAGCTGCAGCACACTTAACCTGATCAGTAACACCCAGGGAATGGCATGGAAAACAAAATCGAACCAATCCAGTGCAGCCATTCCTTTGGCCCCACCGGCAATCCACTTGATCTTGCCCCAGATATGTGGTTCAGGCACAAAGGGTGCCAGCCCCAAGGTCAAACTCATCAGAATGACAAACCTCCAATTATTGATCGCTGCTTTCATTTTTTTACTTTTATCGTTGCTTTCCTCAAATCATCGACAACCTGAGGGGTATTAAACCTGTCTTTATTTTTTTGCTTCACAAAAGGATAGCTGACCTGCGTCCAGAAGGTCTTGGGAAATGCTTCCATACCGTCAAAACCCAAGGCTTCATCCCTGCCCTCATGGGGTATGTAATCCGTACCAAAAAGGTAATCCCAAAGACTTAATGTTATCCCATAATTCACCCCATACTTTCTGTCCTTAGGCAAAGCTTTTACATGATGCCATAGGTGCATGATGGGGTTATTGAGGATATACTTCAGCGGACCATAAGTTATTCTTAAATTGGCATGGTTCAAATGTCCAATGGCCGTTGCAAAAATATGCACGATAAAGAAATCCTCCAGCCCAAAACCAATCATCGCCAAAGGTATATATTGGGCGGTTTTGTAAATGATGGTCTCCATCCAGTGAAACCTCAAATGGGCAGCAAAACCCATCTCCTCCACCGAATGGTGCACCTTATGGAATTCCCAAAGTGCAGGAACCCGATGTAACAACCTGTGCACATTCCACTGAATGAAATCAGCCACCAAAAAAAGTAAAAGGAATTGTCCCCATCTGGGCCAGGATTCCACCTGCAGAGCCACCAAATTTTCCACCCCAAAAATTCCCAAGAAATCGTTAAATGCCTCCACAGCCACATTGGATATGGCATTGTAGGCAATCAAAGAGAAAAGGAAATAATTGAAGAACATGTAGAAGCCATCCAACCAAAAGTCCTTTCTGAAAATGGCTTGTTTTTTCCGCCAGGGAAAGAAAATTTCCAACAACCATACCCCAACAGACAAGCCTAACAACCACCAGAAATAATTGGTCCAAGAAGGGTAAAACATCTCATTGACCAGGTAATTCCAGTAACCGTAATAAGAATCAAGAATGATTTTGATATACTTTTCCATCGTTTAATTTCATAAAGTTAAAGAAAAAGGACAATCCACCTGATTGCCCTCTTTCGGTACTCCCATAAACCACAACTAATGTCATTTATAGTCAAGGATAAACGCACTCATATCCAGGACTTGTGAATTTATCAAAGCGTTTTGAATGATACTGCTGCCAGCTGCGGAGCGGTATCCGGTACCACAATGCACCACTATGGGTTTATCTGTTGGAATTTCACCTGCCCTTTGCATCAACTCGGGCAATGGAATATTGATGGCCTTGTCAAAGACTTTTCCTTGGGCCACTTCACCTGCATTTCTGATATCAACAATGGTAAAGAGGTCGGGATTGGCATCAAAGGACTCCTTTTTAAATATGGCCATCTGACTGCCATCCTTTTCATCATAGACAAAGGCCCCTGCGATAAAAGTCTCATATCCGATTTTGGCTGCTTTGGAGATCAACTCCTCCAAGCTTGCCCGACTTTCTGCAATCAGGTAATAAGAGGTATATGGCGCCAGCAAACTTCCTAGCCAAGTTTCGAACTTGGCTCCATTCATGATATTGATCGCTCCTTCTACATGGGAGGATTTAAACACATCCTGCTTACGGCCATCAATCACGACGGCATTCAAAGGCAAGTGCTGATTTCTTTCTAATCTCCTGACAGCTTCTTTGGATGCTTGATAGGGCAATGCTCCTACCCTGTTCACATCCACATTGAAAGGAAAATATTTAGGAATGAAAGGCTGATCCGCGAGCAATAATTCAACAAATTCCTCCTCACTCATTTCCTGCAAGGCATAATTGGTCAGTTTCTCTTGCCCAATGGTGCTGCTTTTTTCTGCAGAAATGGCTTTCCCACAAAGAGAACCTGCTCCATGCGCGGGGTAAACAATGACATCATCATCCAAGACCATTAATTTCTCTCTGGTACTGTAATACATCATTCTGGCCAATTCCTCCCGTTGGGCCATGATATTTCCCACACTTTCTCTCAGGTCCGGTCTTCCAACATCTCCAATGAAAAGGGTATCTCCTGTGAAAACAGCCACATCTTTACCATTTTCTTCGACAACAATGCTTATTCCATCAGGGGAATGACCGGGAGTATGAATGGCCTTAAGCCTTACACCCTTGGGAAGTGTGATAACTTCCCCTTCATCAAAGGACTGATGGGGATAGCGGACGCCTACCAGCTTACTGACAAAAATAGTAGCCCCAGTAGTCTGATGGATTTCCAGATGGGAACTGACAAAGTCCGCGTGGGGATGGGTATTGATTACACCAACGATGTTGGCGTTTACAGATTTCGCATAATCGTAATAAGGCTGGGGATCTCTTCCTGGATCCACCAGATACATTTGGTCGTCCACATGGACAGCATAGCTGAAATGGGCCAATCCATCGTCTTCAAACTGCTTGATGGTGACCTGCTCCATTTTGGCCGGTTTGATCATTTGGTCAAACTGGGCCATCAAGGTGGTGAATGAGACAAAAACCAGAAATAATGTGGTGAATAAGTAACGCATAGTTGGGTCTAATTGGGTACTATTAATTCTACGATAAACAAAGATAAAAAGCTGTGACTATCTAAATTGTGACCTAGGTTACACTTCATGAACTATCTCAAAAAGCTGCCCCTACAGGGCATTCCTTGCCAAAATCCTTTGTCTCATCCTGAAAATACTTGACACTTATTTTATTTTCTTATCTAAAGTTCGACTCCCTTGGAGTCGGGATTCCCGAATATCAAAATTACCTCTCAATCCCGGGTTGCACCCGGGGCAAATACCCTTAAGGGATTAAACCCCTATCGGGGTTGTTTTGTCACAACTTCAAGGAATTACCTTAATGAATCCCTAAAT
>NZ_AMGM01000154.1 GCF_000298295.1 Cecembia lonarensis LW9
GGGACAGCCTTTCAGGCTTTGTTGTTCCGTTTCCATAGGCTTATGGGGTTAAAAATTCGAATCTGATAATCAATGAATGATAGGGCTTGGATTGAACAGGCTTTCCCGGACTTCAGAATTTTTTTGGAGTGGAGGTGCTTTCTGTATTCCCGGATTGTTTGGGATGGAGGATAAGGCCTGGAGGGCCGATCTGTACCAGCCCGGGATGAAGTCCCGGGTAAGGCAATCGTATTTACCCCAAGAGGTCTGAAAGACCGATCATTGATAGAAAAAGTTTTTATGTTGATTGGAATGCGATCGGCCCTACAGGCCTCTGGTTTCGTGTTGTGCTGGTGTCCCAGACTTCCGCAGGCTGCAGTCTGGGTTGTCACAGGACAGCCTTTCAGGCTTAGTTATAACAAAAAAAGCCCTGGAAAAAACAGGGCTTTGTACTTTAACTAGGGCTTATCAAACAATATTATCTGCAGGATATTACAATATTTTCCAAGTCGCATTTTTTGGATTCACTATTGACAGTGAAATCTGTCCAAAGGTTGGCTCTTGGTTGGCCGGTGCCAGGGCAGTTGGCCTCTAATTCTACAGTCCACTCATAAGTAGCCATCGCGCTTAGGTTCATGGTTTTTTGTCTGGTTACACCAGCTCCATCCCAAGAGGCCAGATCGCCACCTACTGTAACACCTTGTGCAAAAGTGAATACCAAGTGGGCATCAGTCATGCTGGATCTGGGCGTAAAAGAGAAGGTATAGCTTCCGTCCCCATTGTCTACATAGCTTAGGGAATTATCACATGCTTCTTCGCATACGGCAAAAAGAGAATAATTTTCATCGAAAGTAATTGGAGTGCCTAATTCTTCTTGGAGGATGGAGAAATTAATTTCATCACATGCCTTCCATCCCGATGGAAGGGCAATGCTATGAGATACAGTGCTTCCTTTTGCTACTTTACCTATAAATTTTTGGTCTCCATCAATAGTGATGGTGATATCGGCCTCTGCATTGGATCTACCCGAAATGATGTCATAATCTACTTCTACAATGAAATGGGTTTCGGTATTGTAAGCCCTGTAGCTGACCTCCTTCGTGTTTACATTTTGGCCACCACCAACCGATGAACTTTTGGAATCAGCCATCACAAAATATTCCCCGGAACCTGCCTCGATACAATCCACACTGCAATCTGCATCTGCATAGCTTCTGGTATTTTCCATGCCCATCCCGAATCCGGAAAGATTGAAGGCACTACCGGCCATCATCTCCTCAGCTTCCATAGTTCTTTCTGCAGGAGCCATAGGTTCCGTCATTTCACAGGAAAACAGCATCATGGTTGCCACTCCCAGCACCAAGATACTTTTTGATTTTGTCATTAAATTTTTCATGGTCTATTTGTTATAAAAATGTTAATCGATGCTGCTAAGTTAATAAAAAGAATATTAAATGCAAAAAAGAGTATATAAAAAACATAAAAATGTATAGAATAAAAATGACAAAATCATCAAAAAAGCCTTTTTTGGCTTAATTAGGCCATTTTTCAGCTAAAAGAAATTTTTTAATTTTTTTAAAAAATAAGATTTCATAATGCATAAAAAGTAATTTGAATAATAAAAAAGTGTATTGGAAATACGGGTAAAGTTTATTTATGTCAGGTGTGAAACCTTTAAAAAGCATATAATAGATTCAGGTTGTAACAATATACCTGAGGTTTTTTAAGCGTCTTTTTTTCAATTTTTGAAAGGTGGGAAATGATAAATGAGGAATGTGCCGTAGAATTTTTACGCTTCGGCGTGTATAAGTGAATTTAAGTTCATCTGTCGCGGCGGACATTATTAATCCATTTGATAAAAGAATCACCAACATCCTTTAGTTCGGGGTAAGAATTTTGAATTATATCACTTAAGATTCATTTAATTTTTTTGTGGAAGAATTAATCTGCAGGAGGCGGAATAAAGAATCATAAAAATGCTATTGGCTCAATGAAAAGAAATAAATAAAAATCCCCCGAGAAATATCCAGGGGGTTTTAATACGCTGTCAATCAACTACTCATCTTCCTGACAGGCCCAAACGATATTTGGTGTATCTTCATTTTTCTTAGATTCATCGTTGACTTTGAAATCTGTCCAAACATTTACTGTGCTTTGCCCGGTTCCGGTGCATCGTAATTCCTCAATATTTGCTGTAAAAGTGTAAGTTTCGCATGCTTCCAAATCCATAGTGGCCTGCATGGTTGCACCAACAGCTGAGAAACCTTCCATACTTACCACTGCTGACTGAGCAAAAGTAAATACTAAATTAGCGCCAGTTATATCTTCTGTAGGTGTGAAAGTAAATGTAATTGTACTTAAAGCCTCATCAGCTTCATATCCAAAATCCTCTTCACAATCCTCATTGCATTCTATTACATTTACAGTGAGTTCTTCAGAAGAGCTATCGTTATAACCATTTGATCCTTTACCAATATAGTGAGATGTGAAAGAATAAGAGCCTAGGCTCGCAGGATCCACTGTATAGGTAACTTTTTTATTTGTTTCGGTAACATCCGCTTCCGCAAGAATATTTCCATTTTCATCTTTGATCTGAATCTTTCCACCTTTGAAATCACCTGAAGAAGACACAGATGCGGTAATGGTAAATGAATCATCCTCACATACCTCCTCAAAATCAGATTCAATCGAAGAAAAGGTACAAATACCGACTAATTCGTATGAGCTTTTGAGAGAAACTGAAACACCACTTCCGCCTCCTACACCAGCGGTTCGCCTAACTTCAAATGTTCTTTCCACCAAATCGCATGCTTCCCAGGCAGCATCCAATGGGAATCTTCTTTCGGCAGTTCCAGTTTCCGGGTTTACATTTGCTGCCTCAATTGCCCCATTACCAACTTTAATACTAACTAAATCTGTTGTACTGGAGAATACATATACAATTTCGGTTAAGGTGTTATATGTTCTAATTTCAACAGTTTCACCATTTTGATAATCTTTTGCAGTTAAGGTAAAAAAGTAGGTTCCATCTTCTTCAATGCAATGTTCATCACAACTCATCCACTCTTCAAGTACAAACGCACTCTCATTTCCCAACCCAAACGGGTCGAGACCAAATGAACCTGCCATTTCTTCTGAATTACTATTCAAATCATCTGGGGAGAAAGATTCTATCTGGTTGCAGGAAAAAAGCAACGCAGTGCTCAACAAGGCCAATCCCAGGCCTCGGAGCTTTGTTAAATAGGGCTTAATCATATCTGTTTTAGTTTAGTTATATTAATAAAGTAAAGTAAACTGCAAAAAAAGTATGTAAAAAACAAATAAAAGTATATAAAAAGCGTAAAAGATGGTTTGAAGTGTATTTAATTTAAGAAAATGATCAAATAATTAATAATCCTTAATTTCAAAATAAATATCTTAAAGTGGTGCTTATGACCTATAAATTTAACTTTTACATTAAAAAATTATCTTTTTCCGCTACTCAATAAAAATTCGTATTTTTTTTATAAATACTTGACTATCAGCAGTATTTTGTCAAAAAAATAGCAAATAAGACAGTGATTTGATTGTGGCCAAAGGTTATATTTTCTAATAAAATAAAGCCCTGTCGACAGTTGACAGGGCCTAAGAAATAAAGGTGCTTAGGCCTTATTATCTTTTGCTTCCGCAGTTATGTGCTGTGCATTAGTTGGTTGTTGCGTATTAAAACAAAAACCCCTTGGCTTGGCAGCCAAGGGGTTTTTTA
>NZ_AMGM01000155.1 GCF_000298295.1 Cecembia lonarensis LW9
AATCAGAAAAAGGCTCTGAAACAATCAAAGCACCACATTCTTCACTCTTCATTCAGCATTCTACATTCTAAATTAGGGTCAGATCATGATAAGATTTCAAACAATTTCCTTAATGAAATCCTTAAATCCCTTAACTCCTGAATGGTTTCTATCTTTCCACTTCCGAAATCCGCCTTCCGAAATCCCACTTCCAACATCCTCCTTCCGGCCCCCTATCCCTTCCTACTCAAAAACTCCTCCTGATAAGCTTTGGGCGTATTTCCTAGAAAAGCCTTAAAGTACCGGAAAAAGGAGCTCTTGCTTGAAAAGCCTGCTTCCACAAACACTTCCTCCACATCTCTTCCTTCTTCCAACAAGGACTTTGCATACATTACCCGTTCCCTATTCAACAGTTTGGGAAGTCCCATGCCCGCATGCACATTGATTGCCCTGGAGACATAAGTCTGATTGGAGCCCATCACCTTGGTCAGCGTCTCTAGACTTAAATCAGGATTTTTAAAATTTTGGCGTATGTGTTCCAGAATTTGCACATACAGATCTCCCAACTGATCCTGCTCAAAATACTGAATCTTGGTTTCGAGTTCGTTGATTTTTCGCTGACTTTCCCGCAGCTTAAAGATGTACTTACCCAGTCGCTTTCGAAAGATATAAAATGCCGTAAGCAATAAAATCAAGGTAATCAAATAGCTGATCCACCAACGGTAGGTAGAAAGTTTTCGGTCAAGCAGCAGGTTTTCGTAAAACAATTCGTTCTCTTTCATCAACTGTGCATAAATGCTCGTGTATTCAGAAATAGTCCGCCCTATATCCGAATGGATTTGCTCATTTTGCTGCTCCGTGTAACTCTTCAGATTGTTTTCAAAGCCCTCTTTATCACCTAAATCAAACTGAATGCCCATCATTTTCTCCAACAAATAAAAATTATTCACCGAAAAACCAATTGCAGCATAAGCCTCATATGCCTCTTTATAGGCCTCTAGGGCATCTTGAAAGCAGCCGGCATGCTCCAACCAACTGCCTGACTTTTCCAAAAACAGTCCCTTCAAATAGGGAGAAACATCAGACTTTACATAGGACTTAAGCAAATTCAGGTAATAGGAAGCCTGCTCTATTTTTCCCAATTTCAGCATATTGCTGAAAAGTTCAGCTACCTGTTTTGCCTGATTAAATTCATCTTCCTGCAGGCGGTAATACTGTAAAGCTTCTAAAAAAAATAGGTTGGATTGGTCATAATTCCCTTTCCAACGATAAATAATCGCCAGATTTTGGTGGGCCAGAAAATAGTTTTCCCAATCCTCCTGCCCTGCAAAATATCGGTGCGCTTCCTGGGTATGCATATAGGCGGAATCCATCATATCAAAGCGCGAATAGGCAAGCCCCAAATTGATTTTGGTCATGTAAATTCCTGTAGAATCTCCCAGCTCCATTTCATAAATAAGACTCTTGTAATAATTTTGAATGGCCTTATCGTAAAACCGCATCAATTCCTGATTTACTCCCAAATTATTGTACACTTTTTTGAGCATATCAAGGTCGGCCTCCCGATCCTCGTAGGAGTCAATGACCCTTTGGTAATAAAAACTGGACAGGTTATATTGCTGTAAAAAATAGTAGGTCTTGCCAAGAAGGAACCAATATTCCACACGGCAGTTATACGCTGTTTCAGTTTGATAGAATTCCTGCAGATGGATCAACCGTTCCAATGCTTCCTCTGGTTTTTTGGGAAGAAATTCGGATTCCAAGGACTTCAGTTCCGGACAATTGAAACCGTAAACAGCATGGGACAGCCCAATACAAAAACATGAAAGCACAAGTATTGCCCAATGATGTTTAGCATTAGGGAAATACAGGAACTTTTCAATATAGAAAGACATATATGAGAAAACTTTGGGAGGAAACCAATCACTAAGCCCATGCACAACTCAAGCATACTTAAACACTGAGGGGCTCTATTTGTAAAATACTTCTTATAATCCAAAAGTACTTTCGGAGCATCAGCCAATCCTTCAATCGGCACTTTTTTGTAAATGATCTGCCATAAAACCCAAATCCGATCCCTTTGGGTAAATCCAAAAGTAGTGTTCAGTTGTACTTTCCTCAATATCCAACCTTAGCCCGGAAGGATCTTGTAAACAAATGCTATCGGTAGTATTAAATAAAAAACAATTGTGCAGCAATTCCTTCAGTTTATTACTTTGTTCCTCATCGAGAAACTGAAAGCGAAAGCGAATCAAAAATATTTTTTCATTAAATGAATGCCATTCAATTTTGGCTTTTATGCCATGAAAGTAGGTCCGATAAACCTGAATACGGAAACCATAATCCAAGTTAACCGTAATGTCAGCTTTTTTGTCGGGAAATTGGAGCTTATCCCAACTTTCATCCTTATTTAGGAGCAAGGGTAATATAGCCTGCGTTACTTTTTGTCTTTCCTGTTTGAATGTCAGCAACCTTTCCTTATAGACGGATGACTCGGCAAAATTACTTTGGTATTCTAAATGGTAATAGTTGTAACGCTCCTTATATCTGTTACTGAATATCTTTTTTAATAGTGATTTCATTGTTGTGGTTTAAAGGCTCAGGCAATCTGCTTTCTTGTAAGTCAAAGTTGGCCATTAAACGCTCACGCATGGTTTCAGTTTTTAAATTTAAAGTGTCACTTATCAAAATATGGTAGCGAGAAGAGGGTTTCGTTGTTCAAGCTTGCTCCTAAGTATTTCTGAGGGTTAAAGATTAAAGGTTAAATGTTAAATGTTAACCGTTAACATTATGACCGGAGAGCTTTGGGTTGTTCAAGGTCGGATCATTAAAGCTTGCCAAGCTTTTTTGTTGTTAAATGTTAACCGTTAACCGTTAACTCTTAACCTTTTACATAATGACCGCGGAGCTTTGGATTGTTAAAGGTTTAATTGTTCAGTGTTCAGTGTTCAAAGTTCAAAGTTCAAACTTGCTCCGAAGGATTTCGGAGGGTTCAAGGTCGGATCATTAAAGGTTGCCAAGCTTTTTTTGAAGGGCGAAGGGGCGGAGATGCGAACAAGCGAAGGGGACACTCCAAGATTGTCTGACCCGCATTTGGAAACGGAACATTAGCGGAAATTCGTAAGCCTGCGCCTAATTCTTTTTTCCCTTTATGGCTTTGACCACAACAAAACTCCAAGACCCCTAAACAGCCTTAAATCAACCCAATTCGTGTAATTCCTGCCTGTGGCAGACAGGTGTGTAATTAGTGGCTAAAAACCTTAGTTCAAGTCTTCAGACTTGGACTCATAAAAAACCAGCCTCCCAAACCATCCAAGCTCCGAACCATTCTTCATTCATCACTCTTCATTCTACATTATCACCCCTCATCCATCGGTGGTTAAATTTCAAAAGCGAAACTTTTCAACCACTTATCCAGTTAAATTCAACTCCTACCGGAGTTGGGCGGACCGGGGACTTAAACTAGCTTCAACCACCGGGTTTTACCCGGGGTAAATAACCTTTGGTATTGGACGCTTTCTGCGTCCTAAACCCATACAAAACAATCCTCCCAAACCATCCAAGCTCAAACACTTTTGCCTTTTGCCTTTTGCCTTGGCTCTTTCAATTGTTCAATTGTTCAAGGTTCAAGGTTCAGTTGTTCAGGGTAGATCATGATAAGGTTGCCAAGTTTTTTTGAAGGGCGGAGGGGCGGAGAAGCGAGG
>NZ_AMGM01000156.1 GCF_000298295.1 Cecembia lonarensis LW9
TTTTTTATTCCTTTTAATTATTAAGCTGATAATCAGCTGCTTGTTGAGGAGTAAACCAATCTGCAATCGATTGTATTTCAAATAAAGGATTAAGGGATTCATTCTCAAGTGTTTAAATATTTTGGTGGGCAAAATTAATTTGGTAATTTTATAAGAGGAATCTGTTTTCAGATCAGCCTCCAAAATTTTGAAACTAATCTTTCTTTTTAAAGTGTAAAAATTATATTAACAAATAAAAAAACTATGAGCAAAATTAAAGTAGGTATCAATGGATTCGGAAGAATCGGTAGACTGGTTTTCAGAGCTGCGCAATCAAGGCCTGAAGTACAAGTTGTAGCTATCAATGACTTGATTGATGTTGATTATATTGCTTACATGCTGAAATATGATTCCACCCACGGTAGATTTGATGGAACTGTCGAAGTAAAGGATGGTAAACTTGTGGTCAACGGAAACGAAATTAGGGTGAGTGCGGAGAAAAACCCCGCTGATCTGAAGTGGGGTGAAGTAGGTGCTGATTACGTAGTAGAGTCAACAGGTATATTTTTGACAAAAGATAGCGCCCAAGGTCATATTGATGCAGGTGCAAAAAAAGTAATCATGTCTGCCCCATCTAAGGATGATACCCCAATGTTTGTAATGGGTGTCAATCATGATAAATATACGACTGACATGAACTTTGTTTCGAATGCTTCTTGTACAACCAATTGCCTTGCTCCGCTAGCTAAGGTTTTGAATGATAATTGGGGTATCGAAGAGGGTTTGATGACCACAGTGCATGCCGTTACTGCAACTCAAAAGACTGTAGATGGTCCTTCTGCTAAAGATTGGAGAGGCGGCAGAGGTGCTTCCCAGAATATCATTCCATCATCTACAGGTGCTGCTAAAGCTGTAGGGAAGGTGATTCCTGAACTGAACGGTAAACTGACAGGTATGGCCTTTAGGGTGCCTACACCAAATGTTTCTGTAGTTGACCTTACCGTAAGACTGAAAAAACCGGCATCTTATCAAGAAATTTGCGCAAAAATGAAAGAAGCTTCCGAAACCAATTTGAAAGGTATTTTGGGATATACGGAAGATTCCGTTGTTTCAACTGATTTTAATGGAGATGCAAGAACTTCAATCTTCGATGCAGGTGCTGGGATTCAATTAAGTGACACTTTCGTTAAGGTGGTTTCCTGGTATGATAATGAAATGGGGTATTCCAACAAGGTGCTTGACTTATTAACCTTCATTGCCAATAAATCTTGATTCTATTTATTTCATATTGGATGTAAGGAAAGAGAGGCCTCGCCTCTCTTTTTTTTGTTTTAAGGAACAATGTCTTAGGAATGCTGGTTTATTTTTTATATACTAACCACAAACAATTTAATATTCATGTATTTATTATTGATTTGGGCAGTCCTTTTGGGAAACCCATTACTTCTTCACGGATTAAATAATCACCCCTACACCTTTCAAATAGAGCAGCAATCTACAGACGATTTTATCGTATTTGAAAACAAAACAATTCCATTGGAAATTATGGAGCCTGTTATGGAAGCACTTTCCCATTTTCCCGATTTGAGAGATGTACACATTAATTTTGAATTTAAAGATAAAATCAAGGGGTCTGTGATGCAGGCACAGCCAAAAGTATTGTCTTTGTTTGTTGATGGAAAAGAAAAAAGGAAATATAGAATAAAAATAACCAGAGCTTTAAATTTTGGGGATGTTGTTATTCCAGTTGAGGAAATTCCTAATGATGCATTAGTTGGCTGGATAGGGCATGAACTTGGGCATATTATGGATTATTTGGACAGATCATCGACCAATATGATGCGTTTCGGTTTTAAATATCTAGTTTCCAAGCAAAAAGTAGTTGAGGCTGAATTAGCGGCAGATGGTTTTGCCATTGAATGTGGATTGGGACACCAAGTTTTGGCCACAAAAAATTATATTCTTAATCATGATGGTTTTGATGAGGGATATAAAGAGAAAATTAAAACATTATACCCTTCTCCAGAAGCTATAGTTTCCCTGCAAGAAGAATTCGAAAAAGTTGGGGAAGAAGCCTTCCAGGATTAATCCCTCTTTTCAACAACCAATTGGCTATTTTCAGGTTGTATAAGGGTATGTCAGACTACCTTCCCATATTTCCTCTCAAATTAGTAGCCTTTCCGGGAGAGCGGCTTAACCTTCACATTTTTGAACCAAGATATAAGCAACTTGTTCATGATATAAAAGAGCAGGGAGGAAGGTTTGGCATAGGCATTTACTTAGACCGCCTCATGTCTTTTGGAACTGAGGTCCAGCTTTTAGAAATCAGCCATACGTACGAGGATGGACGTATGGATATCAAAACCATAGGTAGAAGGGTGTTTGATTTGATTACCTTTGATAATCCAGCGCATGGAAAACTTTATGCTGCGGGTAAGGTGCATTACCGCGTTAATGATCCAAGAGTACCCAAAAGTGTTTACGCTGAATACCTCCTTTATCTCAGGGAGCTTTTTAGATTAATGGATCAGAATTTGGAAGTTAAATCACTTGAAGTAGATTCTTTTACTTTTTCCCATAAAATTGGACTCAAAATAGAGGAAGAATATGAGCTATTACAACTGGATGGTGAAGCAGACCGATTAAGATATTTGATTGCTTACTTAACCAGAGTTATTCCAGTCTTAAGGGATATAGAACAAGCCAAAAAAAAGATAAAGATGAATGGGCATTTCAAAAATCTTGATCCTTTGAATTTTTGACTTATAACCTTGTCACATGTTCTTTTTTAACATAAGCTTTCCTTTCGCCCCATTTGACTTCATACCAAATATCTTTTGAAGATTTGACAACAACTCTATGACCAGGATCTACCACATCCAATAATTTTCCGCCTGCTGTCGGTTGGTCCATAATTAGCGTGGGTGTACCCGTCACAATTGCAGTATTAGGTTCGCTAAGAAAATTATTACTAATAAAAGCCAGGATCAAGAAAAGGAGGGTAGGGAGGTAGTATTTTGTATGGTCTGCCTTCTTTCTATATATGAAAAGAAGGATCAATGAAACTACCAACAGAAATGAGAATAGGCCGGTTATTTCAGACTGGAAATCAGTTAAAAACTTGATTAATCTTTCCCAATCACTGACCTCATATCCTTTTAAATTGCCCTGTTCTGTCAAAGTCTTGATTTTGGTAATTACCCTTGGGTTTGGGTTTTGGTCGTAATATTTAGCCAAATAATAACTCGCCATTGAAAAATCTCCTTTCCCTTCCGCTACAAATGCCATCTTTAGAAGCATAGCTGGAGAAAAAGCACCTTCATTTTCAAGTAAATCCTGATAAATAACATATGCCTCTTGATAACTCTGCTGACCGAACAAAGAATCTGCTAAATTTAGCCTGCTTGTATCCGCTTGACAGTTAAAGCTTTGCATTAGGGCTATAAAAAATATCAATAATTTTGTCAGAAAGATTCGGTTTAGGTTTTGCATTTTAAAATCAGTAGCTTAAATTTGCAGTCCAATTACGGCAATGATTTAAGAAAAACAAGTCAAAACCGCAATGATTCCGTAGCTCAGCTGGTAGAGCATAACACTTTTAATGTTAGGGTCCTGGGTTCGAGCCCCAGCGGGATCACATAGTTTAAA
>NZ_AMGM01000157.1 GCF_000298295.1 Cecembia lonarensis LW9
TGCGTATTTTTTGATCAATTCGCTATTGGCATCAATGCATATACCCCTCCATCCTTTTCTATACAAGCTGTAGGTATTTGAGAGAAATTTTGGATGATTAGCCCCTACGTCCACATAAAAACCGTTATAGGTGATCTTGGTTTTGAGCAAGGATTCAATAATCCTATCTTCTCCCGTGAATGCAAAAGAATATTTAAGACTCCTTCCCAGTACCAGCCTGTTGAGGCTGGAAAATATTATTCCCAAGGTCATGAACAAGCTGGATATTGGAAAACGGAACGTATAGAATTGACGGAAACAGACCCTGACTTCTTTCCATGCCAGTCCATAAAGGGTAAAAAAGGCCCTGCTGTATGCATTTTTATACAATAGATTTTGAAGAAACCTGTTTTGGATCACGCTGAATGAATGGTTTTATTTTTCCATTCCACAAAAGCTCCAAAGTCCTTCATATAATCCCCCTCCTCAAATTGCTCCGAACAGAGCACCAGGCAGATGGCATCTGGGGAAAAGTGCTTGACTTCTCGCCAAATCCCTTCCCTTATCAGCAAGCCCTTTTGGGGATCATCCAGAAGATAGGTTTGTGCTGCTACTCCATCATGCAAGCGGACTTCAAAACTCCCCTGTACCGCCACCATCACCTGTTGGTTGTGAATATTGGCATGGTACCCACTCTTTCTGTCTTCTGTAACCTCATACAAATAATAGACCCGCTGCACCTCAAATGGAATTTCCTGAAAGCTGTGGGCAGAAATCATCTCTCCTTTTTCAGAATTCTGGTGAAAAAAAGAAATCAGGTAACAGTCTTGAAGAGTTGTGCCCATGAATTAGGTATTGGTGGTTGGGTGGTTGGGGTATGTATTTCCCTCTTGTATTTATTCTCAGTTTGCGGATTAAAAATCCGCTATATCGCATCACGAAATTGCAAATTTCGCGAAGCACGTTCAGCCTGCTCCGAAGCATTTCGGAGGGTTCAGCTTGCCCAGAAGTATTTCGGAGGGTTCAGCGTTAACTGTTAACTGTTAACGTGTTCCTGGTTCAGCTTGCTCCGAAGCATTTCGGAGAGTTCATGCCGTTTTAGCGAAATAGAGCAGTCATTGTTGTTATCTATGTTCATCCCCTTCCATCTGTCTAATATCCAAAAGCGAAGCTTTTTATCTGTGTTTATCCTCATTTATCCGTGGTTAATATTCAAAAAGCGAAGCTTTTTATCTGCGATCATCCCGATTTTTGGGACAAGTTGTGGTTTCTTAAAAAATTAAGCTTAATACTGGTATCGATGAGTTTTTCAAACCTGAATTCTCAATCCTTCTACCCTTTGAAAATGCTTCTTATTTAAATACTGCAAGGTCTTCATCTGTCCATACGGAGACTTTTAGAAGCTTTTCTTTACTTATTTTGGATTTAATAGATTTCGGCTTTTGAAAAGT
Source organism: Cecembia lonarensis LW9 (assembly GCF_000298295.1). Classification (GTDB taxonomy): domain Bacteria; phylum Bacteroidota; class Bacteroidia; order Cytophagales; family Cyclobacteriaceae; genus Cecembia; species Cecembia lonarensis. The sequence continues at coordinate 1,431 of NZ_AMGM01000157.1, forward strand.
AACCCCTAGGGCCTCCAGCACTTTTTTCACCATATCTATTTTATCTGAAGGTATATTGATTGTTAATTTTTCCATTTAATTTCAATTTTGTTTAACATTCAAACCCAAATTATTCAATTAATATTCCACCATTAAATGAATAAATATCCTCTTCCCTATCTTTTAAAAAATCAAATGCAGGATCTTTTGAAATCATTTTCAGCCATTCCATCTCCTCATTTAGATCTTCTTCCATAAGGATTAAAATTTTAACATTTTTCCCTGCTTCTTTTAAATCAAGATCCAGTTTTAAGTGGCCTTTGCTATTTGTCTTTGATTTTATTTCTATTGCTTTTATTGTACTTTTTCCCATTTTTTAAAATTCTATTTACAAAAAAATTGTGATTTCATTTCCGCACCATATCTTTTTAAAGTATCCTCAAGCAGTGCATCAAGTTCTTCAATAGACAAATGGTTTTCAGGAGAATTCAATGATTGTTTTAGATCGTCATGTAATTCAGACTTTAGCTTTTCCAAATTTTGATCTTTTATACAACCAACCTTATCCTCAAGAAACTTATCCATATCCTAAATGATGTTAGGCTACATTTAACTTAACAACTTCCAGCTCAGCACCTTTTTCATAAGCTTCCTGACCCTTTTGCATTACCACCTCCGTGGTTGCTTCATCTAAATAATAATGTCCACAGTTCTGACAGACTTCTGCTGGAACATTCTTCAATAAGACAATAGTATTCCCCCGCTCCAAAGTTACAGTTACATGTCCGGGTGCTGTTTGACCATTTTTACAGATTAAACATTCCATATCTTTCATTTAAAACATAATTTACAAAAAAATACTGAATCTATTTATTCTCTGTTTGCGGATTAAAAATCCGCTTTATCGCATCACGAAATTGCAAATTTCGCGAAGCACGTTCTTCAATTGACAAATGGTTTTAAAGCTTTGATTTTTGTTTTTATTTTAAACACTGTTTAAAACATTTCCTGTCCTCGTGGGGTTTAGGGTTTATTGTTCAGCGTTCAGCTTGCTCCGAAGCATTTCGGAGGGTTCAGCATTGACGGTTAACGGTTAACAAGTTAACGGTTAACGTGTTAATGGTTAACGTGTTCGGGGTTCAGATTGCTCCGAAGCATTTCGGAAGGTTCAGCGTTGACGGTTAACTGTTAACAAGTTAACGGTTAACGGTTAACGTGTTCCGTTTTTGGAAAATAGAGCAGTCATTGTTACCATCTGTGTTTATCCTCATTTATCTGTGGTTAATATTTAAAAAGCGAAGCTTTTCAACCAATTATCCAGTTTAATTCAACTCCTACCGGAGTTGGGCGGACAGAGGACTGAAACTAGACTCAACCACCGGGTACAGACCCGGGGTAAATAACCTTCGGTATTGGACGCTTTCTGCGTCCAAATCCCCATACAAAACAATCCCCCCAAACCTTCAAAGCTCCAACCAGACAACTTGACAACCATGACAACCCGACAACCTAGAATACATTGGCCGTCCCTACAGGACGGATGGGAATGGTTGTCGCTTTCATGCTAACAATGGGTTGTGCCTCTGGCACAATTCGTACCCCCATACAAAACCAACCTCCACAAACCTTCCAAGCTCCAACCAGACAACCATGACAACCCGACAACCTCCATTTCATTCACTCTTCATCCCTTTCCCCTCCTCACTCTCCACTCATCACTCATCACTCCTCACTCTTCACTCTCCACTCTCCACTCCTCACTCATCACTCCACATGGCGATAGACCTCTCCTACCGTCCCCGCCTGAACGGAACGGGCAGGGAGGTGACAAGGATAAGCCTTGTTCTCTTTTTACCCTTCTGAGATATTCATCCCTTTTTCTCTGTGAACCTCTGTGCCTCCTCAAACCTTCAAAGCTCCAACCAGACAACTTGACAACCATGACAACCCGACAACCTAGAATACATTGGCCGTCCCTACAGGACGGATGGGAATGGTTGTCGCTTTCATGCTAACAATGGGTTGTGCCTCTGGCACAATTCGTACCCCCATACAAAACCAACCTCCACAAACCTTCCACGCTCCAACCATTCATCACTCCTAATTCTACATTCTCCATTTCCAGCCCTACAAACTGGCCCCTTACTACCCCGATAGCTATCAGGGGCAGCCAAAGGGCTGATTTCTTAACGCCTGCCTGGCGGA
>NZ_AMGM01000158.1 GCF_000298295.1 Cecembia lonarensis LW9
GATCACTAGTCCCGACTTTCGTCCCTGCTCGAGCTGTCGCTCTCACAGTCAAGCTCCCTTGTGCACTTACACTCGCCACCTGATTGCCAACCAGGCTGAGGGAACCTTTGGGCGCCTCCGTTACTCTTTAGGAGGCAACCGCCCCAGTTAAACTACCCATCAGGCACTGTCCCTGACCCAGATCATGGGCCGAAGTTAGGTGACCGGTACAGCCAGAGTGGTATTTCAACGATGACTCCACCCGAACTAGCGTCCGAGCTTCACAGTCTCCCACCTATCCTACACAAGCTGCACCGAACACCAATACCAAACTATAGTAAAGGTCTCGGGGTCTTTCCGTCCTGCTGCGCGTAACGAGCATCTTTACTCGTAATGCAATTTCGCCGAGTTCATGGTTGAGACAGCGGGGAAGTCGTTACTCCATTCGTGCAGGTCGGAACTTACCCGACAAGGAATTTCGCTACCTTAGGATGGTTATAGTTACCACCGCCGTTTACTGGGGCTTAAATTCTCAGCTTCGCTCTCGAAAGAGCTAACCGGTCCTCTTAACCTTCCAGCACCGGGCAGGAGTCAGTCCGTATACATCGTCTTGCGACTTCGCACGGACCTGTGTTTTTAGTAAACAGTCGCTTCCCCCTGGTCTCTGCGGCCCACACTCGCTACGGAACGCAAGGTTCCATCACGAGGCAGGCCCCCCTTCTCCCGAAGTTACGGGGGCATTTTGCCGAGTTCCTTAACCATGATTCTCTCGATCGCCTTAGTATTCTCTACCTGATCACCTGTGTCGGTTTGGGGTACGGGCGGCTAAAACCTCACGTCGATGCTTTTCTTGGCAGCATAGGATCACCGAATCACCCCCCAAAAGGGGCGCCTATCGGGTCTCAGGCTTGAATGAGTCACGGATTTGCCTATGACTCGCCCTACATCCTTGGACCAGGTCAATTCCATTGCCTGGCTCGGCTACCTTCCTGCGTCACACCTGTTAATACGTTTACCTTCCTGGCTCGGGTCCCACGCCGCACACCCGATACCCTTCCCGAAGGAAAGATGGTGGGTCTTTGGGGTGGTTAGCATCACCAGGTCAATATTGGCGGTTTTTTACCGGTACGGGAATATCAACCCGTTGTCCATCGACTACGCCTGTCGGCCTCGCCTTAGGTCCCGACTTACCCAGGGCAGATTAGCTTGACCCTGGAACCCTTGATCATTCGGCGGACGGGTTTCTCACCCGTCATTCGCTACTCATGCCTGCATTCTCACTCGTGTAGGCTCCACCGCTGGTTTACACCGCGACTTCACTGCCCACACGACGCTCCCCTACCCATCCACACGGCTGGACCACGAAGGCCTGCCAAATATATGAATGACGCAACTTCGGCGGTGTGCTTGAGCCCCGCTACATTGTCGGCGCGGAATCACTTGACCAGTGAGCTATTACGCACTCTTTCAAGGATGGCTGCTTCTAAGCCAACCTCCTGGTTGTCTTCGCAACTCCACATCCTTTTCCACTTAGCACACGCTTAGGGGCCTTAGTTGGCGTTCTGGGCTGTTTCCCTCTCGACTATGAAGCTTATCCCCCACAGTCTCACTGCTGCGCTCTCACTTACCGGCATTCGGAGTTTGGCTGACGTCAGTAACCTTGTAGGGCCCATTAGCCATCCAGTAGCTCTACCTCCAGTAAGAAACACGCAACGCTGCACCTAAATGCATTTCGGGGAGAACCAGCTATCACGAAGTTTGATTGGCCTTTCACCCCTACCCACAGCTCATCCCCTCCATTTTCAACTGAAGTGGGTTCGGTCCTCCACGCGCTCTTACACGCGCTTCAACCTGGCCATGGGTAGATCACTTCGCTTCGGGTCTAGATCACGCCACTAACTCGCCCTATTCAGACTCGCTTTCGCTACGGCTTCCCCACACGGGTTAACCTCGCGACGTAACACTAACTCGCAGGCTCATTCTTCAAAAGGCACGCTGTCACACCAACAAGGGTGCTCCAACGGATTGTAAGCGCACGGTTTCAGGTACTATTTCACTCCCCTCCCGGGGTACTTTTCACCATTCCCTCACGGTACTTATCCGCTATCGGTCATTGGGTAGTATTTAGGCTTACCAGGTGGTCCTGGCAGATTCACACGGGATTTCTCGGGCCCCGTGCTACTTGGGATACTCTCACAAAGCGGCAGACACGCATTAGCACTACGGGACTCTCACCCTCTACGGTCCGGCATTCAAACCGATTCGCCTATACGCCTGCACCTCACTTCACCAGTCCGGCAGAACTGATATGGAAAGTCCCACAACCCCGACCATGCAACGCCCGCCGGCTATCACACATGGCTCGGTTTAGCCCCATCCGCGTTCGCTCGCCACTACTAACGGAATCACTTTTGTTTTCTCTTCCTGCGGGTACTGAGATGTTTCACTTCCCCGCGTTCCCTCCACGCAGCCTATGTGTTCAGCTGCGGGTCATACGCCATGACAGCGTACGGGGTTTCCCCATTCGGAAATCCTGGTCTCAACGTCCGGTTATCGACTCCACCAGGCTTATCGCAGATTCCCACGTCCTTCTTCGGCTCCCAATGCCAAGGCATCCACCGTGCGCCCTTGAAAACTTGACCACAAACATGATCAATTTACATGAGCTATATATATTACAATCGAAAGAACCAAGAAAGACACACTCTAAAGTGTGTCCACCAGGTTCAATAATTCATAAGAAATTGCTTATGCAAAACAAAACCAAAAAAGAACCAACAACCCCAAAAGGTTCCTGGTCCCCCTCAATCTTGCTTCACAAGATGCTCGCGTCCACTATACAGTTCCCAAACAACAACCCCATCACACCCACCACCAACACACCCCACAAAAGAGGTAACGTGCCGGCTTAGGCCATGCGCGGGACAATCCAGAAAAAACACAACCCAACACCCCGCACCCACCCCACAAAGAGGAGCAACATGCGAAACATCAGGGCCTGTTATTTCAGGACCCAACAGTGTGCCAAAAAACCATCCACCATCATGAAAACCATTACCTTCCAACCCGCTAGCGAGCGTACTAACAACACTTTTCACACCATGAACAGCCATAATTTGTTGATATTCCACCCTTGAGCACTCGCCCATCAACACAAGTGATGGAAACGAGCAGCACTGAACACCCACAAACAAACCACAGTGGGTCCGATGCCTGGTGTTAGTTGCTCCTTAGAAAGGAGGTGATCCAGCCGCACCTTCCGGTACGGCTACCTTGTTACGACTTAGTCCCAATCGCCGGTCCCACCTTCGACGGCTCCCTCCCACAAGGGGTTAGGCCACCGGCTTCGGGTGTTACCAACTTTCGTGACTTGACGGGCGGTGTGTACAAGGCCCGGGAACGTATTCACCGCAGCGTTGCTGATCTGCGATTACTAGCGACTCCGACTTCATGGGGTCGAGTTGCAGACCCCAATCCGAACTGAGA
>NZ_AMGM01000159.1 GCF_000298295.1 Cecembia lonarensis LW9
TATACGGCTAAATATTACAAATTCAGAGAGAATCTATTTAAGCAATTTATTTCCTCAGAATATTTACCCATTCCACCAAAAACCAAAGACAGGGTATTAATAAACCTTTTGAACGGTACTTTTGAAGTTACGGATAAGCCATTTTTGAGGCCTTTTAATTCCTCCGATTTTATGAGGTATCAATTACCATTCGAATACAATAAGAATGCGACAGCGCCAAAATTCATGGCTTATTTAAACCGAGTATTACCCGAAAAAGATAAGCAGGCGGTTTTATCGGAATTCCTAGGATACGTTTTTGTGCCTCAAAGTTTTTTGAAGCTGGAAAAGGCTTTATTCTTATACGGTGGAGGTGCAAACGGCAAATCCGTTTTCTATGAGATTATGAAAGCATTATTAGGAAGCCATAACACGAGCGAATTTACTTTGCAAAGCCTCACAGATACAAACGGATATTACAGGGCCATGATTGCGGATAAGTTGGTTAATTATGCCAGCGAGATAAGCGGTAAATTGGAAAGTGCAAAATTCAAATCCTTAGCGTCGGGCGAACCGATGGAGGCCCGTTTACCTTATGGCCAGCCTATGACCATAGAAGACTATGCGAAGTTGATTTTCAATACCAACGAACTCCCAAAGGATGTGGAATTCAATAATGCTTTTTTTAGGCGGTTTATTATTATCCCGTTTGAAGTAACAATTCCCGAGGAAGAGCAAAACCCGACTTTGCACAAAGAAATAATCCAAAGCGAGTTGGCAGGTGTGTTTAATTGGGTGCTGGAAGGCCTCCAAAGATTATTGAAGCAAAAGGGATTTTCTCCGAGCCCCTCCATTGATAAAGCGCTGGAGAATTTCAGGACCGAATCCGACACGGTAATGCGGTTTTTGGATGAGGAAGGATATAAACCCGACCTAGAGGATAAGATCCTATTGAAAAGCCTATTTCAGGAATATAAAAACTTTGCGCTAGAGGATGGACATAGACTCCTATCAAAACAAAGTTTTAGAAAGCGATTAGAGGCCCTGAAAATCTATGTAAAGCGTGAAGCCATGGGTATGATGGTTTTTGTTTCCAAAAATGACCTAGAGGATGGAGAAACTATCTTTTAAGAAAAAGCGGTCAAAGGTTAGATTTTGCCCGTGTGGGAAATCAAATAAGGATGGAAAATTTGCCTCTTATGAAGGTTATGAGGATAAAGGATATTGTCATTCATGCGATAAACATTTTTCCGTACATGAAGAAAAAACCGAGGGCGAGGAAAAGGGCGATCAAAGGCCCTTTACTCCTCCGAGGCCTAGGAAGGAAAGCTTTATTGAAAGCGAGTATTTGGAAGCCAGCCTTAAGGGATACGATAAAAATAATTTTGTCCAATTCCTTGTAAGGGCCTTTGGAGAAGAAAAAGCCATGCAGGCGGTAAAGGTTTATAAAGTTGGTACTTCAAAGAGATGGCAGGGCGCAAATATCTTTTGGCAAATAGACCATAAGCATAAGATTAGAAGCGGTAAAATAATGGTTTACGACTCCTCCACAGGAAAGCGACAAAATAAAAATTCATGGGTGCATTCAGTTTTGAAGCTGGAAGACTTCGACCTTAATCAATGCCTCTTTGGAAGCCATTTAATTACCTCCGATCACTCAAAGAGTATTGGGATAGTTGAAAGCGAAAAAACGGCCATTATTGCCAGCATATTGATGCCCGAATTGATTTGGTTAGCAAGTGGAGGCAAAGCAGGATTGAAGACCAGCAAAGTAAAGTTTCTAGTAAATAGGAATATCATTTTGTTTCCCGACCTATCAAAGCCAGCGGATAAAGTGAATTGCTACCAACTTTGGAAGGACACGGCAAAAGAATTGAAAGAAAGCATTCCAGCGATAAATATTCAAGTGTCGGACTATTTGGAGGCACGGGCCACGGATGAGGAGAAAAGCGAGGGCCTAGATATTGCGGACTATTTTCTCAAATGGGAATGGGAAAATGAAGGAAATGAGGCCTCTAAAAAACCTTTATTTTCCGAGTCTAATATCCCGAATGAAGAAAATGAAGAAAATGACCATTCACAAAAACCTTTTTTTTCGGACCATGGAGAAATTAGAGAGTTTGAAAATCAAATTAGCGACCTATCAAAAGAGATATTCCAAGCTATCCAAGGAATTAGAGAAAGAAGAAAAAGAAACTCAATCCTTAGAAACGAGATTGCAAATTGTGAAATTTCAGAAAAAGCAATTTTGGTAAATAAGGAATTACTTAAAGCACACAGGAAATTAAATTCAAACGTTTAATGAAGTTTTCTTTTAAATTATTTATATATTATTCATCAATTTTCTCCTCTAATTTATAATAAATTTTAAAACCTTCATTAAAAAATTGATGTTCCAATGGGAACCTTAATTTATCTATATGTGAGGCGGAATCATAAATAAATTGATTGTAATTTTTGAAGTTTCCATTAATATAATCTTTTATATAATTTATCCTGTAAAATTCATATTCACCTCTTAGAATTTCTTTCATAGAATTTGGTATATTCTTGAAGCTAGGATCAATGAATTTATCATCAACTACTAAATCAGTGATTTTGAAATGAAAATTGTATTCCTGGCTAATGACTTCGACTGGAATGTCAGAAAATCTGTAAAAATCACCATTACTATTTCTAGCTGACAAAATAAATTTATTTTTTTCATATCCTGTAAATGAAAAAAAAGCTTCATTATAAAAAATAGAATTGATTTTCAATGAATCAAAAATTTCTGATTTCGGTAGGATGTAAACATTTCCCATTAATTTTCTAATTCCTAATCCATTTTTAGGTTTTATTGATAAATCAATAAAATAATGAACCTGCCCTAAAGGTTGAATTTTATAAACTTTAAGAGGTTCAATATCAACAAATTTTCGATAGTCATTCTCTTTAATGTAGTTAAGGAATTTTAAAGAATCACTTTTTAATTTTTCAAGATCTCTTCCAAAAAATTCCAGCCATTTTTTTCTTACATTTTGATCAGTAAATAATTTTTTAACATTTTCGTTGTATTCTTTCTGCGAATTGTAAAGTTCATAATATTGAAGTGAAGAAAATTGTGGGAAATTGGATTTGGAAATAAAAACGCTATCCGATAGTTTTCTCACATTTTTATAAAAATCATTGAATAAAGAATCTTGTTGGATATGTTTTAAAACTACCTCATTTGGAAGAGGCTCAAATACACTTACTTTTAGATCATTTTTACAAGAGAAAAAAATGATTGAAATAAAAATTAGGAAATTTAAATGCCTTGAATTTGAGTTAAGATTTTTCATGAATAATTATTAT
>NZ_AMGM01000160.1 GCF_000298295.1 Cecembia lonarensis LW9
CGGCAAACTGGAAGTCTTAAAAGACTTTAACCTGGAATTTGAAGCAGGAAACAGTTACGCCCTGATGGGGCCGAATGGTTCCGGCAAGACCACCCTGATAAAAATTATTTTAGGCATGGTGATTCCTAATACAGGAGACGTCAAAGTACAGGGAGAATCTATCAAAGGAAGTTTTGCCTACCGCTCAAAAATCGGGTATATGCCCCAAATTGGGCGCTATCCGGACAATATCAGAATAGGTCAGCTCTTTTCCATGATGCAGGACATCAGACCGGAAATCAAGGACTACGACATGGAACTGGTCCATGCTTTTGGCTTAAATGAAATGCTGGATAAACCCATGCATACCCTCAGTGGGGGAACCAGGCAAAAGGTCAGTGCAGCATTGGCCTTTATGTTCAGACCGGATATCCTTATCCTTGACGAACCCACAGCTGGTCTGGATCCTATCGCAGTGGAAACCCTGAAAAACAAAATCAAACGGGAAAGAGAAGAAGGAAAATTGATTATCATCACCTCTCACATTCTCAGTGAACTGGAAGCCTTGACCAACCATGCCATCTATATATTTGAGGGAGATGTGTTTTTCAACGATACGGTGGATAGTCTCAAGGAGATTACCGGAGAAAAACGCTTCTCTACAGCCATTGCCCGATTGATGGAATGGAGTTTAAAAAAAAACACGAAAAAAACTGAACTGAGTCATGCTTAAGCTATTGAAATATTCCCTTTTGGATATTGTAAAGTCCAGATTTGCTTTACTCTATACCCTGTTTCTGATCTTGGTAGCCATTTCCATTTACCAGGTCTCAGAAGATATGTCTAAGGTATCACTCAGTTTGCTCAACATCATGCTGATGATTGTGCCCTTGATTGCGGCCATATTTGCTACTACCCACTTTTTCAATAACCTGGAATTTACAGAACTGATGTTGGCCCAGCCGGTCAAACGCAGAAATGTATTCCTCAGTCAGATCTTGGCCGTGGTGGTGGTTCTGAGCTTGGCCATTATCATTGGTTTTGGAATTCCCATGATACTCTGGGGGGCGGATGCCACGGTGCTCACCCTACTGGGCATTGGGATTGGGCTGAGCATAGTCTTTGCCGGTCTTGCTTTTATGGCTTCCGTGATGACCCGGGACAAGGCCAAGGCAATTGGCATCAGTTTGTCTTTCTGGATTTATTTCTCTCTGGTATATGACGGTTTTGTCCTTTACCTGATTTATTCCCTGGCAGATTATCCTTTAGAAAAGACCACCTTGGGACTGGTGTTTTTCAATCCGGTGGACTTGGGCAGGATAATCATGTTGATGCAACTGGATATTTCAGCCCTAATGGGTTATACGGGAGCCTTTTTCCAGCAATTCTTCGGTTCGGCCAAAGGGATCCTGCTCTCCTCCGCCATGATGCTCTTATGGATGCTCTGGCCTATGGGAGTGGCCATGCGGGTCTTCAGGAAAAAAGATTTCTAGGATTAATCCTTATTCACTTATAGCATTTACCGCCGGGCTTTTCTTAAAGTCCGGTTTTTTTTCGGACATTTTTTGTCAATACCTGACCAAAAAACTAAAGTACTAATCTTTTTATATTGCAAATACGGCCTAAAACAAGGAAATTGGTTTTTAGAATTTTGATTTATAATTCAGGAAGAATGAACAATAATTATCTTAAACCAAGGCAGGCATTAAATAAATGGATAATCCCGTTCAAGCAATTGGTCTATGAAGGGTATGGGTTGACGGAGAAGGAGATTAGGATAGTGGAAGGGGGTGAAGGGTGAGAAAATCAGGACCAGTGATACTTTTTTTACTGTTAACCTCTTTATTTAATAATCGCTATGGCAAAAATTAAAGTTGAAAATAAGGAAATAACTATTCTAAGTAGAGATCTTGAGGATTACATCTCTTTGACTGATATGGCCAAAGCCAAAGAGAGTGAAAGCAGGTCAGCAGACATCATCAAAAATTGGTTGAGGACTAGATTTACCCTTGAGTTTATTGGAACCTGGGAAAAAATACACAATCCAGATTTTAAAGTGGTCGAATTTGACCACTTTAAATCTCAGGCTGGATTACCAAGTTTTGTTTTAAGTGTATCAGAATGGATAGAGAAAACACAAGCCATTGGATTAATTGTCAAAAAAGGAAAATATGGAGGAACTTATGCGCACAAGGATATTGCATTTGAGTTTGGCTCTGCAATTAGTGTTTCCTTTAAACTCTATTTAATCAATGAGTTCCAAAGGTTAAAGGATGAAGAGCAGTCTCAAATAGGATGGTCTGCAAAAAGAGAGTTAGCCAAAATCAACTATCACATCCATACAGAAGCAATTAAGATAAACTTAATTCCAAAAGAAATTACTCCAAAACAGATTTCAATTATTTATGCTAATGAAGCTGATGTTTTAAATGTGGCTTTATTCGGGGTAACAGCAAAACAATGGAGAGAAGAAAACCCTGATTTAAAGGGTAATATGAGGGATTATGCTCACATAAACGAATTAATATGCCTTTCTAATTTAGAAAATATTAATTCAGTTTTGATCAATGAAGGAGTTTCTCAAAATATGCGGTTAATAAAACTGAACAAAATTGCAATCCAACAAATGACGTTACTGGAGGATGTTGAGAATAGAAAATTTTTGAAGTAGAGTAAATACCTCAATTCACTTGATATGAATCAAAAAATACGACATTCCCTTAATCCAGACACCTTTCTAAAACATGCCAAATCCACATTTTTGGCAGGTAATGAATGTTTGCTAAAATTCTTGGAATTAGTTCAACAATCACTTTATGAAGAGGAAAACAGTTTGAAACAAATAGGATTTTTTAGATCCACCTTATTGCATTATGCAATTACCACTGAACTTTTACTGAAAGCTCTGGCGCTTCATCATGAAAGGCCTAATATTGAATCAGGTGAAATAAAAACATTGGAGAATTAAAGGAGCATCAGGATCATCGCTTTCTCTGGAGAAAGAACATGTAATGAGGGGGATTCTTGGACGTGTAAAAATAACCTTATTTGGAATATAATTTAA
>NZ_AMGM01000161.1 GCF_000298295.1 Cecembia lonarensis LW9
ACTATCTATTAAATTCCCTATCCCCTCTAGGTCCTTTTTATACATCTTAGAAAAATCAAAATGAGATAATTTCTCAAAATCAATTATAGACCTGAATGCAGAAAATGGCAAGCCAAAAGAATAGGCCATTTCTTCATTTATTTCTTCATTTGGGGGTAAAATAGATTTGAATTCTCTTTGCCAAATTTTTTCAATTTTTTTAAATGCATTCTTTAAGTGTATCAAAAAAGCCTTTTTACTCAATGTGGGTTTTATTTGCTTCCTAATCATTAACAAATATTCCATTTGAGTACCTTGGGGCTGTGAGTAGGCTTTAAAGAGTTCAATGTGAAAATCTATTTCCTGAAATTTCATGTGAGTAGCTTTATCAATGTAGAAAATGAAGAAAATGAGCGCTTGCAAAAACCTTTATTTTCGCATGAAGTCGGTAATATTTTCCAAAAGGTCTTTTTTGGTTTTATCCTCAAATCCTGCAAAATAATTCATTGTAGTTTTCAAATCTTCATGATCTAGTAATTCCCTTACATTTTCTAAGCTTGCGCCATCTCTTATGGCTTTTGTGGCAAATGAATGCCTCGCCCAATAAGTAGAAACATCCTCATTTAATCCGTTATCCTTCGCTAGGTTTTTTAAATGCTGGTTTATAAACCTTGTAAAGGTCCGTTTTTTTAAATCCTTCTCCTCCTCGCTCATGGCATCATTAATGATTGGGAAAACATAGGAATTTTTGGACCTGTCGGAGTTGCCGTATTTCTCAATGAATGACTTTGCGAAGTCGGTCAAAGGTACTTGTATGGTCTTTTGCTTTGCTTTTTTAGTCCGCTTGGTTTTTTCCCGTACAAACTCAATTTGGCCATCATGGATATTCTTCCATTTCAAATAGACAATATCCTTTATATTCATTCCATTGCACACAAAAGAGAAAAACCAATAATCCTTCGCTTTTTCCTGCTCTTCAATCTTTGGCACGGCCTGAAATAGCTTTGTGAGTTGATCGGTATTAAAGGCTTTTTTAATATTCCTTGAGGCTGGTATCTCATATTTTCTTTTCCCAAAAGGATAAAATTCTTTATCAATAATCTTTAGGTCTATGGCTTTATTTAAAATGACTCTTAGCGCTCTTAAATAAATGCCTACCGTTGTCGAAGATTTTTGCTGTGTCTCGGTCATCCATGCCTCATAGGATTCTAAAAACTTTACTGTGATTTCCTGAAAATGCAATTGCTTAGGATCTTTTCCATTTTTAGCTTGGAGATATGATTTTAAAGACTTCAAACTTGACTCATACGTTAGAGCCGTGCCAAATCTATTCGATTCCTTCATTTCCTTAATTAAGCTTTCGAAGTGCCAAAAAACATTGATTGCATCGCCTCGCTTAATCTCAAACAATTTTTCAAAGGCTTCAAAATTGAAAATATCAAATTCTTCTGCCTTCTCTTTGTAGGTGGATTCAATCGCTAGCAAATCCGTTTGGATCTCTTTTTCTTCCTTTTTAAGCCTTTGCCCTATCTCAGTATGAAATATTCGATTAAAATTTTCTTCTGTGAGGTCGAAGTCCGTGGTATAAAGTCGGGCCTTCCTCGTGGAGGAGTCATAAACTCGGATTCTTACGGGATACGTTCCGTTGTCTTTTTGTCTCCTCGTGTCAAGGTATAAACTAACCTTTACAGTTTCTTTGATTTTTATGTCTTTTCTCATGTCGAAGTAGCTTAAGACAAATATACCATTTGCACACCATTTGCACAAAAATATGCCCTTATTTGCATAAATAAACAATTAGTAAACAATAAATAAAATGATATAAACAAATGTAAATCAATATTTTAGCATAGCAAAAAGTAAACATAAAAATAGGGTATTTTATGACTGTTAATCATGGGGTCCTTGGTTCGAGCCCAAGAGGGGGAGCAAAAGCGGTCAGATGGCCGCTTTTTTTATTTTTACCCCTTTCTTTTAATTTGAGGAAGTTTTTTTACGGTTGCAAGTTTTTAAAAAACGTGAAATTTAAGCTAACGAATCAACCTTGACCACGCTTATACGAAATAGTTGGTGGTACATCATATGGGTCAATCTCTACGATTTTTCCATTTCTAACGACAACCAATGGACTATTCTTGGCCTTTTTAAATTCGACTAGCTTGCGATAAGCTTCCTCTAGTCCCTTGACTATTTTGTCTCTTTCCTCTTTTAATTGGTCTTTAGTCTCCATAATGTGTTTGTTTTAAACCTTCCCATATCTCCCTGTTATTAATTGTAACGCCATTAACCCCACCTTCTGCCACTATTTCATAAGTGTCTCCAGAATTATTTACAAATAGCCAGTTATCTACTTTGGGCAGAAATAATCTGAAAAAATTCTCAAGTCCGCTTTTATATCTTCTCCTGATAACATCTTCAGGTATATGATGTCCGCCCTCTTTTACTCGCCTTGCTACTCTTGAAACAGCCAAGTCATCGGAATCTAACCAAAAAAACAAACAGGTTACCTGATAATTTAATTCCTTTGCTCTTTCAACAAATTGCAAATAACTCCTTGTAGAAAGCGTGGTTTCAAAAGCAAAATTTTCCCCTGACTCTAATAACTTTTTGATTCTTTTCAGCTGTAAGCACCCGAGCAACTACATGTCAGGTTTGAAGTTTTGCGGGTACAGGGATTTGATATCTTTATGATTGATGGACATGATGTTCTGTAAGGTATGCTTCAGCCATTCATAGGGATTCACTCCGTGTTTTTTGCAGATCGCAAAGAATGAGTAGACCATGGCTGCTCTTTTGGCGGCGCTGTGTGAGCCTGCAAACAGGTAGTTTTTTCTTCCCAGTGCCACAGGTCTGATGGCATTTTCCACCAGGTTGTTGTCTATTTCCAGTCTGCCGTCATAGAGGTAATTGGACAGTTCGGCCCATCTTTCGGCACTGTACCGTAGTGCCTTTCCGATGGCACTGTTGGGCATTACGTTCCTGTCCTGCAGCTGTTCCTTTATCCACTTTGACATACTGTTGATGACAGGCAGGGACCTGTCGAGTCTGAGTTTTTTTATTTC
>NZ_AMGM01000162.1 GCF_000298295.1 Cecembia lonarensis LW9
ACGAGGGGAGATCTTTTGAACCATTAAGAAGTTAAGGAGTTTAAGGTATTCATTAAGAGTGGGGGAATAAGAGCCAAGTAAAAAGGCAAAAGTAAAAAGTAGGGTTTGGAATGTAGAATGATGAATGAAGAGTGAGGAATGGAGGGAAGAGAATGTAGAATGATGAATGATGAATGAAGAATGGGGGGAAGAGAATGTAGAATGATGAATTAAGAGTGAAGAATGGAGGGAAGAGAATGTAAAATGATGAATGAAGAGTGAAGAATGGGGGGAAGAGAATGTAGAATGATGAATTAAGAGTGAATAATGGTTCCTTTACATACAAGGTTAGCTAGTGACAGAAGCCTTTCCTTGTCACCTCGACGAAGGAGAGGTCTATTAAGAATACAGAGAAAACCATTAAGGAGTTAAGGTTTTAAGAATTTCATTAAGAAGAATTTCCGAAAAGGCCTGAAGGGCCGCTCTGTGACAGCCCAGGGTGAAGCCCTGGGAATAAGGTACAATCAAATTGAACCCGAGGTCTGAAGGACCGATTTTTGAAGTGGGAAGTCGAATTTCAGAGCATCGGGAAAGCAGCATGCGCTGAGGGGGGTACCTCTTAAGATCGTCTAAAATATTTTCAAAACCATAAACCCCAAATTGTTAACCATTAACCCGTTAACAGTTAACGATGAACCCATAAACCCTCCGAAATACTTCAGAGCCAACTGAACCATTAAACGTTGAACCATTGAGAGTTTAAGGGGTTTAAGGGGTGATATTAGAATAAATAATACAGATGTGCCTGGGTCAAAAAGTCCAAACGGTTAGGGATATACGCTTTTTGGGGCAGGTTACCTTTCCACTGGTAATTATACCCCCAAATTCCCTGCAAGCGCACATCCAAAAGCAAAGGTCCCATCACCTTTGTCCACAAAAAAGCACCGGAAAGATCCATCCAGGGCTGTGCCCCTTCCTGCTCTTCAAAAGCTGCCCAAAAAAAATCCTGATGATTTTCTACCCTCTCCAATAAAAAACCCCACTTGTCCAGGCCATGAACCCTGGAAAACTCAAGGGTCTGTACATTGGTTCCTATACCCCTGCCCAAACCCAAAAGCTGCCCCTGATGTCTGAAGCCATTGAGCCTTCCATGCGTATGCCAGCCTGAAACAACATTTCCCCCATACCGGGTCAGACGATTGATACTGTTTGATCCCTGTAGCATTTCCCCCCGCAATTGCCATACTTTTCCAGGATCTGCAGTGGCGAAAAGTTTTTGAAAACCCATCAAATATGCCCTGGCATGTTCTGGATTGAGTATAAATTCCCGCCAATCCAAGTTGTGGTCCCTTTTTCCAAATTCAAAATATAATTCCATTTGGGCTTTTGGGATCACATAGCGCGCAAATACTGTGGCCTGTTGATCTATTTCCCGGTCATCGCTAAAGCGGATATTGTCTTCATCAAACACCCTCCGCTTCTGAAAGGGTTCTAATACAGGCAGCCATCCGTTAAATGTCCTTGGCCTTCTGCTCTCATACTGCTGAAAACTTCTGGTAAATCCAATCGTCAACTGGGACAACCATTTTGGCTGATAAGTGAGCATCAGCGCATTGAGGTACCGCCAATCATTCTGAGGAAGTCCCGGCCGGAAATTGGCATTTAATTCATTGATCTGAGAAGGCTGTTTTTCCAAATCTTCCAACCTCCCTATAAGGATTTGTCCCGAAAAATCCCCTAAAAAGGTTTTGGCAGGCTTCCAGGTATTGAAACTGATATGGGGAAAACTCTGACCTGCATGACTGAACATCAAGGCATTAAACTGTCCAGGACCCCACCAAAGCTGCTGGGAGCTGACCGCCCATTCAAAAGCCCCCCATTGAAGGGCCAACTTGCTGTTCCCCCAGTGAAATGCAGATGACGGACCCTGAGAAAAAACCTCGGGCATATCACCCCTGTTCCAAAGACTTTGCCTCAGGGAGTTGACACGGGCAGGAAAACTTAATGGAAAACCATCAAAATTCCTGTTTTCAGCTACGTACCATTCCGGTTGCACAAAAGCATGCAGCATTTTCCAGCGAAACTCCACCCCTCCAGAAAGGAGGTTTTGGGCACCAACCGCAGGCCTTAACATACCCGGAGCCTGTCCATAGGGCCTTTCAGGCGAAAAACGGAAAAAATTGCGCATGGGAAGCACCCCGAAATAGTTGTTTTTTGAAATGGAATCCTCTAAATCCACGGAGAAGGTTTGCCCCAGGTAAAAAGGATTCCAGGAATCAGGGAAAATAAAACTTTCAGACCAGGGCAGCTGTAAGGGGCGGTGCATCATGGCCGTCCCCATTTGCAGTTCGCCCAGCAACTCTTTCCTTCGTAAGGCTTCTTCCAGCACCGGGAATCCTGCCGGCACCATTTGGGAAAAGACAGGAAAAGCACTTAAAAACAAGACAATACTTAAAAGTTTTTTCATTTAATTATCCTGTTGTCAACGATCAATTAAATGCTAAGGTAATTTTGCCAATCTCAAATTAATAGTTTTTAGTGGATTAATCTTTGAGGGTAATATTGTTGTCGAGTTGTCATGGTTCGGCCATGCTTTTGCGCCTGTGGCGTAGCGGACAAGTGTCAGGTTGGAGCTTGGTGGAATTGTTGGAACCATTAAAAGAGGGTTAAGGGGTTCATATACATAAAAGGGTTTCTAGTGTCAAAGGCTTCACCTTGTCATTTCCCTGCCCGTACCGTTCAGGCGGGCCTGCCCGTACCGTTCAGGCGGGGAACGAAGAGAGAAATCTAAGAGACGCTGCGCTTGGCTTTTGTTACACCGAGGGCCACGGAGAAGGCACAGAGAACCACGGAGAGAATGGTAGTGAAGAATGATGAATTAAGAGTGAAGAATGGGGTTGAATCCGCCCCGGCGGATTGAACAATGACTCACATCCCCCACCTCGTGGGACAATTTCCGTGGTTAATTTCCAAAAGCGCAGCTTTTATCCGTGTTCATCTGCGTGTATCGGTGGTTAATATGCAAAAGCGCAGCTTTTGT
>NZ_AMGM01000163.1 GCF_000298295.1 Cecembia lonarensis LW9
GTTCTTTGACATGTTGAGCGGAGAATGCAACAGAGACGGATTTTAATCTGTCGTTGATAATACGGCATATAACCTTTGCAAAAGGGGGTTATGTGTTAAGAGTAAGTGAACAAGGGCGCACGGGGGATGCCTGGGCTCCATGAGGCGAAGAAGGACGTGCCAAGCTGCGATAAGCTGTGGGGACCCGCAAGTGGGGCTGATCCACAGATTTCCGAATGGGGCAACCCACCACGTAAGTGGTATCCTGAAAAGGAGGCGAACCTGCCGAACTGAAACATCTAAGTAGGCAGAGGAAGAGAAAACAATAGTGATTCCGTGAGTAGTGGCGAGCGAAAGCGGATCAGCCCAAACCGCGCGTGTTACGGCACGTGCGGGGTTATAGGACCTGCGTAAGACATATGAATGTGACCTGAACGTACTGGGAAGTACGGCCGGAGAGGGTGAGGGCCCCGTAGGGGAAGCATGAATTTGTTGGCGGGTATCCTGAGTAGGCCGGGACAGGAGAAATCCCGGTTGAATTTGCCGGCACCATCCGGTAAGGCTAAATACTACATGGAGACCGATAGTGGACAAGTACCGTGAGGGAAAGGTGAAAAGTACCGTGAATAACGGGGTGAAAGAGAACCTGAAACCGTGCGCTTACAAGCGGTCGGAGCCCGCCTCGGCGGGTGACGGCGTGCCTTTTGCATAATGAGCCTACGAGTTGCGCCTCACTGGCAAGGTTAAGTGTTTTGAGACACGCAGCCGGAGCGAAAGCGAGTCTGAACAGGGCGGTTACAGTCAGTGGGGGCAGACGCGAAACTTTGTGATCTACCCATGGCCAGGCTGAAGGTGCGGTAACACGTACTGGAGGGCCGAACCGATAAGCGTTGAAAAGCTTCCGGATGAGCTGTGGGTAGGGGTGAAAGGCCAATCAAACTGAGAAATAGCTCGTACTCCCCGAAATGTTTTTAGGAACAGCGTCGTGGAATGTATTGATGAGGTAGAGCTACCGATAGGACTAGGGGGAGTCACATCCTACCAAATCCTGACGAACTCCGAATGCGTTGATACAGTAACGGCAGTGAGGGCTCGGGTGCTAAGGTCCGAGTCCGAGAGGGAAAGAACCCGGACCTACCGCTAAGGTCCCGAAATTTACACTAAGTTGAACAAAGGTGGTCCAGCTGCAGAGACAGCCAGGAGGTTAGCTTGGAAGCAGCTATTCCTTTAAAGAGTGCGTAACAGCTCACTGGTCGAGCGGCAGGGCGTCGATAATAAACGGGCATCAAGTGTAATACCGAAGCGTAGGATACAGACATGGGTCTGTGTGGTAGGGGAGCATTCCAATACCGGTGAATGTGCACGGCGATGTGTGCTGGAGGTTTTGGAAAAGCAAATGTAGGCATAAGTAACGATAATGGGGGCGGGAAACCCCCACACCGATAGACCAAGGTTTCCTGATCAACGTTAATCGGATCAGGGTCAGTCGGGACCTAAGGATAACCCGAACGGGGATTCCGATGGCAAATGGGTTAATATTCCCATACCGCACATACAGGTGACGGAGTGACGGAGTGATGAAAGGACCGCGCGGTGACGGAATACCGCGTTGAAGGGAGTAGGTATTTGGGCTGTAGTCAAATGCGCAGCCTTAGCCGAACCTGATAGTACCGCGATCCTACGGGAGAGCGGATAGTGTCCCTAAGTGCTTCCAAGAAAAACTTCTGGCGATAAGCGTATGTGCGCCCGTACCGCAAACCGACACAGGTGGTCAAGGAGAGAATCCTGAGGTGCTCGAGTGAGTCATGGCTAAGGAACTCGGCAAAATTGCCCTGTAACTTCGGGAGAAGGGGCGCCTACCCATGCGAATGGGAGGCCGCAGTGAAAAGGCCCAGGCGACTGTTTAGCAAAAACACATGGCTTTGCGAACTCGAAAGAGTAAGTATAAGGCCTGACACCTGCCCGGTGCCGGAAGGTTAAGAGGGGATGTTATCGCAAGAGAAGCATTGAATTGAAGCCCCGGTAAACGGCGGCCGTAACTATAACGGTCCTAAGGTAGCGAAATTCCTTGTCGGGTAAGTTCCGACCTGCACGAATGGTGTAACGATCTGGGCGCTGTCTCAGCCATGAGCTCGGTGAAATTGTAGTCACGGTGAAGATGCCGTGTACCCGCAACGGGACGGAAAGACCCCATGAACCTTTACTGCAGCTTAGCATTGGTATCGGGTAAACGATGTGTAGGATAGGCGGGAGGCTTTGAGACTGTGTCGCCAGGCATGGTGGAGCCGCTGTTGAAATACCGCCCTTTGTTTGCCTGGTATCTAACCCGCCTTTGGCGGGGACATTGCTTGGTGGGTAGTTTGACTGGGGTGGTCGCCTCCAAAAGGATAACGGAGGCTTCCAAAGGTTCCCTCAGCACGCTTGGTAACCGTGCGCGGAGTGCAATAGCATAAGGGGGCTTGACTGTGAGGCCGACAAGCCGAGCAGGGTGGAAACACGGGTATAGTGATCCGGCGGTACTGCATGGAAAGGCCGTCGCTCAAAGGATAAAAGGTACTCTGGGGATAACAGGCTGATCTCCCCCAAGAGCTCATATCGACGGGGAGGTTTGGCACCTCGATGTCGGCTCGTCACATCCTGGGGCTGGAGAAGGTCCCAAGGGTTGGGCTGTTCGCCCATTAAAGTGGCACGCGAGCTGGGTTCAGAACGTCGTGAGACAGTTCGGTCCCTATCTGTTGCGGGCGTGGGAAGTTTGAGGAGACCTGACCTTAGTACGAGAGGACCGGGTTGGACTGACCGCTGGTGTACCGGTTGTGGTGCCAACTGCACTGCCGGGTAGCTACGTCGGGAAGAGATAAGCGCTGAAAGCATCTAAGTGCGAAACTCCCTCCGAGATGAGACTTCCAAACAGGGCCGTCAGAGACGATGACGTTGATAGGCTGCAGGTGTAAAGTCAGTAATGACAAAGCTGAGCAGTACTAATAGCCCGAAAGCTTACTTCACGTAAGTCTGTTGCATTTTCCGCGAAACATGATC
>NZ_AMGM01000164.1 GCF_000298295.1 Cecembia lonarensis LW9
GTGGTTACACTCGCCTCTTCCTCTCCAGTTTGATCGCTATTGACAAAAGCAGTATTCACAATGTCGGTTCCTGCATCGATCATGGCTTGCGTCACTTCAAATGAAGCATTATACACCCATGTTTCATCTGTATCTAGCGCATTATTGCCATTGCTATCACCGGACACAAGAGCTAAAGGTGAATTCCCATCAGTCAATGGATCGGTAACCACTACACCGGTCAATGGGAAGTTTCCAGGGTTAGAAACCCTAATAGTATAATTTAAAGTAGTTGGCACATCAATTTCAGTAAGATTAGCCTCTTTACTGATTTCTACCCTACAATCATTGATGGTCAAGGTAACTGCTGTTCTTGATAATGAAGCACAACCATCATCTGTAACAGCTTCTGCATAATACGTTTTGCTGCCAATTTGATTCCAAGTAGGCGTTACTTCGCTGCCTCCCTCTGCTACATCATACCACCTATAGGTAATACCTGTGACAGCCGTGATGGCATCTCTGGCATCTAAGGTTTGAATAGTCTCTAATGCACATTCGGTAATATTGCCACTGGATTCAGGAGCAGCAGGAGCCTCATTAACTACCACTACCACTGGCAAGATGACAAAACAACCTGCTCCTGAGGTAGCTTTAATATAATATGTTCCCGATTGGGCTACAGCATTAGGGTCATTTAAAACCTCTGTAGCTGCTTCATTGGTAAAATATTCCAAAGTGTTAAAACCGGAAGAACCTGATGTCACTGCTGCAGCTGTTAAATCGACTGTACCGGGCTCACATACTGGGGCAGGGTTTGTAATGCTTAAGACTGGAAGTGGATTCACAATGATGCTTACCTGCACGCGCTCACTTTCACATTCCCCATCTTTAATCTGACTTACCCAAACTGAAAAAGTTCCTGCTCCACTGTTATCTGTATTCACCACCGGAACAGTTCCCAACGGATCAGGAGAAGTTTCCGAGTCATAAAAAATCAAGGAATAGCCAGCATCTGCAGTTACATCATAACCTCTAGGACCTGAACCTACACAATACTGAGGAGTTTCACCTATAGTTAAAGGTGGTGCTGCTTCTGGTCTGGTAATTACAAAAGTCCGCTCTCTTATACAACCCCTGTCGTCTTCGACGTTTAATGTGTATGTACCCTCTACCAAACCAGTCAAATCTTCATTATTCTCCTGGCCAGATGGAATAATACCACCATCGGTTGCCGTCCATAGGTAGGTGAAAGTTCCATCACCCCCTGAAACGGTCAAATCGATTGCCCCAGCAGCACTTACTGAGCAATCGTCGTTTGTTACAACTCCTTCTAAAGAAATAGGGTTATTCACCTCAACTTGTTTCGTGATAGTTCTTTCAAATAAACCATCTCTAGCTGTTAAAGTGACAGTGTATGTTCCTGCTGTTGTGTAAGTATGTGTTGGATTTACCTGTGTACTCGTGTTTCCATCTCCAAAATTCCAGGTAAAATTATACCCAGCTACTTCACCACCTGTTGTTAAATTCTCAAAGCTTACAGATAAATTTTCGCAATTGGTTTCAAAATCAAAATTGGCTACCAATGGAGTGTTAACTACAAAAGAAATTTCCGGAAAAGAACATTGAGAATTTCCTGCAGAAGTAGGACAGGATTTGTTATTAGGTTGAGCATTTCCTTGCTGCCAGGTTATGTATATATTTTCAACTTCTAACTTATCTCCAAAATTCCAAGTGAAGTCCGCAATTTTAAAAACATCCCCATCAACAATGTTTCTTGTTGTTCCGTTAGGGTTTTCTACAACAACGCAATTTGCTATTGTCTGAGATTTCACACCATTAGTAAAAACATCAAATTGAATATGGGGATTGTACCCATTTCCACTTACAGCCCATTTTGCCCATATTTCTCCAACTATCGGTTCCCCGATTTCCAAACCATCGAGTGATAAGGGATCAAAAGGGTCTCCATTGGAATCTCTGAACTCATATTCAACAACTCTCAAGTTCTGCTGAGGACAATTAGGATTGCCTACTACAAATGGATCTGTTGATGTAATAATCTGGGCATTACTTGCTAAAGCAGCAAGCATCATTGACAAAATAATCAATAACGATTTAATATACGTCTTCATAGCCTATTTGATTTAATTAAAACCATCGCTGGTTTTAAGTGATTTACCTGTGGAATGGAATTTCCGGAAGGATTTATCTCCGAGGAAAAAATAATCGCCCCAAATTCCGGAGTAGTAGATGCAGAAAAAGCCTTCAAGGAAATCCATTGAAGACCAACCAATCGCAAAACATTGACAAACCAGGCATGTAAGTCTGCCAAACTTAAGTGTAGATCTCGTAACATATTCAGTCTATTTAAAAATCCAATCGATCCTTCAATCCTGGTTTTTTACAGCATATTTGGATTCGAAATTATTAATTTGCTGTAAATATACATTTTTTTGCTTTTCAAATTCAAACAAATCAATAATTATTTTTAATTAAAATCTTTTTTGTGTATTTAAAATACTTTTTTTTAATGTTTAAATAATTTCCTAGGGCTGGAAACAATGATCTATCATACTAAATCTTTCAAAAAACAATTACATATATCGGGGCCTGAATTATAAAGTAACCAGAAAAGCCTTTTTAGAGCCTGCGCTTCAACGGAAGCATTTAACTTCAAACAATCGGTTCCTTTAAAAATGTTAACCTAATAAAATGTAGTTTTTGTAGCTGCTGTAAAAATGGAGTTTTTTTTCATTTCTTACAAATTTTTTATATGTTTTTTTTATTTATTCAAAATTTTATTCTACAAAGTAATTTTTTATGGGGATGAAATACAAAATATCTTATTTTTTGTATTTGGCATGTATAGCTTAAATTCTACCAAATATTGGTGCTTAAAATTCAGAATAGGGCTAAAGCATTACTTCCCTTTTATCAAAAGCAATTATTACCCTGGAGGATTTTACAGAAAATGGGTCTTATCTTAAATTGACAGGACCCATTTTTCAAGCAGCGATTCTGGTATTTA
>NZ_AMGM01000165.1 GCF_000298295.1 Cecembia lonarensis LW9
TCCTCCAGCCTTCCATCGACTATGCCAACAACGGATTTCCCGTCACCGAAGTGATTGCCTGGCAAATGAACGGTGTTTATCCAAAAATGCAGGACATTCCCGGTTTCCGGAAAACCTACATGCCCAATGGCGAAAACACCCCAAGAAAAGGGGAAGTCTTCAAAAATCCAGACTTGGCCAGAACCTACTCCATGATCGCCAAAGAAGGCCGTTCGTCTTTTTATGAAGGGCAAATCGCACGTACCATCGACCAATTTATGAAGGAAAATGGGGGCTATCTCCGCTATGAAGACCTGAAAAAGCATACCTCCGAATGGGTAGAACCCGTCAGTACCAACTACCGCGGATACGATGTATGGGAGCTTCCAC
Source organism: Cecembia lonarensis LW9 (assembly GCF_000298295.1). Lineage (GTDB taxonomy): Bacteria > Bacteroidota > Bacteroidia > Cytophagales > Cyclobacteriaceae > Cecembia > Cecembia lonarensis. Next base: position 370 of record NZ_AMGM01000165.1, read on the forward strand.
CCAACGGACAGGGAATCGCAGTCCTACAAATGCTGAATATCCTAGAAGGCTACGATATCAAATCCATGGGCTATGGAAGCGCGGAATACCTGCATGTGCTGACCGAAGCCAAGAAACTGGCTTTTGAAGACCGTGCAAAATTCTATGCCGATCCGGCTTTCAATCAAATCCCCGTGGAAAAATTGATTTCCAAAGAATACGCCGCCGAACGTCGGAAACTCATCGATCCAAACAAGGCCGCGATGGCTTATCCTGCAGGAGAAATCGAAAAAGGCAACACTACCTATCTTACTGTGGCGGACAAGGAAGGTAATATGGTTTCCTTTATCCAGAGTATTTACGATGAATTTGGATCAGGCATGGTTCCGGACGGCTTGGGCTTTGTGCTGCAAAACCGCGGACAACAGTTCAATGTACAGGATCCAGATCACTGGAATTCCTTGGCAAAAGGCAAGCGTCCTTTTCACACCATCATTCCAGCCTTTATCACCAAAAACGGGGAGCCTTACATCAGTTTTGGGCTGATGGGCGGTTCGGTACAGCCTCAGGGACATACGCAGATTGTGGTCAATTTGGTTGATTTTGGCATGAATCTGCAGGAAGCTGGAGATGCACCGCGGATGCGGCACAACGGTAGCTCCGAACCTACAGGCTCGAAGATGACAAACGGTGGATCGCTGAATCTCGAAAGCGGCTTTACTTATGAAGTCATCCGCAAACTGGAAGAGATGGGACACCGAGTGGAGTACAGTGTCGGGCCTTATGGAGGCTACCAAGCCATCCTATACGACAAGGTCAACAAAGTCTATATCGGTGCTTCGGAGTCTAGAAAAGACGGACAGGCAGCGGGGTATTGAGGAAGTCCGTTTTCTTGTTCTTTGCGACATGCCTTATGCACAGCAACCTTGGGGAAAAGAAGCTCATAACTTTTTGACTTATATTCCTTAATGAAAGTATATATAGCAGTAAAGAAAATATAGCCGATCAAAAAATTCCCAACATCCTGAATATCGTCCTTTTCAGTGGCATTTTACTGATGGCTTCATCTTATTATCCCAAACTTGAATCAACCTTTCCACCAGATGAAAAACTTACCGCGGCAACCGAAAACGCCATCATCTTTTATGATGCTTCCAATTTCGAAATTATAGGTCAGCTGCCCGATACCGAAACCTATACACGGCTTCCTTTAGGCGCTCAAAATAAAGTAAGACAAGAGGTCTGGAACCTTTCCCAACATTCGGCAGGTATCTCTATCCGTTTTACTTCCAACTCCTCCACCATCAAAGTCCGATGGGAATTGAAATACAATAACCATTTGTCAAACATGACGCCTATTGCTACAAAAGGGCTTGACCTATATGCTTACAGGGACAACACATGGCAGTTTGTAGGCGTGGCAAGACCTGTTGAAGGACATCAAAATGAAGCCATTATCATTGAAGGCATGCCTGCCAATGCCCAGGAATACCTGCTGAATCTACCTTTGTATGATGGGATTCTATCACTTGAAATCGGTATAGATTCTGGGGCTTATGTCGACAAACCCGCCCAAAAAATCATAGATACTGCCCACCCTATTGTCTTTTATGGTACGAGTATCACGCAGGGTGCCTCGGCTTCCCGTCCGGGACTGACCTACCCTGCAATGATTGAAAGACAGTTTAACAAAGAAGTCATCAATCTGGGTTTTAGTGGTAACGGTAGATTTGAAAAAGCAATTGCCGAATACATCATGACAGCACAGCCTTCCTTGGTTATTTTGGACTGCACCCCAAACTCTCCCGCAGATACCATTAGAAAAAACCTACCCGAAACCATTGACTATATCACCGCTGTAAATGACACAGTGCCCATCATCCTTGTAGAAAGTATCATCAGAGATTACGCTTTCTTTAAAAAAGACGACCAAAATGTCTCTGGAACGATGTCATTTATCAATGAACAAAACAATGCCTTGAAAGCCGTTTACGAAAGCAAAATCAAAACAAGGAAAAATATTTTTTATATAGTTAGTGAAAATCTTATTGGTGAGGATCATGAAGCCACAACGGACGGAACACATTTCAACGACTTAGGACATTACAGGGCATACCAAAGATTTCGAGAAGAAATTGAAAAAATCCTCAGGTCACTGTAAAATATCTTCATTTTACACCATTATTATTTTCATTTTGCGCCCCTATAAACACCAAAAAACCCTTCTAAAAGCCTGGTTTTCAAAAGGGTTATCATCCACTGAAGTTCAAGAGACAAGATTCTTCACTTTGTTACCATTGACAGATAGGAGTAATCGTCATTCTGAGCGAGGGACGAGCGAAGAATCTCCCATAGTTTAGGAGATTCTTCTCCGCCTATGGCGGATCAGAATGACGGGGAAAACAAGATGTCATTCTCTCCTCTGTAAATGCCAAATTTTAAAATCTCAGCATGAAGTTTCAATATCTGTCA
>NZ_AMGM01000166.1 GCF_000298295.1 Cecembia lonarensis LW9
GGTTGAAGGGGTTCATTAAGAACAATATTGTTGTCGGGTTGTCATGGTTGTCATGGTTCCGTCACGGCCAAGTGTCGCGAGCCTTAAAAAAGCTCAGCAGCTTTGCTAGTGTCAAAGACTTTTCCTTGTCATTTCCCTGCCCGTCCGGTCAGGCGGGGAACGTAGAGAGAAATCTAAAAGACGCTGCGCTTGGCTTCTTTACACCGAGATTCACCGAAGGACCGAGCGTTAAAAAATGATCCCTTTGGATCATTTTAGCGAGGGGCCAGGATGCAGGGTGGGTATACAAACCGAGTTACACAGAGTCGATGATAGAGAGGAAAAGAAGAGAAAAGAGAGAAAACCATTAAGAAGTGGAGAATTTCAGAAAAGGCCTGAAGGGCCGTTCTGTTACAGCCCAGGGTGAAGTCTTGGGGATAAGGAACAATCAATGTTACCCAAAGGCCTGAATGGCCGATCTGTTACAGCTCAGGGTGAATCCCTGGGAATAAGGTTTTCAATAAGCGTGGCAAAAAATCATTTGAAATACGTCCATAGCCCTTAAAGGGCATGATAACCGAGGAAAAGGTGCAGCCTTTTCCGAAAACCACCCAATTCCACCCTCCCTACCGGGCACGGATAATTAATAAAGAAAGCCAGGTTAAAAAAAAATCAACTTCAAGGGAAAGATATAGCTTACCGGTCAACAGCTAATAATCATCCTTAAATATGCACAATAAAAAACCTGAAATTTGCACACTAATAAGAATGAAATTTGCACACTAATAAGTCTACAATTTGCACAATACTACTATAAAATGTACATTTGAGAAAGATCAAAGGGTAGTTTATGAGTTATATTGAACGATTAGTTGAAGATGATTTAATAGCGAAAATGGCAGCTTCCGGAGCGGTACTTATAAAAGGGCCGAAGTCATGCGGAAAAACAGAAACAGCAACACGATATGCCAAAAGCGTATTGAGAATGGATAGAGATCCACAAGTTTCGGTAATCATGGCAACTAATCCACAATTGTTATTAGAAGGAGCAATCCCGCGATTGATTGATGAATGGCAAGAACAGCCTGAAATTTGGAATTACGTCAGACATGAAGTCGATAACCGAAAGTCAAAAGGTATGTTTATACTTACAGGATCCTCCAATCCGCCTGAAAATGTGAAGCTCCATAGTGGTGCAGGACGTTTTACAGTCATACAAATGGATACAATGACTTGGCAAGAATTGGGATATTCCAGCGGTACTGTAAAACTATCAGATTTGCTTAATGGAAAATTGAATGACTATTACGAGCCCGCCATTTCATTAGAGTTTATCATTGAAAGAATATGCATAGGTGGTTGGCCTACATTGATCAATGAGGAGTTGAAAAATGCCTTGAACATGAATCGGGGTTATATTGATTTACTTTGTGAGGTAGATATGAGTCAAGTGTATGGAATTAAGAGGAATCCCCATAAAGTTCGAAGTTTATTGCGCTCTCTTTCCAGAAATACAGCGACTTTGGTAGATAATAAGACCTTAGAGAAAGATGTCAAAATCAATGAAAACAATGAACTATCAAGAAACACACTTTCTGATTACTTAGGTGCATTGTCCAACTTAATGATTCTATACGATCAGCCAGCTTTCAACCCTCACATTCGTTCATCCGCATCGTTACGCAAATCGCCCAAAAGGCACCTGTGCGACCCTTCTTTAGCCGTTGCAGTTTTGGGCTTGGACAAGGAAGCATTGATAAAAGATATAAAGTACACAGGTTTTCTGTTTGAATCATTGGCCATACACGAATTAAATGTATATGCCAAAACAAATGATGCTACTGTTTACCATTATAATGATTCTTACGGGTATGAAGTGGATGCCATCGTGCAGAAACGCAACGGAGACTATGCCGCTTTTGAAATAAAACTAGGTGTAGGATTCATTGAAGAAGCAGCAGAAAATCTCAAAAAGTTCGCAGCCAATATTGATACAGAAAAAATGCAAGCACCAAAATCACTGAATATTATTACCGGGACAGGGATGAGCTATCGTCGCCCAGATGGAATAAATGTGATTTCATTGGCATCACTGGGAAAATAGAGTATGCTGAATCAGATAAGGTCTATGAATGTAGAATGAAAAATTAAGAATGAGGAATGGGAGGAAGAGAATGAAGAATGATGAATTAAGAGTGAGGAATGTTTCGAGTACATAGAAGGATTGCCAGTGTCAAAGGCTTCACCTTGTCACCTCCCTGCCCGTCCGGTCAGGCGGGGACGGTAGTAGAGGTCTAAAAACGCTACGCTTGGCTTTTGTTACACCGAGTACCACTGAGAAGACACCGAGTTACACCGAGTCGGTGGTAATGAAGAGTGTTGAGTGTAAAATGAAGAGTGTTAAACGTTAAATCCGCCACGGCCAAGTTGTTAAAAGTTCAGCGTTCAAGAATTTCCAAAAAGGCCTGAAGGGCCGCTCTGTTACAGCCCAGGGAGAAGCCCTGGGAATAAGGTTAATTCAAGATAAACCAGAGGTCTGAAGGACCGATTGGAAGGGGGAAGTCGAATTTCGGAAGTCGAT
>NZ_AMGM01000167.1 GCF_000298295.1 Cecembia lonarensis LW9
TTTTTTTATGCCTGGCCTCAAAAATCCCAATCCATTTTGAGTAATATCCCTTTTCCTTTAACTAAAAAAGCAACTATACATATTTTTATCCCTTCATTATTGGAAATATCCAAACCTTTGAATTACTTGGAATATTATTTGGATCATTAACAAATTTTGTCACTTCCATACCACACATGAGTTTATTCCATTTACAAAGCAAAATAGGCAGAACCATCAAAAGGGAGAACAAGGTATATCTGTACTTTAGTGGGACAGATTACCTTGGCTTAGGCACCTGCCCGGAATTTGAAGATCTCCTTATTGACGGTCTTCAAAAGTTAGGAATAAACCATGGCTTAAGTCGGATTAACAATGTGAGACTGGAAATATATGACCAGTTCGAAAATTACTTTGCAGAAAAAGCCGGAGCAGATAAAGCACTACTTTGGAGCAGTGGTTACCTGGCAGGTCATGCTGCACTGAACTACCTTTTAGATGGGATTGATTATATTTTTCTGGCACCTGACACACATCCTGCCATTCTTCCTGAAGAACTTTCTCCAGATACTTCTCAGACTTTCAAAGAATGGGCACTTTTCGTTCAGGAAACTACAGAAAACCTGAAACCCCAAAGGATTTTGATCTTAGGCAATACGGTAGACCCGCTAAAACCCGAGGCGCATGATTATTCCTGGATTGGTTATTTGAGTAGAAAGCATCAATATACCGTTTTGTTAGATGACAGTCATGCCTTTGGAGTAGTTGGTGAAAGCCTCTTTGGTACCTATAATAAATGGAAATACCTTCCAGTACAACTGCTGATTTCCGGTTCGCTGGGTAAAGGACTGGGAATACCTGCCGGAATTACCATTGGCCCAGTTGCTCCAATTATCGGCATGGCGAATCAAAGGATTTTCAGATCTTCCTCACCACCGCCTCAGGGTTACATTTGGGCTTTTATGCAAGCCGAGCAATTAATGGTGGATCAATTCAAAAAGCTTCACGCAAATGCCCATCATTTTGATGGCCTTTTGCGCGATTTGAAAGACATCCAAGGTGAATTGGGCTTGCCCATCTATTCATTCGAAGAAAGAAAGTGGGTAGGTCTTTTGGAGGAAGAAGGCATCATCGTCAGTTCCTTCCCTTACCCTAGTCCTACAGATCCCTGGACCAATAGAATTGTGATTTCTGCCAATCACCTGACAGCAGATATCAACAGGCTATATTCAGCCTTAGACAAAATACAACATCAAATCAGCACATAAACGATTTGATCCATCAACAAACTTCTGGCTATGAAATACCATCTCGTAATCAGTCTTTTCCTTTCTTTATGTTTTTTAGTTTCCTGTAAAAACTCCAACAAAATACCCTTTGAAGACATCCCCGCCTCATTTGAAGTTTTAAGATCGGTTTTCCAACAACCTGATAAATTTCAAGTACAGGTTATTTATACCCAAATTGACCGGGATGAAAACAATATCCCTCAGTTCAAAGACTTTGCTTTTAACCTGGATGATGGGGTTTATTTTTATCCGGCATCAACCGTCAAGCTACCCATTGCCATATTGGCGCTTGAGTGGTTAAATGAACAAAATATAGAAGGGTTAACCAAGGAGAGTGTCATGCTCACAGACTCCATTAGACCATCTCAAATTCCAGCATTTCACGATAGCACTGCGGAAAACCTTATGCCAAGTGTAGCACACTATATTAAGAAAATCCTTTTAGTAAGCGACAACGAGGCTTATAACCGGCTTTATGAATTGCTCGGACAGGATTATACCAACGATAAGATGCAGGAAAAGGGGATGTGGCATACTGTGATCAATCACCGTCTAAGTATGCCTATGAGCGAGGAGGAAAACAGGCACTTTAATCCGATCATTTTTAAAAATGAAGAGATGAAAACCCTACTGGAAATTCCAGGAAGGGAAACTTTCAGGATTTTTTCCAATGCAAATCACCCCTCTGTAGGAAAAACATACTACAGTAGAGGTGAACTGATTCAGAAACCCATGGATTTTACTTTTAAAAATAAGTTTGCCCTTTCAGACTTACATGGCACTGTGCAGCGCATCATATTCCCGGAAAAATTTAAACCTGAGCAACGATTCCAAATCAATGAAGCAGATAGGGCCTTTATCTTGACCTACATGTCCATGCTTCCTGGGGAAAGTGATTATCCAAAATACCCGCTGCCTGATTATTACGACAGTTATTCCAAGTTTTTCAAATTCGGCACTGACCAAAACCCTATTCCACCTCAGTTTAGGATTTTCAATAAAACAGGCAATGCCTATGGGCACCTTTTAGATGGGTCTTATTTCTTGGATTTTGAAAATGGGGTTGAATTTTTTGTCTCAGCAATAATCTATACCAATGCCAATCAAACCTTGAATGATGACCGCTATGAATATGAGGAAATAGCATTTCCCTTTTTTGCAGAACTTGGTGAATACCTTTATCAATTGGAGCTGAAAAGGAAAAAATCAAGGAATCCTGACCTAGGTGCTTTCAGATTAAATTATAACTGAAAAAT
>NZ_AMGM01000168.1 GCF_000298295.1 Cecembia lonarensis LW9
ATTTTTTTAATTCAAGAAAGTATATAGGCTAAACGGTTGACATCCTGATTTGAAAGCTTACCCGTTTATTAAAAGCGGAGGGGCGAAGAGGCAGAGAAGCTGAGGGTTCAATGTTCAATTGTTCAAATGTTCAGTGTACCTTACACGATTCGTAAAACACTGAACACTGAACTTTTAACACTCAAACTTCATTCTACATTACTACTCCAAGCTACCAAGCTCCAACCACGAAATTCATTCCTGATTCATCCGCCTAAAAATCAAACGCAACTCCACATAAGCCCTCCCCCCCCATTCATGGGCCAATATTCCCCAATACTGTAGGGCCTGTATCTGAGGTACCCAAGAATACCGGTCTCCTCCGGGATGCATCTTCACAGTATATACAGCAGGCGCTGCATGCACCCTTAAACCCTCCAATTCAAAAATCCGCTTCGCACGCGGAAGATGCGCGGCGGAACTCACCAATACAATTTCCCCTACATCAGGAAACCGGCTCCTGAAATCTCCTGCCTCGCCCAGGGTATTCCTCCCTTTTTCTATTTTAAGTATCTTCTCCCGGGGAACACCAAAGTCCTTGGCCACTGCAGCATAAAGCTGGGCCTGGGAAACAAAACCTTGGCGGCCGGCACTGGAAAAAACCAAAAAACTTTCAGGCCGTCCTTTCCACAAAGCTACCCCCTCCACTATCCTTCCCAACATTGCTCCACCCACATATTGATGGATTTTTAAATCTTTATCAGGCGTACCACCCGAACCCAAAACTACAATATGCCTGACCCCTTTCGGTACTTGTTCCAAAACAGGATAATGACGTTCCGTCCAGTACACCAATAACCTAGGTAGTGGAGCGAAAAGAAGTAACAATAAAACCAAAGCAAACCAAGAAATAAGCCGTTCCAATAGTATGGAACTTCTGAAAAACCTCCAAACGACATACCCACAGAGCAAACTCAGGTAAATGGCCGGGTTGAACAACAACTCCCTAATATAAACGGAAATCATCATGGGACTCAAATTAATTTACTATGATTCCCTATTTTACCCATTCCTGAAACTTAGCCTTTAAACCTTGCTTCACCGGCAACTGCCACACAAGCGCATCGATGGAGGCTTCTGCACGGTACAATAACGGCCCCTCTTTGGTAAACACCAATTCCCAGGTCCAAAAAGAGGCATTTTCACTTTCTGCGGCTGCCCTTTTAACCAGGCCAATAACCGCTTCCCAGTCCGGAAATTCAAAGCCCTCTATATCCGCTCCCGTCCATGGATGCCAGGCACAATCTCCCAAAGTAATGTCCATACTTACCGCAGGTCCACTTACCTTTCCACTATCCGCTGTCACCGGAGCCACTAAAAAATCCAAATCACGGCTTTCGCCCCATTGGTTCAAAGGAATCAACCAACGGCATGCTACAATGCCCAAACCTTCATTTGCATCAAAACGGGTCAATACCTGTACCCTATGCAATCCAAAAGCGGAGACCTTAACCAATGCCTCCGGTTGCTCCAACCAAACCTCCACAGATTTAAAGCCCGATAAATGCATATAATCCAGCATATCTAAACCGGAAAAATCCTTGCTAAACCTGACCATACAACCTCTCTCCCGAGTAGTCTTTTGGGGTTTAAACAACAACTTCTTACCCTGACCTAAGCATTCGGGAAAATCCATAGGCTGCAATTCCTGCAGTTCCGAAAGCTGGAATACCCGATGACGGGGAAGTGTAGGAAAACGTTCCGCCAAAGCAAGCTTTTTCTTTTTAGAAAGTATTTTTGCTTGGGCATTTTTCTTTTCAAACATCCTAATTTGGCCTTTTCCCAACCAATTGTCCCTTTCTTGATAATCTAAATCAAAAAACCGGTAATGGTAATATTCCAAGATACTTACCTGGTACATGTACACAGCAGTCATGATATCCATCCAAAGGCCAGTGGATTTCATGCCGGTCTCTTTCATGGTATAGTAGAAAAACCGGTCAGAAGCCTTCCAGTCCAAGCGAAATAAATCCTGGATAAAAAAGACCGTCCGATCAAAAGCTTTTTCGAAGAATTTGAGCATAGGCTAAATTTGAAATAAGCCTGTTTTGGAAGATTTCAAGGTTGGATGTTAAATGTTAGGTTCCCCACTTTTTTCTTTTGCCTTTTGCCTTGGCTCTTTCTTTTTGTTCAATTGTTCAATGTTCATTGTTCAGTTGTTAAATGTTAACTATTAACCGTTAACAACCTAATTTGAAAGCTTATCTGTTAATTAAAAGCGATGGAGAGGAGAAGCGAAGAAGCGAAGGGGAAACTTCAAGTTAGTCTGAACCGCATTTGGAAACGGAACATTAGCGGAAATTCGTAAGCCTGCGCCTAATTCTTTTTATCATGTTGGGTTTGGTCTCAGAAAAGAATCAAGACCCCTAACCAGCCTTAAATCAACCCAATTCGTGTAATTC
>NZ_AMGM01000169.1 GCF_000298295.1 Cecembia lonarensis LW9
CGAAAAATGATCTATACGACCAATCCGGTAGAGGCGCTGCATAGAATAATGCGAAAACTGATAAAAAGCAAAGCTGCATGGACATCAGAAACAGCACTGTTGAAACAGCTCTATTTATCGATAAGCCGGAACGAAAAGTCATGGAAAAGAAAAGCATTCGGATGGACTTCCATCCAGAGGGAAATCATGGAGCTGTACCCGGAGAGGGTACCACAAAAAAACTAGATTTTCAGCCTAGTATCTTAGTTGGCTTAAGCCAACTAAGATACTAGGCTGAAAGAAAGATTAAACCTTAGACACAGTTTAATGAACTATTCCTATGGCTTTAAGAAAAGTCCATCCGAAATTTAATCCTAACACCTTCCCAGACAAAAATGGGACTATCCCTTTTAATAATACAGCCTCTTTTCCAATTATTTGAACTTGAATGATTTTAATTCAAAAAATCAAAATTTTAATCAAAAGGAACATAACCCTTGACCACCAAACGATCTGGACTAGTTTCACTGTTTGAATACACCATGATTTCCTTTATAAAATATCCTTTATTTTCAATATCGTAGGTAACTTTTATACTATCCTTATTTAAAGGAGGCAAGGCCATATTGCTCCAATAAGGAATTGTACAACCACAAGATGTCGTGATTCTTTCAATAATCAAGTCTTTTTTACCGATATTTTCATAAATGAAATGGAATTCAGCATCTTCTCGAACTCGTAATGTATCAAAATCATGTTCTTTGAGAACAAATGATAGATGGGCTACATTATCTTTTTCCAGATAATTTTTTATAATTGCTGATAGAACTATACTAAAAACTACCACTAAAAAAATATAGCCTAACTTTCTCATTCTATCACCTTTTTAAAATTTGATTAATGTCAAATTTTAATACCAATTCATGAGTATAATCCGTGGCATAAAGTATCCCACTGGCTTCGTCTATGTCAATAGAACTCAAATCATGTTCAATTTCCAAAAATGCTACAGGCTTACCGTCCCAATTATACACCCTTATAAAACTTTCATTCTCCTTTTCTTGATCGGTACCAACATTTCTTTTCGCCTCTAATGCAAAAATAAAATTCTCACTAACTGCCAATCCATTAAAACCATTTATCCTAGGTCTAATATAATTTTCTGTAGGATTTATTTCCTTAGCATCATAGTAATTGTCCTGCCAATTATCTCCATCTACAATAGATTTTACTACCTTAAGATTTTCATCGAAAATATCAATCCTATTAAAAACAAACAATGCCTGAACATATTTATCCATGGAAGGATGTTTATCAAAAGGAGCACCATACAATGAATTTAAAACCTCTGAAGGTAATAGGTGTGCGTTCCTGATTTTGGGGAAAAGTTCTGATTTTTTGGAGGTCTTTGTAATGGGATCAAAATACTTTAATCGCCCTCTATTCTGTTCATAAATCCAAGATGTTGCATAAATTTTACCATTATTCCCTTGAAAAAGCTGAAAATAAGGAAACTCTCTCATATTGATCCTTATCGTATTTTCAATTATAGGTTTGGCAGATTTCGAGGCTAGGGTTTTTGTTAAATTTATTTTATTGAAATTCCCCCGTAAATAATCATAATTCCATAATAACAGTCCATCTTTAGTTTTTTCATATTGTCCTAAGGTGGTTTGCGGGATTTGCCATTCATTAGGACCTTCTCCCCTGATCCCTATTGGCCCCAGATATTTGTAAGTTTTTTTATCAAAAACATGGTAATTATGTGGACCACTGTTTACAAGAGTCAACAAGTAATCACTAACCACAAAAATATGGTGATGATGATTGTAATCATCAATTAAAATTTCTTCTCCTTTGATTTTTTTAACTAAAGGAAAGTTCCTTTTACTAACTTTTGTTATTATTGACTGACCCATTGAATTACTAACCAATCCAAAAATCACTAATATCAAAAACCACTCTTTTTTAAATTTTAAATCTCCCATAAATAATTATTTTAAGGTAGTCGGCCACTATAAAAGCAGCCGACTAGTGACCACAGTAAATAATCGATTACAGAATTTAATTAGGTCTTATTATTAACTAATTCCAGCATTTACCACCAAGGACCTCCTCCTCCAGTGGTACCACAAGGGCCAACACCATGTCCTTGCCCTGTAAGGATTGCACATCTATTCACACTACAGAAATTAGTTATTCCAGAATCCCCATCAACACTATGATTACAAAAACTCACATCCATTAATTCATTGCTCGTTTTTTGATTTGCAAATGAAGTTAATGGTGAAGTACCAACAAAAACACCGAAGAGAGCAGCAAAGATCGCTGTTAACATAAAATTCAATTTTTCCTTTTTCATAACAATACATTTTTAAATTGTGTACAAAATAATTTTCGATAAGTACTTGCAAGTCAGTTAAAATAAATAAATAAATAAATAAATAAATAAATAAA
>NZ_AMGM01000170.1 GCF_000298295.1 Cecembia lonarensis LW9
GTGTTTTTTTTAAATGCTTATTTTTACAGAATAACTCAGTCTCATCGTGATGGAGGCTGTTTTTCTTTAGACGAGGTGTTGAAAGTGCCTCCCCAAGAGTAGTCTTCATTGGAATTTTGACCCGTAATCTGGAAAATACCCATATTCGCTGAAATCAGTTTTCCCAGTCTGGAACCTGAGTTTTCTGCAATTTTCTCGGCTCGTATCCTGGCATCTTCTGTGGCCCTTGATATCATTTCTATTTTCAGGCTTTCCAGCTCTGTATAGTAATATCGGGGCGCTTGAGAGTAAAATTTGACGCCCTGAAGCAACAATTCTGTGATTTCCCTGGATATCTGCTCCACTTTTTCCACCTCCCTGGATTCAATTTGTATACTTTGGTTGAGCTCATAGCCCAAAAAGGTCTGTCCCATGTAATTCCCGCTGCTGCTGTAATTTTGTTGGTACATGGGGTTGGTGTAAACTGCCTTAAAAATGATCTGCTCTTTGGGAATACCTTTCGATACCAAATAATCAGTCACCGCTTTTCTATCCTTTTCCAGGTCCGCATAGGCGGTCTTAATGTCCATGTTTTCCCTACTAAAATTACCTTCCCAAACGACCAGGTCTGAGGTAAAATTCTTTTGCCCAAGCCCGGTTACGTCTACTGTTCCGGATTTTTTGTTTCTATTGATGACGGCATTGCCTAAAATGGCCGCAGCAATGACTATGGCCAAGGCAAAAATGATAGCAGTAAGGTGTTTTTTCATAGTGAGGAATTTTCAGTAAAAAGATTTCAAAAGCTATACCAAATGTACGAAAAAAAGCAATGGAATTACCAGCCACCGCCACCGCCACCGCCTCTTCCACCGCCAGAGGAACCGCCACCTCTAGAACCACTTCCCCCAGAACCTCCCCTTCCTGCTGATTGGTTCAGCGATGCACCCAAGGATCTGTTCAGATGCCTGCCCAACATGCCATAAGAATAGGCTCTTGGCCCACTGTACCAATTGCTCTGACTGCCCTGCCTGAGGCTTGCCCTGTCCATCAAACGTTGGAATTTCTTGCCCCAGATTTTATCCACTCTGAAAGCCATGGCATAAGGCAACAACTTTTCAAATATCTCGGGCGTCATTTTGGGAGGGTTGAACATTTGTATCTGCCTTTCCTCAGCAGCACTCAGGTACTTTTTGAAGCCTTTGATTTTTGCTTTCAATTCGAGCTTCTCAAGGCTAGGTTTTCGTATCAGGTAAATGTAAATCAAGTAAGCGAAAAGGTTAACAACTATAAACCCTATTAACACAAAATTATTAAAGGAGATGCTGCCGGAAATGAACAGGACATAAACAATTCCTATCAAGGTGGAAATAAGAAGAATAGAAAAAAGCCAGCGGGTAAAATTTGTTCTTATGATTCCTAAAGTAACCATCAGGGTAAAAAAAGTAACAACAGGCCATAAGGAGATTTCTGAAAGATCAAAGTTTATACTTTTGGGCTGGTAGTTGTAATAATCAAACTTACTGGCCATCCAAGCATAAATCAGAAAGATAAAAACTGGGGGGATCCAAAATTTCCAATTGCTCCCTTGACTCAATAAGGGCCTGTGTTCATTGACAAGGCTGGCCATATAGCTATCATACATGCTTTTCATCTGGGTACTGTACTTTCCATCAATGCTGATTTTTTCTCCAGAAGAAAATAGGCGGTCCATCAAAATCCTTTCTTCTTTGGATAGGCTTTCGTCTGCATCCTTTTGCTTCTCTAAGACAAAAGTGGTTGTACTGAAAACTCCCAAAAAAACCGGCTTTTTGATCTCATTGATTTTCAAATAGCCATTCACAGCCAGGTTAACGATTGAGGATGAAATTAGCTCACCCCAAAAATATCCCTTATTAATCATTCCGGTAGATGCCGGAGAAAGCCCAGTAGGGGGATCAAATTCCGGAATTATGGTTGGCGAAGGAGGATCCACCCCATATCGTGTCCATGTAAAGGAATAATAGAGCAGTAAAAACAAAAATGTGCCAATAGAAACGGCTAGCAGGCCATATTTTTGCCAAATCCCAGGGGGAGCGGGTGGGCTTACTATGCCTTTTGTGAAACCCGCTGCAATGGTAATGTTTTGATAAGGCAATAAATTTTTGGCAGAAAATTTCAAACTCCCATCATCCAAGATACTCACTTGACAGTTTTTTTCTGT
>NZ_AMGM01000171.1 GCF_000298295.1 Cecembia lonarensis LW9
GACAAAGCCCGAAGGCGGATTGATGCTCATGGGGTTTTCCTCAAAGGGAATCCAACCTGTTGGTTCGTCTGCCGGGTTGCTGCCATCCAGGAAGATTTTGCTGTTGACATGATCTGGTCGGATGGGCAATTTGGCCGTAGCCCACCAGGCAATATTGCCGTCTTTGTCCCCGTACATCACATTCAGTCCAGGGGCATGGATCAGCCGCACGGCATCTTCTACTTCCTGAATATTGTTAGCTCTGGCCATTTTCCAAGTCGCTTCCAAAGCCCTGGATGGTTCCAGTACATACACCCACCAAGAGGCAACAGGATTGGCGGTGAGTTTTCCGATTTCCGGAATCACCTCATTCATAATAGGTCCATGGATGGACTCCACAATTTCAAATTCCACGGGATCCTTTCCTTTGACAGGAATGGACTCTGTTCTTTTGGACAAAGGACGGAACTCGTCCCCATATACGGTTTCATTCGGGTTGTTGGGGTTAAGTTGTTCTTCAAAAAAGTCCTGGTCATCGTTTTCAAACATGGTCAGTCCAATGCTATGGTGCCGGGTATGGCCCACCAGTCCGAAAGGCATACCGGCCAGGTGGTTGCCATAATAGGAAAAACCGGGATATTCTATATGCGCTTCGTACCATACAGAAGGCTGGGCGAATCCGATGTGTGTATCATTGAGAAAAAGCACTTCACCCGATGCTGTTCGAGAAGGGGCGATTACCCAGGCATTGCTGCCTTCCAAAAGGGGGACCGGCAATTTTTCCAGCATGGCCTGCAGGCTATTTTCCAAGATCAATTCCTTGGTTTCCGGATCCCTTTCCGGGTAATGATTAGGAATCACATGATGTTCCGGTAAGGTATGAATGGAAAGTACTTTCAGGTAATCAGGGCTGAGGGACCTGGCCATTTTGGTGATCAAAGGGTCTGTTTTCATAGCCATGGCAAAGGTAAAGGACATGTAACCAACGATACCATGTACATCGTTGATGGTGAATTCACGGGGTTGATGGCCCAACAACCTGTATTCTATGGGGAGCTTGCCATTTTGAATAAAATGGTTGACTCCTTGGATGTAAGCTTCTGTAGCGGCTTTCCAAGGTGTAGGGCCTTCTGCCAACCATTCCTCGGTACTCCAAGCGGCATGCTTGGGAATGCCCAGGGTGCGGAAAAACTTATCCACGTCCAATAAATCTTCACCCAGCATTTCCGCGAGGGTGCCAGAGCCTACGCGGCGCATCATTTCCATTTGGAAGAGACGGTCTTGGGCATGGATGTAGCCTAGGGCCTTATAGGCATCCGCTTCGTTGCCGGCATAAATATGAGGGACCCCAAAATTATCAAAATACACTTCTGCCTCGGCCTGAAGCCCAGGCATTTCAATGGTACCGCTGTAATTTGGCGCATGTTGGTATTTGACGATCTGATAGCCGGCGATGGCTATAAAGAAAATAAGGATGAGGATGAGTAATACTTTTTTCATGGAATGGTTTATTGCTTGCTGAAAAATACAGGATTGTGGGGAGAGTAGCAAGTGGGGAGAAGCGAGAGGTGAGATGTGAGAAGCAAGACACAAGAAGCAAGACACAAGAATCATGATTGTGGGAATTTCGGATTGCGGAAGGCGGATTTCGGGGGTAGAAAAATGTGGAAATTAAGCAATTCGGCAAGAGCCAAGGAAAAAGGAAAAAGGGAAAAGGCAAAAAAGAAGAGAAACGAGAGGCTTTAGAGACAAGAATTAAGAAACAAGATACAAGAATCAAGAAGCAAGAAAAATTGAATTTCGGTAGGCGGATTTCGGAACCATTAAGAGTTAAGGTTTTAAGGTATTCATCAAGGTAATTGTTTAAATTAGTGACATAACAACCCCGATAGGGGTTTAATCCCTTAAGGGTAGGGGTGCAACCCGGGGTTGAGAGGTAATTTTGATATTTGGGAATCCCGACTCCAAGGGAGTCGAACTCTAGATAAGAAAATGAAAAAAGTGTCAAGTAAAATCAGGACGTGACAGAGAGGACACAAGAAGCAAGACACAAGAAGCAAGACATAAGAATCATGATTGTGGGAATTTCGGATGTCGGAAGGTGGATGTCGGATGTCGGAATGGATT
>NZ_AMGM01000172.1 GCF_000298295.1 Cecembia lonarensis LW9
TCCCCTGGTTTCACCAGGGGCTATTTAAAGTTCGATCCTTTCAGGATCATTACCTCTTTATTTCTATCTTCAAGTTAGTAAATTAATGTTACTTTGAATATTTCTTAAAATTCGTGATAAAATAACCGATTAAATCATTTTTTATCTGCGTTAATCCTCATTCATCCCTTATCCATTTTATCTGTGTTCATCCCATTTATCTGTGGTTAAAACTTTACCTGAATACCTCAAATCAATTGTCAAATTCAGTAATCATAGAAAATCCATCATTATCCCTGATTCATTTTATCAGTGTTCATCCCATTCATCAGTGGTTCATTTTTTAATCTTTATCCAATTTCATCTGTGGTTAAATTAATCAGTGGTTTGAAAAATCCCTAAATCGTTTTACCTTATCCCTCATTTCAAATCAATCCCTAATAACCTATCCATGAAAAGAAGAGATGCACTTAGGAGTCTTGCCCTGTTGACAGGGGGACTGGTCTTGGTGCCTTCCTGTGATTTTTCCAAGGAAGACATCCTGGCTGCCTATCATAACCTTCAGATTACCCCTTCCCTCCAGCAATTGTTGGCCGACATAGCAGACACCATCATTCCTCCGGGAGAGATCAAAGGGGCTTCAGACCTCAGCGTGCAGGACTTTATTCTGGTGATGGTCAATGACTGTATGGATGAAAATGGACAACAATCCTTTATGAATGGATTGAAAGGCTTTGAGGATTTCAGCAAAAAGAAAACAGGCAATACCTTTTCCAAACTCGAAACGGTACAAAAAGAGGAACTCCTCCTGGCAGGCATGACTACTGATGCCGAAGCCGAAAGGGACATCCGGTCCTTTTTGGGCACTACCAAACGCTTTACCATCCAAGGTTTCATGCTTTCTGAATACATTCAGACAGAGGTGAAACCCTATTCCCTTATCCCTGGGGATTATCAGGGTGAAGTACGTATTGCTGACTTAAACACAGATAGAATCCATGGCTAATTTCAATATAGATGCAGTAAAAGAAAGAACGTTTCAGGCCATTGTCATTGGTTCTGGAATGAGTGGGAGTTGGGCGGCCAAAGAGCTCTGCGAGCATGGGGTGAAAACACTGGTCTTGGAAAGGGGGCGGGATGTCAAACATATCAAAGATTATCCCACTACGAATATGCTTCCCTATGAATTTGAGCATAGGGGTCAGATACCTTTAGAAGTACAAAAGGAAAATCCTGTAGTGAGCCGTTGTTATGCATTTAGAGAAGATGCCCAACACTTTTTTGTCAAAGACAAGGAACATCCGTATGTGCAGGAAAAACCCTTTGATTGGATCAGAGGTTATCAGGTAGGAGGAAAATCCCTACTTTGGGCAAGACAGGTGCAGCGCTTGTCCGATTATGACTTTGAAGGACCTGCCAGAGATGGTTTTGCGGTAGATTGGCCTATACGGTATAAGGACATTGCTCCTTGGTACAGCCATGTGGAAAAGTTTGCCGGGGTATCCGGAAATAGAGACGGGCTTCCCCATCTCCCAGATGGAGAGTTTCTTCCAGCATATCCTTTGAATGTGGTAGAAAGGTATTTTCAGGACCAACTCAAAACGCATTATGGCGATTCCCGCCATATGATTTTGGCCCGATGTGCCCATATCAATGGAAATTTGGATTATTATGCGCAACAAGGAAGAGCACGTTGTCAAAGCAGAAACCTCTGCCAAAGAGGCTGTCCTTTTGGAGGGTATTTCTCCGCTAATGCTTCTACTTTACCTTGGGCAGAAAAGACCGGAAACATGACCATGCGTACCCATGCGGTGGTTCATTCCATTATCTATGATGAAGAAAAAGGCAAGGCAACCGGAGTGAGAATAGTGGATGCCCATACCAAAGAAATGGAAGAGTATTATGCGGACGTGATTTTCGTCAATGGTTCTGCACTCAATACCAACCTGATTTTATTGAACTCTACTTCCAATCGCTTTCCTAATGGACTGGGCAATGACAATGGATTGCTTGGAAAGTATGTGGCATTTCACAATTATA
>NZ_AMGM01000173.1 GCF_000298295.1 Cecembia lonarensis LW9
TCTTTAAGGGTTTCATTAAGAACAATATTGTTGTCGGGTTGTCATGGTTGTCATGGTTCCGCCACGGCCAAGTGTCGCGAGCTTTTAAAAAGCTCAGCAGCTTTGCTAGTGTCAAAGACTTTTCCTTGTCATTTCTCTGCCCGTTCGGTCAGGCGGGCCTGCCCGTCCGGTCAGGCGGGGAACGTAGAGAGAAATCTAAAAGACGCTGCGCTTGGCTTCTTTACACCGAGATTCACCGAAGGACCGAGCGTTAAAAAATGATCCCTTTGGATCATTTTAGCGAGGGGCCAGGATGCAGGGTGGGTATACAAACCGAGTTACACAGAGTCGATGATAGAGAGAAAAAGAAGAGAAAAGAGAGAAAACCATTAAGGAGTTAAGGGTTTAAGGATTTCATTAAGAGGTAATTTTTAAGGACCAAGAGCCAAGGCAAAAGGCAAAAGTGGGATTACGAGCTTGTCTTTAGCAACGTCATCCTGAACCTGAGCTTGCGGAGGTGAAAGCCTGCCCCGTAGCATTACGGGGGATCTCCTCTACATTAGGAGATAAGTAAAAAGAAAAAGAAACGCTACGCTTGGCTTTATTACACCGAGAGCCACCGAGAAGTCACCGAGTTACACAGAGTCGATGATAGAGAGGAAAAGAAGAAAAAAGGAGAGAAAACCATTAAGGAGTTAAGGTCTTTAAGGGTTTCATTAAGAGGTAATTTTTAAGGACCAAGAGCCAAGGCAAAAGTAAAAAGTAGGGTTTGGAATGTAGAATGATGAATGATGAATGAAGAGTGGAAGAGCCAAGGCAAAAGTAAAAAGGCAAAAGTGGGGTTACGAGCTTGTCTTTAGCAACGTCATCCTGAACCTTAAACGCTTGAACACATTAACCTTAACCGTGGTCCTGCTCTTGCAAATAAACTAACAATATGGTAATTTTAACATCGTAACATATATTACGGTAATTTAAATTACGATAAAGTATGAAATTCTACAACAGAGAAATAGAATTAGAAAAATTAAGGAAAGTTCACACTTTGTCTAAAGATCTTGCGCAATTGACTTTCGTAGTGGGCAGAAGGCGTATCGGCAAGACCAGTTTGTTACTGCGTGCATTTGACATTACAAACACAATCTACTTATTTGTAGCAAAAAAGAATGAAGCATTGCTTTGTGAAGAATTCATAGAAGAAGTAAAACACAAGCTGTCCATTCCTATTTATGGAGAGATAAAGTCTTTTGCTGTCTTATTCGAAATCCTCATGCAGGCTGCCAAAAAAATGCATTTCACGGTAATTATCGATGAATTTCAAGAGTTGAATAGCATCAATCCTGCTATCTTTTCAGATATGCAACGGATATGGGACACGAATAAGGAAGAGAGTAGGATTAATCTCGTAGCTTGTGGTTCAATTTACTCCATGATGACCCGCATTTTTGAAAATGCAAAAGAACCCCTTTTTGGAAGAGCAACGCAACGCATGCATATTCAGGCGTTTAATATCGACACGCTAAAAGAAATACTTAACGATTATGCACCAGCTTATTCAGCTGAAGATCTTTTAACTTTCTACATCGTTACAGGTGGGGTAGCGAAATACGTTGAGTTATTGGTGCAAAACGTGGCTTTTTCTAAGGATGCCATTGTGGATACTATTCTAACTGAAAATTCCTTGTTTCTGGATGAAGGAAAACATGTGCTGATTGAAGAATTTGGCAAAGAGTATGGAAACTACTTCTCCATTCTTTCGCTTATCGCAGCCGGAAAAACGGCAAGAGTGGAAATAGAATCCATACTTGAAATGGAAACAGGTGGATATTTGGCACGTTTAGAAAAGGAATATAAAATCATTCGACAGATTCGTCCGATTTTAGCAAAACCGGGTAGCCGTACAGTTAAATATAAAATCAGTGACCATTTTTTATCTTTCTGGTTTAGATTCATCTATAAAAATAGAAGTGCGGT
>NZ_AMGM01000174.1 GCF_000298295.1 Cecembia lonarensis LW9
AAAACCATTAAGGAGTTAAGGTCTTTAAGGGTTTCATTAAGAGCCAAGAGCCAAGCAACAGACTTGTCCCGAAGAATTTCGGGAGGTAAAAGGCAAAAGTAAGGCTTTAAACACAAGCTCTTAACCCCCTTTTTCCTTTCGCCTTTTCCCTATCACCTTGGCTCTTAACATCTCAATGGTTTAGCTTGCTCCGAAGTATTTCGGAGAGTTCAATTACTTTACACAATTCGTAAAACCCTGAACATTGAACCCTGAACCCTGCCTCCAGCAGGCAAGCCTGAACCTTTAACGTTTAACACTTAACACTTAACACTCATCACTCTTCACTCATCACTCATCACTCTTCATTCCTCACTCACCACTCTTCCCTAGGTCCTTTTTCCAGAAATTCATGCGCAGGGATCATTTTGACCAACAGACCGTCTTTCTCAATCACATCACTTTGGTTCATGGTGATGATATAGCCCGATCTGATATTTAAATCATGCATGGCTTCCAATACCCCTTTCAGTTCCCGGTCAAAGTTTTCATCATTAATGCTTAGACATACCTGTATTGCTTCCTTCAATTGGCCTTTTTCCAGGGTAACAAAGTCACATTCCCCCTGATTTTTGTAATAAAATAGCTGTTTGTACCGCTGCCTGAGATGTAGAAAAATGAGGTTTTCCAAACGCCTGCCCCTATTGTCACTTGTGGTGACAGAAACTTCTGAATAGATGCCCATGTCCAGCACGTACACTTTTTTGGGATTTCGGGCCTGAACTTTGAGAGAATGGTCAAATAAGGGTAGAAAATCCAGTAAATAAGCATCCTTTAAAAAAGAAAAATACTCCAGAAAAGTGGTGGCGGATTTAATCTCAAACATGCCTGCCAATTTGTTGGCAGACACCAAATTGCCTATGTTGCTGATTAGATATGCTGCCAATTGGCGCAAAGCATTCACGTCCCTTATGGCATGCCTGACAGCAATATCCCGCATCAAGATATCATCTACCAAAGTGTAAATGATTTCAGCACGACCTGTCTTGAGAAAATCAGGTATGCCACCTGATTGAAGGTAACTTTCCACGGCAGCCGCTGAACTGTCTATGTTTTTAAAGCGGATATATTCCGAATAAGAGAAGGGGAACAACTCCATGGACAAGTGCCGTCCGGTGAGATGGGTGCCCAGTTCCACACTTAACATGGCCGCATTTGACCCGGTAACAAATACGCGGTAGCCTTCTCTTAAAAGCTGGTTGACATAAGTTTCCCAGTTTTTGATCAGTTGGATCTCATCAAAAAAAAGCACCCTGATACCCCGCTTTTCTACCTCCCTATGTACCCTCACAAAATCACTGGTTTCAAATGAGGCAAGACGGATATCGTCGAAATTGAGGTAAAGCGCATCCTCGTAGTCTTTACGGAGCAATTGTAACAAAAGTGTGCTTTTACCACAACGCCGAATGCCTGTTATGATCGTAGCAAATGCATCGGCAATGGGTACATGCATCAAAGCATCACGGATGAAGCCGCTTTCCTGATTGAGGAAGGCATTCCTTTGGGAATTGATAACCAATGCGAGTTGCTCCTGTCTGATCATGTGGTCATTTCCTTAGTTTTATTTCTTTCATTACAAATGTAAATTATTTTTCAGTATAATGAAAGATATTGGAAAAATTAAGCGTTGAACTTCTCGAAATTTGCCATTTTATAAAGCGATGTAACGGATTTGCAATCCACGGGTAACATTAACCACGGAACTTGTCCCGTAAGACGGGAAGAAAGTGGATGAACAGGTACAAAAGCTGCGCTTTTGCCTTTCGTTTGGCACTTTACTAGACATTGAAAAAAAGTAGGGGG
>NZ_AMGM01000175.1 GCF_000298295.1 Cecembia lonarensis LW9
TGTCCGAAAAGTCGAGACACCCTTTTTTTATTGTTGATTTTCTCTAAAATTATTATTTTAGAGTTGAACAAAATACAACAATGGCTAAGGTAGTTTTTAAAAATCAGACTGGCAATTGTCCAGAATTATTTCCGGCAAATATTTTTGATAAAATCCCTGATAATCATCCTGTTCGATTGGTTGATACAGTGGTTAACTCTCTGGATATCAGCGATATTATAAAGAGATATAAGGGAGGCGGTACATCAGCCTATCATCCACGAATGATGATCAAAGTGCTGTTCTATGGCTATTTATCCAATGTGTATTCATGCAGGAAAATAGCCAAAGCACTCAATGAGAACATCCACTTCATGTTTATCTCAGGAAACTCAACCCCTGATTTCAGAACCATCAATGATTTTCGCGGTAAAATCCTAAAAGGCTCCATCAAGACATTGTTTGCCGAAGTGGTAAAAATGCTTGTTGAGATGGGATATGTAAGCCTTGATGTTCAATACATTGACGGAACCAAGATTGAAGCAAAATCCAACAAATACACTTTTGTCTGGCGTAAGTCAGTTGAAAATCACAAAGAAAGGTTGGAAGGTAAAATCAAGAGTATTTTATCAGATATCGAAGAAAGCATCCTGTCAGATAATAAAGAAGTTAATCAAGAAGAATTGCCTGAAAAAATTGATTCTGAAGAATTAAGGGAGCGACTTTCAGCTATAAATAAAAAGCTAAAAGAGCCTTCAAAGAAGGTTGCTAAAGAGCTGCAAAAGCTTCAGGAAGAGCATCTTCCCAAGCTAGAGAAGTATGAAAAAGACTTGGAGATTTTGGGGGATAGAAATTCGTACAGTAAGACAGATCATGATGCCACATTCATGAGAATGAAAGAGGACCACATGAAAAACGGACAACTAAAACCTGCTTACAACCCTCAGATATCAACTGAAAATCAATTTATTACCCATGCTACTATCCACCAAACACCAGGGGATACCACCACTTTAAAATCCCACTTGGACAGTTTTGAAAAATCGTATAATAAACAAAGTAAAGAGATAGTAGCTGATGCAGGATACGGCAGTGAGGAAAATTATGAAATGCTTGAAAAAAAGGGAGTTGATGCCTATGTGAAATACAATTACTTCCACATGGAGCAAAACAAGAAGACAAAGAACAATCCTTTTCTTCCCCAAAACCTTTTCTACAATGCAGAGCAAGATTTTTACGTATGCCCCATGGGACAGCGGATGGAGAATGTTGGACAAGGAAAGCGCACTTCAGGTAATGGATATATATCTCAAGTGACTTACTATCAGGCAAAAAACTGTGAAGGATGCCCTTTAAGGACCCAATGTCACAAAGCAACAGGTAACAGAAGAATCGAAGTGAACCACAGGTTAAAATTCTTAAAACAGCAGGCCAGGGAAAAACTAATGAATGAAAAAGGGCTTGAACACAGGAGTAAAAGACCAATAGAGGCAGAAGCTGTGTTTGGCCAGCTGAAAAGCAATAATAAATTCAACAGATTTACATTTACAGGCTTAGAAAAAGTAGAATTAGAGTTCTTATTGATGGCAATTGGCCATAATCTGAGAAAGATGGTGGCTAAAAGTATGCGCTCTGGACTAAAATCAACTGAAAAATCAGCTTTGGGCTATAAATACTACAATAGTCGAACTGTATTTTACATATCAGGGAAGAAAACATATCAAAAATCCCCTATCTTAACTTTAGATTTTCAAAATCAAAAAATAGCGGCATAAAAAAGGCTGCCCTTTTCGGACAGCCCC
>NZ_AMGM01000176.1 GCF_000298295.1 Cecembia lonarensis LW9
TTAGATAGTCTTGATTTATATTTCAAAATGAAAGATTTAAAGAATGAAATTAATGAATTATCTAAGTTAAGCCCACATGATGTAAATGAATACACGGCCAAAGGAAATGAAATTGAAAACAAATTCAATCAAATGCCTATGGATGAGGTCCGACAGCATTTTAGACCATTGATTGAAAAAAAGAATCCAAAGAAAAAGGATTGGATGACAAATAAGGATTTTGATATTTTTCTAAGAAGGTCCTTTGGAGGAGAAACCGATTTGCCTAAGCCAAAAATCACTTTGGGCCATGGTGCGAAGTATGCACTTGTAAAACTTTTTTATCTATTCTATGATAAGTGTCAAATTGAATACTACAATCAAAACAGAAACAAAGAACCATTCCTAAACTTACTTAAGGATGCTTTTTTAACAAAAGAATTTGATGACCTGGATACAAGTAATTTTAAGAAATCAAATTCAAATTATGAATGGAATTAGTGGGATTTTTACATTGAATTAGATTTATTTTTTACCCTCTTTACCTTTGTTTTTACCCTCCTTACCCTGAATCAATATTGATTTTTTGACCTTTATAAATTGCCTCCATTAGTAAGAATTATTAAAAATATGGAAGCAAATCAAATTACATTCGACAGCCTACCAAAGGCGATGGCCTCCCTCTTTGATGAGGTGAAGCAAATCAAATCCTTGATCCTCGAGTCCTCCACAGGCCAGCAAGGGGATAAGTTGATGACAATATCCGAGACAGCGGAATTTCTCCACGTACAAAAGCAGACTCTTTACTCCTATGTATCAAAGGGAATAATCCCTCATCATAAGAGAGCAGGGCGGTTGTACTTTTCCCAAAATGATTTAATCGAATGGGTGAAGGCTGGAAATAAACGGGCCTTTGATGTGGAGGAAGAAGCGCAAAAAATCATTTCCAAGCGCAAAAGAAAAGGAGGAAGCCATGAGTAAAAACCCAAATGCCACCTCCTCTAGTGTCAAAGCTACTCGACAGGGTAAAGATACCAAAAAAAGATTAATTACTCTTAAGGCTTCAATGATAGGTTTAGGGATAGTTTATATATCTCTTTGGGATAAAGATTTTGAGATTGGAAGTATTGTTTGTCCCGTGGAAATCTATGGCCTTAATGATTGCTTTTATGAGGCCTTAAATCAAATCCTCATGGGCTATTCTAAAAGCATAGAATATAAAGCCATGCAAAAAAGAGATAGGAGGGGAAGGAAATGATGAGGTTAATATTTGAACAGTTGATTGCGGTCCTTATTACCGTGGGATTTGTGGCAGGCCTAGCGATGACCATAGACTTTATTAGATACTTATACAAACAAATTCAAAAGCTACTCAGACATGACAGAGATAAATAAAGACGGATTTAAAAACCATGTGGAAGGCATGGCAAAGAATACCGAATTAAATTCCCATGATGGAATATTAATCCAATTGCTTAGCGAGGTCAAAGCAATAGATTTTGAAAAGAGGGCTAAAGCCTCACTAGAAGCAAAGCTTAAGGATAAGAATTTGAACTCTCAACAATTGCTTAAAATCCAAGAGGCATTGGATAATTTCTCCTTAAATGAAAAGCATTATTTGATAATAACGATTGAAGAAATAAGCGATTTAGCCAAACGGAAAAAATGGGGAATTTGTAAGAATAAGGAATTTATCTATTTGTATAACGGTGCATTTTGGAAAAGCATAGACAAAGAGGCATTTCAAAAATTTCTAGGTGAAGCCTCTCAAAAAATGGGCGTCGGTACTTATACGGC
>NZ_AMGM01000177.1 GCF_000298295.1 Cecembia lonarensis LW9
CTGTTTCAAGCGGTCTAAAGCGTGAAACACCACGTGTTTCCGGGACTTTGGTGTCGTATCCCGGCTAGGAGCAGGCGGTTTGGACATTCCGGCCCGTTGCGCGTAGAGTTGTTTCTCGCACCGAGCCCCGAAGCTTAGCCGAAAAGCTAACGCCGAGGAAGACGGATGCGAAAGAATTCTTGAAGAACTTTGGACGTCGAATTGACACCGGGTTCCGAAAGGTCTAAGATAGTAAAGTTGCTCCAGAGCGAAGCGCCGGCAGGTTTGTAAGTCCGGGTCGTGGATGTTGGAAGCGTCTGTTGTTTGAGAACTCAATAGTGTGCCAAGTTTGTTGATACCAATTTATTTATTTTATTGGTGAATGGCTTCAAGATTCGCACCCCCGTGTGGATGCTTGAAGCAATTTGCCAGGATGTTTTTACTTGGTGCAACCCGGTCGACTTTTTCCAGTTGGCGTGATGGTTGTGTCTGTAATTTTTTTACGGAGAGTTTGATCCTGGCTCAGGATGAACGCTGGCGGCGTGCTTAACACATGCAAGTCGAACGATGACCCCGTGCTTGCACGGGTGATTAGTGGCGAACGGGTGAGTAACACGTGAGTAACCTGCCCTTGACTCTGGGATAAGCCTGGGAAACTGGGTCTAATACTGGATATGCACCGTGAACCGCATGGTTTTTGGTGGAAAGATTTATTGGTCAAGGATGGACTCGCGGCCTATCAGCTTGTTGGTGAGGTAATGGCTCACCAAGGCGACGACGGGTAGCCGGCCTGAGAGGGTGACCGGCCACACTGGGACTGAGACACGGCCCAGACTCCTACGGGAGGCAGCAGTGGGGAATATTGCACAATGGGCGAAAGCCTGATGCAGCGACGCCGCGTGAGGGATGACGGCCTTCGGGTTGTAAACCTCTTTCAGTAGGGAAGAAGCGAAAGTGACGGTACCTGCAGAAGAAGCGCCGGCTAACTACGTGCCAGCAGCCGCGGTAATACGTAGGGCGCAAGCGTTATCCGGAATTATTGGGCGTAAAGAGCTCGTAGGCGGTTTGTCGCGTCTATCGTGAAAGTCCGAGGCTCAACTTCGGATCTGCGGTGGGTACGGGCAGACTAGAGTGATGTAGGGGAGACTGGAATTCCTGGTGTAGCGGTGAAATGCGCAGATATCAGGAGGAACACCGATGGCGAAGGCAGGTCTCTGGGCATTAACTGACGCTGAGGAGCGAAAGCATGGGGAGCGAACAGGATTAGATACCCTGGTAGTCCATGCCGTAAACGTTGGGCACTAGATGTGGGGGACATTCCACGTTTTCCGCGTCGTAGCTAACGCATTAAGTGCCCCGCCTGGGGAGTACGGCCGCAAGGCTAAAACTCAAAGGAATTGACGGGGGCCCGCACAAGCGGCGGAGCATGCGGATTAATTCGATGCAACGCGAAGAACCTTACCAAGGCTTGACATGTGCTAGATCGCCGTAGAAATACGGTTTCCCCTTTGGGGCTGGTTCACAGGTGGTGCATGGTTGTCGTCAGCTCGTGTCGTGAGATGTTGGGTTAAGTCCCGCAACGAGCGCAACCCTCGTTCCATGTTGCCAGCACGTAATGGTGGGGACTCATGGGAGACTGCCGGGGTCAACTCGGAGGAAGGTGGGGACGACGTCAAATCATCATGCCCCTTATGTCTTGGGCTTCACGCATGCTACAATGGCCGGTACAATGGGTTGCGATACTGTGAGGTGGAGCTAATCCCAAAAAGCCGG
>NZ_AMGM01000178.1 GCF_000298295.1 Cecembia lonarensis LW9
AATTAGTATTGACAAAAGGGCTGACAAAACAGCTGGCATTCAAGAAGGAGATGTAATCCTTTACACCTATGTGGTGACCAATACAGGGAATATTACCATCAACAATGTTTCAGTTGAGGACAATCATCCTGGAACAGGTAATTTAAGTGACCTGACCACAAGTGATAACATTAATAATATTGCTCCTGGACAGTCAGTAACTTTCACAGCTACCTATGTCGTAACCCAGGATGATATTGATGCCGGAACAGCCATTATTAATTTGGCAACGGCAACAGCTACTGGTGTAAACGGCGCTACAGTTACCAATACAGATACAGAGACCATCACTCCTGAGGCAGCAGCAGCTGGTATTGAGTTGGAGAAGAAAGGTGAGTTTGTTGATGTCAATGGAAATGGTAGGGCAGATGCAGGTGATCAGATTACCTATACCTTTACAATAACAAATACAGGCAATGTGACCTTGAGAGACATTATCGTGACGGATCCATTAGTGGATGTTAGCGGAGGACCTCTTGCCTCTCTTGCCCCTGGAGCAACAGATGGAAATACCTTTACGGCAGTTTACACCTTGACCCAGGAAGATATTGATGATGGAAGCTTTACCAATACGGCTACAGTGACAGGTCAGTACAGTGGTGAAGTTACTGCAACGGATTCTGATACGCAGTTATTTGAGAGATTGCCAAGTCTGAGCATGAACAAGACGGCTGATGTTAGCACGGTAAATGCTGCCGGAGATGTGATTGTATATACCATCACGGTAACCAATACTGGTAATGTTACCATCGGAGGAATTATTAAAAATGATGATAAGGTAAACTTCAGCAGGAATGTTGGAAGTCTTGCTCCCGGAGAAAGTATTTCAGTGGAGATTCCATATGAAGTGACCCAGGAGGATATCGATCGAGGCATCATTGAGAATATTGCAGGAGCAGTTGGTCAAGACCCTGAAGGAAATGATACTGCTACTGAGGATAATGAAGTGGTCAATGTGGCGCAGAATCCATCTTTGAGCCTGAGCAAAACTGCAGACAAGACTTCTGTGACTGCGGCAGGTGAGGAAATTGTGTACACTTTGACAGTGACCAATAACGGTAATGTGACAATTGATAATGTATCTGTTGTCGATACCAAAGTGGATGTAAACGAGAATGTGGGCACATTAGCTCCAGGTGCAAGTCAGACAATTACTGTAACTTATATAGTATCTCAGGCGGATATGGATGCTGGAAGCATTGTCAACGTAGCCACTGTAAGCGGTACCGATCCAAATGGAGAGGATACTGCAGCAGAAGATGGGGTTACCGTTGATGTGGAGCAGAATGGTTCTTTGAGCCTGAGCAAAACGGCAGACAAGACTTCTGTGACTGCGGCAGGTGAGGAAATTGTGTACACTTTGACAGTGACCAATAATGGAAACGTGACCATCGAGGATGTGACCATCGAGGATGACAAGGTCAATGTGAACGAGAATGTAGGCAATCTGGCCCCAGGTGAGAGCGCCACTGTAACAGTGACCTACACAGTGACACTAGCTGATATGGATGCCGGAAGCATTGTCAACGTAGCCACTGTAAGCGGTACCGATCCAAATGGAGAGGATACTGCAGCAGAAGATGGGGTTACCGTTGATGTACAGCAGAATGGATCACTTAGCCTAAGCAAAACTGCAGACAAAACTTCTGTGACTGCGGCAGGTGAGGAAATTGTGTACACTTTGACAGTGACCAACAATGGTAA
>NZ_AMGM01000179.1 GCF_000298295.1 Cecembia lonarensis LW9
ACAGAATATCAACTGGAATTTCTTCGACCTTCAAAGTGCGGAATTCTCTGTAGAAGTTGAGGCAGTTGATGCTGAAGAAGGTGAAACTTTAGAGACAGTTGAAATCTTCGTTAGACACAGAAGGCTGATACCAGGAGTAGGTTTTGAATTTATTCCTGCTGCATCCGGTGGGCAGGTCAATCAGGTACAAATTGGTACCATGACCCGTGCGGATTTCCAAAAAGCAACAGAAAACCCCAATCACCCTACGACCAGATATCTGAGAGGTACTTTCCGTATATCTGCTGCTCAGGTGGTTCAAGCTTTGGGTGTAACCTTTGCTGATTTGGCAGGTGGTGATGCTTTCGAATTTAGATTAAGAGCTACTGATAGGTTTGGTAGGGTATTCTCTGACACAAACCGTTCTCCTGATGTTCAGGGTGGTTTCTTCTATCGTTCACCCTTCAGGTATGATGTACCTATCGTATGTCCATCCAATATCTCTACTGCAGATGATGTATGGGATGCTACTTCAACATCGAGATTTGGTACCTTCTCAGCTGAAGTAACTGTAAGGAGAGCTCCAAATTCTGACTTCAACTGGATCATTTCTGATGTTTCTGCCGGTTTGTATGCATCATTTGGTTTCAGTACGACCCAAGAAGGTATCTTCAATGACCTTTGTAGACAGATTACTTGGGTAGGTCCTGGAAGTACACAATTTGGTCTTGTGCCACCTAATGTGGAAGAGCCTGGTACTTGGGATCCTGATACAGGAACATTGACCGTGTTCTGGAGAGATAACGGTAATAACATCGACGGTACAACTGTCCTTGTAAAGCGCTAATCAAGTAAACTAGTAAACTTTCTTCATAATAAAAAAAGCAGCGTCTATTGGGCGCTGTTTTTTTTATGTCATTAAAAATGAGTATTTAAAACAACAGTAGTCCAGAGAAAACAGCCTCTTCTACATGGAAGAAGGATTTTGAAAGCGCATTGAACCCGAAATATGCATTAGAACTTCTATTACGAGCTCAAAACACTTTATAATCAATCGTTTCACTGCATTTAGCTCATTCACCATAGAGATGACTATGCTTCATTCGCTAAATGCCTGATTATTTTGTGTTTTGATCTCTCACTACGAACCCTAATGCATAATCCGGGTTGAAAAAATTGAATTGTACACAGGGTCTTGAACAGATCGATTTTCTTCGTAGAGGAGGAACTCAGAGAAATGCTGGAAGCCCATCCAGAGTGGTTCAGTCCTAATGTCGTATTAAGACCTATCTACGAGGAGACTATTTTACCCAATATTGCTTACTTGGGAGGTTCTGCAGAAGTGGCCTATTGGATGCAGCTCAAGCCTATGTTTGACCGCTTCAGTGTTCAGTTTTCTGCTTTGAGGCCGAGTAATTCTGCTTTGGTGCCTAATACTGCTGTTCAGCTTACAATTGAAAAGTTCGGACTGGAAGATAAAGCCCTGTTTCAGTCTTTGCTGTACATGAAAACAGCTTTTGTTCAGCAACAGGCTGAAATGGATGTTACTTTATCTGAAGAAAAAGAAAAGTTAATTTGATTGTTTGATCAAATTGGGCATCAGACAGCTGCCTGGGTATAGTGCTTTTGTAGATAAAGTTTCGGGTATTTTGAAAAGTGCGATAAATAATTTTTCTTTACACATCAACTAAACTAAAATACCTTATGAGAAAAGCTTTACTCTTTGTTATTGCGCTTTTCACCATGGCACT
>NZ_AMGM01000180.1 GCF_000298295.1 Cecembia lonarensis LW9
ATCGAAATCCCACTTCCGACATCCCACTTCCGACATCCCCCTTTTGCCTTGGCTCTTAATATTCCCGACAACCCGACAACAAACATTTACCCCCCTCCCAACAAGCATAAGTACAAAAAAAATGTACCTTTGACCTTAGTATTATTGTTTGATCCATGAGTTCATCTCCCAAAATCTGGCTTTCTTCCCCGCATATGGGGCCCAATGAATTGAAATACGTGCAGGATGCTTTTGCTACCAACTGGATTGCTCCCTTAGGTCCCCATGTGGACGGTTTTGAAAAAGACCTGCAGGAGTTTACAGGCGCTGCACATGCAGCCGTCTTGAGTTCGGGTACCGCCGCCATCCACCTGGCCTTGGTGATCCTGGGGGTCAAACCCGGTGACCTGGTACTCTGTCAGAGCATGACCTTTTCGGCTTCAGCCAACCCCATTGCTTACCTAGGGGCTACGCCCGTTTTTATAGATTCGGAAAAAGAGACCTGGAACATGTGTCCTCAGGCCCTGGAGGAGGGTATTTTGGCCTGTGAAGCAGGTAAAGTGTCGGGCAAAAAGCAAAAACCAGCAGCCATCATTCCGGTCCATCTTTATGGCATGCCTGCTAAAATGGATGAAATCATGGCCTTGTCCAAAAAATATGGAATTCCCGTGGTGGAGGACGCGGCAGAGGCCCTGGGTTCGACATACAAGGGCAAAGCCTGTGGTACCTTCGGGGACATGGGGGTCTTGAGTTTCAATGGCAACAAAATCATCACCACTTCCGGTGGAGGGGCGCTTTTGTCCGATACGGAATGGATGATCAATAAGGCGAGATTCCTGGCTACACAGGCAAGGGATGAAGCGCCAAATTACCAGCATTCCCATATAGGGTACAATTACCGCATGAGCAATGTCCTGGCGGGCATTGGCCGTGGGCAGATGGAGGTCTTACCGGAAAGGGTAGAACAGCGCAGGAGCAACCATGCTTTTTATAAGAAGGCCCTGGGGGATTTGTCGGGGATCTCCTTTTTGGAGGAGCCGGAGGGATTGCACTCCAACCGTTGGTTGAGTTGTATCCTTGTCGATCCTGAAAATACGGGTGGCATTACCCGGGAGAACATCCGTAAATTTCTTTGGGAGGACAATATTGAGTCCAGGCCTTTGTGGAAGCCCATGCATTTGCAGCCGGTATTTCAGGATGCCCCGTATTTTGGTGGAAGGGTGGCCGAGGAATTGTTTGACAATGGACTTTGCCTGCCCAGCGGATCGAATTTGACAGAGGTGGATTTGGAAAGGGTGGTTGAGAGGGTGAGGGACTTGGGGACTTAGGGACTGGGAGACTGATGGACGAAGAGACTTGGGGACGGAGAGAGTTTTAAGGGATTAAAGTTTAAATTTGGGGGCACGTTGTCACGCGTTTCCGAACGCGGGACGGTTGGGACTTGAGTTTTTAAACTCAGATAAATCGGTAGCTGAAAGCAACTTTTAACACTCTTCATTCATCATTCTTCACTACCATTCTCTCCGTGGTTCTCTGTGCCTTCCCTGCCGGCTGCAGGCGGGTCTGCGTATCTCTGTGTAAATTAAGCCAAGCGCAGCGTCTCTTTTTCTCTTTACTTACCTCCTAGGTTTGGGAGATCCCCCGTAATGCTACGGGGCAGGCTTTCGACTCCGCAAGCCTGTCTGCAACAGG
>NZ_AMGM01000181.1 GCF_000298295.1 Cecembia lonarensis LW9
CTCAAGTTTGGCTAATATCTGGCCTGAAATAATGCGGCTAGGATAGGATTATCTGATTTTTTAAGGGTTTGCAGTTTTTTTTGAATGTTTACGAAGTCGGAGAAATTGATTTTTGAGTTGTAGGACCAGTTTAATGCCCTGAATTGATTGAGGATATCGCCTGTTGTTGTACGGGTTGATTTATCGGATTTATACCACTTGGGTCTAGGCAAGACCTGGCTTTTAGCTGTTTCTGCGGCCAACATAAGCATGGCGTAAACAGAAGTGAGGAATGCGGGGACTTTTTCACAGGCCTCTTCGGTCCTAACTTGTGCTTGTCCGCATCCCAGGATAGTTTTCTGATCTTTAAAATTGACTTCGATCTCCCACCTCCAGAGGTAGGCTTGCAGCAGTGTGGCTAAGTCCAGATCCGGTTCGGTACAGATCAGGTAGGCTGGGTCTCGGTAGAGCAGTTTTGACTTGAGGGTTTTGCGGTAGGAAACCGGTCGGATGATGACCAGTTTCAGATCTTTGTTTCCCGCTTTTCTCCAGCGGACTATCGGGATTACTTTGAGCTGAAAGTCGTGTACTTTGCCTGCTGCCCAAGCTTGGACTTTTACCCAAGAATAGTCATCGGACTGGCGAATCTGTTCGGGAGTGGGGAGCGCTTCTCCGTAAACTTTTTTACGTCCCTTACCCGAGGTGGGTGGTTCAGGAGGTAGATAGATGCTACAGTCTTTGCGTATTCTGCCGATTAGGACGGTGTTGGCAGGGAGCTTCTTGAGAACGGTCTCGTTGGTGTAGCTTCCGTCCACGCTGACCACCAGTTGCTTATCGGCAAACCCGTCCTGATCGAGATTTTCACGCAGAAGCTTGACCCGTTGGGCTCCGATTACGCTGAGTCTGGCTTTTTTCTGGGTTTCTTTATACTGCTCCCAATCCTGCTCATTAGCTGCTTTACCTGGCTTTTTTACGCTGGGACAATGATGGAGATCCACAGGAATAGCCCTGGCCTGTACGGCTCCCATCTTGGAAAAACAGGACAGCGAAAGCTGAATGAACCGTTGTCCCCAAACCAGATTGGTCTGGAAGGGTGGCCCAAGTGCATCTCTGAGCCATCGGGCACCGAATACGTTTTTCCCTTTCTTGCGTAACAGCGTGTCATCCATGTGGGCAAAAACATACAGCTGCCCCGGATCGGTCAACGCGACTACTTTTCTTCGGATGACACCGAAGATCCCGGCAATATCCATCCTGTCCCCTTTAAATAGGCGATAGGCTGCCGACCAATCCTTGAACTGATCCCCACTTGCGGTCAGCCAACCGGTAATGGTGGAACGGCCCATACAGGAAAGTACTCCGCTAATCAGCTTTCCTGCTCGTTGCCAAGAACGAAACTGCTTAAAGCTGGACCGGCATTCGGAGAAAATACCCTCCAATATTCCCTTCAGGTCTTCTTGGGGAGTTTTTTTTTAAGGTCCGACACGGACTGGTCACTGCGCTGTAATACCAAGCGTTGATGATCGTCAATGATCCACTCTACCACTTCTCCTTGCTGAAACTCAATGGCCTGTGCAACTGCGGCAGGAAAATTAACATACCACTGTTCGCTTTTCGCCCGTTTGATGAGCTGGACTTTGGTTGGATATCCCATATCTAGTCTATTAACTAGATACAATATCCACAA
>NZ_AMGM01000183.1 GCF_000298295.1 Cecembia lonarensis LW9
CCTGGCGGACAGACAGGTTCGGTCCTCTTGGCTCTTAAACCCATTCTTCATTCTTAATTATCACCCCTCATCTATCTGTGGTTAAATTCCAAAAGCGAAGCTTTTCATCCAATTATCCAGTTTAATTCAACTCCTACCGGAGTTGGGCGGACCGGGGATTTAAACCAGCTTCATCCACCGGGTAGCAACCCGGGGTAAATAACCTTTGGTATTGGACGCTTTCTGCGTCCTACCCCCCATACAGAACCAACCTCCCAAATTTACCAAGCTCCAACCCTTTTTCCTTTTGCCTTTTGCCTTGGCTCTTAAATCATTCCTAATTCTTAATTCTACATTTCAAACTTCTCACTCATCACTCCTCACTTTCCCCTCCTCACTCATCACTCTCCACTCATCACTCTACACTCTCCACTCTCCACTCTCCACTCAACTCCTCACATACCTCCTCCTCCCCTTCTCCAACAAAAACAGCAGGCCTATAAAGATCGCCAATACCACCACCATCACTCCCAGGTCCTGCGCATGCCCAAAATGCATCCAATACCGCTGTGCGGAAAAACCTCCTGTCTCCCCTGTCTGAAAGGCCTCCTCCATCCCGGGCACATTCAAGCACACCCAAAACATCGACAACAGCAGGTTCAAAACCCCAACCTTCCACACATCCTTCCACAAAACCCTGTACCGCCTGATGGCCTTCATCAAAGCCAAAAACAACAAAGGCAAAAAGGGCACCAGCGTACTGGAATCCGGATGCAAAGCAAATAA
Organism: Cecembia lonarensis LW9; assembly: GCF_000298295.1. Lineage (GTDB taxonomy): Bacteria > Bacteroidota > Bacteroidia > Cytophagales > Cyclobacteriaceae > Cecembia > Cecembia lonarensis. The sequence goes on from NZ_AMGM01000183.1 coordinate 766, forward strand.
AAGCAGGAAGCACATGGCCAAGGTAAATCCTATGCCCAGCAAAGCCATCTCTTTGAGCAGGCGGTGCATAAAGATCAAGGACATGGGAACAATCAGCCCAAAAAACATCAAATGCCCGCCCAGAAAATCCAAAGGAAAGCGCAATAGGGAAGCCAGAAAATTCTGCCCTAATAAGCGCAGACTCACATTGCTATTGCTGCCCGAAAGCAACCAAAGCAGGAAGGAAACCACCAAAAGCCCTCCGAAAAAGAGCAGGATACGCTCTGATTGTAGTTTCTTTCCGATCAACTTCCAGCTTTGTACCCATTCTATGGGAGAAGAGCGCCCGATCCAATATAGGAATGCCGCCAATGCAGACAGAGAAACGATAAAGGAAAATACCTGCTGCCAATTGCCCGCCAACCGCTCGGTCATGCCCCCCATTAGCAGCAAACCGGTCCCAAGGACTCCTACCACCAGGATTGCCAATACAGAGTGGGGCTTTTTATCTTCCCGGATCGCCAGTTTGTCCGCCGGCAAGACCATCAGCATCAGTCCTAGAGGAAGTAAGAAAGGGGAAACGAAAGCACCTGCCAGGGAAAGCGGAAAGAGTTTGTTCTTCTCATAGCGGATAAAGTAATTCACCTGTCCCAATCCTATGGCAAAGGCGGCCATTTCCGTACTGAAAGCATTGTACCAAATTTCCTTGAGCACAAAGAAATTGAAGAACAACAATACAAAACCCAAGGCTTCCATAGGGCCATCAAAGCGGAGTTTCTTCATGATATGGAGAAACCAATACACCGCCA
>NZ_AMGM01000184.1 GCF_000298295.1 Cecembia lonarensis LW9
CCAAAGAGCGACCGTTTTCGCTACCTAGGATCTATCTTGCAAAAGAACGGAGAATTAGATGGAGATCTCAACCATAGAATACAAGCTGGATGGATGAAGTGGAAGAGTGCATCCGGCGTGTTGTGTGACCGCCGTATGCCACTGAAGCTCAAGGGAAAATTTTATAGGACGGCAATAAGGCCGGCGATGCTGTATGGCACAGAATGTTGGGCGGTGAAGCATCAACACGTACACAAAATGGGTGTAGCGGAGATGAGGATGCTTCGTGGGATGTGTGGGCACACGAGAAAGGATAAGATTAGGAATGAGGATATCCAAGGTAAAGTAGGAGTAGCCGAAATTGAAGGAAAGATGAGAGAAAATCGGTTACGGTGGTTTGGACATGTGCAAAGAAGGCCTACTGACGCTCCGGTTCGAAGATGTGACTACGGAACAGAGGTTCGGGGCCGAAGGGGTAGAGGAAGACCTAGGAAAACTTTGGAAGAGACTCTAAGAAAAGACTTAGAGTACTTGGATCTAACGGAGGACATGACACAGGACCGAGCGCAATGGCGTTCTAGGATTCATATAGCCGATCCCACTCAGTGACATGGATTTTCCAAGTCTCCAACCGAGAAGTTGTCCTCGTTCGGGAAATTAAGGGAACACTACCTCAACCTACATGCTCCACTCACAAAGCTCCCATACAAGCTTCAACAAAAGAAAATTCAAAGAACTTAGCGAAGAAGGATTGGTGTATTTAACACAATACGTTGAAATGAAGGAAAGCTTATTTATTGATATTCCCGATAAGTTACAAATATGTACATATACATGAGTCAAAATAAACAAACAAGAGGGAGCCTTCACAAAGGTTGCTTAGGAGAAGTCTCAGCAGTCGGTAGAGCCCCAGAAAGAGAAGGCACCGGAGGGTGGATCATTCGGAGCCTCAGTACTGGACAGAACCCTAGAAGGAGGAGGCATCAGAGGTTGATCATTTGGAGCTTCATTACGCGGTACAGCCCCAGAAGACGAAGGCAATAAATGCCTTTGGAACAAACCCACAAACCTCTGATGATCAAGTAAAACCTGACCATCAGATTCCTTCATCTGGTCAAGCTTCCTCTTCATGTTTGTAGCATAGTCATGTGCGAGCCTGTGCAACTGTTTATTCTCATGCTTGAGCCCTCTAATCTCCTGTTTGAGACTCATCACTTCAGCCGCCAATGATTCAACTTGGCGGGTTCGAGCAAATAGGCGTTGGGCCATATTAGACACAGAACCTGCACACTGAACACTGAGAGCCAGAGAATCCTTAACAGCCAACTCATCAGACCGTTTGGAAAGTAGTCTGTTATCTTTGGGAGTGAGAAGGTTCCTGGCCACCACCGCAGCGGTCATATCATTCTTCATCACGGAATCCCCAACGGTAAGAGGACCAGTAGGGGATAAGAAGGATGGGCGCCATATGTTGTCTGGAGAAGGCGTGGCTGCCTCTTCAACAAGGTTCAAGTCAAAACGACGGTCGGATGGGCCAGACATTTT
>NZ_AMGM01000185.1 GCF_000298295.1 Cecembia lonarensis LW9
GGAAAAGAGGCGCAATGTGGGTCATGCAGCCATTCTTGGCTGCCTTTGCGACCTTTTATTTCTTAGCGAAACCTTGGCGCTCATGGCGGTTTTACCCAAAAGCGAAGATTTTATCCGCGATAATCAGCCCAATCCCTGCCCTCCGGTAGGTGGGCGCGTTACTTGTACTGAGCGAAGTCGAAGTACTTGTACTGAGCGAAGTCGAAGTATCTGCGTTCAATCAAAAGTGTCTGTTTCATATCGGCGGCGATTTCGCTTGCGTTTTTTCAGGCGATTGCAGCGCCGCCTCTGGGAACGTGATGGGCACTTTTTACCCGGGGTGTCGTTCCTAACCCCGGGCTATTACATGTAAGGCTTTCAGCCTTTTTCTTTTACATAAAAGAAATCTCATTAAAGAAGGTCTAGAAAATATGTATAGCTCGGAATTCGTGGAAATCCGTGTAATTAGGGCGTGCTGAAAAACGCCAATTGGAGAATAATTTCTTTAAATTTTGATGAATACCCCATTTATTAAGAGTAGTCTTTTTAAGCAGGTGCAAACTTATTCAATGATCTAGTTTGATTTGCGTGCACTTGAAAATTTCAAATTTTGAAATTTTCAGGCTAGCCTCAGGCATACCATCCCTGACTGTCGACTTGACAGGTTCTAATTGGGCTCATTCGAAGTATAAGCATACATCTTCATTCGCCCGCTTTGAAGCTGGCATGCCTGAGACTTTTTCAGCAAGCCCTAATTAGTGGACAACCATTTGCGGATTGAAAATCCGCTGTATCGGCTCACTGAATTGCATATTTTGAGCAGCCCAATTATTCTGAATTTTTTTGGAGATTTTGGATACCTTTTTTAATTATCAGAAATGTTATTGTTCCTCCTAGCAGAATAAATATAAGACTTCCTGTCAAATATCCTTTACCATAAGTACTCAATTCGGAAAAATCACCTATATATTTAAAGAAATTAAATAAGCCTATTGATAATAATAGTAGGGAGATGATCAGAATAAATATTCGCATGATATTATAAAAGGGAAGCTTTCACTTCCCCTTTTTACTTGATTTTTATCTCGTTACCTTGGTAGTAGTAGGTGTATAGATACCCAGTGTAATCATATTGAGCAAGCCATCCACAAAAGTATGTTGAATATGCACATCATAATCTGTAGCACCATTAGCCATTTGCTTGGGGTCTGAAGTACCAATCGGTGCTAAGCCATAAATGAGGTAATGATTTTTTTGGGTAACAGTTGCCCCAATTTGCGCGCCATTTCCAACACTAAATTGATAAGTATAGCATGAGCTAGTTCCTACAAGAAAGAACACTGCAATCATTATGCTGTAAAATTGTCTTTTCATAAAATTAAAATTTTTAGTGATAAAATTGATTATAATAACTCAAGTAATCGTGTTATATTTATATAATATCTTAAAATTCACTATTTTTTCATGTATAATTCCATAAATATAATTTATAATTTTATAAAATTATAAAAAAATATAAATAATTAATTTTAAATAAAAATATT
>NZ_AMGM01000186.1 GCF_000298295.1 Cecembia lonarensis LW9
TAGGAATTATACTAATTGACCTGATTTAAAGCTCTTTAGGGCATTTGAGGTATTTGTGGCATTAAAGCTGCAAAAGGAGAAAAAATTAGGCGCAGGCTTACTAATTTCCGCGAATTTTCCGTTTCCAAATGTGGTTCAGACTACCTTGCAGCTCCTCCTCCGCTTCTCCGCTCCTTCGCCTCCTCGCTTCTCCGCCCCTCCGCCCTTCAGAAGAAGCTTGGCAACCTTTAATGATCCGACCTTGAACAATTGAACTCTGAACCTTGAACAATTGAACAATTGAAAGAGCCAAGGCAAAAGGCAAAAGGAAAAAGTGTTTGAGCTTGGATGGTTTGGGAGTCCTGGTTTGATGAAGAAATGGAATTTTTTGTCCACTAATTACACTCCTGTCTGCCACAGGCAGGAATTTCACGAATTGGGTTGATTTAAGGCCGTTTAGGGGTCTTGATGTTTTGCTGTGATCAAAGCCATAAAGGGAAAAAAGAATTAGGCGCGGAGCTTTCGAATTTCCGCTAATGTTCCGTTTCCAAATGCGGTTCAGACAATCTTGGAGGTTCCCCTTCGCTTCTCCGCCCCTTCGCCCTTCAAAAAAAGCTTGGCAACCTTATCATGATCTACCCTGAACAACTGAACACTGAACAATTGAACATTGAACAATCCAAAGCTCTCCGGTCATATATGTTAACGGTTAAGAGTTAACGGTTAACGGTTAACATTTAACAACTGAACAATTAACACCTACCCCACCTCCCCAACCAGAAAGTCCTCCACTTCATTTACAATAAAAGGCAAATTTACCCAAGCTTAGTCTTTTATATTACGTTTTTACAATAGCATTGCCTTAAATTATACTCTTATAATAAGTTGGATATGTTACGAAATAAAGTCATTATGGTAGGCCAAGGCAGTATCGCTTTGGAGTTTGCTGAATATTTGGAAGATTATGGAAGACTTTTTCCTTCAGAAAATATCAATATTCTTGGCTATTTGTCCCTTCCAGGGGAGGAGGACAGGCTAGCAGACCGTTTTTTGGATTTGGGTTCGCCTTTGCTGCACCAACCTAGCTCGGATTACCTGTACATGTTGGGTTGCGAACCTAATCGATACCCGGATTTTATATTGGATCTTAAAAAAAGAGGTGCACGCTTTATTCGATTTGTCCATCCTGAAGCCAAGCTAGGCAGTAACGTCAGTTTGGGAGAGGGGGTACTGATAGGCCCCTTTGCTTATGTGCAGTCGGGGGCAAAATTAGGAGATTTTAACTTGCTGGAAATGTACAGCACTGTTGCTATGTTTGCGGTGGTAGGTAATTTCAACCATTTGTCACCAAAGGCTTATGTAGGGCCTGACTGTGTTTTGGGGACCTCCAATACCATTGGTCTGAATGCTAATGTGCCCAAGGGAAAATCTTTAGGAGATCAGAACCGGATTCCGGCGGGAGCATGTGTATGATGTAGGGGAGGATGGAAGTGGGATGTTGGAAGGCGGATTTCGGAAGTGGAT
>NZ_AMGM01000187.1 GCF_000298295.1 Cecembia lonarensis LW9
GATGCCAAGGCCGTGGCACTGACCGGTCACAACGAAGCCTCACTGGCGTTCTTGGCAATCAGCGCGTTGCCGGAGATCGTCAAGGCCAGTTCGGATGCCGTGGCAGGTATCGACAACTACACGGTGATCAGTTCAGACGGTGCTTCGGATGCCGTTAAGCAGGCGAACCGCGTGGTCACCGAGGGACTTGCCATGATCAAGGGCAGCACCGATATTGATATCGCCGGAATGCTCTCCGGCCTCCTCAATAGCACGGGAAAAACCGCAGAGACGGCCCCTTCGACGTTCTCGGCGCCAGTTTTTGCGCCGACACCAGCAGTGCCATCGGATGAGTCGGACTACGAGCCGGAATCTGCCGTGCCATCGGATGAATCGGTCTCCTAGCAGAACTAATAGCAACAAAGCACTGGCCCCACCGTAAAGGTGGGGCCAGTGTCTTTGTTATGCCCGGTAGGTGCCTCACCCGCTGTGGGTCAAGGATCTAAAATGCTCTGGGCAGCGTCGGCTGTGGCACCCCCACAGTCAACCGTGCAGTCTGCATCGACGCCGGTGGGGAACCGCCCGGTTCAGTTAGAGAGCGGTGCTGCCGGCCTCCGCCACGGACTGGTCCTGGTCTCCGGCCCCGCCGCTGACCCCGATGGCACCGACGACCACACCGTCACGTTTCACTGGGATGCCTCCGGCGAAAATCATGATGCGCCCGTGGTTTGACGCATGGATGCCGTAGAACTGCTGGGTCGGCTGCGCGTTATCCGCAAGATCCTTGGTCGGCAGGTCGAAGGCACGCGCGGTGAAGGCCTTATTGATGGAAATATCGATGCTGCCCAGCCACGCCCCGTCCATCCGGACATGGGAGACGAGGTTCCCTCCGGCGTCGACGACAGCGATGTTCATGGGCTGGCCGATTTCGGTGGCTTTCGCCTCGGCGGCGGTAATAATGGTGCGGGCATCCGCGAGATTCAATGACATGGCACTGCTCCTACTGGTGGGGATGGTGGATGACTACGCGGAGAGGTAGCCATGAGGGTCCAGGACGTACTTGGTGGCTGCGCCGGCATCGAACTCCGCGTAGCCGCGCGGTGCATCGGTCAGGGAGATCGCCTGCGCGTTGACCGCCTTGGCGATGTGGATCCGATCGTGCAGGATGGCCATCATCAGCTGGCGGTTGTACTTCATCACCGGGCATTGGCCGGTGGTGAAGGACAGGGACTTGGCCCAGCCGGTGCCCAGCGACAGGGACAGGCTGCCCTTCTTCGCCGCCTCGTCCGCGGCCCCGGGGTCCCCGGTGACATACAAGCCCGGGATGCCCAGCGAACCACCGGCGGCGGTGAGATCCATCAGGGAGTTCAGCACCGTCGCCGGAGCTTCTTGGGCGCCGGCTCCGCCTCCGTGGCCACGGGCTTCGAAGCCGACCGCGTCGATGCCGCAGTCCACTTCGCGTACGCCCAGGATCTGTTCGATTT
>NZ_AMGM01000188.1 GCF_000298295.1 Cecembia lonarensis LW9
GTTCAATCGCAATGCGGCAGGGGAGGCCCTCGCACATTTGCGTCCCGATGAGGAAACACTGACGAAGATCCGGGCCGCTGCCGAAATTGCGCCGCATGACCAAACCGCCAGCACCTGGTTGGAAAAGGCACCCTACGGTCCTCGAGGGGTTCCGGCCGCCGAGTCCATTTACCGATACTGATGCGATCCGTACTGTAAATCCGGAAGGAAAAATAATGACGACTCAGTCTAAGCTGCCATCCGTCGATTTCACGTTCGGCGAAGAATTTAAGTCGATCCTGAAATTGAAGGGCGATGCCCCGGCTGTCTACCACGACGGCCGCTGGTCCACCTGGGCGGACTGGGGCAGCCAAAGCAGGTCCATGGCCGCGGCCCTTCAGAAACTTGGCGTCGGACCGGGCAGAGTGGTGGCGCTCCAGCTGCCGAACTCTTGGGAGTTCCTCGTGGCACATGCTGCGGCTGCGATGATCGGTGCCGTGACTTTTCCCATCCATATGCCTTACGGGGCATTCGAGCTACAGCACCTGCTCTCGCGCGTGGACCTAGCCGCGCTCATAGTTCCGGCCACATACAAGGGCCAGGACCGCAGCGGAACCGCACGCAGTGTGCTGGATGACCTCGCGTCTGATGCAAAGTTGATCGCTGTGTCGACCGCATCGCATCCTGAACCGCAAGGGCCCGGGCTCGTTGCATGGTCCGATCTGATCCAATCCGGGGGGGACTTGCCGTTGGCGCCAGTGGCGATCGGTCCCGATACACCTCTGACTTATCTGGCTTCCAGCGGCACTTCGTCGACCCGGCCGAAGATCTGCGTCCACACCCATGGCGGGCAGATTGGCGGTTCGTCGATCTGTGCAGCCGAAACCGGCCTGTCGACGAAGGACGTTCTGATCAGCGCAAGCCCCTTCAGCAATGCCTTCGGCATTTCGGTCATCTACATGGCTATTCGGTTCGGACTCAGGCAGGCGACGCTGCCCGTGTGGAATCCCGAAGTCCTTGCCGAAATAGCCAAGGCCAGTGCTGCGACAGAGGTCTTTGCGGTTCCGGCACAGCTTCGCGACCTAATCCGTAGCCTGAAACCAGGCGAGCTCAATCTGAGGAGGGTCAGAACCGGCGGATCCCTGGCAGCTGCGGAACTGGTACGTTCTGTTAAATCAGTCGTCGGGGCGGATGTCATCGTGCAGTGGGGAATGACAGAGGTCGGCGGCGGAACGTACTCACGGCCGGGCGATTCGGAAGAGCGCATCACACAGACGATTGGGCGAGCTCAGGGCGGCGCCGACGTTGCCATTTTCAATCCAGCCGGGAGCCCCGTTCCGGCCGGTCAGGTTGGAGAGCTGGTCTACCGCGCCCAGACCATGATGCGCGAGTATCTGGGGGGACTCGGAACGGACGTCGCAGGCAATCGATGCCGAGGGTTGGCTGCAT
>NZ_AMGM01000189.1 GCF_000298295.1 Cecembia lonarensis LW9
GTCATGTCCTGAAATAGCTTGACAGTAATAAGTCAAACTATAATTGGAAAAAGATGACAAAAAGTGTTCGAGATTTCAAACGGTACAGTATTAGCTTTAAGAAGCATGTAGTAGAGGAGCTGGAAAAAGGCAGCTCCTTTTCGGAACTTCAAAAGAAGTATGATATCAGAGGAGCGGAGACGATCCAGAGGTGGGTCCGTTCCTTTGGCAGGAATCATTTGTTGAATAAAACAGTCAGGATAGAAACAGTGGACGAAAAGAGAAGACTTAAGGAACTTGAAGAAGAAAACAAAAGGCTTAAAGCGGCTTTAGCTGATTCTGTTGTAGCAAACCATATGTTGGAAACGCTGGTCAAAGTTGCCAACGAAGAGTACAAAACGGATTTAAAAAAAAACTTTGGCAACGGGCTGTTTCCAAAAGGCCTGAAGAAGTGAGTGTTAAGTCCGGTTGTACTTACTTTGGATACAGTAGGTCAGCATATTATGGCTGGATGGACTCGAAGTTGAAGGAGGAAGCGCAATACGATCTGGTATTGGAGCTTGTCCGGGATCACCGGAGGACCCATCCGATGATTGGTACAAGAAAGCTTCAGGAGCTGATCAAAGAAGATACGGAGAGGTTAGATATCAGCATAGGAAGGGACAGGCTCTTTGATTTGTTGCGTTCGGAAGGCATGCTGGTCAAGCGCAAGAGGAAGTATGTTGTTACAACACAGTCATTTATGCGCTACAGTAAATATGAGGATCTGTTCAACGGCAAGGTTTGGACCTCTGCCCACCAGGCTTGGGTTTCGGACATAACCTATATCCGAGTCGGTGATTCCTTCAGGTACCTGTATCTTATTACCGATGCATACAGCAGGAAGATAGTGGGATGGTATTTGGGGAATACGCTTGAGTCAAAATGTGCTGTAGAAGCCTTAAAAATGGCGATAGACCAATGTCCTTCAACAGAAGGTATTGTTCATCACTCAGATAGGGGCTTTCAGTATTGCAGCAAGATCTACACTGAATTGCTGGAAAAGGGAGGGATAAAGTCCAGTATGGGAGAAGCGGGAAATTGCTATGATAATGCAATGGCAGAGCGTGTTAACGGGATTCTGAAGATTGAATATAAACTTGGGGACAGGTTTAAGAATCTCAAAGAAGCGTTTGCAGCAGTAAGGCATGGAGTATGGGCCTACAATGAAAAGAGGCCACATTGTTCATTAAATATGAAGAAGCCGATTGAAGTACATGAGGGACTAACAGTGTTTTCATCTCTCAAACGCAAAAGTAGCCCAAGACAGAAACCTGTCAAGGCTATATAAACGTCGCTTCGCTCCGGCCTTTACAGGTCTCCTTACTTGGGCTATAGGGCATTTAAGAGGATTGAAAACAAAAGAAAAAATAAGGAAAAAAGTGTCAAGTAAAATCAGGACGTGAC
>NZ_AMGM01000190.1 GCF_000298295.1 Cecembia lonarensis LW9
AAGAGCAGCTGGCGGCCCGCGCTCGCGAAGGGGTTGCGGTCAGTGAACTTTGCGGCAGCGAAGCCCGCAGCGAGAAGACCCACTCCGCCGAAGAGGAGCCCCCACCCGAGGGTTCCGAAGCCGATCAGGAACGGAAGGACCGGGATAATCGCACCCACGCTAAAGGAGACAAGAGATGCGATTGCCGCCACCCTCGGCGATTGCTTTTCGTCGGGGCTCAAGCCAAGTTCGTGCGCGAGGTGCACTCTGAGCGCCTGTTCGGTGTTCGCGTGCACCTGTGAAGCGGCATCGCGAGCTGTACTAGGGTGCATGCCGAGCGACTCGAACATGATCGAGAGTTCGGGCCTCCTCGCCTTCTGGATTGCGAGTGAGGGCGTCGCGCTCGGTGTCGATCTCAACTTGAAGCTGCTCGTTCTGCGTCCGCACGGAGGTGTATTCGCCAAGCGCCATTGAGATCGCGCCAGAGATGAGGCCCGAGATACCGGTGATCGCGATAATGCCAGGGGAAGCGCCTGCTGCGGCAATACCTGAAATGAGGCCGGTGTTTGAGACGAGGCCGTCCATCGCACCGAACACCGAAGCGCGAAGCCACCCAGACCCGGCGGAGGACGAGTGAGTGTGGTCGTACTCGTGTGGGTTTGCGATGTTGATTTCCTTCACGTGAGGCAACGTTAGCAATCATTCTCGATGCGTGAGAACCCGTTTTTGAAGGTGGTCGGGCCGCGCAAATCGACTGCGTCACGACGAAGATTTCCTCCGTGAATGGCCCAGTTTGTTACTCCGGGCGGGGGCTGCTGAGCTGAACGAGCACGTTGAGGTGCTGTTGGGCGATGACACGAACTCCCACAAGCAGAAGCGCAGAGAACAGGCACAATAGGCCGATCAAGATCAAAAACGTTCCGAGCATGGCTTGAAAGGGGGCTCCGGAGAAGAAATCACGGCTTGAGGTGCCCATGAAGATCATCCAGCCGAGAATCAAGAGGATCGGCGTGAGCGTAAAGAAGATTGCGGCGATACCGGGCAGGCCGATCCTCGGAGAAACTGAGCCGGATGCGTTCTGTGGTTGTGAATCGGTCATGGTTGAAGCTTATTCGGGAGGCCTGATGAGTGCCATGCCGTCTGGCTACGACTCCTTAGCTACAGTGCTGTCAGACGAGACGCTGAAATTGCTCCCCGCGAGCAAGGCTTCTAGTGCGGCCCGATGTTTTTCGTACGCGGTGCGACCTTGCTTGGTGATTCGAAATGTGGTCGTGCCGCCTCGCCCGCGGCCCGCCTTGGCGACCGTGATGTAGCTGGCCTCAGTCAGAGCAGTGGCCTGCTTGGAGAGGTCGGAATCGCTGACCCCCAATGCATCGCGCACAAACCCGAAATCTGCGTCTTGAGCGTGGGCAAGCAGTGCCATAAGCGCGAGCCGTTT
>NZ_AMGM01000191.1 GCF_000298295.1 Cecembia lonarensis LW9
AAGACGAATCACATTGGATAGTAGACATGAATAAACTATCAAACCAAACAATGTGGTCAAGAGTATTAGATTAGAGAAAGACCGTATTGCATTTGTAATCCCAAACTGAATAGGTTCTCCACCTCTTCTGATTAGCTTGGGTAACCATGATATGCTGCTAGGTGTCACTCATGGTTTGTGGAAGCCCTAAACGTGTGTAATCACTAAAGGGAGAATTGAAAATAGTTTCAATTCACAATCGATGTAAAATGGTTTTAATCGCCCACTACCTCGCTAAAAGGAACCTAATGGATCGCACACCGTAAAAGGTGGAGATTGGAGATTAAACGGAAATGAGTAAGAATGATTAAATGGTTTAATCATTTATTTATGGCAAGGATTAATTAATATGTTAATTAATCAAACGAATAAGTTCGTTAAAGACTTCGGGATAGTTTTGGACCTTAAGGCCCAATGGGCTTCGAACGTCAAGCCCATTAACTTAAGTTGTATGACAATTTAATGAATGAAGATTCATTAAAGCCCAAAAGCCCAAAATCCCCTAAATGGCCGGCCATGTGTGATGAATTAGGGTTTTGGTTATTTAGGTCACTTAAAGAAGTGACTATATAAATGACTTTATAGCCAAATATTCATTAAGATGATTAAGGGTTTATTTTTGGGGAAAATTGGTGAGAATTGTCTCTCCATTTTCTCTCTAAAGAGGCCAACACCTTGGAGGGTACATCTAGCAATCCTACTACTCCAAGGTCACTCATTTCTTCTACAATCAAACCTTGGTGAAGAGACTTAGAGGTTCTCAATTTTGGGAACTTGGAGAAACCTATTCTTCCATCCAAATCCATGGATCTAAGAAGCAAGGAATGAAGGCCCCTATCTCTTTGGGTGATTAGCCTTTGCTTATGCAAAGAGGAATCTACAAAGGTATTAATTTCAACTCACTTTGTTTTGAGTTGATTATTGGTTCACCAATCTACTAGGCTTTGAATTTCATGGTTAATGTTTTGTTTTTAAGTGCATGCAAGCATGATTCCGCCTTTAATTGTTAATTGCATGCTTATTGATGTTGCTTAAATGAACATGTTTTCACAAAATATTCCTTCAATGGGAGTATGGGGTCTTCGTGAATCCTACCGACTCAGATAAGGTGCAATGTAAGTTGTGTAAGAAAACAATTAGTGGTGGAGTATATAGAATGAAACAACACATCGCCAACATCAAGGGAAATGTAGCCGGGTTTGCAAAGTCTTTGGACAAGGATAAAGCAAAATGTAGAGCCGCATTAGAAGAGGCAAAAGATAAAAGAATAAAGAAGTAAGCATAATAAGAAAGTGAGGGGAAATGTTCAACTTCAACATATTGAAGAAGAAGAAGACATTAAAGTTGTTGGGTC
>NZ_AMGM01000192.1 GCF_000298295.1 Cecembia lonarensis LW9
TCTGGGTTCCTCGCACAGCTATTACCTTTACGGCAGTCCTGTGGATATGCGCAAAGGGTTTGACGGTCTGTGCGGTCTTGTTCGGAATGAGCTGGACAGAGAGCCTTCTTCAGGTGAGGTATATGTTTTTCTCAACAGGAACAGGAACCTGCTCAAGCTGCTCCACTGGGAACGGGGTGGTTTTGTAATCTATTATAAGCGGCTTGAAAAGGGCACCTTCACACCGCCGATGGGACTTTCAGGTTCAGGGACTGTCCGCTGGCCAGACCTGGTGCTGATGGTTGAGGGCATAGAGGTTGAAAAATCCAGGCAGAAACCCCGTTACCAAAGGGGCTGACCCCTCTGTTCTGATTGAATACGGGTCAGTCTTTTTGGGGGTAAGGGGCCTGTATGTGCATTCAGGGGGCTTTTTGGCCCGGGGAGCGGAAAATCAGTTTTTCTGCAGACTTATTCACACCCCGGTGTGGGAAAATAATGCATGGAAGTTGTCACAGGACACCTTATTTTTAGGCCATGGACAGTGGAATGGAACATCTTTCAAAGCAACAGCTCATCGCCCTGATAATGGAGCGTGAAAATGCTATTGAAGAACGTGACCGTGTCATCCGCGAGAAAGAGGTATATGAATCGCAGCTGCTGTCCCTTATTGAAAAGCTCAAAAGAATTGCCTTCGAGCAGAAAAGGGAGCGGTTTGAGGGCAATAAAGACCAGTTGTCCCTGCCCTTTGAAACAACATCAGGGCAGCAGGAACAACAGCAGGAAGCTTTCGGACAGAAGATAGAATACACCCGGAAGAAACAGTCCTCCTCACACCCGGGACGTGCCACACTGCCGGACCATCTGCCCGTAGAAGAGATTGTCATCAGACCTGAGGGCGATCTCAGCGGTATGGTATGTATCGGCAGAGAGGTTACTGATGAACTGGAGTATATTCCGGGAAAATATATCATCAAAAGATATATCCGTCTGAAATATGCCCCCAAAGACAAAAACAGTGAGCAGGGAGTGCTGATAGGGAATCTTCCCGAAAGGATCATAGACAAGGGCATTCCCGGCCCCGGTCTTATAGCAGGTATCCTTACGGATAAATATGAAGACCACCTGCCGCTTTACAGACAGATGCAGCGGTTCAAACGGGAGAACATAAAAATAGCCCCCTCAACCATCGAGGGATGGGTCAGGCAGGCACTCGAAAGGCTGGAACCCTTGTATGACTGCCTGCTTGAAGACACCAAAGCGATGGGCTATCTTCAGGCGGACGAGACAACCATCAAAGTCATGGACAGTGCCAAAAAGGGGACATGCCATCTGGGCTATTATTGGGTCTACCATAACCCCCTGGAAAAAACCGTGCTGTTT
>NZ_AMGM01000193.1 GCF_000298295.1 Cecembia lonarensis LW9
CTGCGCCCGTATGGTGATTTGAGACAGGGTTTAGGAGAATTAGTTTCATGTCGAATCGCCGTAAATTTACCGAAGAGTTCAAAGCAGGAGCCGTTGAACTCGTTATTTCCTCGGGACGTTCCACCAACGACGTGGCAACCGACTTGGGTGTCAAAGAAGGCACATTGGGTAACTGGGTGAGGGCATGGAAGGCCGAACACCCGGATGCCGGCGCAGATGAACCAGGTCCGGTCGAATGGGCCAAGTACAAGGCCCTGCAGGCAGAAAACGCCGCATTAAAACGGGAGAATGAATTCTTGGGAAAAGCCAGCGCCTTCTTTGCCGCGAAGCACCTGTAGAAGATTTCTATGCGTTCATCGAGCAACAGAAGGCGTTCTTCCCGATCACCTGGATGTGCCAGAGACTCGGCATTTCTAGGGCCTCGTATTACCGGTGGTCGAACCCCACCGGCCTGACACCGACCGCCAAGCGGCATTCAGAACTAAGCACCGAAGTCGCTCAGGAATTTGAAGACGCCGATCAGATGGCTGGCCGGGATCAGCTCACCAAACTGCTGAACCAACGCGGGATCAAGGTCGCAGCCGGGACCGTGGGCTCGATCATGAAAGAAGCCGGATTGCGGGCCAGACGGATGCGCGCATGGAAGAAAACCACCGTCGTTGACCCCGCTGCACGGACCGAACACATCAAGAACCACATGTTCGATGAGCACGGGAAACGGGACTTCACCTCCGAAATCCCAGGCAAACGGCTAGTTGGCGACATCACTTATCTGAAAACCGGTTCCGGATGGCTGTATCTGGCCACAGTGATTGATTTAGCCACGCGCATGGTGGTCGGTTGGTCCATGGATTCGAACATGCGCACGCCGTTGATCATCAACGCGCTGGGCATGGCACGTGACCATGGCCGACTTCATCCAGACGGCGTAATTTTTCATTCCGATAGAGGCTCGCAGTACACCTCTGGGGAGTTCCAGAAGTGGTGCGCGGGCAACAAGATCACCCAGTCCATGGGATTGACCGGTATATGTTGGGACAATGCCGTGGCCGAGAATTTCTTCTCGCATTTGAAGACCGAGATGTATCACCACTACGACTTCCCGAACCATCTGTCGGCACGGACGGCCGTGATGGAATACATCGAGTATTGGTACAACCGGCGCCGGCCCCACAGCAACAATCAGGGACTGTCGCCGGTCATGGCATTGGCAGCGTTCCAACAGCAGTATGAATTGGCAGCAGCGTAAGAAGAAAAATCAATCAAGCTGTCTCAAAAACTTGACGAGCGCAGTCA
>NZ_AMGM01000194.1 GCF_000298295.1 Cecembia lonarensis LW9
TCCCGGGATTTTATGCCGGGTTGACACATATCGGCCTTTCAGGCCTGGTATTTTTTAACCGAAGATTTGTAAATTGGGAGATACAGAACCAATACCAAGTTCCTCGCTAATTTCAGTTGATGTTTTCCCATTACGGTATAATTCAACAACCATTAACTTGAAGGATTTATCGAATGACCTTCTAATTTTCTTTTCCATATCTACTAAGTTAATCGAGCTTAACTTAATGTCCAATCAAATGTAGCAGGTCCACTCCGCATCTGCTCTGCCAGCGGATCCACCACAAACCACCTTCCGATACTTGCATTCCCGATATCGCTTGGCTCATCGGGACAGGCTATACATCCTTGCCCCGTAGTCAAACAGGTTAATTCCGAGGTGGTCATTGAAGCCTACCCTGCATCTTGGCTCTTCGCTAAAATGATCCAAAGGGATCATTTCTTAACGCTCATCCCTCATTGTAGAGGTATTTATTCACTGGCTTTCCCTGCATCATGACCCCTCCCTAAATCAGTTCCAGTGAACTGATTTTTAACGGTCGGCTTACCCGGGCTCCTGATGGCCCAGTCCGAGAAGCTCTACGCCAAAGTGGAGTCCTCCTTATATTTGCTTTGCGAAGGGAATACATCACAATAGAAAGAACTATTCTTTATTTGGTACCAATTTCAAAAGGAAATCAATATCCGATCGATTCAATTGAATAGTATCAATATTGAACAAAATTCCATCTTTTAGTCTTATAGTTAATTTTCCGAAAATACCATATTGGACCGAAATAGCATCAATCGAATCTCTGTCAATAACCTGTTTTCTAAATTTGTAAATGATGATTTTTTCATTCTCACAAATAATAAAATGCCAGAAAATTCCCTTCAAGGTTAAAAAAGTAAAATAACCCAGACCAATAATATTCACAATATCAATGGGTTCGACCTTTTCAAATTCTATTAATAATACTGCTTTTAAAAACATCATCGCAATTAATAGTGAAGTGACCATTGAAGTAAAGCTTTTTCTAATTTTTCTCTTCATTTAATTTGGAAGATAATTCAAGGTTACACCAATTAGATTTATTCAAAAATTGTATTTGTAAATAAGCTTTGAAGTTCTTAAATCATAGTAATTCACTATTTGGTCAGTTCAATCTCTATATCTCACATTTAAAATCCAACTCAAATATTTTCTCCTCTCCATTTCTTAAGACCTGAAGGTTTAAACTGTTTTTTTCTTTGAAAATTTTATCCCCTTCTCTGATTTGAAAAAA
>NZ_AMGM01000195.1 GCF_000298295.1 Cecembia lonarensis LW9
ATTCGGAATTCTTTTTTAGTAAGCCAATTTTTTGTCGTTCAGCTCAATACTAAATTTTACACTTGCTCCCAAAACTTCAAATACCTTCATTATTGTGGAAAACCTGGCATCTGTGGTGCTGTTTTCAATTTTTGAGATTTGAGCCTTTTTTACTCCTACCAATTCCCCGAGCTGCTCTTGAGTTAAATTACGCTCCTTCCTTGCCTGCTTAATGGCATAGCCCAATAAGTCAAGACGAAGTTCGTTCTCGAATTCATCCCTTTTTTTTGTTCCTTTTTTTCCGATATGCTTGTCGGTCAACTCCTCTAAACTGTACGTTTTCATTTTTTCCTCCCTTTTTCTTTTTTCTCTTGAAAATATTGCTCCATTAGCTTCCTCGCCTTTTCAATTTCACCTTTTGGAACTTTTCCTGTCTTTTTTATCAGCCCATGGGTTGATATCACTACTGTATCTTCCTTGGCTGTTTTATCCCAAAAAGCAAATAGCCGGTAATACGTTTTGCTGAACTTCGTCCTAAACTCCCACACTTCATCCTGGAGTTTTTTAAAAAGTTCTTTGTCATTTGTAATACTGGCCTTCCAAATATTGTAAAAAATTTTCTCCCTTGCTTTTTCGTCAAGTTCATCAAGGAATTGCTTCGCATCTTCCAAAAATTCTACCCTGAATTTATAATTATCCATTCAAGTTCCCTTTAGAACTTCAAATATAAAAGTTTCTTTTTTAGGAAACTATTTTTGTTCGTGGGTTTTTTAATGCTGATGCATAATCGGGTCAGGCAAGGGAATTTCACCCTCACCTTCCCACAGAACCGTGCGTGAAGGTCTCTCCGCCGCGGCGGACTCTTCATACCAATAACCACTAAAGGTAATGCACTGATACTAATTTCTCAGTGGTGGTCTTGTTTCCTTTTCATAAATCCTCTCCGCCGCGGCGGATTGTAAACAAATTGGAAACATGATATGCTCACACCCCGCACACCTCGCTCAAATGTCCTTCCCGGACATTTGCCGTGCTCCACTCCCATTACAGGAGCTTCAACACTACTACGAATGAGTCTGCCCCCAACACCTCTTCCACATTACCTGAAAGTCTGCATCCTCTCTCGATTTTACAGAGCGGTGTAGAGTTCACTTGTTCCCCCGAAATAATCGGGGCAGGCATTGAAGTGGCCTATACTGCGTTCCTGCCAGCTTAACCCCGGATGCGATGTGGCCAGTATATCCGATCGCCCGCCACACTCTGTCATA
>NZ_AMGM01000196.1 GCF_000298295.1 Cecembia lonarensis LW9
TGCCTCAGGTCAAAGGACTAATTCGCATTATCCCAACCATGAGTTCTCATGTGACATTGGAATATGAGAACTCTTCGTTGATCGCGTTCAGTGAAACTCATTCTCTATTGAGCACCTACCGCACTTGTCTTGATGTCACACACACCAATGATTCGAGACTAATCACTCTCCCTGAGAGAAGACATAGTACGTACCGATCTTGACGGACTGTCAATGCCCAATTGGCAATCCTATGATCAGGAACGTTTAGGATGTGTCCTCGAAAGAATGGTCTCATAGAATCTAACTTCATTAGATTACATTCTCCCAATCACAAATTCCTTGGACTTTATCGTTTAAGCATATAACATTTATATGAGACGGCTCAAACAATAATGTATGCCCTTTATATGTAAAACTATATTAGTTTAACATGTGAAATGTCCATAAAGTATCATCACATGATTGGCTTTAGGGCACATTTCCAACAATCTCCCACTTGCACTAGAGCCAATCAGCTTGTTCATCAGTGATTATACCTCTTCGGTAGTCATTTCATAAATGGCTGAGTAGTAGGCCTAGACAATGGATATCTATATGTTATCCATAGAAGCAACCTTGAGAATAACGACGTCACCATTATACATGATTCTTAATCATGTGGTTCAGTCTCTCATTTGAGTTCGGACCTTGATGAGACCTTGATTCCCTGGCTTGAGCTATCGCCCCATTAGTGTCAAACACTTTCTGGTTAGAACCGAATAGAGAGTTCATAAATGAACTTTCCCATCCAAACAACATTGTTGTAAACTTCTATATGGCAATATATTTTGCATTCATAATGGAACACACTAAAGTCATTACTTTAATGTTTCCATCCAAATATCTCTTTAGTCATAATAAAGAGATATCTGTTTATCTCTTCATTCATAATGAAGAAACATCCAATGATGGATTAGATTCATAATCTAATACATTTACGCTTCCATTACGTTACTCTAATTACTTCCTCGATCTTTGAGGAATTTATCCTTTAGTATTTCTTAAATACTTAAGGACTCACTTGACAGTTGCCATGGTTCTGATCCTGGGCTTGTATTGATATCGTCTTGTACCGTTCTAGGTCAACTCATATCAATGTTTTTCATACAATATGAAATACATAAATCACCTTTCTGCTTACGCATAAAGGATTCTTATTTACGCATTATTTCTTTGGGAGTCAACAACTTCTTAGTCTTACTAGAATTGTCCA
>NZ_AMGM01000197.1 GCF_000298295.1 Cecembia lonarensis LW9
AGGAGAACCAAGAGTCAAGAACCAAGAATCAAGACCGGGTTACTCAAGAGAACAGAAGAAATTAAGAGATTGAAGAGAGAGCTGTCTAAGAGTCTAAACTCTCGCTTCCAAAAGTCTCAAAGATTAGGCGGCCTAGCGCAGGGGTCCCACCTCTTCCCATCCCGAACAGAGAAGTTAAGCCCTGCAGCGCCGATGGTACTGGGGTTACACCCGGGAGAGTAGGTCGCCGCCACATTATTATAAAAGCCGGTAGAGATACCGGCTTTTGGCGTTTATAGGGGGAGAAGCGAGACTCTAGACACAAGACACAAGACTCAAGATACAAGACACAAGACTCAAGATACAAGACACAAGACACAAGAAATAAGACTTAGGTCGTCATACTTTTCTGATTCCGGACGCAGAAAGCGTCCAATACCGTAGGTTATTTGCCCCGGGTTGCCACCCGGGGTTGAGAGGTAATTTTGATATTCGGGAATCTCGACTCCGGGGGAGTCGAATTCTAAAGAAAAAAATAAAATAAGTGTCAAGTAAAATCAGGACGTGACACTCCGCCACATTATTATAAAAGCCGGTAGAGATACCGACTTTTGGCGTTTATAGGTGGAGAAGCGAGACTCTAGACACAAGATTCAAGACTCAAGACATAAGAAATAAGACTTAGGTCGCCGTACTTTTCTGATTCGGGACGCAGAAAGCGTCCAATACCGTAGGTTATTTGCCCAGGGTTGCCACCCGGGTATGGTTATTAAATATCTTCACGACCCTCCCAACTCCGAAAGGAGTTGAATTAGAAAGTCGGATTTCGGAGGACCGAACATTGAAAAATGATTCTGTGATCCCCACAGCTATCGGGATTTAGTGAGGGGCAGGGATGCAGGGCAAGTATCAATTCAGGTTTCTTTTCATCTATTTTGTTTCCTTTTGTTTGGACAGGTTATGGTTCAAAAATATACTACTTGTGTGGGTGCAATTTGTCAAGTGGAGCTGGAAGCTCGATAATCAGGGTCCGAAGTTCGGATACTTCGGACAACCGAGCCGTATTCACAGACTTGTCCGAATCCAGAAGCTGATTCTGGATTCCGTTGCCTGTTGTTCCTTTTGTCACTTTTGTGGTTCAATTAAATTCTTTGACTGGGAGGAGATATATTTTTAAACACAAAAGTCCACAAAAGCCTGTTAGAAGCGGGACACAAGAAGCAAGAATTAAGATGAAGTGGGATTTCGGAGG
>NZ_AMGM01000198.1 GCF_000298295.1 Cecembia lonarensis LW9
AGCAAAAGGATGGTTTTTAGGATGCTTGTAATGAATTGACTTAAAATTAATTTTCCCTAGTTTTTTCCTCATTCTTCTGAAAATACGCCCAATTCAAGTAGCCTAAGATATTGCCAAAAGCTTCAGTGGCGGCCTCCATATCCTTTGGTATTCCCCTGCCTTTCAGTTTGGCCAGAAGCAACCCGTAAACGGCATTGACACAAACCTGTATTTCATTGGAAGGTGCTTCATCACCTGCTTCAATTATTAACTGTAGGATATATGGCTTAGCTTTTTTGTAATATTCAAAATAGGTGCCGTCAGTTTTAAGCAGTCCCCAATGAATTTCAGCCAATTGAGACACATAAACCTGGGTGCTGTCAAGCCTTCCTTTTGTTTCTTTACCTTCGTTTTTCATCGCCATGGCAATATTTGAAAACCATAATAAAGTCTCTGTTTTTTCTTTTTCGGAGACCGGATAATGAGAAATCACATATTGATTTATTTCATCAAGGTTAAACTCATAGGCTCTCAATAAATCTTCCATCTGATACATATAGATGATATATTCAGCAATATTCTGTTTCTTCTTTTTATCTGCAATGACTTTCATGGTGTTTCAATTCTTCCGGCAAAGAAAACAAGAAAGGCTCAAAAACAGTAAAAATATCCATGAAGATTAAGCCATTTGCTTCTCCTGAAATTTAATAAGACCAAAACATTGTCCTACCACAAATCATTTAAAGCATAAGAAGGGGTTTTTGAAATAAACTAACCTGAAAATTCAAGGGATACTTGAAACTCATATCGATAATACCCATAAATTTATCTATTTTTGCGCCCAGAATGAATATGCAAAGAACTAGAAATTTCTGTATCATTGCCCACATTGATCATGGCAAGAGTACACTAGCAGACCGTCTTCTTCAGTTTACCAATACGGTATCAGATAGAGAGATGCAAGACCAATTGCTTGACAACATGGACCTGGAACGGGAGAGAGGAATAACCATTAAGTCTCACGCCATCCAGATGAAATATAATTACAAGGGAGAGGAATATACCCTCAATCTAATAGATACTCCCGGGCACGTAGATTTTTCCTACGAGGTCTCCAGGTCTATTGCAGCCTGTGAAGGGGCGCTGTTGATTGTAGATGCTTCTCAAGGAATTGAAGCTCAGACCATTTCAAACCTGTATCTCGCTATAGGTCAGGATTTAGAGATTATCCCTGTCTTAAATAAAAT
>NZ_AMGM01000199.1 GCF_000298295.1 Cecembia lonarensis LW9
CGGCGTTCCGTCCATGGGGACAGACGACGGTGCGGCGGGCCAGAGCCGGTCCCGGCGAGGCAAGAACCCCAGAACGTCAGAAGACCAAGGTACTTCCACTGGGGAGAACAGTTTGCGGTGGCACGCCCATCGGCGGCTGTCCACCGGCTCCAAGCTGGGGCTCTATGACCCAGCTCCGCCTGGCGCCCTGTCCTCCACCCGGCAGATGGAAGCCAGCCTGCTGGCCGTTGCCGCTCCCCCGACCAACCACAAGGGTCTGATCTTCGGCTTGGACACCAGCACCGGGTGGATCATCAGCCATGACCCGTTCTTCGCCTACGGACACACCGTCCAGAACCCCAAC
The DNA here is from genome assembly GCF_000298295.1 of Cecembia lonarensis LW9. Lineage (GTDB taxonomy): Bacteria > Bacteroidota > Bacteroidia > Cytophagales > Cyclobacteriaceae > Cecembia > Cecembia lonarensis. Next base: position 344 of record NZ_AMGM01000199.1, read on the forward strand.
GTCTGCTATATCGGGGATCTCGGATCCGGGAAAAGCTCGGCCATGAAAACCTGGGGACTGCTCCGTCCCCTGATTCTGGGCCGCGACATCGTCGTCCTGGACAAGAAACTCCAGAAAAACACTGGAGAAGGAGAATATGCTCCGCTATCTCGGCATCTGGGCCGCGAACCGATCATCTTTAGGATCGGTGGCGGTGGATCCTGTATCAACATCCTCGATCCCCGGATCGGGACCGGGGATCAGGACGAACGCAACAGTGGGTCACCGGCCGGTCAGTCCATGTTGCTGCGGGCCGTCACCGAAGAGGCCCTCGGCCGGCCCCTGTCCCCCCTGGAGGGCAAGGCGTTGCGCACCGCCCACCGCCGGGCGCTGCACACCGCCACCGAGCAGGGATATGTGGCAACCATCAGCCACGTCATGGACGCACTGCTGCACCCGGACGAACGGGACGCAACCGAGGTGGAGGTCACGCGCGCCGAGTTGCGCGGTTGGGGCCTGGAAATCGCCTTCGAACTCGAACGGCTGATCAGCGATGACCTTGCCGGGCTCATCGACGGAGAAACCTCCCCCGAGGTCCAACTCGGCGAGGGCCTGACGGTCTTCGACGTGTCCAACCTCCCCGAATCGGGCCCAGCCTTGGCCATCGTGATGACGCTGGTGAACACCTGGCTGGCGAACATGCTGCACCACCGCACCCAGAGCCGGCCCACGCACCTTTTGGTCGAGGAAGCCTGGCACCTGGTGCGCGGCACCGTCGCCGAAGTCATCGCCCGCAACCTCAAGCTCTCCCGCGCCCTGGGCCTGTCCAGCCACTTCGCCTTCCACCACATCAGCGACGTCCCCGAAGGCTCTACGGCCCAGGCCATCATCAAGGAAT
>NZ_AMGM01000200.1 GCF_000298295.1 Cecembia lonarensis LW9
TACGGCTTTCTTGCGTTTAGCAACTGAGTCCGGAGTGTCGGCAGTCCGCCGCTGGGGCAAAGCAGAAACGTCGAGAAGCCCAAGATCATCGTCCAGCAAGTCGAGTCCGCCACCATTGAGCAGATCGTCCAATGACTCCGGCGCTTCGGGGAATTCGAGCAACCCGAGATCGTCCAAGGGCTTTAGCACAGCGATTTTTTCTTCGCTGGCCAGAATTCCTTCAAGCCGTGCACCGAGCTTTCGTTCAGCGATGTCTCGTGTGCTCGAGCTTGGCAGACGCCCCTGAGCCTTGTTGAACTCAACGATCTCCAGAAAAGCGCGCTCTAAACGGCCCTGGGCAGTGATCTTCCTAGGCTTCTCAGGTGTATCAAGAAGTCCATCGAGATCTGAGTCAATCAACGATTGAATGTCTAAGACGGGCTCAGCTGTACCTGTTACTGGGTTCTCGTTGCCTAGTTCGCTCATGCCTCGTCGACCATCTGTGTTGCCCGCTGGTGTGCCAAAAGTTGCTGTTTCTTCCGTTGCAGGAACAACAGCGTTTCAGCGTACCTTTTTCGTTTGGATCCTTCGCTGCGCACATCCGGCTTACGGCCGTTAACCTTGACCCACGCCTTGTAATCTTGGGCCACAGCAGCAGTGCTTCTTGCTCCGATATTTCTACCCGGGTCGCGGTGATCGTGTCCGAAATGATTCGGAGCACGTTGGGCGTGACTGATTTGCTCATCACTTCGAAGGCCCGCTGGAACGGGTTGACCGAGTCGATGAGATTGATGTCGATGTCGTCTATGTTGACGAACTTTTCAGCCATCTTGATGAAGCGTTTGTCTCCGACTTCGCGAACCTCACCGTTTTTGATGACGGAGTCGACCACAACCTGCTGACGAACCTCTTCTACTTGGGCATCCGACAAATCCGGGTATTTCTCCCGGATGATCTTCGGGATGAGTACCTTGTTGGTCGTTTCCGGATCGAGGCTACCTGCTGCAGCCTTGGCGAACGTATCGTCTTGCAGAATCGTTGCCTTCAGATCATTCAAATCTGTCTTGATGATCTGCTTCACTCGAGGTGTTGATGGTTCTTTGAATCCCTTGATTTTCAGTTCGCCAGGCTTTGGTGCATCGTCGTTGCCGCGTTTGGTTTTGTAACGTGAAGTTCGGTGCGAGGACCTGTTCCATCAGCAACGATGCAGTGATCGCCTTAAGGA
>NZ_AMGM01000201.1 GCF_000298295.1 Cecembia lonarensis LW9
TGACGAGTCTCCTCCACGAGGATCGGTGTCTCTCAATTTTCTCGTCTGATACATACACCGTCAAGGAACGTCGGGCGCAACCAGCGGCAGAATCCACTCAGTGCCAGCCTGCGCCCGGCACTAGGAGAATTGAGTCAGGTACCCCTTCGCCCTTCGAACCACGGATGACGAGGTAATGACGTCCACTGGTCATCGCTGGCTGGATCGTGGCCATGTGCCGTTGTCAGTGGACCAAGACCACCACCGAGGTCTTTGAAACCGGCGGATTCAAGGGTTTCCGCTGGTCCGATGGCGAAAACACGCCGCACCTCCCCCTGCATAATCCCGCAGAAGCCCAAATCCTGGATGTGGGAACCCGAATCGAGCTCCATGACAACCAATGCCACCCCGCCCTGCTCACCGGCTGGATACTCACGGGGACCGGAATCCTGTGCGCCGTGACGGGATTCATCCTGATAATGCCCTGACCCGACTACACGCCATTTCGCAGTCATCCGAATCGGGCCTGGAACCGGTCCCGCCGCCTGGGAAGCCACCGGGTTGCGGGTGTCGGCATACGCCTGGGACTGCAACCACCTTCGCGTCCACAAATCCACCCGCGTCCCATACCCTACGGTGCGCCGACGAAGGGCACCTGCCCGCGCAGGACACAGGAACCACGACCCGGAACCACTGCGAACGAGGGATCTTTCGCATCAATCGCGGTTTGCCACGGAACCCGCAGTGTTCGGATCAGTCATTGCGTCGAATCCGGACATGGTCAATGCTCATGGTCGCCGGGAACCTGGTGCTTTGGTCAGGATCCCCCGGATACTCGCCCCCGACGGCCAGGTTCATCACCAGGTACATCGGCTCGTCCGGCACCTCCTTGCCGTCTAGTCGCCATACGCGCTTTCCATCAAGGATGAAATCCAACCTTCCGGGGGACCAGTCCAGGCCGATGGTGTGCCAACCGCCGGCCAGGGAAGCCCCTCCCGGCAGGAGATAGTCTTTCCCGATGGATGGGGCCGAGTCGTCCTTGGGATGCAGGTGCAGTCGCAGGCGTCCCGTATCCTCACCGGTTACTTCCAGCATGTCTATCTCGGGTCGGGAATTCTCGCTGGCGGGAAGCAACCAGATGGCCGGCCACAGGCCGCGGCCGGCGGGCAGGCGAAACCGGCCTCGACCTTCCCATACGTGAAGGCCAGCCTGGG
>NZ_AMGM01000202.1 GCF_000298295.1 Cecembia lonarensis LW9
ATGATCCTGCTGGTGCTGGTCGCCATCGTGGTCATTCCCTACCTCATGTACACCTCGCGAGCGGAGAAGCGCTGATGGCTACCTCAACCCTTGATCGTTCCGCAGCCCCGGCGGCACCCGGCGCCGCCGGGGCACCAAACCCCGGGCGCCGCCGCATCAACCGGACCCTGAAGTACGTGCTGCTGCTGTTCTTTGTGGTGGTGGTGCTGATCCCCGCCTACGTCCTATTCATCACCAGCTTCAAGGGCAGCTCCGACGCCGATCCCTCACGCGCCTGGTTCCTGCCCACCACCTGGGAAACCGCCGGCTGGTCCAAGGCCTGGACCACGCTGGCCCCCGCGCTGGGACGTACCTTCGCCCTGGTGATCCCCGCCGCGGTCATCTCCGCCACGCTGGGCTCGATCAACGGCTATGTGCTCTCCAAATGGCGCTTCCCGGGCGCCAATGTGGTGTTCACGCTGATCCTCTTTGGCATGTTCATCCCCTACCAGGCGGTCATGATCCCGCTGACCCAGCTGATGAGCACCCTGGGCGTGCCCCAGGGCGTTCCCTCGTTGATGCTGCTGCACATCGTTTACGGGCTGCCGATCTGTACGCTGATCTTCCGCAACTACTACGAGTCGGTGCCCTCCGAGCTCATCGAGGCCGCACGCATGGACGGGGCAGGAATCCTGCGCACCTATGCCTCGGTGATCTTCCCGGTCCCCGCACCTGGCTTCGTGGTCGTATTGATCTGGCAGTTCACCTCCGCCTGGAATGACTACCTGTTTGCCGCGTTCTTCTCCTCGGGACGCAACGGACCGGTGACCATTGCGCTGAGCTTTTTGGCCGGCGGCCAGCTCACCGACTACGCCGCGTCGATGGCCGGTGCACTGATCGCCTCGGTGCCGACGCTGATCGTCTACATCCTGCTGGGCAAGTACTTTGTCGGCGGGCTGATGAGCGGCTCGGTCAAGGGGTAGCCGGCGCACCAGCACAGCCTGGAGAAGGGCGCTTGCCACCTCGGCGAGCGCCCTTCGTGTTTGGCCATTTAGTTGCTGCTGCCCGGGACCCAGATCATCGCGCCGCAGAGGTTGCCCGGTAGTACATGACCTAACCCGTCGGGGTTGCCCGGGGACAGTTCGATGACCCGGGTGCCGGGAGTACGCAAGAGGCCATGGCGTTGGTCTCCGGCGACCACC
>NZ_AMGM01000203.1 GCF_000298295.1 Cecembia lonarensis LW9
TGGCCCTCCTTGAGGAACGCCCATCTCGCTGGCCTCAAAGCTACCTCCTATCTGCACTCCTGCATTCAGGTATTTGTGTATCAGTGATACTACCCGTCCGTCTTTGATAGTGCGTGAGAGTACTTCTATCAACTTGCTATGGTTCACCTTATCGAAGAACTTCTCCAAGTCCAAGTCGACTGCATAGCCATAACCTTCCGTGATGTAGTCTCTGCACTTTTTGAGTGCTTGGTGGGCGTTGCGCATTGGTCTGAACCCGTAGCTATGGTCGCTAAACCGGGACTCATATAAAGGTATGAGTATTTGCGCAATGGCTTGCTGAATTACCCTGTCAACTACTGTGGGTATGCCCAGTTGCCGTTTCTGCCCGTTGTCCTTGGGTATCTCTACCCTGCGGACAGGATTGGGGCGGTATTTGCCCTGCAATATGGATGTTATTAGCTCATCCCTATGAGAAACAAGATAATCCTTAAGTGATTCGACTTCCATCTTGTCAACACCTCCAGCACCTTTGTTCCGCTTAACTTGTAAGTAAGCTGCGTTCAGATTGGATGATGATAGCATGTACTCCAACATACCATATCCTAATTGGTTATCCTCCGTGAGCTTGTTTTCAGTTATCCACATGAAAGTCTGCCCTCCCACAATACCTTCGGATGCCGTCCTATTCTTTTGTGGGCAGGTCTTTTCTTCAAAGATATTCTGCTCTCTTCCTTTCATGCGGTAACATTCATTCAGTTCTCACTCCTTAAAGTTCAGCCCTTCCCTGATATAGTCGGTATCTGGTACTATGGCCTCGGCTGACTTCTCATGGCTAGCTTTACTCCGTGCTTCTTACTCCGTTTCCGCACGTCCATGAGACCTCCCGTGGTAAGATAACTCACTTTCACTCCATGTCCCTGCCTCATTTACACTCCAACGTCCGTGTAATCTTTGGATTTTGACTTGTTATGCAGTCTTGTCCCATTGGATATGCCTGATGAGATTCGTGTTCCTCAGGGCAGAGTTTTGCCGCCAGCTTCCTTCAGATTCCACCTCGCAATGGACACCCTTGCTATTGGCTAGTGGTTGGCGATTACAAACCCCCACAGTGGACTTTCACCACCTAGTTAGTTTCCATGCACGGCACACA
>NZ_AMGM01000204.1 GCF_000298295.1 Cecembia lonarensis LW9
CCTTTAGCGAATTCAAAGGCATAACCGGCTTCTTGTGAAAAATCATAGGGTACGAGAATGGTCTTCATGTGTAAAGGTTTTTTGGTAGTGATGGAAAAAATACAAAAAATCCATCAATACCAGTAATGGAATGTAGATTTATCTTTAAAATAATAATCCAATACCAAAAAGGATGACCCAAAATAATGTTGAAATGGCCATTTTTTTAAGGTAGGGGTCCAACTCATGAGCTTTAGTTTTGTTCTGTACGGCTTTTCCCACCCCAATCATAAAGGGAAGAACAAGCAGTGCCAGCAAGGCGTTCCATGTGCCTTGCTGCAGGGAGAAGGCCAAGAGGGATGCGTTGCCTAGAAATATCAAAAACCAATTGTACATGACCGCTTTCCTCCTTCCGATCCTCACAGGAATGGATTTCTTACCTGCCATCTTGTCGGAATCTATATCTCGGATATTATTGATGTTCAAAACAGCTGTACTGAAACAGCCCAAAGATATGGCCGGCAACATCACACTCCAGGAAAAATTAAGACTGTGGAGAAAAAAGGTTCCTGCCACACCTAATATACCAAAAAACAGAAATACGGAGATGTCTCCTAAGCCTACATAGCCATAGGGTTTTTTGCCTGAGGTATAAGAAATAGCCGCCCAAATGGCAGCTAATCCCAGGAAGAGAAAGATCAAAAAGGTAAGCCAGTTTTGTACGGCAACATAAATCAGCCCCAAACCTGTTAAAAAGGAAAGTCCAGCCAAAAGATACATGGCACGCTTCATTTCTTCTAAACTGATCACACCTGCCTGTACAGCCCTTACTGGCCCTAGTCTGTCTGCACTGTCTGCACCATGAACACTATCTCCATAATCATTGGCAAGATTCGATAAAATCTGAAGGAAAATGGTAGTCAATGCAGCAAGCAACAGGACTTCCCATCTGAATTTTTCGGTGTAGGCTGCTAAAAAAGAGCCCATGAAAATGCTGGACAGGGCCAAAGGTAAAGTTCTTAGCCTGATGGCATGCAGCCAGGCTTGTTTTTTGGATTTAAGTGCTACTTCCACTTTTTAAATTTTGGGCAAATCTAATAAAAAAGAAATGTTTATGGGGGTTAAAGTAAAATGGGGG
>NZ_AMGM01000205.1 GCF_000298295.1 Cecembia lonarensis LW9
CTGCCGGATAAGCTGAGGGACCATGAACCAAATGTGCAGACTGCACATAGATTCAAACCCCATTATTGAGCGCCATCGGGTACTCCGAAGGAGCCTGCGGTAAATGCCTAGGCTAAAGCATCTGAGAGGAGTTTGCTGTTGGCGGGTAAATCAACGAAGTATTCAGACATGAAGGCCTCTAAAGTCCACGTTCCTTCCGGATGTGAAATTTTAGGTTTACACCAAATATAGGTAATTTTTGCCTTCAGGAGAGATCCGATTAGATATTCGTTAATCGCATCATAAGATTCCGATCCAATCACAATCACTTTTTTTGGCTCAAGAGTGAACATTAGACTAAACATGCCACTTCCGGCATATCCTGCGATTGTCGAGGCATTGTTAAACAAAGAAACTTGCTCTGATACCGAATAGTCTTCCGGATATATTATCTTAAAACCTTGGCTATTGAAGAAATCTTCAACTTCGTCTGAGTTCGAACAACCTCGACCGATTTCTGGTCTTCGACTAACGAATATTTTGTCATACTTAGTCATAGGACAATAAAGATTTCGCCCTATATCATTCCATACTTCCTTCAGATTCGGATGGACGAACTTTGGATTGCTGAACATTGGCGTCGCGCCAATCAATCTTTCCACCAAAGTAGGTTGATGGATTATTTCGACATCTTTTCGTTCGACTCCCGCTGCGGCTAATATTTCATATTGCCAGTTGTAAAGGTCGCCTTGTTTTCCATCAAAAGATATGAGCGCCTTTAGCTCTGGAAAGCGTACTTTCGCTAGCTTCCAACCCCATATTCGAGCTACTATCTCGCTCGTAAAGTGTCCAAAATGTCCAGGGACTTCACTGTCCAAGGCAAAATAAGTACCTTCTTTGCACACGGCAGTTGCACCCGGGTCTTCAGCGAACCACTGACCGGCCTCCAGTATCGTGCGACTACGTAGACGATGAGCCTTTATCTGTCGGAAACTATCTGGAAGAACGACACCGTCTTTCCAGTAGACCTGCCCCGGACCGCAAACGACAGAGTGATAGGATCTCAGACTTAATGACGGATATTCAATTTTACGAAGAAACCTTTTAGACAAAGACACATTATTGGTTA
>NZ_AMGM01000206.1 GCF_000298295.1 Cecembia lonarensis LW9
AGGAAACAAGGGGAAAAGTTTACCCATCAGTTCCTCTCCGATCATTTGCCTCATGTTGGTATATTCCAGGTCTTTGTCACCTACCAACATATCAGCCATATATTTCAAAAGCAAAAGAGATTTGTAGACATTCCAAGACTCTGGCTGATAACCAAGAATCTTGTATTCCAAAGGCATCCTTGCCCTTGACAGATTTTCTATGTACTGATTGACTCCATCTGAATAGGCTTCAACAAGCTTAAAAGTTTCCTGGTCATTATTTTTAATATATTGCACAGCCTGTTCTGCACTGTAAGCCAATCCTTTCCGCCGGGTCATCCTATCCAGTTCAATGGCAACGGGACCAACGATTTCAGCAATTCTTCCAGCCGCCGCCATAGTCTGAAATTCCATTTGCCACAACCTGTGTTGGGCTGTTACATAACCCTGAACCCTGAATAGATCTTCTTCATTCTTGGCAAAAACATGAGGTATCAAATGTTCATCATAAACCACATCGACATCATCTTTTAGATTTTTCAACTTGATTTTATTTTTTGCCAAAGCATCCTCACTGTAGGAGTTTTGCCAAAAACCATGGTGGGGATCTAAAAGCAAGCCCAAAGCGGGGACAGTTCCTATAGGAACGGATAGCAAAATGCCAAGACCAATTGTAATGATCAGACTTAATAAAAAAGAAATATATCGCATAGGTGATTCGATGGATTTAAGTTCAAGTCTTCAGACTTGAACCATTGAAAGCAGGTTGTTAATTTAGAAGTAAATAGTCAAAATTCACATATTTCAGGTATTAAATTTTCCTTATCAACTACGACAGGACATTTATTACTCATTTCATAGCTACTTTATTAGCTACAAAAAGGCTGAAAAGCAAATCCTTTATCATTTTTGCAATTTACCAACAGAATTATTAGAGTAACTGCAATAATTTCCACTTAACCGATTAGAATTTGATGAAATCGATTTCCTAGGGTAAATTCGTCAAGGATAATAATTGATTTTTTAGCGCAATAAACCAAGCCGAAAAAACTCAAGCACTAAAACGTAGGTAATGTATCGGTAGGGTAATTTTTCAACAAAAAGGGGG
>NZ_AMGM01000207.1 GCF_000298295.1 Cecembia lonarensis LW9
AAAAAATATTATCATTTTTTAAAAATTTATTAATAAAATTAAAGAAATATGACTCCCCCTAACTTTACACGTATGTTTGAACCGCTGCAATAATAAGGCGGTCAAACAATTTTTCTCCAAAATATCTTCTGTTGAGTTTATACACAAACTCATCAATGTAGTTTTGGATGTACCTTTCAGTTACCATGTGGTAGATCCCCAATAGATTCTTTTTCAAGTTACTTATTGCTGTATGGACCCAATTTAACTCTTCGTTTGCAGTACTTTCTGAAGACTTTACTTTAACATGTGTCTCCACTAGCCGCTCCAAGTGAACATATGCTTTATTTTTATCTGTAAAGACCACGGATTTCCTATCAATATTTTCTTCGACAAACTCGTTTACAGATTCGGCATCAGCCCTTGGGATCACCTTCATTCTAAAGAAACCACAATGCCTGGATGTTTTCTCGGATTCCTCTTCCAATAAGGGGGTAGACTCCGCAGCGACAGCTACTATAACTTGTCTTTGACTTCCTTTGCCCCTCTTGAGTTGCTTCTTGAGCTTAGCATCAATTGCCTTTTCAACATATGCTTCATCGTACTCAACCATTCCTTTCAACATGTAGGAATTATCTCTTTTCCCCATCACAGCCCGAATTTTATGCATCAACCGGAAAGCCGTATCATACTTTTTCAATCCAAGTTGGCGTTGTAGCTCCATACAAGACAACCCTTTTTTAGTTGCGGACATTAACAAAAATGCTGCAAACCATGTGTGAAGTGACAAATTACTGTTTTCCATAACTGTACCGGACTTCAAGGATGTTCTCCGTCTACAAATACTGCATTCGAAAAACTTTCTTGTGCTGAACCAATAGTGTTTTGTACACTTTTTACAGTTCTTACAATGAATCCCCTGTTTTTCTCTATGGGCTTTCAAGTATAGTTCGCAACTCTGCTCATCTGGGAAATGCGATATGAAATTAAGAATGTTCATGGCTCATTTTTTTTTAACCAAGAACACCAATTCAAACCACTTTGAAAACCATTTGACACTAGCTGTCAAATAATATTTGGCAACGTGATAAATTCGGGGGAGTCA
>NZ_AMGM01000208.1 GCF_000298295.1 Cecembia lonarensis LW9
CTCCGCAGCCGACATACCTTACGAATTGGGTGCCCGAAGATGTCTTCCATTGCATTTCAAGGCAGATCCGCAAAGTTCACATAGCTTCGATTTTCCAGAACCGTTCACGTTTAATGCCTCAGGAACATAAGAATCCCCGTTCTACCGGGTAACCACTGGGAAGCGCGCCCCTCCCGGACACACTTTCATGCCTATAAGTCGGATTCTGGGTTATAGGCATGAAAGTGTGACTACCTCGGGTGTGTCAGTCGGGGTTTGCGCATTGGTGGCATTACGGGACGATGAAATCTGCGTGGTGGCGCTCGTGCTGCCAGCACGACTTCGAGTGCAGTCTTGTCAGTGAAGCTGGGCCGTCGGCAAATCGCTTCGGGTATCGATGCTGAGGGCTGACCCCCGCGAAAGGACACCAGTCTTGGAAAACGACCAGTTAGATTCACCTGTCGGTTTGGTAGGCAATACCCGCGAATGCAGCGAGGGGAATGCTGGGGTTGCGCTGATCGCCCGGATCACTGGCATCTGTTGTATCGGCGGCTCGGTACTAAGCCATCGTGTTCATTCTGCGGCACAGCTGTTAAGGGCAGTTTGAAGTTGCCCACTGGCGGCCAACGAAAATGACCACTGGCGGCAGTCCACTGACCAGCAACGGCAAGACGAATTGACCACTGGCGGCAAACGGAATTGACCGGGGCCATCACTTTTGGACTACTACTGGAAGGTGATGGGGACTGTCGATTGGCGGCTGCAGATAGTCATGCGGAGCCACGGTTCGGTATCGCCATCAGGCCGGCGGTACCCAGCGCAGGTCCCGGCGAAGCTCTTGGATCATATTCATTGCGCTACCCAGGAAAGCAAACATCCCGAATCTTTGATGAGCCGACGAAGGCCACAAGTCCAAATGCGCTAACGAACAAAGACCACGTTAATCATTCAAAACCCACTGCCTCGCAGCAGCATGTCCGAGTAGGTGACTATCTGTACCAAAGGATACGCACCCCGGACGCATGATGTAGGCCGGGGGAAGCACTCGGTATCGGGCGCTAGAAACGTTCGTTCCCTAAGGCTAAAACTGCCAA
>NZ_AMGM01000209.1 GCF_000298295.1 Cecembia lonarensis LW9
CTGACTATTCGGAATGTTGCACGTATGGATAAATTGCCGCAACAATTAATCTGTTGAACAACTTTTCTCCAAAATACCTTCTATTGAGCTTATACACAAACTCATTGAGGTAATTCTGAAGATACTTTTCACTTACCATGTGATAGATTCCCAGCAGATTCCTTTTTAAGTTACTTATTGCCACATGGACCCAGTTAAGAGCTCCTTTTGTAGAGTCTGGGGAGGACTTTATCTTGATGTGCTCTTCCACCAATCTTTCGAGGTTTACATATGCAGTGTTTTTATCAGTAAACAGAACTGTTTCTGGATCTATTGATTCTTCTACAAATTGCTCCACAGTTTCTTTGGTCACATCAGTTAGTACTTTCATTTTAAAAAAACCACAATGACGGCTCCTCTTACCTGTAGTTGGATCCTCCAATGGCGTCGATTCTGAAGCGACTGCAACAATTGCCTGCTTTTGGCTCCCCTTCCCTCGCTTCAGACGTTCCTGAACCTCTTTTCTTGTTGCTTTTTCCACATATGCCTCATCATATTCCACCATTCCTTTGAGTAGATACAGATCATCCCGCTTTCCCATTAAAGCTCTGATCTTGTGCATGAGGTTGAACGCAGTCTCATACCTTTTAAGTCCCAACTGTCTCTGGAATTCTAGGCAGGAAAAGCCTTTCTTGGTGGCCGACATCAACAGAAAGGCGGTGAACCAGGTCTGCAATGAAAGATTGCTCGATTCCATTACAGTCCCTGCCTTAAGGGAAGTCCTCCTTCTACATATGCTGCACTCAAAAAACTTCTTTCCACTAAACCAGTACTGTTTTGAGAAGCTTTTACAAGTTTTACAATAAATCCCGGTGTTCTCACGGTAGGTTTTCAAGAAATCCTCACAGCTTTCCTCGCTTGGGAAATAGTTTACAAATTCTAAGATGTTCATGGTTTTGTGTATTTTTAACCAAGAAACACCAATTACACCAACTAGGAAAATTATTGACACAAATTGACAAACTATAGTTGGCTCCGTGTATGATTCCGAAGAGTCAG
>NZ_AMGM01000210.1 GCF_000298295.1 Cecembia lonarensis LW9
CTGATCGGGGACTTCGAAGATGAAGTGGTTCGTGAGCTTGGTCGAAGGATGCCGTTCTCCGATTTCTTCGTCTGTGTGTTGGGTGCCAGACGAGGCGTCGAACAGTTCCCAGTCAGCGCTGCGGATATGGAAGAGCACGACATCGAATTGGCCGTGATGAATCCCGAACAAGGCATGCTGCTGGACTACATCACCGAATCTTGGCCCCGAGAGCCAGCCAAAGAACGACTCCGCTGACATCAGGTTAACTCGAGGGGGCGCCGCGGCGATAACGGGCGACGACATAGTCCAAGGACCGCGGCCGGAAACGTGTTCCCTGGTCACGATCGCCGGCGTATCGGAACTCGCGGCGAAAAGGGACCCTAAGATTTGCTTCGTTTTCTTGGGCCAACCAAGTCGGGAGATCACCTTCACGGATGGGCCCTATCCGTGCTGTGGAAGCTGTTGCCAATAGGGCTTTGTAATGCCACGGTGGAGATACCCGCTCGTTTCCGGGAGGCACCACATGGGTAATAACCACCATGAAGATGAACGCTACAAGAAGTACTACGACCGTCCTACCTCACGGGGAAGTGCCGCAAGATCAGCGTGTCAAGGAAGCCAAAGAAGGTGGAGCAGAGCCAACCGTGGAACAATCCGGCGCCCTTCGCCCGCCGGATTCTTCAACGTCCTGAACCGAGCTTCGGCAGCAAGGCGCCCCAAACAGATCGTCCCGGCCCCCACTGAGGGGAGCCGGGACGATCCATTTATCGGAGCAGGAGATTACTTAGTATGAGTGCTTGCGCTACGGTGGCGCCGCCAGAGCAGCAACCCTCCGGCAGCCGCTAACAGTGCGCCTACGCCGGCGATTACGCCAACGGTTGCACCGGTGTTAGCCAGCGAGCCGTTCGGCTGGGGTGCCGCGGCCTCCGGCTCATTGCCGCCGTCGTTGCCCTGTGGTGCCACAGGTGTCTCGGACGGTTCCGGGTCCTGCGGCGCGGGGCTCTGGCTTGGTGCCGGCTCCTCGGACGGTGCCGGGGTTTCGCCCGGG
>NZ_AMGM01000211.1 GCF_000298295.1 Cecembia lonarensis LW9
CTCGGGGCGATGCTGCCATCGGACCCGGAGGCCAGCGCGTGGAAGAGTATCGGGCGCATCGCCATGATCCGTTCCACCGCCATGCTCATGGGGTTGATCGGACTCGGTATCGTCACTGTGGTCAGCGACGGATTCCTCGCCGGGATCCACGGTGGTATCTCCATGCCGATGTGGCCCTTGGCCATCGGATCCGCGCTGCTACTGCCGCTGGCCCTGCTGCTGTACTGGCTCGGTGCCCGCTGGGGACGGGCCCGGGCCGCCGAACTGGGTCTGGCACCCAGCGACGACGAGGCACGCGAAGATGCACTGTGGATCTCGGGGATCCTCTACAACGATCCGGCAGACCCGGCCATCTTGGTACCGCAGCGCTCCGGGATGGGATCCGGCAGCACCATCAATGTGGGACACCGCACGGGAAAATTAATCGCCATCGGTTTTGTGGTGATCATGAGCGCATTTGTATTGTCCATGGCGTTGATCCCCTCCTGATCGCTCGGGCCGCGGTTAGACTGATGCGGTGACGATTCAACCGACGGTTCAAACCCCGTATGAAGACCTGCTGCGTGACGTCCTGGCCCATGGCACCGCCAAGGGCGATAGGACCGGCACCGGAACCTCAAGTGTGTTTGGCCGACAAATGCGCTTTGACCTCTCCGAATCCTTCCCGCTGATCACCACCAAGCGGGTGCACTTCAAGTCCGTGGCCGTGGAACTGCTCTGGTTCCTGCGCGGGGATTCAAACACCTCCTACCTGCGTGAGAACGGGGTGAAGATCTGGGATCAGTGGGCCGATGAAAACGGCGAACTGGGACCGGTCTACGGGGTACAGTGGCGCTCCTGGCCCACCGCGGACGGATCCCACATCGACCAGATCACCCAGGTCATGGATTCGCTGCGCAGCAACCCGGATTCACGCCGGCACATCGTCTCGGCCTGGAACGTCGCCGAGGTCCAGAACATGGCGCTGCCGCCCTGCCACGCGTTCTTCCAGTTCTATGTGGCCGACGGCATACTCTCCTGCCAGCTC
>NZ_AMGM01000212.1 GCF_000298295.1 Cecembia lonarensis LW9
AACTGTTCTTCGCCCGCCGTACAGGCCTCGCAGTCGCGGCACGAATCAACCAGGCAGCCCACGCCCACGCGCGAGCCGATGGGCATGTCCGTGACCTCGGCACCGGTGTGCGAGACGATGCCGACCATTTCGTGGCCCAGCACCAGCGGCAAGCGCTTGGCTCCCCATTCCCCGCGTCCGGCGTGTACATCGGAGTGGCACAGTCCGCAGTATTCCACTTCGATCACCACGTCGCGGGGCCCGGGTTCGCGGCGGTGGATCACCAGGGGCACGAGCTTTCCGCCGGGCTCGGCGATGCCGATGGCCGGTACCTCGGCCGGCGCTAGATTCACGGACGGACGGGTGCGGGCATGTTCATTCAGCTTGGCGGCGGCGTTCAACGGTGGGGGTTTGGGTCGACCAATCATCATAGTTCGAACCTACCTCTCTCCCGGACCCCGGAGCCAACCGTCCCGGGGTCCGATTGCGGCCAGGTGGCTCATGGTTGTTCTCCGGTTCCCGCCGGGCGTGCGGGATCCGAGCTCCACTGCGACCAGGAGCCAGGGAACAGCGCCGCATGAACTCCGATGGTTTCCAGCGCGAGGATCTGGTGGGCGGCGGTGACGCCCGAACCGCAATACGCCGCTACCTCCGGCGCCCCTGATTCCACACCGAGTTCGGCCAGTGCCGCGGTGAGGTCCTCCGGTGCCAGCAGGTGTCCGTCGGCAGTCAGGTTCGCGGTGGTGGGACGGTTGTGTGCCCCGGGGATGTGCCCGGCGCGCGGGTCGATGGGTTCTACCTCCCCGCGGTAGCGTTCGGCGGCGCGGGAGTCCAACAGGATTCCCCGGGCCGGGAAGGCCGCGGCTTCCTCGATGTCGATCACCGGCATCTGGTCCCAGCTGGCGGCGGCTGTTCCCGGCACGGGAATGTTGTTCCGGTTTCTAGCGGGTGGCCCGCAGCCTTCCAGGCACCTAGTCCCCCGTCGAGCACCCGGACACCTCGGAATCCGGCGTGGCGCAGTAACCACCAGCCGCGGGCGGCGGCC
>NZ_AMGM01000213.1 GCF_000298295.1 Cecembia lonarensis LW9
ATGTTCTTGAAGTACTGCGGCATCTGGTAATGCACGTAGAAGAAGTGCGCCATGTCAACGACGTTGCCACGATCTCGCGGCAGTTCGAGCCCTCGACCAGGAAGGTGTTCCAGGACCAGTCGCTCCACTCGTCGGTGCCGAAGCCGGGGATCTCCGGGATGATGACGTCAGCCGGAGGAGGGTTGCCTTCTGGGTCGTTCCAGACGAAGAGCAGGCCGTTCGTCTCCATGGTCTCCCAAGCTGCGGTGCGGGCGCGCAGCGGCACGCGCTGGGCGTACGGCACGTCCTTGCACTTGCCGTCGCCGCCCCAGCGCCAGTCGTGGAACGGGCACGAGATCTCGTCGCCCTTGATTTCGCCCTTGGACAGATCGCCGCCCATGTGGCGGCAGAAGGCATCCAGCACATTGAGCTTGCCCTTGGTGTCTGCCCAGATGACGACCTTGGTGCCGAAGACCTTAACGGTGTGCGGCTTGCCGTTGCGGAAGTCCTTGGCCAGGCCCAGGCAGTGCCAGCCGCGGGCGAAGCGGGTCGGGTTGCTGCCCGCGTCGATGAGGCGAACCTCGTCGAACTGCTCGGCGTCAGTGACTTCTGTCATTTCAGTAGTCATGGCTTCTCCTATTTCTTTGGTGTGGTGCCGGTGAACTGTCTAGCTCTGCCGGTGGGGTAGCCGCGCATCAATGGCTGGGCCATCATCGATGAAGGCCTTGCTGATGCGAGCTGAGGGTCTGTGGGATGCTCAGCGCATGAGCACTTGTCCGCCGTCCACCGGCAGGGAATGGCCGGTGATGTAGCGGGAGTTCTCCGAGCAGAGGAACACGACAGCCGGGCC
Organism: Cecembia lonarensis LW9; assembly: GCF_000298295.1. Lineage (GTDB taxonomy): Bacteria > Bacteroidota > Bacteroidia > Cytophagales > Cyclobacteriaceae > Cecembia > Cecembia lonarensis. Next base: position 830 of record NZ_AMGM01000213.1, read on the forward strand.
GATGTCCTTCTCGGTGTCGCCCATGCGTCCCAAGGGAATGGTCGTCATGTATTCCCGTGCTTCCTCGGGGTTGATGCGCTCCCAGTGTTGCAGCGACGGGGAGCTTGCCAGCGGAAGAATCGCATTGACCCGGATGCCGTCGGCCGCCCATTCACAGGCCGCCGTGCGAGTCAGCACACGGATCGCTTCCTT
>NZ_AMGM01000214.1 GCF_000298295.1 Cecembia lonarensis LW9
CCCGTTGTGCTAATTAAGTTATAGCAACCTTCAAGTTATTAATAGGTCTATCAAAAACAAATTTATTTATGTATTGGATCAGTGTAAGAGCAGTAATCTTGGCAAGGATTCTTGTTTTAAACCCATTGAAAGTTTTGGCGTAGTTTCTTCTGATCATGAATTGGTCACAAAGTTGTGAAAAGAGGGTTTCAAGTCTTTTCCTGGTTTTCCTAAATAGCCAATCTTGTTTGACATAATTCTTTTGATTTGATCTCATAGGGGTTTCAAGCTTGATATTTGCTGTATGGAACAAGTCCAATTGAATAGATGATGACAAATATCCTTTATCTCCAATAAGCACACATTCAGACAGTTGTGAATTCATTTCCGAAAGAAATGTTGTATCATGTACGTTTGCCTTGGTTAACTCAATAGACTGAAATACTCCGTTCACAGAACAGACACCCTGAAGTTTATATCCATAGAAATACATTTTCTGGGATGCGCAGTACCCTTTTTCAGGAGAGGTTTCATAAACTTCACTACAGATTTTGGAGCGTCTCTCCCGTGAAAGTTTACATATTTCTAGCGGCATGGAATCAATAATGAAGTATTCCTCAAATTCCAGGAATCTCTCGGCCAGACTTCTCCTGACAAGATCCAGAACATAGAAGAGTCCTCTTTTACGTCGATTGAATCTGGAGCGGTCAATAATATTGGAAAATGCGTCGGAATAATCTGATCGGATTTTACCAAACAACCAGTTTTCACTATCAAGAGACATATATTCGGAGGTAATAGTAAGTGCAATCACTTCTAAATCAGAGAATTCGGGTCTTGGCCCAGGTTTGGTAAGATTACCAGACGGATCAAAAACAGAAAGATTGAGAGATTTGATAGTTTGGAGAACTTTATCGAAATTGGACTTAATATCGTGCATCGGCTTGTTTTAGTGAGTTTTTGGTAGTACTCTAATTTACTAAAATTCAAGCAGATGCACATATTATTTTGATTCATTATTAACTAGCACAACGGGTT
>NZ_AMGM01000215.1 GCF_000298295.1 Cecembia lonarensis LW9
GGATGGCCCACCAACGACGGTGGTCATGTCGCTTTCATTGCTTACTCGATCCTGCGCCAAGATTGGGAAAACGGAACCGTGACCACTTTCGAATGGGAAGACCTCAAAATCTAGAGTTCCGTCCCGGTCAAGGTCGTCACGAAGGATCATATTCTCCGGCGCCGTGGGCCCTCGGTGTGATCAATCGATGGGCCACGAACCTGCGGTGAGGTGATCCAAGGGCATGCTTCTTGGAGCATCGGCCCCACGCTCGCCCACAATCGGTCGCTGGTCTGTTCGGGATCGAGACCGGCAGGCTGCAATATTTCCGGCGGCCGGAATCCACCGGGCCTTGATGACTCATCCCCGGTGCAGTAGCGCTTGAACTTGTTCAACGACGAGGTCGGGCCGGGAAATAAACGGGTGGTGCCCGGTCGGTAGTTCGACGGAGCGTGTGGCTCGGTTCGCATGGAAACGTTGCAACTCGACCGACGTGCTGCGATCTTGGCCGCAGATGATGTACGTCGAATCGACTCCCTCCCAGCCGGCGGCACTCGTGGGGGACATGAACGCCCCGGAGGCCTGTGCGGTCACCCGAGCCCAGGCCTGCTGCTGGGTCGACTCGTCCGCGTCCTGAAGGAATCGGGCTCCGAAGGAAGCCGCGTCGTAGCCGGACACACTCAGCGTGCCGTCACCGTTGTCGCCGATGGACACCGGGTCGCCCTCACCGCTCATGATCTCACCCTGAGACTGCCCGATATCGGGCAGATAGGACGAGATATAGAGTAGGTGCGCAACTGCCGGATGGTGTCCGGCTTCGGCGATCACGGTGCCGCCGTAGGAATGGCCGACAACGATGGCGGAGTCCACCTCATCCAGCGCGCGGCGAAGCGCCGCCGCATCGGCAGCCAGGCCGCCGCCGGTGACGTGGCTGAAGCCGTGAATGTTGATGGCGCCGTCGACGTTGAACGCGCGGATCAGATCCAAGCAGTCCATGGTGTAGATACGGGTCGGCTCGAGCAGC
>NZ_AMGM01000216.1 GCF_000298295.1 Cecembia lonarensis LW9
AGGAAAGATAGAAACCATTCAGGAGTTAAGGGATTTAAGGATTTCATTAAGGAAATTGTTTGAAAACTTATCGTGAGCTTACTCTAAATCTGGATGTTAAGAGTTAATGGTTAATGGTTAAGGGTTAAAGGTTAAGAGTTAACGGTTAACCCTCCGAAATTCTTCGGAGCAAGTTTGAACAATTGAAAGAGCCAAGGCAAAAGAGTCAAGGGGGAGCATTATAGGTTTGAGAGTCTTGTTCTGATGGAGAGGTGGATTTTTTGGAACCACTAATTCGAAGACATTTTTTAAAAGTAACGTTGAGTTGCTAACTTGATTTAAGTGACAAAAAGGAAATGATCCTGAAAGGATCTAACATTTCAATAGCCCCTAGTGCAACTAGGGGATTTGAAATTTCAATAATTTGCCATTCCCGACCCTGAGAGGGTCGAACTTGAAATGTATGATACCATTCACTAAAAAACATTTGATTCTAAGATTTACTGTTATTCGGGGAAATTACCCGATCAACAAGAGTTTGACCCCTTTAGGGTCGGGCGTTACCGAGAAATAAATGCCCCTCAGACCATGGGTTGCACCCATGGCTCCGCCACGGCGGACACGGTACTGAAAGGTTTGACCCCATTTGGGGTCTATTTTATTTCAAAAGTGAATTTGAGTTGACTTGTAATTTATTTTTTGATCCCAATTGAGGTTAAGTTAGATGGAATTACGTGCCTATTTGCCACAGGCAGGAATTACACTAATTGACCTGATTTAAAGCTCTTTAGGGCATTTGAGGTATTTGTGTCATTAAAGCTGCAAAAGGAGAAAAAATTAGGCGCAGGCTTACTAATTTCCGCGAATTTTCCGTTTCCAAATGCGGTTCAGACTACCTTGCAGCTCCTCCTCCGCTTCTCCGCTCCTTCGCCTCCTCGCTTCTCCGCCCCTCCGCCCTTCAGAAGAAGCTTGGCAACCTTTAATGATCCGACCTTGAACAACTGAACCCTGAACCC
>NZ_AMGM01000217.1 GCF_000298295.1 Cecembia lonarensis LW9
GGCGGCAAAGGTCCTAGATGTCTTACGGTGCCACACGGCATCACGCATCAGGAGAAGCGGAAGGCCACGCGCGGGGTACGACAGCGGGCGCGGGACCATCGCGTGTCGGGTCACCGATTGGGTCCTTCCCCTGGTCGGGCGCAAGCTCCGGGGCACCACCTTGGGCGACACCCTCGGCCCGCGTTGGCCCGAGCCTGTACGGGTGCCGCCGAAAAAGGGGCTGAAAAAACTGACCAAGTAGGGCCAGCCTGAACGATGACCCCTGGTCGTAGGTGCCCACCTTAAAAGCACGGATGGTCGTTGCCGAGCTGCTGGATCCGGAGCCCCACTCCCCCGGATGGGAAAAGAATGTCCAACCTCTGCGAGGAGAACACGGCGGTTGGGTCGAAGAAAACCAACCTCAGGCAAGCTGCTCGGTCCGACTTTGAAGCCCTCCAACCGGATAGAGGGGGCAACGCCGCCGATTATCTGTGCGGAAATGTTCCGCGTTAGCACCACACCAGGCCGAGTATCCCCATGTGAGATAGGACAAGGCTCGTGGAAACATTCCGTGTTCCACCAGCATGGGCTGCTAACCTCAAGCCGGTAGCCGACCACCATTCAACAACGGGAGAACCACCTTGCCTCACGACGGGAATCCGTCTTCGCACCCGGCCACCCGGCGCGCCGTACTGTCTTTGGCTGCAGTACTGGCCGGAGGGTGGCGCTTTCCCCCTGGCACTCCCCCACTTCCACCGACGTTCCGGCACCGGGCACCCACAAGTCAGCACCCAGTGGGACCCCTCCGGCCGGACCACCGCCATTCGGCAACCGCGATCCACTCCTGACCAAGACGTTGAAAAAGGCCGGGAGCACCCGCGGCGCAATCGCCCGCTTCGAGGGGGCCTTCCCCGCGCTGAACACCAAGACAGTGGTGTCGCTGCCGGGACTGTACAAGGCCAAGAACCCCTGGCTTGCCGTCTCCATCGTCGGACCGGTCAACCA
>NZ_AMGM01000218.1 GCF_000298295.1 Cecembia lonarensis LW9
ACCCACAGGCAGGATCGCAGATGGTCAGTTGAAGCAGCCAAATCCTATAGGCATCCAGCTTTTCTTTGAGTTTTAAGATCGTTTTCTTTTGCTTTCCCCGCTTCCCCTCTGCAAATTCCTCGTCGATGATACCAAGTTCCGTCCTTTTCTCCGTACACAGCCTCCCTAAGGTATTGTCTACAATGTATTTGGTGATGTACTTTGGGGTATAAAATACGCCATCCCGCTTCCGTTTGGTCTTGGATTTGTCCACCTCCTCCCCTGCCAGTTTGGCGCGCACATTTTCGATATCATTGAGCGAATGTTCGAAAATATGCCCCAAAATATTGGTATCTACCTCCGATTCAAAATCGTATTCAGTGAGTTTCCGAACATGCTTTTCAATCAACTGATCTGAAATAAGCAAGGTATCTAAGATCGGATCCGCCGCAAAAAGACCTCCATTATAGGCATGGATTTCTGCCTTACCTGGTTTTATCCTTCCCGTATTCAAGTATCCAAAATAGAGTTTGAACCGATCATACAGTGGGATATAAGCATCCAAATCTTTTAATTCCAACCACTGATTGACAATCTCCATAATGGAATTGGGCGGCAATAATCCTTTGTCCTCCGCAAAAAAGATAAAGAGAAATCTATCCAATAATTTCTGACTCTTTTTGTACAAATCCAGTTCGTCTATCCCAGGATTCAACCTCACCATATCCTGCCAAAGCTCCTGCTTGAAGGAAGAGTAATCGGCATACAGTTTTTTGGTAACCTGTTCTTCTGCGACAAGGGATTGTTCTTTGATTTTTTTAGGCAATCCGGCCATGAGATTTTCTTTGTGCAGCAGGAGCCAAAAAAGCCTGAATTCCTCCAGCTGCATCCCCAGGATATTGAACTCTACAAAATCCACCGCATTGTCGATGTAAAACCGCAGCTTTTCGAAATTACTGGTGATCACATAGATGCAATTGGGCTGGTTGTTTTTATA
>NZ_AMGM01000219.1 GCF_000298295.1 Cecembia lonarensis LW9
GCAAGAACCAGGAACCCACGATCCTGCCGGCACGTTTCCCGAACCTGTTGGTCAACGGCTCGGCCGGCATCGCGGTGGGCATGGCCACCAACATTCCGCCGCACAACCTGCGCGAGGTCGCCTCCGGCGTCCAGTGGTACCTGGAAAACCCCGAGGCGACCCGTGAGGAACTGCTCGAGGCCTTGATGCTGCGCGTCAAGGGCCCCGATTTCCCCACCGGGGCCATGATCCTGGGCACGAAGGGCATCTCCGATGCCTACCGCACCGGCCGTGGTTCGATCACCATGCGCGCGGTGGTTTCCGTGGAGGAACTGCAGGGACGCACCTGCCTGGTGGTCACCGAATTGACCTACCAGTCCAACCCGGACAATCTCGCGGTGAAGATCGCCGAACTGGTCAAGGACGGCAAGGTCGCCGGCATCGCGGATCTGCGCGATGAAACCTCGGGTCGTACCGGCCAGCGCCTGGTCATCGTGCTTAAGCGCGATGCGGTGGCCAAGGTCGTGCTGAACAACCTGTACAAGCACACCGAGCTGCAGTCGAACTTCTCCGCGAACATGCTCGCGATCGTCGACGGGGTGCCGCGCACCCTGTCCATCGACGCGTTCATCCGCCACTGGGTCCACCACCAGATGGAAGTCATCGCCCGACGCACCGCCTACCGGCTGCGCAAGGCCGAAGAAGAGGCGCACATCCTGCGCGGTCTGCTCAAGGCCCTCGATGCCCTCGATGAGGTCATCGCGTTGATCCGCCGCTCGAACACCACCGAGGCCGCGCGTGACGGGCTGATGGAACTGCTGGACATCGACGAGGCGCAGGCCCGCGCCATCCTAGACATGCAGCTGCGCCGCCTGGCGGCCCTGGAAGGCCAGAAGATCCAGAATCGGCACGCCGAGCTGGAGATCGAGATCGCCGAATACCAGGCAATCCTGGCCGATCCGCAGCGCCAGCGCGTGATCA
>NZ_AMGM01000220.1 GCF_000298295.1 Cecembia lonarensis LW9
GATGGGTACTTGTGAATGTTGCTTGAAAGGGAAGATGACCAAATCTCCATTTACTGGAAAAGGAGAGCGTTCCACTGAAATTCTAGGGTTAATCCACACTGACGTATGTGGACCTATGTCTACCACGTCGAGAGGAGGCTTCTCCTACTATATCACATTCACCGACGATCACTCTCGGTTTGGCTATGTGTATCTTATGAAGTACAAGTCAGAATCCTTTGAAAGGTTCAAAGAATTCAAGAATGAAGTTGAGAAGCAAACTGGGAAACAGATAAGGATCCTAAGATCGGATCGAGGGGGTGAATATCTGAGTAACGAGTTCCTAGATTATCTTAAAGAGTGTGGAATAATATCACAGTGGACTCCACCGAGAACTCCACAACTCAATGGAGTTTCTGAAAGGAGAAATCGAACCTTGATGAACATGGTTCGTTCTATGATGAGTTCTGTTGATCTACCAGTAACATTCTGGGGATACGCTCTATATACAGCAGCTTACTTGCTTAATAGAGTACCTTCCAAGTCAGTTTCACAGACACCCTATGAGATATGTATTGGAAGAAAGCCAAGTCTTAATCACATTAAGATTTGGGGTTGTGAAGCATATGTCAAGAAGCTTGAAGCTACTAAGCTTGAAGCGAGATCAGTTAGGTGCTATTTTGTGGGATATCCTAGAGAAACTATGGGATATGAGTTCTACCATCCTGACGACCAAAAGGTCTTTGTCGCCAGAACTGCTAAGTTTCTAGAGGACGAATTTGTTCTCAAAGGAACTATAAGCAAACAGATGGAAATTAATGAGATTAATATTGAACCACAAACAAGCACTCGACATATTGACAACCATGTTCCTGAACCCCTAGCTCCACGTAGATCTGAACGGGTTAGTAAGCCACCTAAGAGGTATGGCTTAGACAATGACTTTGATGAATTGTACCTTCTAGGTGACAATGAAAC
>NZ_AMGM01000221.1 GCF_000298295.1 Cecembia lonarensis LW9
GTTGCAGCCATTTGCGGGATCAGGTTGTTGGTGTCTCCATCGAGCGGGGTGATGCCTGCGTACAGGGCGATGACCCCGAGCATGCCGATGCCGATGATCGTGGCACCGTAGCCGACGGTCGCGGTGATGAACGTCGGCTTGATCAGGTCCTCACGCACGGCGAAGAGTCGCTGGGCGATCGTCTGGTTGCCGATGGCGTAGGCCAGGACGGCAGCAATGTACGGGGCACCCTGGTTCATAAACGCTTCGGACGAGAAGAAGTTGCTCTGTTGCGGGGTGAGGTTGGAGGCGCCGGATTCAAAGAGTCCCGGTCCGCCGGCGGCAACGAAGACCACCGGAAGGATGATTGCCACGGCACCGAGCATCGCCACTACTTGGGCAAAGTCGGTGAGTACCGAGGCCCGGAAGCCGGACCACAAAGTGTAGAGCAGCGTACCTGCGGCCACGGCGACGATTGCCTTGGCCGAAGCTGAATGGCGAGAGCAGAGCGATAAGAGCGCCACCCGCGATGAAGTTGGAGGTCAGTGAAATAACGCTGCCGAGAATATTGGAACCGGCCAGCATGAGCTGGCTGGAGCGTCCATGACGGGCATACATAACTTCGGCGAGGGTGTGTGCCTTTGGTGCAACCGCACGGATTCGACGGCCGAAGGGGTAGATGAACAGAATCATCAACGCATCCCAAAGACCGTAGTGAATCGGCCCGGAAATGCCATAGGTGTAGCCAGACGTCGCCGAGGCATACATCGAAGATGCCCAGATCCATGTTGCTGTCATGCTTGCTGCGGAGACACCGAAACCAACTTTGTTTCCGGCGGTCATATACCCGTCAGCGTTTTCTTTCTTTTTGCCAATAAAAAGAGACATAACAAATGTCCCCCCGTAAAACAGAACCAACAACCCCAGGACAACTGATCCTGCGAGAAGCTGAAATTCCCCGTTTTCGAGATCCATA
>NZ_AMGM01000222.1 GCF_000298295.1 Cecembia lonarensis LW9
CCTTGGCCTTTGCCTTTGCCTTTGCGGCAGCCTCGGCCTTCGCTTGCTTTGCGGCAGCTGCCTTCGCCTCGGCCTGTTTCCGAGCGTCGGCCTCCTTCTTGGCCTGGGCCAGTGCAGCTTGCTTGGTCGTGAGGTCCTCTTCAATTGAGGTGGCCCGTTTCATGGCCGCGGCGAGCAACGGGGCATAGGAGGACTTTCGTGCTGCCCACACTGCACCCTGCACCGCATCTCCAGTGGAATCCAGCGCTTGTAATGCTGCACTCTTGGCCTTTCCTGCCACAATCGCGGCCGTAACGACGCCCAGCGCCGATCCAACGGCATCGGCGTTGGCCGGCACGGATTCTTCAAGCTCCTCGAGCCCAGCAATCGCGTCCTCAACCATGGCCGGAATCGTGCACGCGACATCTGCCCCGAACAGTCCCTTGCTGCCATCTTGCGCTTGTTGCTCGGCGGCCAGAACTTCGGCGTAGAAGCGTTCGTTGGGCTGGAAGAGGACCGCGACACCGAGACCAGCAGCAGCGATGTCCGCGTTGACCAGACTCCCCTCCTTGTAGACACCGGCAAGTGTTCTACCGTAGGGGTCTAGTCGACTGACATCGTAGGCCAACTCGATCTTGTCACCGGGCGCCAACAGCGTCTTGGTGTACTCGGTGGCCTCAAGTCCCAGGCATTCAACCGGCTTGTCCGGGTGCTTGGTTTCCGGCGTATCGATGTTCAACAGCCGCACCGTGGTCTCGGTCCCCGAGAGGTCAGCCACGATCGTATCGCCGTCGATGACCCGGACGACGGTGGCCCCATCGCCATGGTCCGTTGACGGTGGCGGCGCCTGCGTGCATCCGGTGACAACAAATCCGAATGCCACTACGCCGGCGACGATTCTGCCCATTCTTTGCGCGGCCCTACTGGTCGCTTCATTTCCCCGAACAATGAGATTCCCCTACATGAAGTTTGCT
>NZ_AMGM01000223.1 GCF_000298295.1 Cecembia lonarensis LW9
AGCCTCACGGCCGTTGGCTGCCGCAACCACCTCGAAGCCTGCGAAGCGTAGGGAGGTGGAGAGCAACTCGCGGATGTTTGGTTCGTCGTCGACGACCAGGAGCTTTGCTTCGGGGGTTTTGGCATTCATAGTTACCAGTCTGCAACCGTTGTCTGTATGAATCCTGTGTGTTCATTGTGAGCCCAGAGGTTGTCGACACGGTGCAAGCAGCCAAGGCACCCGGCACGTTGCCGGGTTGTGCAGTGGGAATGCCGGTGGCCGGGCTAGGGGGAACGGCGGCGTTCGCGGAAATTCAGCGCCAGGATCACGATCAGCAGGATGAAGGCGACCGGCAGTCCGTAGAGCGCCACGGCAAGCAGGGCCGGGACCGGGGCTGTCTGCATCATGTATTGGATGAGGATGATGGCCAGAGCAACCAACGAAACAATGGCAATAGAGCCGGCCACGAGGGTCAGGATGCGCTGGGATGCGGGGGTAGAGGCAGTGGTGTTCACCCCTTAAAACTACCGTGCAGCGGACGCGAAGCCATATCGGGGTGCGGATCGGGGACTGGAAGAGGGTATGCCCGGGATGTCGTACCCTAGAAGATATAGACTTCCCCGGTCGCATGAGCCGACCCGGACGCCCCGCAAGCGGGTGTCGGGCCGCGTGGTTTCGTTCCGGGAGATCGCCAGAAAATGGGGAACGCGGTTGGTCAAGGACCCCGCGGACGGCCCATTGTGACGCAAGAACGAGGTAGTTAGACGTGCCAACCGGCAAAGTGAAATGGTACGAACCCTCCAAGGGGTTCGGATTCTTGGTGACCGATGAGGGTCAGGAAGTGTATTTGAACGCCTCTGCGCTGCCAGCGGGCGTGACGGAGCTGCGCGCAGGAACCCGCCTAGAGTTTGGATTGCCGAAGGACGCAAGGGCGCCCAAGCGCTGAGCGTACGCTTGGCTGGATGAG
>NZ_AMGM01000224.1 GCF_000298295.1 Cecembia lonarensis LW9
GGTCACCGACTCGGCCGTACGCCGTCTGCTTTACGAAGCCGGCGATGATATAGACCCCCTGATGAAGCTCTGCCGGGCCGACATTACGTCTAAAGATGACAATCGGGTAAAGCGCTACCTGCGCAACTTTGATAAAGTAGAGCAAAAGCTGCAGGAAGTAGAGGAGAAAGACCAGGTGCGCAACTTCCAGCCCCCTGTGACGGGCGAGGAGATCATGGCCGCCTTTGCCCTGAAACCCTCCCGGGTGGTGGGCGACATCAAGGACGCCATCAAAGAAGCCATTCTGGAAGGCAAGATCCCCAACCAGCGCGAAGCCGCCTGGAACCTCATGCTGGAGCCGGCCCGGGAAAAGGGGCTGCAGCTGCATCAAGGATAGTAGAAATATAATTGCCAAAAAGGAAAGCCCCTGCTAGACTCTAAGCAGGGGCTTTCTTTTGAACTAGTCTTTATGGAAGGACTTAAAACTCGCTTCGAAAACTAAAGACATCATGTACCGAATCCAGCACCTTACCTTTTTCGCATTTGAGCACCCGGCCGGGATGGTCGTTGAGCAGCTTGTGGTTGTGGGTGGCCATTAATACCGCCGTACCACTGTTATTGATCTCCTGAAAAAGCTGAAAAATGCCCTCGGAAACATCGGGATCCAGGTTGCCGGTAGGCTCGTCGGCCACCAGGATCAGGGGTTCGTTGATGAGGGAGCGGGCAATAACAATCCGCTGCTGCTCGCCACCGCTGAGCTGGTGGGGCATTTTGCCGGCGGCAGAGTCCAGGCCTACCTGCATGAGCACTTCGGACAGGCGGCGCTTCATCTTGCCTTTATCGCCCCAGCCGGTAGCCCGCATCACAAAAAAGAGGTTTTCGGCTACGGTGCGGTCAAAGAACAGCTGAAAGTCCTGGAAGATAATGCCCAGTTTGCGGCGCAGGTAGGGCACCTCGTGCTGGCGGATC
>NZ_AMGM01000225.1 GCF_000298295.1 Cecembia lonarensis LW9
CCACGGTGATTTCACGCAGACCGCAAGATTCGCGAACTCATGGCTGAACGACGAGCCATTTTCAATCAGGGTCACGGAACTGACAAACCGAATCAAGCAACGGCAGCGTGAAGGTTTAGGTACGACGGAAAGTTTGATAACCACAGCTGTGGATTAACCCTGTGGATGATTAAGTGGAGTTACTCCACTTTCCTGCGGATAACTCAGGGGTCCCCTGTGGATCCCTTAAATTCACGCGGAAAGTTATCCACCGGGGCGTGTACACTGAGTGTCACGCCCACTCACATGTTGTGCACATGCATAATCGGCACGTTCCCGCAGTCAGGGTGAGTTATCCACAGTATCCACAGGGGTTATTAACACTACTAATCCCATCTTTCTTATTCATCCAGATAACAAGACCGATTTGCCGCTTATGGACCAAAACCGACGAAACCAACCCTTTTTAGGGTTGATTGCCCAGGTCTGGTGCTGTCTTGTAAACCACCCGCCAACTTCCTTTCGGAAGATTCAGGTGTGTCCTTCTCGCTGAGGAAAGTTGTTCGTTGTCTCTGGCAAAGTCTGTACAACGGCAGTCCGTGAAATTGAACTGTCTTTAGTGCTACTCGGCTATCTCGAGAAGAAACCATGACGCTCAGGTTCAATGGCTCCTCAGCTGATTTCGAAAGAACTTCCTAGACGCCCTGATTTCTTAGGCTCTTAAACCCGGTATGCTCGAAGGCTGTGCCGCAGTTCTGCTCACCCGACGCAGTCTGTTCACTAAGCAAGAGTGCAAACTAACCTCGTTTCAGAGGTCTAGTTGGTGAGACTTGAAATTTGCACCCGCTAAACTTGCTTTAAGTCAGTTATTGTCGACTTCGTCGTGAAAGGCGGACCACTTCGTGAAGTTCAGCGTTGAAAAGGATGTATTGGCCGAGGCCGTGTCCTGGACCGCCCGTTCACTTTCTC
>NZ_AMGM01000226.1 GCF_000298295.1 Cecembia lonarensis LW9
CTCGGGGGTGGTCGCGTGGATGTGATAGTTCCAGCCGTCGTGCCTGATCAGCTGGGGTAGGGCGCGCGCTGTGCGCAGGATGTTGTTGACGGCCTCGACGGCTTGGTCCTCGTCGAGCACCCAGATTTCGCCCAGTTGGGAGCGCAACTGGCGGACCGAACGAAGCTCCGCGTCGTTGCGCGTACGTGAACCGGTGAACCCTTGCTCATTGAGGAACTCCTCGAGGTCTGCAGAGGTGAGCAACGCGTCCGTCTCGGCGATGGCGGTGTTGATGAGCGCCACGACGGTGCCCAACGAGGCTTCCGTGTCAGGGGCAAAGATCAATGTGACTCCTGTGTGGCTACGGGGATTGACGGATGAACCGGGCAAGATCTAGTGTCATGAGCATACCGAACTTTACTCCTGACAGTCGATTTGGCATCCATGGCCACTCCTACGTCGGATTCCGCCAAGACCCACCAGGGAGCGTTACCCCGTGCCACGCGAAGAGATCACCACGCACCGGCTTCAGCCTGAGCCAGTGGCAACAGCCCGCGCGCCCCGCGACTGGGCGGCGTCGGAGTCGCGCTGTTCTCCTCCGCCGTCTTCGGCGTCTCCGGTTCCTTCGCCAAGGCATTGCTGGAGGCCGGGTTGGAGTCCTGCCGCGGCGGTGACCCTGCGCATGGCCGGGGCTGCCCTGGTTTTGCTGGTTCCCACGCTGCTTGGTGATGCGCGGCAAGTGGCCGCTGATCGCTTCCAATTGGAAGTCGATCCTGCTCTTTGGGCTCTTCGGGGTTGGCGCCTGCCAGTTCTTCTACTTCTTGGCCGTTCGAACGCCTCGATGTCGGGGTCGCGCTGCTTTTGGAGTACCTAGCACCGGTGTCTCATCGTGCTTTTTCTCTTGGATCAGGTTCCGCAAGAGCCCCAAGGCCATCGACCATCGGTGGCGCCTTGCTCTCGCTGGC
>NZ_AMGM01000227.1 GCF_000298295.1 Cecembia lonarensis LW9
CGCTTCGGCGCCGAGATCCTCTTCGATGATGTCACCGCCGTCGATCTCGCCGGGGACGTCAAGATCGTCACCTTGGGCGACGGCACCGTGTACCGTGCCCATGCGGTCATCCTGTCCACAGGATCGGCCTACCGCGAGATCGGTCTACCTGACGAGAAGCGCTTGGCCGGACACGGCGTCTCGTGGTGCGCGACCTGCGACGGATTCTTCTTCCGCGACCAGGAAATTGCCGTCATCGGCGGCGGCGACTCCGCCATGGAAGAAGCCATTTTCTTGACCAAGTTCGCATCCAAGGTCACCGTCGTACACCGCCGCGACACCCTGCGCGCCTCCAAGATTATGGCAGACCGCGCCCTGGCACATCCGAAGATCGAATTCATTTGGGACTCCGAGGTCATTGGCATCGCCGGAGAGCAGAAGGTCACCGCTATGAACCCGCGAAACCTTAAGACCGGGGCAGAGCAGGAAGTACCGGTCACGGGCATGTTCGTGGCCATCGGCAACGACCCACGTACCGACCTCGTCAAGGACGTCCTCACGCTAACCACCGAGGGCACCATCGCCGTTGAAGGACGAACTTCCAAGACCAGCATCCCCGGCGTTTTCGCAGCCGGGGATGTCATCGATTCCTCCTACCGCCAGGCCATCACAGCCGCCGGTTCGGGCTGCGCCGCGGCCCTCGACGTCGAACACTATTTGGCCGACGTCGAAGCCGCTACAACCGCGAACGTTCTTTCCGTTTCCAACTAGTCCCCAGCTTCTCCTTCGACGGGGAAGAAAACATTTACGAAAGGTGCAGGCCATGAGCCAGACCAAAGACGTCACAGACGCAACGTTCCAGGCCGAGGTCCTCGAAGCCTCCAAGCCAGTCATCGTCGACTTCTGGGCCGAGTGGTGCGGTCCCTGCCGCCAGCTGACCCCGATCCTCGAGCAGATCGCT
>NZ_AMGM01000228.1 GCF_000298295.1 Cecembia lonarensis LW9
TTCCTGGGGCCAGGACAACGATGAAGAGGTCTTCGCCACCCACTGGGGCGGGCAGGAACCACAGCGGGTGAAGGGGAAGCTCAGCGAGATCCCATTGGTCATGATCCCGGATCGCCGTGTGCTAAAGATCGAGGCCCAAGACAAGAGGATCCGCGAGCTTGAGGCGAAGTACGGGGAAACCGTGCTCCACAAGTCCTGAGCCGCGCATCATCGGTGAAGTGGTGCCTTTCCGTCCCTGGCCCCGGCCATGGCGGGAGGCACCGCTTCACCGTCACCAATCATCCAGCAAGGTCCGTGCAAGGAAAGGAGCAAATACAGTGAATCTGGCAAATGTCATCGCCGAGCCGCAATCCGGCCGGGAGCATGCAGTGATTCTTGACCACCTCGATTACTCCCAGGCGGTGATACTGCAAAACCGTCCCATCCCGTGGGAAGATCCCATGGCCTACGCCAATTTCATTGGCCAGGCACAGGGGCTGCTCAAGCCGGATGCCGCTTTGCTTCATCTCGACCGGTTTTATGCACACCGGATGGCGACCGGCCAATCCCTGCACGAGGATATGTCCGCCAGAAGCCGGACGGGCTTTGCCCTGCGAACCATGCTGGCCGATGCACAGACCCTTGAACTTGTCATGGGTATCGCCAAGACGTTTTCGCAGACACAACGGGAAGCCGTGGTGTTGCATGTCCCATCTCCCATGGCATGGCTGGTCGCCACCCATGCCTTCTCCGGAAAGGACGACGCCGCGGACCTGGACGCCGATGATGCGGAGAACGCCTCGATGTACGTCGCCGATTGGTTGCGGAATTTCTCCGCGCTTCCGATTGCCGGAGTCTTGCTCGATGACCGGACACCAGCGGGGTCCGCACAGCTCCCAGCGGTGGGGCTCGAGGTCTACACCCCCATCATCAACGTGGCCCAAAACTACCGCTGGACCTT
>NZ_AMGM01000229.1 GCF_000298295.1 Cecembia lonarensis LW9
GGTTCGATGAACATCGCCAAGGCGATGGACGGCAAGAACCTCGCTGGTTCCATCGAGACCGCCATCCGCGCCCTGTCGGCAGTGTCCGACATGTCGTACATCAACTCGGTGCCTTCGATTGCCCAGGGCAACGCCAAGACCCACGCCATTGGCCTGGGGCAGATGAACCTGCACGGCTACCTGGCTCGCGAACGCGTCTACTACGGTTCGGAAGAGGGGTTGGACTTCACCAACATCTACTTCTACACCGTGGTCTTCCACGCGCTGCGTGCTTCGAACCTGCTGGCCATCGAGAAGAACGAAACCTTCGAGGGCTTCGCTGACTCGAAGTATGCCTCGGGCGAGTTCTTCGACAAGTACACCGATCAGGAATGGGTTCCCGCCACCGAGCGTGTACGTGAACTCTTCACCGGCATCGACATCCCTACCCAGGACGACTGGCGTGCGCTGAAGGCTTCCATAATGGAGCACGGCATCTACAACCAGAACCTGCAGGCTGTCCCGCCGACCGGCTCGATCTCCTACATTAACAACTCGACCTCCTCGATCCACCCGGTGGCAGCGAAGATCGAGATCCGCAAGGAAGGCAAGATCGGCCGCGTGTACTACCCGGCTCCGTACCTGACCAACGACAACCTGGAGTACTACCAGGATGCGTACGAAATCGGTTACGAGAAGGTCATCGACACCTACGCGGTCGCCACGCAGCACGTTGATCAGGGTCTGTCCCTGACCTTGTTCTTCAAGGACACCGCCACCACGCGTGACATCAACAAGGCTCAGATCTACGCATGGCGCAAGGGCATCAAGACGCTCTACTACATCCGTCTGCGTCAGATGGCTCTCGAAGGTACCGAGGTTGAGGGCTGCGTTTCCTGCGCACTCTAAGAGCTGCTGATTTACCACCGGTTGTCAGTTAGCGATAGCGTGACAATC
>NZ_AMGM01000230.1 GCF_000298295.1 Cecembia lonarensis LW9
GAACCGATATTGTGGTGTTTTCGACGCAATGGCTGGTCTTCAGGAAACTCACGCCACCTCGGGTGTCGAGTTATCTGCGATTCCATGGTGCCTGGGGATCACCACGCGGTTACTGCCCGGTTTGGGTGTCCCTATGGGTCGATCGCCTCGCGATCCTGGCTTGGGGCGGTAATGGAGATCTTGCGAGGCTTGGCCTTCTCAGCCACCGGAATGCGCAAACGTAGCACACCGGCTTCGTAGCTGGCTTCGATGTTTTCGGTATCCAAGTTCTCTCCCAAGACCAGCTGACGGCTGAACACGCCCCGGGGACGTTCCGAAGCGAGCATTTCCAAATCCTTGTCCAGGGCAGGACGCTCCGCCTTCACGGTCACCACGTTGCGTTCAACGTCCAAGTCGATCGAATCCGGTTTGATCCCGGGCAAATCGAACTCAACCTCGAAAGTGTCCCCATTACGCCAAGCATCCATGCTCATCGCTGCCGGGCGAGCCGGGGTTCCGAAAACCTGCTGAGCGATCCGGTCAAGATCACGGAACGGGTCTGTACGCATCAACATGGCAGTTGCACTCCTTCACAGTGTCTCTGATATGCCATTTCCAATTTGTCGCATCCGCGATAATCTGTATCAGCGGATACAATTTTTATAGCACAATCACTATGGGGTCGCAAGCCTGTCAAACTCCCCCGCATTGATCGAGCCAGGGATAAGGAAAGGACGGGAAGATGACTCAGAAAAGATCGAGAGACCTTGCCGTGTATGGGATTTCGGTTGCCGCCGAGCTGGTAGGCACCGGACAACAGAACCTGCGCCTCTATGAACGCAAGGGACTTTTGGACCCCCAGCGCACCGAGGGCGGAACTCGCCGCTACAGCGAGGAGGACCTGGATATCTTGCGCCGCATCTCCCACCTCCTCGCCCAGGGGCTGAACTTATC
>NZ_AMGM01000231.1 GCF_000298295.1 Cecembia lonarensis LW9
CAGATATCGCGGCAGCATGGAGGACGTCTACCATGCGGACGCCGAGGCCTTTCGAGAGGCCCACAAGTACTTCGACCGTAGGGAAATGCTTTATGGGTTTGGTGGCGAGGCGTTGGGCGTTGACGGTGGATGGCACTCCGCCGCACGCGGCGGACAGTCTGGCGTAGGAGCGGTCACCCTTATGGTTCAGGATGAGCTCGTGAAGGCCGTTCTTGGGAAGTTTGCTTGTCATGCCAACCACTGTCATTTGTCGATCTGATTAGTGCAATCGCATACGGTTTCGATGCGCCTACTGGCAATTCTGCCTTATTGAAGTAGATGTGCCTACTAAGAAAATGCCAGCAACCGGCCGCCCCGCCTACTTGAAAGAAATGATTCACCTTATTCGAGTTGACAACATGCCTACTGGGGTGGGATGCTTTACCTATCAGCAAGAAGCAAACCCGCCTACAACAGACAGGGACAAAATGTCACCCTTCCGAACCAAATGCCGCTGGCAGAAAGGAACATACATGCGCCTCGCATCTAAAGAGCGATTCAAGACGCTCGTCTACACCAAAGAGGACATGGAGGCCATCAGAATGGGCCGCCCCGTCGACTTCCGCAAGATCAGCCAGCGCAAACTGGCCAAGCGGGTCGGCGTGCACCCCAGCTTCATCAACCACCTAGTCTCCGGATATCGAACCGACTGCACCACCGAAGTTGCTGAGAACATCGCGGAGGTGTTCGGCCTGGACGTCACCGTCCTTTTCGACCCCCAAGAACCTATTTCAAATCGTCAATCCGCCTGATTCAAGTAGTTTCCTATCTTCGAAAGGACACGCCGACATGGCAACACCAATTGCTCTTGAAGACCATTCTTGGTCGCAGGACGCCACGGACCTGATTGAACGTTGGGCCACGGAGGGAC
>NZ_AMGM01000232.1 GCF_000298295.1 Cecembia lonarensis LW9
AGCCTAACCAAAACTAAGAACGCGACGATACAACCCACGGCTTCAGAAGCGATCGACGCGAGCCCCGGCAGGGAGACCCAATCCCCGATATAGTCCGACGATTGAGGTAATCCCACCGTGCGCGATAAGACATAGGCCAATAACGCCAAACCAGTAATGGTGGCCATCAAGACCCATATGGCTGGACTGTCATGGATCCACAACCTGACGATTAGCACAAAATCTGCAAGGATCAGCATAATAAAGAGAACACCGACATAGACTGCGTCAGTCAGTCCGGGACCAACCACCGGTAAGTGTGCGGCCGCGGAAACCAACAGCATGAGCATCGCCAGCCAGCGCCAGCTAGACCGCAACGCGATCGTGAAGAAATTCTGGACGGCCCCAGATCCTAGCCCCCGGTTCCCTGAAGGTCTACTCACCGCGGCTCCTCCTCTCATTTCATCCCTAACTGCCGAACGTACGCGGTTGCCACTGAACTATTCAATCCAAACAGTCCCTGCGGGAGTTGTCAGCTTCGTTTCGGTGATTCCAATTGGTTGGTTGATCCATGCAAGCTCAAGCAGGACAAGACTCCTTGGACCGGTACTGGTAGCGAGACGATCGGCATGTTTGGGTGGAGGCACAGCCAGCGCATTGGAGCGCTTCTGGGCGACACCGTCGGCGCAGACAGATACTGAAAATGACACCATCAGACACACGCTGAACCCGAATCACCCGAAACGTCTACCCAGTACACAGAGGCCGCTGTGCGATGATGATCCCGACACGGATGCTCCGTCGACGAAGCTCAGTGGTGACCACGCAAAAAACGGCCGTCGGGGCCGGGAGAGCCAACCTTTTGGTTGATGCACACGGCGCGCACAGGTGAGAAGGTGAAGTGTGATCATTAACAAGCAGACGACA
>NZ_AMGM01000233.1 GCF_000298295.1 Cecembia lonarensis LW9
TTTCGCCCGCGGCCGCGCGGTAATCCTGCGCGGGCTGCTGGCGGACGGTTCGTTGTATTCCACTGCCCGTGGCCGGGAACTATGGGAGAAAAAGCCTTGGCGAATCTCCATCTCGAGCTCATGGAGTTGGAATCCGTGGAACCATAGCTCGTCGCAGCTCACGCGGGTTGCTCATCGCGGTGCAGTGCCCGGACCCAGAGCTCGAGGTGTTCTTCCATAAACCTTGTGGCGCCGACGCAATGCTCTCCGTGGCCATCGAGGAACATCTGTCCCCAGGGCTGGTGGTTTTCCTGGTGTGCGGCGCGCAGAAAGTCGTACATGGCCCGGGTACGTTCGATCATCGTGCTTGGCAGACCCGCACACATCTCGGTGTCCGCCGCGTCCCCCTCCACCGCTAGGCTCCGTAGGCGTACTGCGGCAACGTGGGGGTCCTGGCCGGCGACGAGGAAGGCAAAGGATTGGGCGGCATAGGCTAGAGGCGAGTACTGGGTCCGGCACCGTCACAGTCGATAAAGACCGGTTCATCGCCCAGCACAAGGCTCCATGGCGCCAAGTCGTTGTGACAGATCATCTCCGCATCGGCCACCGGTACCAAGGAAGAACAGGGCTCCCCCGGGGCAGGTGTGAAACCGGCGGCACAATCGTGGATGCTGCGGATCGATCGTCCGACCGTGGACAGGAGGTCCGCGAGCAGGGAACGGTCGTGTGGTGCTGGTGTCCCGGCAACGAATTCCACGACGTGGCGACCTTGCGGATCTTTGCCGTACGTTTGGGGGCCTCGGAGAGGCCCTGATCCCTGAGATGTTCCATGAACCGGTGGACCGCCGGGGTATTTTCCTGCCAAGGCTTGCGTACCGTATTTCCCACACGCATCACCGCGTCGGTCGCGTTACCGCC
>NZ_AMGM01000234.1 GCF_000298295.1 Cecembia lonarensis LW9
ATCGGCTGTCCACCGATGATCGCCAGGAATAGCGGCAGCCCGTGCCGGGCCGCACGCACCACCGACTCGGGGCTTCCTCCAACACCCACCCAGGCATTCAAGATGCCGTTTTCAATGGGTGGGTAGACGGACTGGTTGCGCAGTGCCGGACGGGTCTGCCCCGACCAGCTGACCGGCTCACCCTTGCGCAGCTTGGCGAAGAGCGCCAGCTTTTCTTCGAAGAGCAATTCGTAGTCGGAAAGTTCGTAGCCAAAAAGCGGGAAGGATTCGACGAACGAACCGCGGCCCAAGATGGCTTCGGCACGGCCATTGGATAACCCGTCCACCGTGGCGAAGCGTTCGTAGACCCGTACCGGATCATCCGAGCTCAATACCGTCACCGCGGTGCCCAGCTTGATGCTCTCGGTCACCGAAGCGATGGCACCAAGGACCACTTCGGGTGCCGAGATTGCATAATCGTCCCGGTGGTGTTCGCCCACGCCGAAGAAATCCAGTCCTGCGGCCTCGGCGGCTTTGGCCTCTGCAACGACATTGCGTAAAACCTGGGCGGGGTGCAGCGTCGTTCCGTCGGCAGCGGTAGTGATGTCTCCGAAGGTTTCGACACCGATCTCAAGTTGCTGTGTGTTGGTGGTGGGTTCACTCATGGTTTCCGGTGGTTCTCCTGTCAAAACTTATATGCGTTTGCATTCACTCTGGCTCAACTATGGCTCGCTCCGCGATATTCCCGGGACGCGAATACCCACTGTGTCCAATGCGACAACTGTGAGTTGCGCGGCCCATGGCTCAAAGTCCAATAAGGCGGCGGTAAGGTGAGTGGGAGAAAGCGCAAACGACAGGAGAAAGTGTGTCTTCAGGCAAGGATCCGGACACCGGCATTCCGGTGTCCCCGGGCGAGGATC
>NZ_AMGM01000235.1 GCF_000298295.1 Cecembia lonarensis LW9
CCAAGGGCATCGAAGCTGGAGTGGTCTTCATTCCGGGCGCCGCATTCAGTCCCGACGATGCCCCCAGCCATCGGCTGCGGCTGGCTTTCAGCGCCGTCCCCGAGGACAAGATCCGCGAGGGCGTCAAGCGCCTGGCCCCGGTGCTCGAAGCGGCCATCGCGGAAAACTCAGCACGCTAAAGCTGGCGCAAGAGCACCCTGTTCCGGGGAAAACGTTGCTCATGGAGCATCATGTAGGTATGTGGTTTGGTTGGATCGAATTTGACCTGTTGCTCGGGGATGTACATTCGCTCAAGCGGAAGCGCTCCGTGGTGCGTCCCCTCATGGCCGAGATCAGACGCCGTTTCGAGGTCTCCGTCGCGGAGACCGGCAACCTGGATGTACACCGGCGTGCCGGGGTGTCGGCCGGAGTCGTCGCGGCGGATGCAGCGCACGTGATCAAGGTGCTTGATGGCCTCGAACGCCTGGTGGCCGAGCGCCCGGACATAGAATTGCTCAGCGCCCGCCGGCGCCTGCATTCCTCCGAAGACGAATAAGCCAATTCCGGCGCCTAGTGGATCACCCATGTCACAAACCCCAGCAGCGTGCACACGATCAACAACAGCCCGCCAAGCCGCGGGGCAATCCATGCTGTGATCTCACGCTCGCTCGGCGGCGCCGGCCTCGGCAGAGCTCCCGCGGCCGATGACACCGGCATGATCGCCATCTCGTAGGCCAGCAGCATCCGTGAAGGCGAGAGCATTGTGGCCATCGAGGCGGTGACGTTGGAAACCGCCACGATTTGCAGCACCGAGGAACCCATGGCCGACGCGGCCTGTGCCTGTGTGGCAGCGAGCATGGTAGTTTGCCGCGGTGTTGGAACCAGAGATGAAGCCGGCCAACCCGTTACAG
>NZ_AMGM01000236.1 GCF_000298295.1 Cecembia lonarensis LW9
AAAACCCCCTATGTGCTCTCCGGACACCTGTGTGCAGCAGCCGAGGAACTGCCGTTGCGCACCGAGGACTTGGCCGCATTCGGGCCCAGCGCCCAAGGGCTGCTCGAGTCGTTGGTGAAGCGCGGGTTCCTGCGCCGCCGTCCGGCCGGATGGTTTTGGACCCACCCGGAACATGCAGCATCGATGGTGAACCTGCGCGCCGACGGCGGCGGACCGGTGAGCATTATCGAGTCCGACACCGGGGCACTGCTGGGCACCATGGATTCTCCGCAGACCCATTATCAGGCGCACGACGGTGCCATCTATGTGCACCAGGGTGCCACCTACGTGGTTGATGAGCTGAACGAAACCGACCACTGCGTCATGGTCACCCGAGCCAACCCGGACTTCTACACGCAGGCACGGGACATCACCACGGTCGAGGTTGTCACCGACGACCGCTCGCTGGTGTGGGGGCCGGTCACCGCACACTTCGGGGAAGTCGTCGTGACCACCCAGGTGGTCTCCTTCCAGCGCAAGTCTGTGAGCAGCAACGAGATCCTGTCCGAGGAGCCGCTGGAGTTGGAGGCCAGGGACCTGCACACCAAGTCCGTGTGGTTCACCATCCCCGAAACCCGGATGCAGGCCGCCGGGATCACCGCCGAAGAATTCCCCGGGGCGCTGCATGCGGCCGAGCACGCGGCCATCGGGCTGTTGCCGTTGGTGGCCTCCAGCGACAGGTGGGACATCGGCGGGGTCTCCACCGCGCTGCACATGGACACCGGGATGCCGACGATCTTCGTCTACGACGGGCACCCCGGCGGGGCGAGGATTTGCCGAGCGTGGATTCGAAGCGGCTCGTGCCTGGCTCGGGGCAACCCGAGATGCGATCGTGGCTTGCGAATGCGCCGTCGG
>NZ_AMGM01000237.1 GCF_000298295.1 Cecembia lonarensis LW9
GATCCCGAACTCTATTCACACCTGACCGGCTTCTATTCGCTGGCTAACGGATCGACACAGCTCGAATCGGTCATGAATCCCGAGCTGACGGGCAAGAGCCAGGACCAGTTCTTCGACAGGCTCGTGAACCTGTTTTCCGGCAAGGAGAACGAAGGTGCCTCGGTCGAGCTGACCATCGACCCTGAACTCCAAAAATTCGTCTACGATTTGATTCCCGAAGGTACGCGCGGATCCATCATCGTCTCGGAGCCCAAGACCGGAAACATCCTGGCCATGGCCTCAAAACCAAGCTACGACACCAACCTTCTGGCCGTGCACAGCACCACTAAGGCTGCGGAGAACATGAAGAAGGTCCTCGCTGAGAACCCAAATTTGAGTCCTTACCGAAACCCTGCCCTTTTCAACACCATGAACCCCGGCTCCAGCTTCAAGATCCTCGATCTGGTTGCGGGTCTTGAATCGGGCAATTACAACGCCGACACAGTGCTGAAGAACCCGGAGAAGATCACGGATCCGGTGAAGATGTCCAACTTCAATGAGGGTATCTGTGCCTCGCGGTCGGAGGCTACGTTGGAATTCATCGTGGCCCAGAGCTGCAACACTCCCTTTGCCCTGATGAGCAAGGAACTTGGACCAGAGCCATTCGAAAACGTCACCGAACGCTTTGGCTTTGGCCAGCAACTGAACATTCCGCTGCCCGTCCAGCCCAGCATATTCCCACCGAATATGACTCCGGCTGACTTGGCGCTGGCCTCAATCGGTGGATCAGAGGTGATGACAACAGCCATGCAAATGAACATGGTCGCCATGGGCATTGCCAATGATGGGGTCATCATGGAACCGAACCTCGTCAAACAGGTTATGGCCCCGGACCTCCGCGTGCTTTCCAGC
>NZ_AMGM01000238.1 GCF_000298295.1 Cecembia lonarensis LW9
GAGCCCGGTGCCTCGATCCCGTTCGCCGAGACCCACGTCATGGAGCACGGCCTGTACGTGCTTGAAGGCAAGGCCGTCTACCGGTTGAACGCGGACTGGGTTGAGGTCGAGGCCGGGGACTACATGTCGCTGCGCGCCTTCTGCCCGCAGGCTTGCTACGCCGGTGGGCCCTCGAACTTCCGTTACCTGCTCTACAAGGACCTAGAACCGCCAGATCGCCTTGTAAGAACGCTGAGGCACCAGCAAGCAGCCGGCTTCCCGAACGCACCACGTTCGAGAAGCCGGCTGCTTTTTGCTGCGGAGAACGTGCGGCTGGTCTACCAGGTCGGCAGCACCGGCAGCCGGCCGTCGGCCTCGATGTACCGGACCTGGCCGCGCGCCAGCCATTCAATCAGGCCTTCGCGGTCGGAGCGCACGCGCAGGTCGCCGTTGCCGATCACCCACTCGTCGCCTTCCTCGGTCAGCAGGGTCATGCCCGGGGCGTCCTTGGCACGCATGGTGCGCACCGCAGCCTCGACCGCGTTGAGCTGGGAGTCCGGGTCGGCCTCCTCGATGGTCCACGCGGTGTCCAGATCGTGGTGGTGCACCACGATCTCTGCGATGCGCAGCGCGATGATGGAGGTGGCGGGGATGATTTTGCCGTGCAGGTTGACCTCGTCGACGGCGAGGTCCCCGGACAGCCGCTCGGTCTGCTCGGCGAAGTATTCCGCGGCCTGGCGGAAGTTCTCGACAAGCTCAACCCGGGGCAGCGCCGCGAGTGCTGCGATTTCCTCGTTGCGGGCCTCCGGGGAGGCGTAGAGCTGCTGTTCGGTGCCGGTGGTGGCCCAGTCGATGAGCTTGACCAAGGTGCGGCCGTTGGAGGCGAGGTGGGCGATGACA
>NZ_AMGM01000239.1 GCF_000298295.1 Cecembia lonarensis LW9
CCTGGGCCGTTAAACAGGTGTGGCCCCCCTGGTGAACACCAGAAGGGCCAACAACCCACACCACCCCAAAACACGTAGGGGGTGCTTAAACATCGGAACCCCGAACACACATAGTGTTCGGGGTTCCGGGACAAATATGTCCGGCGGTGACCTACTCTCCCACACCCTCCCGAGTGCAGTACCATCGGCGCAGTGGGTCTTAGCTTCCGGGTTCGGTATGGGACCGGGCGTTTCCCCCACGCTATGACCGCCGTAACTCTATCAACCACAACCAACAACCTACAAAGAGGGTGTTGACGGGTAAAAATGGGGTTACGACCACAATAGTGGTTGTATCTTGTTGTATCCGCGAAAAACAAACACAGGTTTGTTGTTTCGGGACCGTATAGTGGACGCAGCAATACTTGCCAACCACCCGTAGGTGGTGTGGTGTTTGTGGTTTAAGTTGTCGGCCTATTAGTACAGGTCAGCTTCACGAGTCTTTAGTCCTCGCTTCCACATCCTGCCTATCAACCCAGTGGTCTGGCTGGGGGCCTCTCACACTCAAAAGTGTATGGAAATCTCATCTCGAAGTGGGCTTCCCGCTTAGATGCTTTCAGCGGTTATCCCTTCCGAACGTAGCTAATCAGCGGTGCACTTGGCAGTACAACTGACACACCAGAGGTTCGTCCGTCCCGGTCCTCTCGTACTAAGGACAGCTCTTCTCAAATTTCCTGCGCGCGCAGCGGATAGGGACCGAACTGTCTCACGACGTTCTAAACCCAGCTCGCGTACCGCTTTAATGGGCGAACAGCCCAACCCTTGGGACCTACTCCAGCCCCAGGATGCGACGAGCCGACATCGAGGTGCCAAACCATGCCGTCGATATGGAC
>NZ_AMGM01000240.1 GCF_000298295.1 Cecembia lonarensis LW9
TATTTCCTGATCTCCGATCCTCACCCCTAACTCGTTTTGGCCTCCATTTGCACTGAACTTGCACTCCATATATTCTGTCTTTGATCGGCTTAGGCGAAGACCTTTAGATTCCAACACTTCTCTCCAAAGGTTAAGCTTTGCATTTACCCCTTCCTGAGTTTCATCTATCAACACTATATCGTCTGCGAAAAGCATACACCAAGGAATATCATCTTGAATATGTCCCGTTAACTCATCCGTTACCCATGCAAAAAGGTAAGTACTTAAGGATGAGCCTTGATGTAACCCAACAATTATGGGGAAGCTTTCGGTTTGTCCTTCATGATTTCTTACGGCAGTTTTGCTCCATCATACATATCCTTTATAGCTTGGATATATGCTACTCGTACTCCTTTCTTCTCTAAAATCCTCCAAAGAATGTCTCTTGGGACCCGATCATACGCTTTTTTCCAAATCTATAAAGACCATGTGTAAATCCTTTTTCCCATCTCTATATCTTTCCATCAATCTTCGTAAGAGATAGATTGCCTCCATGGTTGAGCGCCCTGGCATGAACCCGAATTGGTTGTCCGAAACCCGTGTCTCTTGCCTCAATCTATGCTCAAAGATCCAATACAATGTGCTAAGAATAATCTATCGAAAATTCTAGCATACGTACAATAATAGAATGACATGCATTGCAGAATTTACCGGCTAGATGTGCACTCAAAAGTCCAACGGAATTTAAGGGGACGAGAGAGTGCACCGAATATAGTAAGATTTTTAGTATTGGAATGGTCTCATACAAATAGTCCCTGAATCCAGTAACTTCACAACTCCAGTCTAATCTTTACAGTAAAAACTAATGACTGTGT
>NZ_AMGM01000241.1 GCF_000298295.1 Cecembia lonarensis LW9
GTTATAGTAAAGGTTCATGGGGTCTTTCCGTCCCGTGACGGGTACGCGGCATCTTCACCGCGACTACAATTTCACCGAGCTCATGGTTGAGACAGTGTCCAGATCGTTACACCATTCGTGCAGGTCGGAACTTACCCGACAAGGAATTTCGCTACCTTAGGACCGTTATAGTTACGGCCGCCGTTTACTGGGGCTTCAGTTCAATGCTTCGAGGTTACCCCCTAACATCCCCCCTTAACCTTCCAGCACCGGGCAGGTGTCAGGCCCTATACTTCATCTTTCGATTTCGCAGAGCCCTGTGTTTTTGTTAAACAGTCGCCTGGACCTATTCACTGCGGCTCCGCATTCCTGCGGAGCGACCCTTCTTCCGAAGTTACAGGTCTAATTTGCCTAGTTCCTTAACCATGAATCACTCGAGCACCTTAGTGGATTGCCACTTGACTACCTGTGTCGGTTTGCGGTACGGGTGGCTGTAATGTAAACGCTTAGAGGGTTTTCTTGGAAGTATGTTTGGCCCCATTATCTCCGCAGCCGAAGCCTTGGAGTACTATCAGCTTTCAGCACTCTCCGCGGATTTTCCTACGGTGAGTCTACCTACGGCCTTTAACGCACTATTCCGTCAGTGCGCAAGGGTTACACGCCTTCGTCACCCCATCACTCATTACAGTCAGTACGGGAATATTAACCCGTTATCCATCGACTACCCCCTTCGGGTTTGCCTTAGGCCCCGACTAACCCTGAGCTGATTAGCATTGCTCAGGAAACCTTAGTCTATCGGTGTGCAGGTTTCTCGCCTGCATTATCGTTACTTATGCCTACATTTGCTTTTCCAAACGCTCCAGCATGG
>NZ_AMGM01000242.1 GCF_000298295.1 Cecembia lonarensis LW9
AGTGGCCTGCTGCATGTCGTGGACCAGCTGCGTAGGCGCGTAACCGATCAAACCGTTGGCTAGGGTTTCCTGCGCCGCGGCAATGACACCGGGGGCCGTGCCAAAGTCCATTTCTGCCACCCAAGCACCCAGAGAATCACGGTATTCGGTCCATTTCAACGAGCCGTTATGGCGCAGTTGGTCAACGGTCAGCAAGTCGAATGGATGGGCGCTCATCTTGCCAGCTTAGACTCGTTCGCCGGCTAATGCTCGTGCTGATCCTGATTTTTCCTGCCCATTGGACCCCGTCTTAGATAGGTTAGAGAGGCAGGGGAGAATCAGGAAAAGACGGACCGAATCCAACGGTCTGGCACCCTGCCCTGACAGCCGGCTCCGACCGGAAAGGAGCGCCATGAACGGTCGCAACGAAAGTGTCGAAGAGCGCCTGGACCGGAACTGGAACGAACTCATGCAGGAGCTGCGGGTGATGCAAACCGGGGCACAGATCTTGGCAGCATTCCTCGTGGTCCTTCCTTTCCAAAGCGGTTTTACCAGGCTTCAGCACCCAGAACGGATCTTATACCTGGGCCTGCTAGTGTTCTCTGCCTTGTTGATCGTCCTGCTGGTGACTCCCGTTGCCGTGCACCGGCATCTCTTTGGGCAACGGGTCAAGGTCACCACCGTGCACATGGGCCATATCATCTCCAAGGTGGTGGTTCTCGGTGTGGGTGTGCTGGTGGCTGGGTGCGTCTGGTTCGTGGTGCAGGTCCTTTACGGTTGGGTCCTTGGCTCGATCATTGGCGGGGTGGTGATGGCGGCTGTGGTGTTCCTACTGGTCCTCCTGCCCAGGATCATCAAACCCACCTCTTCGG
>NZ_AMGM01000243.1 GCF_000298295.1 Cecembia lonarensis LW9
TACAGCAAAGGCAATGTTAATAACGGCCAGATCGCCAAGAATTTGAAGGCTGTTTAGAAATTTAGAATACCGGTGCGCTCCCATGTCTGTTACTTCAATAAGGGTTGCAAAGTAACAAACTATACATTTAAATTTTAATCGTATTTTAACCCATTATTACATTGCCTGAATATTTCGCAAAGATCCCTTAAGCAAAACAATCTGCAGGTGTTGTTATAAAATCACCCAATTTTTCTTCCACGTATTGTTTAATCTCAGACTCAAAGCGTTGCGAACTAAATTTCTCGGCATGCTTTCTGATTTTTAATGGGTCAAAACTTACTTGTTTTCTCTCAAAATCATGTACAGCCGCCACAATTGCAGCAGCTGTTTGCTGATAAAAAAACGTTCCTGTTTCAGATGCCAAAACTGTTTCCAGGCTTCCGCCTTTCCCATATGCAATAACAGGAGTACCACAGGCCTGAGCCTCAACGGGTATAATTCCAAAGTCTTCTTCGGCGGCAAAGACAAATGCTCTTGCCCTCTGCATATACTCCTTTAATACCGGAAAGGGCTGATAGCCCAAAAGCTCAATATTTTTCGTGGCTTTTTTTCTGATCTTCCCCATATCCGGACCATCGCCAATAACAATTAGCCGCTTGTCCGGAAGTTGGGAAAATGCTTCTACAATCAGATCAATTTTCTTGTAGGGTACCATTCTGGAGGCTGTCAGATAAAAATCTTCCTTCTCTTCCACAAGGCTAAAACTTTCTACATCTACCGGGGGGTAAATAACCGTGGCTTCGCGCTTATATACTTTTTAATGCGTTTAGCGATATACTGCGAATTGGCAATAAAATG
>NZ_AMGM01000244.1 GCF_000298295.1 Cecembia lonarensis LW9
AGGAGATGCCGATCATGGCGAACGCCAAGATCTGTCCCAGCCCCGGGTTCGACTCACTCAGCGGCTCCAGGAACAGCGGGCTGAGCAAGGTGGCGGTGAGCTGGGCGAAGATGAAGAAGTCGTACCACTCGATGGTGGTGCCGACCAGTGTGCCAGCAAGGACGCGGCGCTCCTCGGAACGCTTATGTCGTGCTGCCAAAGATGAGGGGGCCATAGGTGTTCTCCAGCGTTTGGCGCAATGCGCGGTGTGAGTGTGGTTTTACCGACCGTTCGGACAGTAAAGACTTGTGACTATGATAACCCATCTCGGTGAGTCTGCTCACATCATTTTCGGAACCGTGTCGCGCACCACATGCCGCCCGGCGCCACGGACTACTGCCGGGCGCCATGCACCAGCCTCCGGCGCCGATCTTCGAGTGGTTCACCAATCACGGGTTCGCTGGCGGAAATGATAGTGAAGGTGCAGTCCGCGTAGGCCCATGCGGCACTCCGGCGGTGGCCGAACCCCTTGATCCCACCTGGGTGGATTGAATGGCCCCACCCTCGTACGCGCCCGCAGGGGTGTAGGAGAAATAGACGACCGGCCGTCGCTCGCACGCGCGCGCGTGCGAGCGTGCAATAGCGGTGGCCAGCAGCGGTGGGCCCATCGAAGGCCATGATCACGATGCCTGTAGCAATCCAGCTCAGACCTCCGTGGGAATGCAAGAATGTTGAAGCACCACCTAGCCGCGGCACGGAGCCCTCGGCAATGCCCCCAGGGTGCGGGGTATCCACCTTCGCCTCCCACGTCCGGTGCGGACCGTCGAAATCCTCGCATTCGATCCGTAAATGTTCTAATATCGAA
>NZ_AMGM01000245.1 GCF_000298295.1 Cecembia lonarensis LW9
ATTAGATTTTGGTTGTAATTTGATTCGATCAAATGTTGTAAAAGAGCATAAGCTCTTCTTTACTTTAAAGTAATTTGTTTTATGCAAATGTTGTAATGAGCATAAGCTCACCTTTACTTTGAAGTACTTCTTTCTTGCTTTATATGATATGCATGAAAATGAAGTAGTTGGGTCCAACGCCCCTAAGACAACACGCCTTAATGTGATTAAACGCGTAACTAAAATCAATCATCATCCCTAGACCGAGATTCAACACAAGGCTCGTGTTGAATCTAAACAAAGGTTCATAGTCATCCTAAGGCCCTAAGGCAACTATATAGTCCATCAAATGAATGCAAAGGTTATGTTAGTAGTATCATATACTCTTGCTTTAAAAACCGTTTTATAAGCATAGTGGGAGTATTATATACAACTAAAACAATCATATGGACCAATAGTTGTAATAGGACCAAAATTGTTTTAATAGAGATTAAAATGTATATTTATATGTGATGAGACCTAAAACCCTCAACCAAACCAATATTAAGTTGAAAGCGTGAGAGTGCTTAGAACATTCTTTCGTGGCCTTCCACCATGGTAGTTCCAATCGTTTATGACTTGTACACCGGCTTCACCCTATCATGGGGAAGTACAAAGTGCATGCTTATACTCAGGAGGAGTCTATATACATATGATGAGGTGAGTGTAGGCAACGAGGATGGCCAATATCGTATCATCGTGAGGCTATTCTTGAAACCCTTCATGAACTAAGCTTGGTGGGAATGACTTAACTAAGTGCAATGGAACCAACATCATATCATTGTGAGGTGACATTCTCTAGAGGCCAAATAAGATGGG
>NZ_AMGM01000246.1 GCF_000298295.1 Cecembia lonarensis LW9
CTTCCAGATGCTGCAAAGTACTTTATTCTGGCCAAAGACCTGCTTTTGTATGTAATTGAATATCTTTAGATTAAGAATTATCCAGATCAGTTTTCCGTAAAGCTGGCATTCAAACCTATGGATTTTTTTACTGTTAAACTCCTCTATATTTACCAGTGACTTCCATGCTTTGAAAATTAGTTCAATCTGCCATCTCATAGCATAGACTTTTCTTATTTCGTTGGTTTTTAGGACCTCGGAGGGAACATTGGTGACCATAATGTTGAGTCTGGCTCTGGCTTTGAACTTTTCCGAAACATTATTTCCGGTTGATTTTGCCTGTTTCGTTGTCTTTTTGAGTCTTTTCTGGTAAGTGTCTTCATCAGCAAGTGAAAGTATCAAACGGGCAGGAACCCGGTCTTTTTTACCCAGATAGACAAAAACTTCAATATAGTCCAGTCTGTGTTTTTTCAGCTTGTGAAGGTATTTGTTTAAATCTATTGGATTATTTGATACCAAATCAGAATAGCAATTCACATTGGGGCTCAGCCGGTTGATAAAATATGCCCCCGCTGAATGGATCTTGGCCATGAACTTCAGGGTAGAGTAGCCCAGATCTCTCAAGAAAAGATCTTTTTCCAGAATGTCATGGGTAAAATCAGCTGAGTCTGACTGATCGTTCAAAAGCCCGGAAGTCAGCCTAAGATCCATACTCTGGCCACTTATAAAATCGTATTCATACTGTATACTTATCAAAGATGAGGACTGCCTGATATTCCCCCCGTATCCCCTGTATTTTTCCGAAAAAGGATCAGGAAGGGCAAACTTGGTGGAA
>NZ_AMGM01000247.1 GCF_000298295.1 Cecembia lonarensis LW9
TTTCCAGATGCTGCAAAGTACTTTATTCTGGCCAAAAACCTGCTTTTGTATGTAACTGAATATCTTTAAGTTAAGAACTATCCAGATCAGTTTTCCGTAAAGCTGGCATTCAAACCTATGGATTTTTTTACTGTTAAACTCATCTATATTTACCAGTGACTTCCAAGTCTTGAAAATAAGTTCAATCTGCCATCTCATAGCATAGACTTTTCTTATTTCGTTGGTTTTTAGAACCTCGGAGGGAACATTGGTGACCATAATGTTGAGTCTGGCTCTGGCTTTGAACTTTTCCGAAACATTATTTCCGGTTGATTTTGCCTGTTTCGTTGTCTTTTTGAGTCTTTTCTGGTAAGTATCTTCATCAGCAAGTGAAAGTATTAAACGGGCAGGAACCCGGTCTTTTTTACCCAGATAGACAAAAATTTCAATATAGTCCAGTCTGTGTTTTTTCAGCTTGTGAAGGTATTTATTTAAATCTATTGGATCATTTGATACCAAATCAGAATAGCAATTCACATTGGGGTTCAGTCGGTTGATAAAATATGCCCCAGCGGAATGGATCTTGGCCATGAACTTCAGGGTAGAGTAGCCCAGATCTCTCAAGAAAAGATCTTTTTCCTGAATGTCATGGGTGAAATCAGCTGAGTCTGACTGATCGTTCAAAAGCCCGGAAGTCAGCCTAAGATCCATACTCTGGCCACTTATAAAATCGTATTCATACTGTATACTTATCAAAGATGAGGACTGCCTGATATTCCCCCCGTATCCCCTGTATTTTTGCGAAAAAGGATCAGGAAGGGCAAACTTGGTGGAG
>NZ_AMGM01000248.1 GCF_000298295.1 Cecembia lonarensis LW9
GTGCCGCTTCCGCCACATGCAAAGAGCCTCGCGGTCCCGGATGTATCCGGGACCGCGAGGCTCTTACTTAATATTGAAAGTCTGTGTTAGCCGCCAGTGATGTCCTTGGTCGCGTCCTTGACGTGCTCCCCGGCCTGCTTGGCCTTGGCCGCGGCCTGGTCCTTGAGTCCTTCGGCCTGAAGGTTCTCGTTGTTCGTGGCGTCACCAAACTTTTCCTTGGCCTCGCCAGCGACTTCCTGCGCCTTGTTGCTGATCTTGTCTCCGAGTCCCATGATGGGTTTTCCCTTCGTTTGATCCTGCTTGAACTCTCCCCACGCTAGGAACCTAACCTTAGCGTTTGCTGTTAACGGGGAAAAAATCTGCTGAAAAACCATGCCCACCCGAAGGAATGGTGCCGTTACACCGGCACGGTGACGCGGGAATCGTTGGCCCCCGCTTGATCAAAAGATTTTATGAATACACCCTGTTGACACTCCATGCCTCGGAGCCCTAGTCTGATTAAATCATATTTATGTCGGACGTCACGTTGTAATGTCCGCTATTTGCTTTGGTTCCACGATGGAGTGACGATGAACAGCCCTGCTTACCCGCCCATGATCGTTATGGGCGTTTCCGGCTCCGGAAAATCAACGGTGGGGCGTTTGCTGGCCGAAAAGCTCGGTTCGGTGTTCATCGATGGCGACGACCTGCACCCAACATCGAACAAGGAAAAATGGCTGCGGGGCACCCGCTCAATGATGTTGATCGCACGCCCTGGCTCGCAATCATCGGAGATGAACTCTCCCGAAGCGCCCAGGCCGGAGCGCCAGCCAT
>NZ_AMGM01000249.1 GCF_000298295.1 Cecembia lonarensis LW9
GATCGGCGTCCTCGATGACGTTGGTGTCCCCGTCCCAGAGGCTGAGGTTGTGGTGGCAGCCGTTGCCCATCTGGCCGTTGTAGGGCTTGGGCATGAACGAGGCCGTGACCCCGAACTCGCGAGCGACCTGCTTGCAAATCTGTCGGTAGGTAACCAACCGGTCGGCGGTGTTTTCCACACGGTCGTACATCCAGTTCAGTTCGAGCTGACCGTCGTCTTCGTAGTCGCCCTCGATCATGTCCAGGCCCATGGCCTTGGAGTAGGTGACGAGCTTCTTGTAGATCGGGCGCATGCGCTCGAGGTTCTCCACCTGGTAGGCAGGGCTGGAGCCGGGACGCTTGACGACCTCGAGACCGGGTCCTTCCCATGTCATTTCGGGCTCGGTGCCCGAGCGCACTTCGAACCCGGTACGTTCGGTGAACGCGGCGTGAGTGCGGGCCAGCAGAGAGCGCGTGTCGATGGCCAGCGGGCGGCCGCCGACATCCGGCAGGTGCGGGGGCTCGTAGGCGGTGCAGAAGATCCGGGCCACCGAGGTGTCCCAAGGCAGGACAACGAAGGAGTCCGGCTCCGGGAGGGCCCAGAACTCGCGGGCCTCTATGCCTCCGCCGATCAGGTTTCCATGGCGGTCGTTCTGCAGGTCGGAGAGCGCCGTGCGGTGGAAGCAGATGCCCTTTTCCAGGTTGCGGCGAAAGTGGTTGGCGGGAACCATCTTGGCCACGACTCGCGAGCCGATGGTTGGCAGCGCGTAGTAGATGTACTCGACTCCGGCAGCCTCGATCTTCGCCGCTAGGTCCTTGACGACCTGAGGCTC
>NZ_AMGM01000250.1 GCF_000298295.1 Cecembia lonarensis LW9
CCGAGTTGGTCCTCCATCCCGTCGCGGTACGCCTGGTGAATGGTGCCCTTCTTGCCGTGGCAGATCTCCCGGGCCAACTTGTGGCGGGACTCCTGCACGGTGAGCTGCTTGTGCATTTGCCGCCGGTAGGTGTCATCCACGGGGTCCACAACGGCAAGCAGGTGCAGGGTCTTGGCGATCCGCCCGTATTCGGCGAACGCCTGGCCAAGCGGTGTGGGGCGGCCCTCGTGCCCGAACATCCGCAGCAGGTCATAGGCGCGCACCTGGTTGGTGACCAAGGAGCCGGCCACCCGCAGCATGTCCGGCCAAGCCGTGAGCACCTTGTTCACGTTCACTTTGTTGTTGCGGGCCAGTGCCTCCAACGCTCCGTATCCGTCTGCCGGCTCGGCGCCGGGCATTTGGGCCTTCCAGAACCGTTGGTCTTCGAGGTCTCTGAAGCGCGGGGAGAAGCGGTAGCCGAGCATCTTGAAAATCCCGAAGACCGTGTCGGAGTAGGAGGCATTGTCGGTGGCGACCATCTCGGGCTTCACCCCGCCGTCCAGGTTCAACAGGGCGTCCAGGATGAACAGGGAGTCACGTGGGGTGCCGGGCACCACCATCTGCCCGATGCCGGCCACCTGGTCGTTGATCGCGTTCAGCCAGGTGACGCCCTTCTTCTTTGCGAAGTACTTCGGCGAGGGCGCGGCGTTGATAGTGCGCACGGGAACGACGAAGCGCAGGCCGTCGACGGAGGCGAGCAGGCCCTTGCCCCAGAACTGCACGATGGGCACCCTGGCTTGGGCTTCGATCAGAGCGGCGTTCGCCGCGGC
>NZ_AMGM01000251.1 GCF_000298295.1 Cecembia lonarensis LW9
AAGGGCAAGGTTCACTAGGCAATCGTTGCAATTGACTACTTCACAAAGTGGGCCGGAGTAGAACACTTGGCAACCATTACTGAGGCAAAAATATAAGACTTTGTATGGAAGAACATCTTTTGTAGATTCGGCATTCCCAATGCTATAGTCACTGACAACGGGTGACAGTTCGACAACAATAAGTTCAGGATGTTCTGCTATAAGTTAAACATTAACTTATATTTTGCCTCCCTAGCTCATCCCCAGTCTAATGGACAAGTTGAAGCCATCAACAAAATAATCAAGCGAACTTTGAAAACCAGCTTGGATAAGGCTAAAGGTTGTTGGCCAGAATTTGTACCCCAAATTCTTTGGTTATACCGCAATTCGTATCGAACATCAACAGGAGAAACCCCATTCTTACTTGCCTTTGGTACAGAGGCAGTTGTTCCAGTTGAGCTTGAGCAAGCAACGTTCCGAGTCCAGAACTACGTGCAAAGCGAAAATGACAAACAACTTACCCTCAACTTAGATCTAGTCGAGGAACACATAAACCAGGCTCACTTGAGGAATGTCGCCTACAAGCAGCGCATCTCCAACTACTATGACTCAAGGGTCAAACCTCATTCTTTCAAAGTAGGGGACTAGGTATTGAAGAAAAGATTACTCTACGATAGAGTCCCGAGTGAAGGAACACTTAGTCCAAATTGGATGGACTATTTGAAGTTGTTAGCATCAATCGCCCTGACTCCTACAAGCTTAGAAGCTCCGATGGCAAGACCCTTGGCCATCCATGGAACGCTGATCACTTAAAATACTATTAC
>NZ_AMGM01000252.1 GCF_000298295.1 Cecembia lonarensis LW9
TGGAAGGACTGAAAGCCAACACCCGATCCATCACCGGCGACTACCTCTCCGGACGCAGGAGGATCGAGGTGCCTGCCAAACGCCGCAAAATCGACAAGAAGCGCGAAGTCAAGGTCATCGGTGCCCGCGAGAACAACCTCGCGGATGTCACCGCGCGCTTCCCGCTGGGCGTGCTAACCGCAATCACGGGAGTCTCCGGTTCGGGCAAATCGACATTAGTCAACGACGTGCTCTACAAGGTGCTGGCCAACAGACTCAACGGTGCCAAGCAGGTCCCCGGACGCCACACGCGCGTCGAGGGGCTCGAACACCTGGACAAGGTCATCCACGTGGACCAGTCGCCCATTGGCCGCACCCCGCGCTCCAACCCAGCGACCTACACTGGGGTCTTCGACCACGTGCGCAAGCTCTTCGCAGAGACCAACGAAGCCAAGGTCCGGGGCTACCTGCCGGGACGTTTCTCCTTCAACGTCAAGGGCGGGCGCTGCGAATCCTGCTCGGGCGACGGCACGCTGAAGATCGAAATGAACTTCCTGCCCGACGTCTACGTTCCGTGTGAGGTTTGCCATGGTGCGCGGTACAACCGCGAGACCCTGGAGGTCCAGTACAAAGGCAAATCCATCGCCGATGTGCTGAACATGCCCATCGAGGAGGGCGCGGAATTCCTTGCCGCGTTCACCCCGATCGCCCGCCACCTGCGCACGCTGGTGGATGTAGGACTGGGCTACGTCCGACTGGGTCAGGCCTCCACCACGCTCTCCGGCGGAGAGGCGCAACGCGTGAAGCTGGCCGC
>NZ_AMGM01000253.1 GCF_000298295.1 Cecembia lonarensis LW9
ATCGTGAGAATTGCCTCACACCCACCGGCCCGCGACCGCGCAACTTTGCCTAGATGCCGCCGCCCTGAAGGCGGTCGAATCGTGAGAATTGCCTCACACCCACCGGCCCGCGACCGCCAAGCCGCGCCACGGCCGTGCTGCCCGTTCCCCGTTGAACCTCAGATTGTGGCACCCTAGACCGTGGGTAGATTGCCCTCCCCCGACCGGTTTTAATACCGACCCCAGAACCAGGAGCCCTCGTGGATTCGAAAGATGTCAGCGCTGATTTGGCGCATGTCCTCTACACCAAGGAAGAAATCCAGGCCAAGATCGAAGAATTGGCCGCGCGGATTGACGCCGATTACGAAGGCCGGGACATCCTGGTTGTCGGCGTCCTCAAGGGCGCGGTGATGGTCATGGCGGATCTGGTCCGTGCCCTGCACTCGCACGTATCCATGGACTGGATGGCAGTCTCCTCCTATGGTTCGGGCACCGCCTCTTCCGGCGTCGTGCGGATCCTTAAGGACCTGGACACCGACCTGTTGGGCAAGCACGTACTGATCGTCGAGGACATCATCGACTCCGGTCTGACGCTGTCCTGGTTGCTGGCCAACCTGCACTCCCGCGGCCCGGCCTCGGTAGAAATCTGCACCCTGCTGCGCAAGCCGGAGGCCGCCAAGGTCGAGATCGACGTGAAGTACGTCGGCATGGAGATCCCCAACGAATTTGTGGTCGGCTACGGGCTGGACTTCGATGAAAAGTACCGCAACCTGGACTTCATCGGCACCCTGGCGCCACACATCTACCAGTAGC
>NZ_AMGM01000254.1 GCF_000298295.1 Cecembia lonarensis LW9
ACATACAGTGCGCGTTCCCAGTTGATCGGGTAGCGCTTGGACAGGGCGAAGAACGGGATCAGCCACAACAGGTACCAGGGCTGGATGATCGGGGCCAGCACGACGGCGGCGCCCAGCGCGTAGCCGGCGTACAGCAGTGGCGGGCCGGCGGGCCGGCGGATGGCCAACAGGAAGACGAGCACCAAGGAGGCGACGCGGAAGACGGAGAACACGATGGAGGAAATCAGCTCCAGATCCCCTCCGAGAAGCGAGCCGAGCCACCCCAGTAGCATCCCCAGCAACCCCACCGGGGCGTAGGGGAAGGCCGCGGAGCCCGCGCCTGCCATCGCAGAGACCCAACCAAACCAGAGGCCCGAGGCCGCGCCCAGCAACGCCAGTACGCTCCCCGCCACGGCGCCGGTGAAGACCCAGGCGCGGATCTTGGCCTGCAGTGAGGCGTCGCGGGACACCATGGCCAGGCCCAAGAAGGGCAGCACCAGCACCACGATGGGCTTGATGGCGATGGCAGCAGCCACCGCAAGGACGCCGGCCAGGTGGCGCTTGCGGGCCACCAGCACAAAACCGAGCAGCACCCCGCCGATCATCAGCCCGTCGTTGTGCACTCCGCCGACCATGTTCAGCAAGAACAGCGGGTTGGCCACCGAGATCCACAGCGGCCAGGCGGCATCCCTGCCGCTGAGCCGGGCCAGGGCCACCACGGCCCAGGCGCACAGTCCGACCCCGGCAACGGCCACCAGGCGCATCAGCATGACCCCGTATTCGGGGACCGCCCCGGAGACGAAGTAGACGAA
>NZ_AMGM01000255.1 GCF_000298295.1 Cecembia lonarensis LW9
CAATGGGCGTTTTCCTTGGGCAAGCACCTGGGCCTGCTGGAAAAGGCGCTGCCCTTGGGCAAGCTCGCTGCCGGTCGAGACAAGAAGATCAAACGCCTTCCGGGCATTGCCGCAGGCTGGACCCAGTCCCGTGACATTCCGGCTCCCCCGGCGCAGTCCTTCCGCGACTGGTGGAAGAAGGACCATGAACCGGTAGCCCCCACCCCTGACCAGGAGAAGTAAGACGATGAGCGCCAAGGAAGAAATCCTCTCCCGCATCACCTCGGCCTTGCGTGATGCGCCGGCTCCCGAGCCGATCCCCCGCGAATACCGGGTCTCCTCGGACATGCCCGAGGCCGAGCTTATCGAGTTGCTGGTTGATCGGCTCGAGGACTACAAGGCCCACGTGGACGTCGTGGACCTGCCCCATCTACCGGCAACCCTTGCCGAACGGCTCAAGGACGCCACCAGCTTTGTGGTCCCGCACGGCATCGATGCCGAATGGTTGGTTGAGGCGGCACCCACGGATAGCGCGCGACTGCGCACCGACGCACCCGGTTGCGGTCCTGAGCGTGACCGAGCTGGATCATACCGATGCGGTGCTGACCTCTTCGGCGGTGTCCATTTGCCGAGTCGGGCACCATTGTGCTTGGACGGAAACGCCCAACCAGGGCCGCCGTTGCCATCTCCCTGGTGCCCGACCACCACGTCTGTGTGGTTCCGGTGTCGTCCATCGTAGCGGCTGTTGCCCGAGGCGCTGCCGCGCATGGACATCACCCGCCCGCTGACCTGGATCTACCGGTCCCAG
>NZ_AMGM01000256.1 GCF_000298295.1 Cecembia lonarensis LW9
AGCACGGTGCTGGTCAACTGTGCGGAGGCCAACCCCAATCCCAGCCCGTAGAGCACCAAGAACCCCACCAGCGCCGGCATCGGTGCCCCGACACGCAGTACCAACACGAGGGCGGCGACTCCCAGAATTTCTAGCCCGAGCCCCAGCACCACCACCCGGTCTGCGCCCATGCGCGCGGCCAGACGCCGGGCCAGGGCGCCGGAAAGGAAGGCCCCGGCGGCCATGCCGGCCAGGATCAGCCCAGCACCCATGGGGTCGGCTCCCCACACATTGATCAGGTACAACGGGAGCACGAGCAGCAGTCCGAACTCGCCCATTGCCACCATGGCCGCCGTGGCGTTGCCCCAGGTAAACGTCGAATATGAGAAGAGTGAAAGGTCAAGCAGGGTGCTCTGCTTGTGCCGGGACCGGCGCAGCTCCCAACCAATGAATGCGGCCAGGGCCAGCAGAGACACGGCACCGAGGACGGGAATCGGTGACACCACGGCCTCTGCTGGCCACTGCCATGGGCCGATGTCCACCGTCCGGCGAGGGCTCAGCCAGCCCCAGCTGGGTCCCTCGATGAGTACGAAGGCCAGCAATCCGAATCCCAGTGCGCTGAACAAGACCCCCAGCACATCAAAGCCGCCCCGGGTGTTTGCGGTGGTAGTTTCCGGGACGAAACGACGGATTCCGAACAGGACCAACAATCCCAAGGGAAGATTAACCCAAAAAATCCAACGCCAGTCCAAGTAGGTGGTGAATGCGCCTCCGGCCAACGGCCCGATGGCCGCAGCCCCGGACATG
>NZ_AMGM01000257.1 GCF_000298295.1 Cecembia lonarensis LW9
ATACTATGTGGCAAAATTTTTTAACCACAGAGGAACATAGGTCCACATAGTTTTTCCGGATACCAACCGCCTGATTTTAAAAACAAAGGTTCGGTGCTTCATAACTATGTTTTCTATGATACTATGTGGCAAAATTTTTAACCACAGAGGAACATAGGTCCACATAGTTTTTCCGGATATCAACCGACTGATTTTAAAAATAAAGGTGAGTTGCTGCCCAACTATGTTTTCAATAATACTATGTGGCAAAATTTTTAACCACAGAGGAACATAGGTCCACATAGTTTTTCCGGATATCAACCGACTGATTTTAAAAATAAAGGTGAGTTGCTGCCCAACTATGTTTTCTATGATACTATGTGGCAGAATTTTTAACCACAATTTGTCCCGAATTCGGGAGAGAAGTATAGGATCACATAGTTTTCCCAGGATCATCCGCCTGATTTTAAAAACAAAGGTTGGGTGCTGCCTAACTATGTTTTCTATGATACTATGTGGTAGATATTTTTAGTACACCATAACTATTCCCGATTTCCAGAGAGAAACATAGGTTCACATAGTTATACCCGGTATCAACCGCTCATTTTTTACTTTTCCCTTGGCTAATTCAACCATTCTTCACTCTTAATTCATCATTCTACATTAATTTCCGGAACCGCTTCTGGGCCCAGTGCTAACACTTTTACCCCTTCGACAAGCTTGGTTCGACATGCTCACCACATCGCAGGGCATCGCTTTTTCCTTGGCTCTTATTTGAATCTTAAGTCTTGTGTCTTTAAGTCTCT
>NZ_AMGM01000258.1 GCF_000298295.1 Cecembia lonarensis LW9
GCGTACTGGTAGGTGCGAATCGTCGAGGGAGCCAGTTGCTTGACTGCCACCAGATGCATCATCCACTCGTCAAAATCAGCGGCGCTCCAGTTCCAGGGCCAGTCGTTGGTAAACGCCTGAAACTGCGAAATCTGGCTCACGGTGCCCCGCACGGAGGATTCCTTGAGGTTCCGTCCGCCACGCTGGCGCACCTGCCAGCCTTCCAGCATGGCAGTGAAAACCGATTCTGCTTCGTTCAGGAAGGAGACGTCGGGCAAAAGCGGACAGCGAGGCAGAGCCCGGCGGTGCTCCTCGATCAAGCAAAATATTCTCCCGTCTAATGCACTATTCCTGCATTAGACGGGAGATCTCCTGCTAAGTCCAGAGCGTTTCGCCCTTTTCGTCGGCTCAATGCTAGACAACAATGGCAATAGCACCCCTTGTGCGGGCCGTAATCACCCGTTTAACGGAATAGCACCTAGTTAAGCTGGTGCAGACATGTTTCGGCAACTCCCCACACGGTGAGGGACGCCAGCTCCCCCACACCAGATCCGGATATTCCGGGTTCTCCGCCTGCAGGACCACACCCCGCGGGGTCAGGCGCAGTCGCTTGACGGTCATTTCCCCGTCCAGGACCGCCACCACGATCGAGCCGTCCACCGGCTTCCGGGCGCGGTTGACGATCAGCTCGTCCCCGTCCGAGATGCCGGCACCCCTCCATGGAACAGCCCGAGACCCGCACGATGAAGGTGCTCGTGGTGTCGTGGATCAAATGCTCACTGAGGTTGATCGTGCCGTCGAAGTA
>NZ_AMGM01000259.1 GCF_000298295.1 Cecembia lonarensis LW9
CAAACCATCGAAGGCGCTGCGTGATTTCCTGCGAGTGCGCGACGAACACTGCCGCTTCCCGGGGTGTCTGCGTGCCCCAGAGTTTTCCGAGTTCGACCACATCGAGGACTGGGCCGCTGGAGGAGGAACCTCGGTGGCCAATGCCCAATTGCTGTGTAAGCGACACCAAGTCTACAAGCATGTCCTCGGCTGGCAGGCGGTGCACCTGGGCAACGGGTCGTTGCAATGGCGCACCCCGCACGGCACCGCCACAGTGGAATTGCCCGATGGGCTGCTCTATCCCCGCCCTCTGGGGCCCAAGATGCCTGCGCTGCAGCTGATGCTTCCGGGAACGACCATCGATGCACCCGCCAAACGGTTGCTGGGCTGGGACGACTCCGATCAAGTTCCGCGTATCCCGGACGCCGGCCCCGAGAATCGGTGACCCTGGGGGCGTGCGGCCCAACCTCCCATGGATTTCGGGCCGGGGCCCTGTTTCGGGTAGACTATTTGACGGCCCCTCATGTGGTGTCATCCTGTTGAACTCCCCCAGGACCGGAAGGTAGCAAGGGTAGATGGGCTCTGGCAGGTGCATGAGGGGCCTTTACTATTTCCCCGCTTCCGAGCGCCGGTTCCCACCGCCTCGACGCCGGGTGTCGAGAGGGAGTGGATCCATGGGTGCCGGACGATTCGCCCCTAGCCCTTCTGGCGAGCTCCACCTGGGCAACCTACGCACCGCGATCCTCGCCTGGCTCTTCGCCCGCTCCACGAACCGTCGTTTTCTCCTGCGAATCGAAG
>NZ_AMGM01000260.1 GCF_000298295.1 Cecembia lonarensis LW9
AATCACATCTTTAATAAAGTGCAAAACAACCTTATGATCATTAGTTCTTGTAGCAATGGCTTCAACCCATTTGGATACATAATCAACTGCCACTAATATGTATAAGTGGCCAAAAGATGATGGAAATGGTCCCATGAAGTCGATTCCCCAAACATCAAAAAGCTCTACCACCAAAATGTTGTTCAATGGCATCTCATTTCTTCGGCTAATGTTCCCCATCTTTTGGCACCTATCACAATTAGAACAAAAATCAAAAGCATCTTTGAATAAAGTAGGCCAAAAGAAACCAGATTGTAAAACTTTAAGAGATGTCTTTTTGGCACCAAAATGTCCTCCACATGCCAATGTATGGCTGAATGTTAGAATGCTTTGTTGCTCACTCTCTGGAACACATCTCCTAATGATTTGGTCAGGGCAATATTTAAACAAATATGGTTATCCCAAACGTAGTGCTTTACCATGGCAAGGAACTTCTTTCTTTCCTGAAAAGAAATTTCATTTCTCATTACACCACAAGCAAGATAATTAACAAAATCAGCATACCATGGTTCCTTTTCTTGAACAACAAGGAGTTGTTCATCTGGAAATGATTCATTT
Source organism: Cecembia lonarensis LW9 (assembly GCF_000298295.1). Taxonomy (GTDB): domain Bacteria; phylum Bacteroidota; class Bacteroidia; order Cytophagales; family Cyclobacteriaceae; genus Cecembia; species Cecembia lonarensis. Next base: position 598 of record NZ_AMGM01000260.1, read on the forward strand.
AGAGGCAAAGGTTGTCCAACTCCATGGTTCTCATTAAGCCGTGACAAATGGTCAGCCACAACATTATCACTTCCCTTTTTATCTCGAATCTCCACGTCAAACTCTTGTAGTAAGAGTATCCATCTAATTAAGCGTGGTTTAGCATCCTTCTTTGTCATCAAGTACCTAAGGGCTGCATGAT
>NZ_AMGM01000261.1 GCF_000298295.1 Cecembia lonarensis LW9
ATCCCGAACGCCGAGTTCATCGAGATGAAGGCCATCGGTCACTTCCCAATGAGCGAGAACTACCCCGTATTCAAGGAATACCTGGTTCAGGCGCTCGACTTGGTACAAAGCAAGATCAGCAGCCGCGTATAAAAACGTCATACCCTCATTAGTGCCAGATGTCAGATCTGCGGAAAACAGATCTGATATCTGGCACTCTCGTTGTTCCCGGAATGTCGTTGTCACATCGAATGTCAGCAATGACATCATTGTCGGGCCTCAGCAGTTTCCGACAATGCCGGAAAAGCTTCGCTCGGGTCGTCGGAAAACAATGGCGTGGCAAAGAACGCTGCAAAAACGCCGGCATGGAACGCTGAAATACACAGACCAACGCCAGCTCTGGCCGGAGGTCACGAAGCAAAATCAGAAACTTAAGGGGATCTATAGCGGTTCTTGCCCTACGTCCCTTGACTCAACTTGAACTTCACTTCTGCAAGATCACGAGTTCGCTCCAATGTTGTATTGAAAAGCGTTTAGGCTACCTTGACCGGACACTCTCTTGGGCGGGGCATGTGCGAATCCAACTTCCTTGAATTTTCAACTTTTTTTACATCTCGGATTGTTGACGTTCAGGTGTCGCGTTGGGGGATCGGCTTATGGGACGGCGCAGTGAGCGAATCAATGGGATTGTGTGGTTAGCATACAACCTGTGATTGTTGGCTCCACGCGATGCCGGAAGTGGAAGGTCACCTCCAAGACGTTTGACGCGCGGCAGTGGACCAGCGG
>NZ_AMGM01000262.1 GCF_000298295.1 Cecembia lonarensis LW9
GTGTAGCATGCCAGCGTTGACTGAGTGTAAAAATTTATCGATCGCCTGCGAAGACTCGCTAATAATCCCCGCGCACAGACCGTAATCGGTGTCATTGGCGATCTCGATAGCCTCATCTATTCCATCTACTTCGATGAGGCAGGCAACGGGGCCGAAGATCTCCTCTTGGTTAATCCTCATGTCTGATCTCCCGCCGGAGAATAGTGTTGGCAGCATGAAGAACCCTGGAGTGTCCGATTCACAAACCGTTCCGCCCGCGACAACCTCTGCGCCCTCCTCCACTCCGAGCCGGACGTAATCCAGAACGGTGGAGAGCTGAGCCTCACTCGCCAGCGGACCGATGTCGTTGACCGGGTCCAACGCGTGACCGACGCTGAGCGTAGAGAGGCTATCCACAAGACGTGTCTTGACCTCCTCGAGTATCCCCTTCGTCACGATCACTCTGCTCGTTGCTGTGCAGCGCTGACCGGAAGAGTAGAAGGCACCATCGATGACGGCTTCCACTGCCGTTGTGATATCAGCATCATCCAGAATGATGAGGCTGTTCTTGCCTCCCATTTCGGCCTGAACCTTCTTATTACCTGCGTCCAAGCAATCTTGGACGATTCGTTTTCCAGTGGCACCGGAGCCCGTGAAGCTCACCGCATCGAGTGCTTTCGACTTCGCCATGCGGTCACCAACAACGCTGCCTGACCCCATGACCAGGTTGAAGACACCTGCGGGAAGACCCGCTTCAGCAATAATCTCTGCCAGATTCCAT
>NZ_AMGM01000263.1 GCF_000298295.1 Cecembia lonarensis LW9
TGCTTTCTTCGGATCCGCTGCGGATCTTCAGATCGCTTCTCCGGTGGCGGTGGCAGTCCGTAGCGTTCTTTGGGCTGATGCAGTCGTGCGGGCTACGGACCTGCGAAGCCCGAAGGCTTCAGCTCCAAGATGTCGACCTCACCGCAGGGTTCATCGACGTCTTATGGGTCCAAGGGCAACCGGAGCCGGCGATTGCCACTGAATGATCAGCTCATCGATGTCCTTGCCGATTGCGACAGGATATCCCGGCAGCAATTCGGGCAACACCGTTCCGCTTTCTTTGTCTCCTTGACCGCAGCGCCGGTAGATCCGGCCACAACCGGTGTCATGTTCAACAGGATCTGGAACCAGGCAGGCTTGCCGTTACCCCTCGGTGGGAAGCAACCTCATCCATACTCTTTTCGACATCACTTTGCCTACGCGAACATCGAACGGTGGATGGCCGAGGGCCGGGATATCAACGCGATGATGCCCTACCTTTCCCGCTATATGGGGCATGCAACGCTGGACAGCACGTTTTACTACATTCACACATCACCGGACTTCATGGATGGGTACGCAACACTCGTGAAGGAAGGCCAAGGAATGATTCCCGAGGTGGGATTCGCATGAAACGCACGCCGCAAGAACCAACATCCAACTTCTGGGGCTACGCCCGGAACTACCTTCATGACTATCTGCCCAACGTGAGGGCCATGGCGCCACGCAGCATCGAGTCCTACCGCATCAGCCTGGAAAACTACGTCAACTACCTGGTCAC
>NZ_AMGM01000264.1 GCF_000298295.1 Cecembia lonarensis LW9
TTCCGTGCTCGTACGTGCGGCAGCAGCCTTTGCGGCAACCTGCGCGGCGGCAACTACTGCGACGTCAGTCGAATCTTTAGGTACCGTTGCGGGTATGCCCCACGTAGTACCAGCGCTTGGGACTTCCATCTCGCCTGCATCGATGCGCTCAGCCTCATCTGAAGTAACGAATTCATTCATTTCGTCCCTACTCAGCGGCGTTTCAGCAGTCACTGTATATTCGTATTTCGATCCAGGATTGATACTCGTGTCTACAAATGAAGTCTCCCCATTCAAGGTCGCCAAAAGCACTTCATCGCGATAAATGTAGGTTCTTGCTGCTCCCATATCTGGCCAAAGAAGATCAACTTTCGTTGGGCTGACAAGTGCGGCTGCGCGATCTTCTGGATTCTTAGATTCGAGAAGAGAGCCATTGAGGAGTGCTGTACCGTCTTCGGTTTCTACTTTGAAGAAATCGGGCAATGCTGCTGACGCAATCTCTTGCACATCAACCAAATTTTCGCCATCTCGAATTTCCACATTGCCATGGCGATCTTTTTTGATGGCAAAATCTGATTCTTCATGCTGGGTATCGGTACTGCTTATTTGGTTCGCAACTGGTTCTATATCAGTCACGGAAGCCGAAGCAGGAAGCGAGCTTGAAATGAACAATATAGTCATAACAAAAGCACAATATCTTGTAGTTTTTCGCATTAATTTATTCATTCGTCTCACGATTCAATCTTGACCTACTGGACATCTTGGATGATCTGTATAGCTAAATTAGC
>NZ_AMGM01000265.1 GCF_000298295.1 Cecembia lonarensis LW9
TCAGCGGCCTGTTGAATGGGTGACATGGCGGTCGATTTCTAAGTGATGAGCAGGTCGCAGGGTTCAGCGGATTCCCCGACGAGGTACCAGCGGAGGACCTGGAACGTTTCTGTTGGTTGGACGATGCCGATTTGTCGGTGGTTGGTCGCCGCAGGGGAATGCACAACCGCCTGGGATTTGCTGTTCAACTGATCACGGTGCGGGTAGTCGGACGTTTTTTGACGGATCCATTGGCTGTTCCGTGGCCGGTGGTGGAATCCCTGGCCGGGCAGCTGGGCATTGCCGATGCTTCCGTGCTCAAGCTGTATGCGCAGCGGGGACAGACCGGGTACGAGCACGCCGCGGAAATCTCCACCGAGTACGGGTATGCGGATTTCTCCGATCCGGCCAGGTACGAAGAGCTGAGGCTGTTTCTGGAGGCCCGGGCCTGGACTTCGTCGGAGGGACCGGTGCGTTTGTTTGAACGGGCAGCTCTCTGGCTGCGTGAGCGCAAGGTCCTTCTCCCCGGCGTCTCCACGTTGACACGACTGGTTTTAGAGGTCCGCTCCGGAGCAAATGACCGCCTCCATTCCATGCTGGTGGACGCGGCCGGCCCCGCATTGATTCTGGAATTGGAAGGTCTGCTTCGCGTTGGGGAGGGGTCACGGCTGACCGCGTGGGAACGGCTGCGGACCGGGCCCTCGAGGGTCTCGGTGCCGGAATTGCTGCGGCAGTTGGAGCGGCTGGCACGCCTGCGGGCCCTGGGTGCCGGGACCATCGA
>NZ_AMGM01000266.1 GCF_000298295.1 Cecembia lonarensis LW9
AGTCGCTGGCAAGACCGGCGCCGTGGAACTGATCATTGCTATCAACTATGCGAATGCAGCACTTGTCCGATTGATCTCAGACACAGCGACTGAAGCCGGCCTCAACGTGATGGTGATGCCACCACTAATCGACGTATTGGCAGGTAAGACGAAGCTTTCGGATCTTCGAGACCTCTCTATCGAGGACCTCATTGGCCGGCACCCCGTTGACACCGAAGTCGAATCCATCGCAGGTTACCTGGCCGGAAAACGAGTCTTGGTCACCGGAGCCGGAGGTTCCATCGGTTCGGAACTTTGTTTGCAAATAAGCAAGTTCGCTCCTTCTGAACTGATCATGCTGGATCGCGATGAGACTGGCCTTCAAGGCGCTCAACTCAGGACCGCTGGGCACGGGCTCCTACATACGCGCGATGTGGTGCTTGCTGATATCCGTGACACAGAAGCGTTACAGAAGATTTTCGAAGAGCGCCGCCCGGATGTCGTATTTCATGCTGCTGCACTTAAGCATCTTCCGATGTTGGAGCAGTATCCGGACGAAGCTTGGAAAACGAACGTTCTCGGAACACTAAATGTTCTTCGTGCTGCACAAGCCGCAGATGTCGAGACGTTTGTAAACATCTCAACTGACAAGGCAGCGAATCCCACCAGCGTTCTTGGCCATTCGAAACGAGTCGCCGAAAAGCTAACAGCATGGATGGCCGAAGAAACCGGGAAACCTTATCTTTCGGTCAGGTTCGGGAATGTCATTGGTAG
>NZ_AMGM01000267.1 GCF_000298295.1 Cecembia lonarensis LW9
CATGACTCCATAGACCGAGCCGTGGAATTGGTAGTCGTGGAGGTTGGCATATTTCTCAGCTTCGTTGTCCAAGATCTGGATTTCTTTGCCCAGATAGGCGGCATCTCCATCCAAAGGGGCGTGGATGCCGAGGCCATTGTTGGCCCCTGGAGTCAAGAGAAATTCAAATCGGAAAATAAAATTGCTGTATTCTTTTTCCGTGAATAGGTTTCCTCCGCCACCGCCTTTGGGGTCGATGACGATCATGCCGTTTTCTGCCCGGTAAGAAGTTTTGTTGCCTATCCATCCATCCAGGTTTTCACCGTTGAAAAGGGGGGTGAATTCACTTTCGGGTACTTCCTGGGCTTGGGCAGTTCCAAAACCAAAAAGCAGAGCGGCAGCGAGAAGTAAGCAGATTTTCTTCATAGGGAGATTATGGTATCAAATGGAATAGGAAATACTTATTGTAATTCAATCCAGTAATTTTCTGCTCTCAATTTATCAAAAAATAATCTAAATCGTAGAACTTGTTGAAAAAAATAAGGAAAGGTAGTAAGGGATAAAATGCTGTCATGGTTGTTTGGTTCTGCGACGGACAGGTGTTGTGGTTGGAGCTTTGAAGGTAGGGGGATGGGTACTGAAATTCGTCAATGGTAATGCAATGAAGCATCTCCCTAATTCATGGAGGATTTGTAGTCCTCATTTTTCCGTATGAAAAATTGAATCAGTAAGGCCTTTTGATCAAATTTATAATTCTTACTAATTTCTTTATA
>NZ_AMGM01000268.1 GCF_000298295.1 Cecembia lonarensis LW9
CTCATCATGGAGGTCCTGGAGAATGGGACGCTTCACCTTCAAACGAGCGACTTGCGCTTCTACGAAGGGCCGCTGGCGTTCACCGTTCCCGGCTTCATCACCGGTACCGCGGATCTGTATGAAAGTTACGACGAAGACCGTGGGGTGTTCAGCATGCAGATGCAAGTGCGGAACCCTGTCTTTGGATTCCTCTTCGGGTATCGGGGCGAGTTCACCTGTGCGTATCCATCGCTGTCAGAAGTTGCCGCACCATCGGCCCTCAAGCCAGTGCGGGAAGAGGTTCGCGAATAGCGGCCAATGCAGGGGAAAGTGCTGTCGACAAGGAGCCGTCCGTCGCAGTGCGTCAAATGTCGGAACTGCGCTCCGGCAGATCGTGGACGATGCCCTCGTGCATGGTTATGAGCTGGTCGTTGCTCAGGCCGGGCGGGTGAAAACTCCCGCTATCGCCACTCTTCGAGCATTTGTGCCTTCCGTCCCTTCGATGCGATCGGCGAAAGGCAGTAAGTCTGGGGTTGACGGCGGAATACCTTGATGGTGGATTCCAGCTGTTGCCACGGCATCCAGATATATGCCGGACCTATTGGCAGTGATTCCTGCTCGTGATCGGTTGATGCACTGACGGCGGGCAATCTATTCCATGGAATATCGATTTGAGAAGGCTCGACGGGAACTCATATTGAGAGCGTGTTCCAAAGGGTAGGTGGGGCTTGGGGCCGTGCTGCGTAATGTCGGGGGCTCTTTG
>NZ_AMGM01000269.1 GCF_000298295.1 Cecembia lonarensis LW9
ATTCTACGGCGAAGGTGTTGCCGAAGTTCCGCTGGCAAACCGCGCGACCATCGGCAACATGTCCCCGGAGTTCGGCTCCACTGCGGCCATGTTCCCGATCGATGACGTCACCCTGGATTACCTGCGCCTGACCGGCCGCTCCGAGGAGAACGTGGACCTCGTTGAGGCCTACGCCAAGGAGCAGGGCCTGTGGCACGATCCGAGCCGTGAAATCCGTTTCTCGGAATTCCTCGAGCTGGATCTGTCCACTGTGGTTCCCTCCATCGCCGGCCCGAAGCGTCCCCAGGACCGCATCGAGCTCTCCAGCGCGAAGGAGCAGTTCCGCAAGGACATCCACAACTACGCCGCAGGTGCAGCCGACGAGCTGAACATCGGTCGCCCGTCGACCAGCGTCGAGGTCACCACGGCCGATGGCACCAGCTTCGCCATCGACCACGGTCTGGTCTCGATCGCTTCGATCACCTCCTGCACCAACACCTCCAACCCCTCGGTCATGCTTGCCGCAGCTCTGCTGGCACGCAAGGCAGTGGAAAAGGGCCTGGTGTCCAAGCCGTGGGTCAAGACTTCGGTCGCCCCCGGCTCGAAGGTTGTCACCGAGTACTACGAGAAGTCCGGCCTCATGCCGTACCTGGAGAAGCTTGGCTTCTTCATCGTGGGCTACGGCTGCGCAACGTGCATCGGCAACTCCGGTCCGCTGGAAGCCGAGATCTCCGAGGCCATCCAGGCCAACGACCTCGCGGC
>NZ_AMGM01000270.1 GCF_000298295.1 Cecembia lonarensis LW9
GTGATCAGACTTTGACGCGAAGATCGCAACCCGCTTAAGCTGCGAGCTCGAGTGCAGCTTCCATTCCATTCCGAACCCTCGAGTCAGTCGCTCCTCCAGCGCGCTTTCGAGTTCCGGGCGCATGGCTTGGAAACCTTCGAGATGAAATGCTGTTCGCTGAAAGAAGTTCCCGCTTTCGGGATCAGTGGAGTACTGGTCAAGCGACATAATGTTCGCTCCGAACTCCCGAAGAATCGAGGCCACAGCAGCCACGATGCCAGGCTTGTCTTCCCCCTTGACCAATAAGCGACCTTGTTCCGAGAGCTTTTCGACGGACCGAAGGGACTGTTCGGCATGGCCGGCAATTGTTATCACGTTTGTTTCCTTTGCTTGCAATATTGAGAATGAGAGGCGATGAGCAGAACGTGAGACTCGTCGAGACGCGTTGGTTTCCGCCACGGCTGCAAAAAACGAAAGCGCGACATATCGCTTGAGCATCATGGATATTCTTGTCTCAGACCACCGCTGGTACGCCTATAGGCTGATCACCGCGCTTTTATAGGTCGAGCTGTTCCATTAGGAATGGTTTTCCGGAAGAAGCGCGGCTATGACTCTTTTGCACGGGTCACCGGCCAAAATCCGTATGCAGGTCTCGGCCCGCGGGGACAGCCTGAAGTCAGTTTCCAGTTTTAGAATGGTCTCTTGCCGAACTCTCAGCCCAGATCCAAGACGGTTCTTCTACGCCAATCGCAGCCATCC
>NZ_AMGM01000271.1 GCF_000298295.1 Cecembia lonarensis LW9
CAGTAACGATCAATCTGGGCAGATGCGCGATGTCCAGGTATCCCAAATAGAAGGTCACCGAAATGACCAAGATCATCTGAAACAGACCTAGTCCAAACCGTGCCGGTGATTGTGAGAGCACGAAGACCGAGCGTTTCAAGGGAGTCGTTCCCAAGAGGCGCAACGTTCCCTGTCCCCGGAGGCTCACCAGCGGTACAGCCGTCCCCAGGAATGCCAGCGAAAGGAAGGAAACCATCAAAATCGATGCCATGGAGGTGCGTAGCGGGTCCATGGCCGTTATTCCCTCGGTGGTGACCACGTCAATTGCGGTTCTCGGGATGCCTATATCCCGCAGTGCCTGCACCGTCTGACTCCAGGACGGTTGGTCGGTGGCCGCCAAGGTCACTGTCGCGTGCTCTCCGTCGATGGTCAGGAGAATGTTGGCCGCCGGGTCATTCCGGGGAACTGTCGCGATCCCTTGGTTTTCCAGCGACTCGTTGATTTCCGGCCCAATCGTGCTTTCTGCGACCACGACATGTGGCGTGGCAGCATCGGCATCGGTCGAATAGCCGATGAACCAGAACAGTCCAAGGAAGAAGAGCGGAAAGAGCAGCACGAAGAACATCGTCTTGCCGTCTCGCACCAGTTCTCTGGTATTTGTTGCCGTCAGCTCGGCCAACGCCGAGCGGGGCTGAATTGTCAGTTGTTTGTTCATCGGGTCCTCTTTCCAAACCGTCCTTGACGACTTGGCTTATC
>NZ_AMGM01000272.1 GCF_000298295.1 Cecembia lonarensis LW9
GAACGATTCCCAATAATATTCCCAAGACCACCATCAGTGTGGGGACGGGGAACCCTTCGATCTTGGGCACCTCGGGCAAGCTGAATTGAAAGTATTGGGCCGCGAACAACGCACCCAACCACAGCGCCCCGGCCAGTGCAGTGACCAAGGAGATCCATTGGATGACCGAGACCACCGGCCACCACCAGGCCCCGGAGCGAGCCCCGATGTCGGTGTTGGCGATGGCTTGATCAAGTTCGTCCGGCAGTGTTTCCCGGCCGGCACGTGAGGCTCTGCGGATCGAACCCTGCCAGGCCGCGGGAGCACCCGCGCTTGCTTGCTCGGCATAGCGTCTGACCGCGGAATCGGCCTGAGCTGTTTGGGCGGCGCCGGGGATCGGCAACGAGGTGCGATTCAGCGTGGGGTTCACATCGGCGCTTTTGAGGTTCAGCCGACGCAACGGGTCCGGGCGCACCTTGGCAAGCCAGCGAGTCAGCGGCCACCCGGTCTTTTTGTGCGCGTCAAGTCTGTAGGAGCGGCGCACCGCTGAGACCACGGTGTCCACCCCGGCGGCTTCGGCCAACTCAGTGGTCAGCGCCTTCTGGTCGGCTCCGCCGGGAGCTTGAGCTCCACCAACGAGAACCGGCCCCCATTTTCTCCGCTATGGCAGCTACGTCGGCCGAAAGCCGGCGTGTGGTGGCTCCGCGTTCGGTGACCACACCGGCAATTTCCTGGCGCAAGGCATCGATGCCCT
>NZ_AMGM01000273.1 GCF_000298295.1 Cecembia lonarensis LW9
CGAAACGAACTACGAGGACCCCGACCCGCGAGCTCCCTGGGAACGCACCCTGGATTCACTCATCGGCGAGGGCAAACCAGGGACTGGCGACATCGAGGAACGTGCTCTCGGCATCCAGTTCGAACTGCGCCCCAAGACCCTGGCCCGCTACCAAGCTTCGGCACTGCAAAAGATCAAGGCCGGGGCCATCCCCCACACCTCGAAACTTGATCTACAGATTCGTCCGGTACAGCTCAACGAGAAGGGCCGCTGGGTCTCAGGCAACCTGGCGTGGCAGCATTTTCGCTACACCCGGACCGGCGGAATCCCGGTGCTGCCGTTCGACTACGCCTATGACCAGGATCAGGTCGCTTGGTTCTGCACGCTATTGCAGTTGAATGCTTTTGTCGCGTGGAATGGAACCCACCTTTCGACCAGCGATTTCCTCTCGCCCATGATCTGGGAACATTTGGCTCGGGCCGCCGCTTTGGGCATCGAGCTGCGCGGGCAATCGGCGAAGTCTACCGTGACGCTTCACAGCCCCGTCGCGGTGCGCACCGATATCTCTTCCGAAGCAAAGAAACTTCGGGTCCGCCCTTCCCTGGACGTGCTGCCTACGGATTTCGATAGCGACTTCCTCGGGGCCGTTGCGGACCACGGAGTCTTCTGGTGGGATGCCACCGAAGGAATGAAACATGTGAATCTGCATCTGGCACCATCACGGGCCAAGTTGCCAGCATTGGTCACCGGTCT
>NZ_AMGM01000274.1 GCF_000298295.1 Cecembia lonarensis LW9
CTCAGTTAGGCAGAGCGTCTGGTTGTGGTCCAGAAAGGTCGCGGGTTCAATCCCCGTTACTCACCCCAATGAAGCCGCTCCGGAACTTTTCCGGAGCGGCTTTTGTTATTCCACACCGCAGTTCGGTTTCAGGTGCGAAAAACGAACACCGAAGCACAGGTTGCCGCTGGCAGCCACCACCGCATCCCCCCCTCCATCCGAGAGCACCAGGAGAAGTCTTGAGCATTCGTCCAGTTACCATCTACGGCGAACCGGTCCTGCACACGCGCGCGAAGGAAGTCACGGAGTTCACCGACGAACTCCGTGAGCTCATCACCGACATGTACGACACCATGGACGCGGCAAACGCCGTGGGCCTGGCGGCACCGCAGGTCGGGGTCGGACTGCGCATCTTCACGTACCAGTATGAGAACGAGGATGAGGTCCCGGCCCGCGGGGTCATCGTCAACCCGCACCTGACCCTATCCAAGGTCTCTCAGGCCACTCCGGACCCGGACGAGGAGCTCGAGGGCTGCCTCTCCGCCCCGGCCCTGAACTTCCCACTCAAGCGCGCCGAATTCGCCCGCGTGGAGGGCTTCGACGGCGACGGGAACCCGATCTCCTTCGAAGCCACCGGATGGTTCGCCCGGGTCATGCAACACGAATACGATCACCTGGACGGCTACCTTTACGTCGACAAGCTCACCGAGAAGTGGGCCAAGCGCTGGAAAAAGGCCAAGAAGTCCCT
>NZ_AMGM01000275.1 GCF_000298295.1 Cecembia lonarensis LW9
ATGGTGGTCCTATCTTTCTGGTGGAGCTATTTACTGCCGAAAGTGTAGGTCCGGGGCTGTGGCTTGACCAATTAGCGGCGGGCTTCACATGGTTATGTCACCGCTCAATGACACGATTGGTGCATGGAGCTGCTTGAACTGAACGCAGCCGCATTTGGAGGCGCGATGCGCGCACGGCGGAAATCGCTGGGATGCAACCAACAGGCCCTGGCCGAGTCCAACGTCTCGGAAGTTCATTGTGGAGCTGGAGGCGGGCAAGGAGAACGTGTCCCTTGCGGTGGCACTGGGGTCCTTGCCGCCCTGGATCCTGTCGCGCCCGCGCTGAGTGCCGTGGCCTTGAAACGGCGCTGGCCGGCCTTTATGGGATCTTGTGTATTTTTCGTGCTTTCGACTGGTCAATTCGCCATTGGGAAAAGTCGATAACCTATCTTATGTCATTAAATGTCTAATTTTTATCCTATTTTAAATAGGATAAAACTCACTTGACATAATCTATATTATCGGCAATGTAAATTCGATTTAGGGGAGTGGTCCGAAAGTGAACGTGAGCACAAATCGAGTGTTGTCCACATGGTTTGGCTTCACCCGGTAAAAAGGCCGGGGAAACAACAAATCCCAGGCGATACCGGCCAAGCGTTGCGTAGGCAACGACATGCCACCACTGGGGCGACCGACCAACCTAACGGTCAGCAGAAGATCGATAGGATTCCCGCAGCCTACAGATCGTTGC
>NZ_AMGM01000276.1 GCF_000298295.1 Cecembia lonarensis LW9
ACAGAGCGGGAAAATAAGAGCCAAGTAAAAAGGAAAAAGGAAAAAGGTTTGGAACTTGGATGGTTCGGAGGTCTTGTTCTGTATGGGGATCAGGACGCAGAAGGCGTCCAATACCGAAGGTTATTTACCCCGGGTACAACCCGGTGGCTGAAGCCGGTTTTATGTCCCCTGTCCGCCCAACTCCGGTAGGAGTTGAATTTAACCACCGATGGATGAGGTGTGATAATGTAGAATGATGAATGAAAAGTGAAGAATGAGGAGCTTGCAAGGTTGAATTTTTCATCATTAAGGTTGGCGCACATTGCGAAAAACTTTGGGGTCATTGCGGTTAAAAAATGAGCTGAAAGCTCAATGACCAATGGTCCCGCGGTGGAACCTTTAGGATTAAGAGCCAAGTAAAAAGGCAAAAGGAAAAAGGGTTGGAGCTAGGAAGGATTGGGAGATTGGTTTTGTATGGGGGTACGAATTGTGCCAGAGGCACAACCCATTGTTAGCAAAAAAGCGGTAACCATTCCCCTCCGTCCTGTAGGGGGACTGAGCCTGTCTGTCCGCCAGGCAGGCGTTAAGAAAATATCCCTTTGGATCCCCGAATCCCGATAATTATCGGGACGGGGTAGCTCAGGGCCAGCATGCAGAGCGGGAAAATAAGAGCCAAGTAAAAAGGAAAAAGGAAAAAGGTTTGGAACTTGGATGGTTCGGAGGTCTTGTTCTGTATGGGGATCAGGAC
>NZ_AMGM01000277.1 GCF_000298295.1 Cecembia lonarensis LW9
GAGGGCGAGGGCAAGTGCGGGCCCTCGACCTTGTAGCGGGCACCAACGTGGTTGATCTTGTGGATCTTCGACGCATCCGCATAGCGCTCGCCTTGCTTATCCACCAGCAACGCATCCTGGTCCCACGATCCTTCCCAGAGCTTGTAGGCGACATCCAGGTATTCGTCGGCCCAGTCATAACGGGCATCGTGTTCGACCAAGGCGTCGAAGCCGAAGTTGCGTGCGGCATTTTCCTGGGTGCTGGTGACGATGTTCCATGCGATGCGGCCCTTGGAAATGTGGTCGAGGGTGGAGACTTGGCGGGCGAAGTTGAACGGATGGTTCTGCATGACATTGGAGGTGTAGGCCAACCCGATGTTCTTCGTGGCCACGGCCAGGGCGCCGAGCAGCACCGCGGGATCGTTGGACGGGATCTGCAGCCCCTCGTGTACGTTGTCCACGTATTGGCCGTCGGCCGGGCCGTAAAGGCCCGTGACATCGGCGAAGAACATTGCGTCGAACAGGCCCTCTTCCAGGGTCTTGGCCAGTTCGATCCAGAGGTTCACGTCGTTGAACTCGTGCTGGCGTGCCTCGGGGTGGCGCCATTGGCCGTGGTGTATGTGGCTGGCGGTGTTCATCAGGAATGCGTTGAAAAGCAGCGGCTTGCTCATGTGTTTGTTCCCTTCGGGGCGCTGGTTCCGACATAGATGGGGGTGGTGAGGTGATCCCCGGTCAGGCGTTG
>NZ_AMGM01000278.1 GCF_000298295.1 Cecembia lonarensis LW9
ATAAGGAACTAACTAAGAAAGACAAGTGAATTCTATGTAAAATATATATAAATATGAGCTTATCAAAAGTCATAACTTTAACGAAGAAGTATTCTTTTCATATCCAAAATTAATATATCATATATGTGTATATATATATATTCAAATTTAGGAACATGATTAACTCCCACTAATCTTTTGTAAACCTAGTAAACAAAAGATTCATTTACATCTTTATGAGAAATCAATTGATTTGATCTTTCTCTCATAAGACGCTTATAGCTTTCACTAGCTTGTTAAGATTCATGATGGTAGGATCTCTACAACTTACATGTCTTGTGATTCATAGTTTTAGCACATATATTATCAAGACTATCTTAATAATGGTTTCGGAAACCCATATTATGTCAAAACATTGAATCACCATTTAGTTGTAGCTAGCAATCTTCGAATTAATTGAAACTAAGACTACGTCAAAAATGGTTCCTTTAAAGTCAACCATTCTCTTTGATTGTAGTCACCTTAAGCTACCAATTAGCTATGAAGGTTTCATTATTTCGAGTCAAATGGTACTTTACCATTTTCTTGAGTATATATCGTATATGCACTCAATGTAGTCATAAAGTTCAAAACCATTCAACTGAGACGGTTTATAAATCCTTATCGACTACCTTGGAGCTTGTGGTATAGGAACTAGGTTGTTATATTTGTTGATTACTATCTTGTCTCTCAAAGAACCCATTC
>NZ_AMGM01000279.1 GCF_000298295.1 Cecembia lonarensis LW9
TTTTTGTACGTGCTTGCTATCCAACATGGATCGTTGGAACGTTTAGGTGTTTTCTTTCTTTTGTTTTCAATGTATAATTCTGTTTATCTTTGTTTTGTGAACATGAGAAACTAAACCCCTATTTAGTTAGGGGGAAGTTTTGAAGCCATGAACATGCTTGTGATATGAATTGATTTCTTCCAATTGTGATTTGATAAGTTGTGATTGCAATTGAATTATCTATTTTCTTCATAACTGATTCTTGTATGTTTATTAAGGATGCATACTTAGTTTTCATACATGAATTAGATGCTAGAATATAAATGAGTTTCACCTAATTGTTACAAGTTTATATTCATGAGTAGTGAAGGTTGCTTGTCACAATCGCGTTTAATTGAATTCTTGACAAACGTATCATGCATTCATAGTTACAATTGCCTCGTCAACACTTATGATTTTCATTGAACGTAATGATCTCTGATTGTATCTCTATTATGCATTCATATAGGGGACTTTTAGAGAATAATTTGGATTGTCGCATGCATTCATCCAATTCAATAAGTAAAGGAAAATCTGAGGGTTAATTTGTGCATCACGGTCAATCTGGGGTGTTGAGCATCATAGTTTATTGAAAAGCAATTGGAAATCGATTCATGTACAAGTGTGTCATGTGTGAAGAACGGACCTCTAACTAATCCATCCATCATCTTATTTCTCAAATTCGTTTTATAATCTGCCTAC
>NZ_AMGM01000280.1 GCF_000298295.1 Cecembia lonarensis LW9
GCTTAGAGATCACGAGGGTTGATCTCAGAAATCGAAGAGGCGTTTGCTTTCTCAAAAGTTGGGCTGCTCAAAGACCACGAAGGCCGATCTCAGAAATCGAAGAGGCGCTCGCTTTCTCAAAAGCTGGGCTCCCCAGAGACCACGAGGGCCGATCTCAGAAATCGAAGAGGCACCTACTTTTCCAGCCTTGTCAGCACCTGTCACACGCACACTCAGCTTTGCGGAAATTATGGGCATTCTGTCGAAGACTTCTGGGGAAGTAGAAAACACATGAATCTTACTGTTCAATCACCCACTTCCCACACGCAACAATAGCTCATGGGTACCACAGATAACTTTGCCAAAGTTCTCTGCCAAAGTTGAGCACGTGAAGCTTGCAGCTCCCACTACATCGCTCTGACCAAGAAGGGTAAAAGAATAGCAAAGAAACAGCACTAACAAAGTTTAGACCCATAAATTTTGAAGGTCTAGCTACCATATTATTACCCACAAGGGTAAAGGAACAGTACCACTGCTGGATAATTGGAAAGTCCCTGTGTGTCAACCTCTGTGCTTCGTGGCAAGGTAGACTAGCAAACATGCCCAACCTTTACTCACATTCGAGAAAACACTCCCAACAAGATTGCTTGCTCCAAAATCGAAGAGGCACCGCCCTCCGAATCTCGAGAGCCAGACTCCCAACAGGATTACTTTCTCAAAAATCGAAGGACACCGCTCTC
>NZ_AMGM01000281.1 GCF_000298295.1 Cecembia lonarensis LW9
AGGCCGGCGTGCGGTGCACCATCGAATCGATGATGCGCCGCACGCCGGCCCGGTGATGTTGCAGGTGCTCTAGAGCTGGTTGCCCAGCTTGAAGCCCTTGGCCGCCTCGCCGCGGTAGGTGCCGTCCTCATCCTTTTCACGGGTGTAGGAGAAGCCGTCGGCGCCGACGGTCACCGCCATCTCCGAGGAATCGGTGCGCTCGATGAGTTCCTGCACGTTGCCGTCCAGGTCCAGGACCTTGGAAGCCTCGGTGTACCAGGACGGGACCACCGGGTTGCCCCACCAGTCGCGGCGCTGGTTGTCGTGCACATCCCAAGTGATCACCGGGTTATCCGGGTCCCCGGTGTAGTAGTCCTGAGTGTAGATCTCGATGCGGTGATCATCCGGATCCAGGATGTAGAGGTAGAAGGCGTTGGAGACGCCGTGCCGGCCGGGGCCGCGCTCGATGCGGTCGGACATGCGCAGGGCGCCCATCTTGTCGCAGATCTGGATGATGTTGTGCTTCTCGTGGGTGGAGAAGGCCACGTGGTGCAGGCGCGGGCCGTCGCCGCCGGTCAGGGCGGTGTCATGCACGGTGCCCTTGCGGTGCATCCAAGCGGCGTAGGTGGTGCCTTCTTCGTCCTTGATGTCCTCGGTGACGCGGAAACCCAGGTCTTCGAGGTAGCCGCGGCCGCGCTGGACGTCCGGGGTCACCTGGTTGAAGTGGTCCAGGCGGACCA
>NZ_AMGM01000282.1 GCF_000298295.1 Cecembia lonarensis LW9
CACAATGACTTTCCTCTTTGCCTACAAGGCGTTTGTCATCCCTGGAGCGATCGCCATGGCTGCCATCATCATGCTCATCACCGTTGCCACGATTGCCCGACGGCAGAAGCATGCCCAGGCATTGGAGCCGCGGATATCGCCGGCGTATGTGTTGTGGATGGTGTTGTTGGTGTCCCTGGTGGGGCCAGCGCAGGTGATGCTACTGCCATCGAATCCGCAGGAAATCGCCATCAAGGCATTGGTCATGTCGGCAGGACTTGCCCTGTGCATCTATGGGGCGGACCGTTCGTTGTTCGGCGCGTTCGCACGTCCCAAGGGCGGGCTGACAACCTCTAACGCTTGATTTTCCACTCTGAAAAGTTAGGATTTTCCATAACGGAAAGAGAGTCTGGACATGCCTGACGAAAGCCCTCGGACAGTGGGCTTCGACCCACGCGCTGCGCTCGCCGAAGTGGACGGCGCTTCCGGTGCCATGGTGCACTCCACCGAGGCGCCCCGCGGCTTCGCGCTGGCTTTGGTGTTGATCATTTCGACCGTCATCGCCCTGCTCGGGGTTGCTTCCTGGCCACTTCTTCTGGGTATCGGCGCTCTGCTTGTCCCGCTGGGTGTTTGGTACTTGGTCTTGCTGCGGAACCGCCCCAAGCCGCGCCCCATCCTGAGTCATTCCGGGCCCTACATGCTGTATGCGCTCCTGCTTATGTTGGTGATGCAGGG
>NZ_AMGM01000283.1 GCF_000298295.1 Cecembia lonarensis LW9
GGTGGCGGTATAGGTCACCGTGGTGCTGCCCACAGGGAAGAAGCTTCCCGGCTCAAAGTTGCTGGTCAGGTTCACTGAACCACTGTTATCGGTAGCGGTCGGTGGGGTCCAGTTGACCACAGCCCCGCAACTTCCTGCATCATTGGATACGGAAATGTCCATTGGACAGTCACTGATGACCGGTGCTTCAGTATCGGCATCTTCTGTAACTGTTACCGTGAAGCTGCAGTCTGTGGAATTTCCTGCCTCATCGGTGGCCCTGTAGGTCACAGTGGTGATGCCCAGTGGGAATACTTCCCCGCTGGCCGGTCCGCTGATCAATTGGACATTGGGAGTGCCGCAGTTGTCAGTGGCAATTGGAAGGTCATAAGTTACAACTGCTCCTGTTTCCCCTGAGGCTATGGTGGTATTTATATCATCAGGGCAATTGATCTCTGGTGCATGGAAATCCCTAATGGTAACGGTCTTAATGATTTCATCTGCCTGGTTACCTGCGGCATCTTGGGCACTGTATGTAACTATAGTGACGCCCAAAGGAAAAGGATCACTGAATGTAAGACCATCACTTCTCGTTCCAATAACAACGATTTCCGTGTCACAGTTATCGGTTGCAGTAGCTACTGGAAATTCTATAAATGCTTCACAGAATGAAGAGGATCCATTGAACTCTAGATCCCCTGGATAGAATATCACCGGTTTTTCATTATCGTTT
>NZ_AMGM01000284.1 GCF_000298295.1 Cecembia lonarensis LW9
GATTATCAGCCCGGCCGTGGTGCCGTGGCTGCTGAAAATATATTGAAAGGTTTCAGGGGATACCTGCAGACCGACGGATATGCTGCCTACAAAAAGCCCGGAATGCAGGAAGGGGTGACCCACCTGGCCTGCTGGGCACATGCGCGCAGGGAATTTTATGATGCCCAAAGCAACGACAGCAAAAGAGCCGGAGAGGCGCTTCAGTTTATTCAGAAGCTGTATGAAGTGGAGAGAGAAGCCCGTGAGAAAGGGTTGGATCCTGCCGGAATAAAAAAACTCAGACTCGACAGGTCCCTGCCTGTCATCAACAGTATGTCAAAGTGGATAAAGGAACAGCTGCAGGACAGGAACGTAATGCCCAACAGTGCCATCGGAAAGGCACTACGGTACAGTGCCGAAAGATGGGCCGAACTGTCCAATTACCTCTATGACGGCAGACTGGAAATAGACAACAACCTGGTGGAAAATGCCATCAGACCTGTGGCACTGGGAAGAAAAAACTACCTGTTTGCAGGCTCACACAGCGCCGCCAAAAGAGCAGCCATGGTCTACTCCTTCTTTGCGATCTGCAAAAAACACGGAGTGAATCCCTATGAATGGCTGAAGCATACCTTACAGAACATCATGTCCATCAATCATAAAGATATCAAATCCCTGTACCCGCAAAACTTCAAACCTGACATGTAGTTGCTCGGGTGCTTACGATCAAGGA
>NZ_AMGM01000285.1 GCF_000298295.1 Cecembia lonarensis LW9
ATACCTTCCCGGCCGCTGCGCTCGAGGAGGCGGAGATCAATGCGGACACCGAGCTGGAGTATCTGGCGGCACGCTTCGCCGGCTTCGCCCCGGAGATTGCCGGGCGGATCGTGGTGCTTTGCGATGACGGGCTGGCCACCGGGGCGACCATGCACGCGGCGTTGGAAGTCGCTACGGCCTGCGGTGCTGCGCAGCTGATTGTTGCGGTGCCTGTGGCTCCGCGGGACCTGGCCGGGTCCATGCCGGGGGCCGATACCCTCGTGGTACTGCGATCGCCGCGTGATTTCGCCTCTGTCGGTGCCCACTACGAGGATTTTTCTCAGGTCGACGAGGACACCGTGGGGCGGTTGCTGCGCGATGCCCCGGCGGCGCACCACTGATCAGGTTCGGGGCGCGGGTGTTCCGCGGGTGCGGCGGCGTTGATCGGCGAGCGCCACGAGCAGTGTCGCCAGGACCACCACTGCGATGGAGGCCAGCCCCACGCTCATGGCGGTGTCCCAGGCCGTGGCGCGCAGCGTGGCGAAGAAGATCCCGGTCATCATCGCTATACCCACCGCGGTGCCGATCCGCTGGCCGGTCTGCATCACTCCCCCGGCACTGCCCGATGCGCTCTCGGGCACCTCGAGCATCGTCAGTGCCTGGTTCGGGGCGATGATGGCGCCCTGGGCGATGCCGATGAACGCGAGGGTGGGCAACAGCCACCACAGGCCC
>NZ_AMGM01000286.1 GCF_000298295.1 Cecembia lonarensis LW9
CGATGCGCGGGTTGGAGATCTGCGGGCTTCGGCTCATGTCTGGGTCGAGTCCGCCGATCGGGTGGAAGATTCCGGTACTGAGTGCCGCCGAGGGTTCGGGGACACGCGAAGCTTGCTTGTCTGGTTCCTCGACGGTGAGCTGGGTAATCTTCATGAGTTCCTCCTCTGAACGACAAAGATTCCAATATATGGAATCTGAATATTGCTTCGTGAAATTCAAGTATGGCCCCATCTTCGATCAAAGACAAGGGTTTCGGTGGCTCATTTCCAGCGCCCTGCCCCTGCCGGTCAGACGATGGAGCGATAAAAGTTTTTCGAAGGACCCCTTGACGGAAGGCCTGTGACCCGGGTTACATTGTGTGGACACGAAGTTCCACCATCCAGAAACATCGAGTCGAATCCGGTTGAAAGATCGGTTGTAAGGGTGTTCAGCCCTGGATGGTGCAAGCAACTCAAGCAGGATGAAAGAGCTGACCACCCCATGGACATTTCTCGTTTCAACGCACTCGATTCGGCTAGCGCAACAGCCATCCTTCGGCCATGTGCCGACATAGACCGCTGGGTTGAGACTCTTCTCGCTGCCCGCCCAATGGCATCCGTTGATGAACTCCTGAAGGTTGCCGAAAAATCGGCCAACCCCTTCACGGAAGCGGAAATCGATGCCGCACTGGCCCACCATCCACGCATCGGGGAGCGTGCCGCGGGATCCT
>NZ_AMGM01000287.1 GCF_000298295.1 Cecembia lonarensis LW9
CTGTCGTCCGGCTACGACGGGAAGTCTTCACCAGCCACAATATGCCTTACTCCCCCACTCTTAGGTGTGTTGATGCTTCGACACGCCGGAAACTGTTTCAGCCTTGCGGCGGCCGCCTATGGAAGAAATGGAACCATTAGCACCGCAAGTTCCAATGGTTCCACTTGCACTAAAACCTCCAGGGCGCGAAAGGTTCCATTAGTTCCATGCAAATGGCTCTAATAGTAGTCATGGAATTTATGGTTCCATAAGTTCCTGGAACCTTTGTAACCAATATTTACATTACTTCTAAAGGTTCCAGTTGCGATCGTGGTCACTTATTGCACCAATAGCTCCATTAGGGTCGATCGATTGTGTGGGCTCTCCTTCGCTAGGAGGTGTGTCAGTGATCCAGGGGCACGCCTGCTGATGCTTAGTTATCAACAAGGCACTTAGACGGCTGGTGGAGCTGTCTACCGATTATCGCTTGGAGGGCAGCGCTGCGGATTCAAGGTGGCGGAACCAATGGTTCCATTACTTCTAATACTGTCTATGGCACCTTTGGAACCATTTATGGCCGGCACTTATGGATCTATTACCTCCAATGTCCATCTGCCTGTCGCCACGGCACCTATAGTTCCAATGGTTACATTAAAGTCAAATGGAAGTATTGTTACCATTGCCATCTATGGAACTATTTGAACTATAGGTTCTAAAGGTTCCTCGAGT
>NZ_AMGM01000288.1 GCF_000298295.1 Cecembia lonarensis LW9
AAATGGATAGGGACAGGGAAGCAAACACAAAATGTACGTGGTTCACCCAGATTGGCTACGTCCACGGAGTAGAGGAGTTCTCATTAATTGTGAAGGGTTACACAAGTACATAGGTTCAAGCTCTCCTTTAGTGAGTACTAGTGAATGATGTAGTACAAATGACATTAGGAAATATTATGAGAGAATGATCTCTATTTATAGAAGAGAGATTCTAATTTCATTCTAACATTGACACGTGTCGTGTTGTGATTGGCTTCTGATGTTGACACGTGTTGCGCTATGATTGGCTTCTGATGTCGACACGTGTCGCGCTGTGATTGGCCTCCTGGTTGGAGGGAAACTCTTCTGGGTCCTTGACGGTATAACGTTGACCGGTGCTCAGTAGTTTCGGGATTGGTCAAGTATGGTACAAACAGTACTCCCCTAAGTTCCCGAGTGAGGGAAGCTCCTCGGTTGGGGACTTGCAAGATCCAAGCCATTGACTAATCACGAAACTTCTGAGTACCGAAGTGTGGTATCATTTTCACTTGCCTTATCTGCCTCATATGTAGTGTAGATGTGGCATCTTCTCTGGAAGTACTTTTCCTTCATCTAGGGATGGTATCTTTAACCGATAAAGATGCACAAGGTAATGTATCAATATCACTTGAAGCTTACTTGTAGTTTCGGGCTTGACCAAGTGCAATACAAACCCTATAGTAGGAGT
>NZ_AMGM01000289.1 GCF_000298295.1 Cecembia lonarensis LW9
ATAAACTTTTCACATATCAGTTGATGACCACAAACGACTCGATCCGGTCAACAAAACCAAGGGCTAGCTCATACTTGTTCATGATCTCCTTCGGCGTCAGCTCGACCGGAGCACTCGCATAGTCGTTATGTACCAGCAGGTTCCGAAGCTGGCCCAATCTCATAAAAGCTTCGTGTTGCTCTTTTAACTCACGATTTGACTGGAGCTCGGTCTTGAAGGCTTGGCCGCAGGCGTCACCGAAACTGCTGAAAAAACCCCTTGCCGAACCTGCCTTCCAATCAAACAACGTGTGGTAACTACGAGCCATCACACGCTTGGAAACGAACGTTGCGAGCCGATCTGTGCCGTCCCGCTCGAATATCTGCGAGACCAGCCGTTTAACTCTGTCTTCGAGGCTACTAGCAGCCGCAAGCAGAAGATGCTTAGGGTAACTGCGGCTCAGTGCAGCCAGCCCTGATGGGGTGGATCTCAAGTCTGATTCCAGCCCGAGGTAGTCGTCATAAAGTGACTGGACGGCGCCTTCCCCGATCTCGTGCGTCACACCGATGCCTCGATGTAGGTGCGTAATAGCCCGATTCTTTTCCTGGTATTGAGCGGCTTGGTCGATCCTTCTTGAAGAGTTTCCGCAAATTCTTCTGTCAGTTTCGCCTGATTGATGGCCGCTGATAGAGCCTGGTGGTCCGCCATCGGCCGCCCTATGCTCT
>NZ_AMGM01000290.1 GCF_000298295.1 Cecembia lonarensis LW9
ACAAAGCTTTTAAAAACCATTTCGCTTTTCAAAAGTAATAACCCATCACCGTAAAACTCGTATAATTTCCCAGAAAATAATTATACATACGTATATAAAAATCATGCTCGAGAGTAATGAAAACCAAGTATATGCCATGCCATGTCAAGTATCTTAGCCATGAAATAAGTAAGTCAGGTGGAATAAATCAATGTCACATAATATGCCAGCAGGAGTCACCTAACATGACCTGTACGGCTGAACCTATAGCTCATCTACCAAATCCTGCACACGAGTCAGAACCACCTAATGTGGTCTATACGACAAGCTAGGTGTAAATAGGTATGTTCAAGTGCTACAATCACGTGAAGGCTGAGCGAAATATCGCAAGTCACCTACGAGTCGGAACCACCTAATGTGGTCTGTATGACAGGTTGGCACCTGCCTTGGATTCAAGGTGAGCGTGTGGTGCGGGAGGTGAACGATCACGTGAAGGCTAGGCCCGAGCCTCGGGTGGAGCACTAACACCGGGGTGCAGGATAGTGAGCTCTACGTGCATCAACTCATAACCAACTACCATGCAACCATACCATCAATATGTACTCACCTGAACTTACCTGAGCATCCGCAACATCATGCAATATTATGCAAAGCTATATTAATGCATATGCTAAAATGTAAAGCAAATATGACATGGCATTTTAAATGAAATTCCACCTAAAAC
>NZ_AMGM01000291.1 GCF_000298295.1 Cecembia lonarensis LW9
GTGAAAGGTATAGAATAGCGAAGCAAGAGGCGAAGAAAGCTGTGAGAGAAGCTAAGTTAGCGGCTTATGACGATATGTATAAGCGACTAGATACCAAAGAAGGAGAGTTGGATATCTATAAACTAGCTAGAGCAAGGGAAAAGAAGACAAGGGACCTAAACCAAGTGAGGTGCATCAAGGATGAGGATGGAAAGGTTCTTGCTACAGAGAACGCGGTTAAAGACAGATGGAGAGGTTATTTTCATAATCTTTTCAATGAAGGACATGAAATGAGTGCTTCTTTAGGGGAGTTGAGTAACTCAGAAGAGTGTAGAAACTACTCTTTTTATCGTCGAATCCGGAAGGAAGAAGTGGTTGTAGCTTTGAAGAAGATGAAGCATAGAAAAGCAATAGGCCCAGACGATATACCAATCGAAGTGTGGAAACTTTTGGGAGAGACAGGTATAACATGGCTCACTGACCTTTTCAATAGGATTTTGAAAACGAAGAAGATGCCAAATGAGTGGCGAACGAGCACTTTGGTGCCTATCTACAAGAATAAGGGCGACGTACAAAATTGCATGAACTATAGGGGTATTAAGCTAATGAGTCATACAATGAAGCTCTGGGAGAGAGTCATTGAGCATAGATTGAGGCAAGAGACACGGGTTTCGGACAACCAATTCGGGTTCATGCCAGGGCGCTCAACCATGGAGGCAAT
>NZ_AMGM01000292.1 GCF_000298295.1 Cecembia lonarensis LW9
CTGCTACCTTGACCAACTCAGTGTGGATACCGCCCATCATGTCATTGTCCATACCCAGGCAGAGCTGGCTGACCAGAAAGATAGTCAGTGCCTGCAAGGAGTAGTGACTGCAGCTTGTCAAAGGCTCCTGAGCCTGGGCCTTGGCGTGAGATCAGTGCTGGCCGATGGAGCCTATAGCTCGGGAGAAAACTATGCCTTTCTGGAAAAAGAAGCCATCCGGGCCTACATTCCGGTATCGGATGCCTACAAAGGAGGGCCCAAAGGCTTTGTCTATGACAGAGATGAAGACTGCTGGATCTGTCCTCAGGGAAAGAAAGCCACTTTTCGCACCATCAAGTTCTCCGCTCAGGACAGCCTGCAGCGCCAGTACTTCACCACAAGAGCCGATTGCAAAGACTGTCCCCTTAAGAAAAGCTGTCTGGGTAAAAAACAACAGGAAAAAAAGATCGACATCACCTACTACCGGGAAGAATACGAACGAGCCAAAGAACGGATGAACTCAAGACATGCTGAGTGGATGAAGAAAAAGCGGCAGTCAACGGTAGAGCCCGTGCTGGGCACGCTGATCAATTACCTGGGCCTGTCCAAAATCAACACCCGGGGCCTGGAATCCGCCCACAAAAAGATGGTGATGGGAGCCTGTGCCTATAACCTGAAGAAGTGGCTCAACTTCAGCCCCCGAAGACGAAAAACAGCCG
>NZ_AMGM01000293.1 GCF_000298295.1 Cecembia lonarensis LW9
CATGGTGGTTTGACGAGCCCGACGAAGGAGCAGAAGTCTCGGCGAACCAGTAGCGGTGCCGTTGGTCCGAGGGACGAGAAACAGTGAACGGCATCGTGCCGGGCTGGGGCCATCAACGGTGTTGATGCGGTTGTGCACACGCGAATGCGCGGTGGGTAACACGCTTTTCGTTATCCACGGTGCGTTCAACTGTGTGCAACCGGGGCGCGGCGGAAGGATTTTCCACAGGCCACCGGTGGTTGTCCACGCGTGGCCGGGGATGCCGGCCGGCAGGATCGGGGCTCCGGACGGGCACCCGGCGCTGTGACTGGCAACCCGTCCGGGTCGCGGGACCTGCGCCCGGAACGATCCAGGCCCACCACTGTTTTACGGGCACCGGTGGGTTTATCCTGTGGTGACCGTTAGGTGTCGTTGGGAGGAGCAGTCATGGCCAAGGATCGGAAATCGGCGGTGGCGCTGGCCGCCCGGGAAAAGGCGCGCACCAAGGCGTCGGAGATGACCCAACGCCACGAGCTGTTGCTTGAGAAGGCGGCCGAATACTTCGTGCTGGAAGAGCAGTCCGCCGCGCGCCTGGAGGCCGCCAAAACCCAGGCGCAGCAGATCCTGGAGCAGGCCAAAAAGTCGTTCGAGGCCGGTCGCATCGAGCGCGGACGCATCGTGGTCTCGATGCTGGCCACCGGGGAATCCCGGGCC
>NZ_AMGM01000294.1 GCF_000298295.1 Cecembia lonarensis LW9
ATTGACCATCCACAAGATATCCAGCGACTGGTGTAGCCACAGATTGATGCTTATTTTCTTGGGGTTTGCTCCCCAACGAGCCGTCCATGTTGCCGGAGGACGACGTTGCGTGCGTACCTGCCAACCCGAACGGATGATTAATACCATCAAGAAGATGTTGAAGAAATGCTGCCAGGCCAGCCAGGCGGGAAATCCCACCGGCGCTCCTGGCGGTAGCTCAGTTTCCCCCGGATAGCGCGCAACGAAACTCTGGACGGGTTCCGTAGTCATCAACCACCGAGCGGTAAACACCGCGAGGGCCAAGACCACCAGTATTCCCACGGCCCACAGTGCTGCGCGTCCACCTCGACTGCGACGCAGCTTTTCCACTCTTCCGGTTTCCCGCCCAGGCGCGGACGTGTCCACCGGGTTTACGCTACCAACCGTCGTGTCCACACGTTCCACGACGGGTGCAGTTACGGGTTCAGCCGCCATTACGGCAGTTTTGACCCTTCCCTGTTCCGTATTTTCGCTTGCTCCAGCTGCGGGAAGGGTGGTGCGGGGTAGTCCGCGGCGTCCTCCTGCAGGGGCTGGAGCCGGAGTTTTAGCTGGTTCGGTGTGGGAAACACGACGTGCATCAGTCGGTTCCGAACTTTCGGTGGGGGCTGATGCATCGGTTGGTCGTGGCAAACCGCGACGCCTCGCCGGCGCATC
>NZ_AMGM01000295.1 GCF_000298295.1 Cecembia lonarensis LW9
AGAAAATCCAGTCCGAGTCTGCCTCGGCCAGATTCTCCCCGGAGATTTCTTTGGCCAGGTCATCGATGTCCTGGTTGGCGGGCCGGGAGAATCCTGCATCATTGAGGATCACCCCGATCAGCGAGGCGTTGCCGTAGAGGCGGATCTTCTCCGGCATGAAACGCAACAGTGAGATCTTCGGATCGCCGGTCACATCGTTGCCCAATGCTGTGGCCTTGTCCTGATAGGCGTTCAGGACCTCGACGGCCTTGGTTTCCTCGCCCAACGCTGCTGCGGCCAGACGGAAGTTTTCCTTCCACGGGTAACCCGGGCGGATGGAGAAGACCGTCGGGGCGATCTGCGACAGCTGCGGGTAGAGCTTGTCGGCACGCAGCTGTGAGCCGATGATCAGATCCGGTTTCAGCGCGGCAACGGCCTCCAGGTTCAGTTCCTGGATGGTGCCCACGGTCTGTGCGTCCTTGACGTCGTCGGCCAGGTAGCTGGGGATTGAGTTGGCGCCCTCGGTGGAGGGGATCCCGACCGGAGTGATGCCCAGAGACAGCACTGCGTCGAGTTCGCCGGTGTCCAGCACCACGACGCGTTCGGGCTTCTTCTCGATCTCGGTCTCGCCGTTGGCGTGTTCCAAGGTGCGTGGGAGACGCCCGGGGCGACATTGGCACCGAACTTGGCGGTGGCCTCGTCCGCGGTGGAG
>NZ_AMGM01000296.1 GCF_000298295.1 Cecembia lonarensis LW9
AGTTTCTCCTAGACTGGGACTAAAAGTGGCTATTGGTCATGTGCGTAGCCGGATACCTCATATCGTCCGTGCGTTGCGCCGGTTGTCGTTCGATGTGGGTTGGCAGATCGAACTGTAGACCCCAACTGGGGCCCGAACAGAACAAGAGAATGCGACCCCCAGAATTTGAAGCTCATGCCTCTCTTCCCCGGAGTTTATCGCTCGGTCTGGTGTTGATGTCCCAGGGTGATGCCTGCCGACCTTTGACGTAGCGGAGATCTGATTGTCAGATTCCAACGTGATCCGAAATGAGTTTCATCGAATTTCGGATGAAACTGAGTCGACGCAGTCTTTGCTTCTCCGCGACTCAGGTCCCGTCCGAATACATCAACACGAACAAGGGGAGACTATATGGACGACATACGGTTCTCGGCAGCCATGGCTCCCGCAACGATCAACGGCACGTTAGAGAACGCAGTTGTCTGTTCGAATGAATACAGAAATTCTTGGGTAGGGGGGGGAGCCCGTGGTGATATGCGACGTAAACATGAAATGCGCTGAAGAGCCGCCCAATGTCACCTCATCGCTGAGCCACCATCTTTCGCAATCGAAGTTTAGACTCCGCTCCATCAGTGATACTAAGAGTCCGACGCCTGCTCCTAGTACGGGTGACATAGGGTTTTCGCACCAGAACGTGCATGCTGTGACAGT
>NZ_AMGM01000297.1 GCF_000298295.1 Cecembia lonarensis LW9
CGCGCCGGGCATAAACCACGGGTTTACCGGTCCTCGGTGCCGTCCTCGGAGAAAAACCAAGCGGTCCTGTGCGGAGCTCAATGCTCCGGACAAGACCGCTTGTGAGGTGCTGCCGGGATGGGTCCGGCGAGAGGTCAGTAGCTGGTCGGTGTCCCGGTCGGGCCTGCGGCAGTGGGCCTGAACTTGGCTGCCAGCGCCTCGGTGCCCCGGGCCAGCAGCGACACATCGGCGCCGACACCCACATAGTGGGCACCGAGTTCGATGTAGCGTTTGGCCGCGGCCTCAGCGAACGCGTTGACCCCGACGTACTTTCCGGCGGCCTTGCCAGCGGCAATGGATTTTTCCACCGCTGCCACGACGTCAGGGTGGTCCTGCTGCCCGATCACGCCCATGGAGGCGGCGAGGTCCGAGGGACCGATGAAGATGCCGTCGACCCCTTCGGTGGAAACGATCGCCTCGACGTTCTGGACGGCTTGCGCCGATTCGATCTGCACCATCAGGGTCAGCGATTCCCCGGCCCTGGTCAGGTAGTCCGGGACGCGGTTCCAGCGGGCCGAGCGGGCCAGCGCCGAGCCGACGCCACGCACACCCATCGGCGGGTAGTGGCAGGCAGCCACCGCATCGCGGGCGTCCTCGGCGGTGTTGACCATCGGGATGATCAGCGATTGCACGCCCAAATCCAGGTAC
>NZ_AMGM01000298.1 GCF_000298295.1 Cecembia lonarensis LW9
GGGCGCCATGTCACCGGTGGAAACGTCGTCACCAACTACGGTCAGTACGCGGGCATCAATCGTCGGCGGCAACGGGCCGGGCACCGGCGGCGGTACAAGGTTCGAGCCACGGATAATTTCAATTGCCGTGCGTCTGGCCTCCGGAAGCGGTGCGGAAATGTGAATCGAGTGGATGTCCATGCCGGCATGTACCGCCGGACGCAGTGACTGAATGCCCACAGCGCTCGGATCGGTAATGACACCGGTCAGCGCACTGGCTGCAGCGGTTGCGGGCGAACACAGGTAGACCATATCCTCTGCGGTGCCGCTGCGTCCCGGGAAATTCCGGTTGAAAGTCCTCAGCGAGGCTTCGTTGCCTAACGGGGCCTGGCCGATTCCCACGCAAGGCCCGCAGATGGGTTCCAACATTCTCGCTCCGGCTTGTAGCAGGTCGTCATACACTCCCGAGGCAATAATGGTCTGCAGGATTTGCCGCGATCCGGGAGTCACCGTCAACTGGATGCGCGGGTGGATCTGTTGCCCCTTGAGGATCGCCGCTACCGTGGCCAGATCCTCGTAGGAACTGTTTACCGACGAGCCGACGCAGACCTGCGACAGTTCAACACCGGACGTTTCCGCGACAGTCTTAACATTGCCTGGCGAGTGCGGGATTGCGATCAACGGAACCAGCGCACCCAGTTC
>NZ_AMGM01000299.1 GCF_000298295.1 Cecembia lonarensis LW9
GCTTCGAGTTTTGAAGGAGTTCAAATCTGCCCTAGGTTGGACATTGGCCGATATTAAAGGTATAAGCCCTACAACTTGTATGCATCACATATTTCTTGAGGAGGGGGCCAAACCAACTAGAGAGGCTCAACGCCGTCTTAACACTCCGATGATGGAAGTAGTGAAAAAAGGAGATCATAAAGCTTCTAGATTGTGGAGTTGTCTATCCAATCTCGGATAGTAAGTGGGTTTCGCCCGTTCAATGCGTACCAAAGAAATCCGGAGTGACAGTGGTAGCTAATGCCGAGAATGAACTTGTTCCTCAACATATTCAAACCGGTTGGAAGGTGTGCATTCACTATAGGAAGCTAAACGCCACCACAAGGAAGGACCACTTCCCATTGCCGTTCATTGACCAAATGCTTGAGAGGTTAGCGGGTTATGCTTTCTATTGTTTTCTTGATGGTTATTCTGGTTATAATCAAATTGTCATAGCACCCGAGGACCAAGAAAAAAGCACTTTTACATGCCCTTTTGGTACATTTGCATATCGTCGCATGCCTTTTGGTTTATGTAATGCACCTGCCACATTTCAAAGATGCATGATGAGCATATTTTCGGATTATGTAGAGAAAATAATTGAAGTTTTCATGGATGATTTTAGCGTCTTTGGTGATTCTTTTGATGGTTGCTTGCATAATC
>NZ_AMGM01000300.1 GCF_000298295.1 Cecembia lonarensis LW9
TTGGGTGAAAACTCCCCCCGATGATGATCTTCCCGTCCGATTGGATAGCGGTGGTATTAATTTGACTGTTCGCCCCTGTTCCGGGATCAAAAGTAGTATCGAGGCTGCCATTTGGATTCAAGCGGGCGATGCTGTTTCTCGAAACCCCATTGTATTCCGTGAAAAATCCCCCGATGATGAACTTCCCGTCCGATTGGATAGCGGTGGTCTGAACTCTATTGTTCGCCCCCGTGCCGGGAGCAAAGGAAGTATCGAGGCTGCCGTCCGGATTCAGGCGGGCGATGCGGTTTCTCCCTACTTCGTTGTATTGTGTGAAATCTCCTCCGATGATGATCTTCCCGTCCGATTGGATAGCGATGGTCCAAACGCCAATGTTCGCCCCTGTGCCGGGATTAAAATCTGTATCGAGGCTGCCGTCCGGATTCAGCCGGGCGATCCGGTTTCTCCCCACGCCGTTGTAAGAATTGAAATCTCCCCCGATGATGAGCTTCCCGTCCGATTGGATAGCGGTGGTACTGTACTGTTCGCACCCGTGCCGGGGTTAAAATCTGTATCGAGGCTGCCGTCCGGATTAAGCCGGGCGATGCGGTTTATTGCCACTCCGTTGTATTGGCTGAACCCTCCCCCGATGATGATCTTCCCGTCCGCTTGGATAGCGGTGGTATAAACTAAACT
>NZ_AMGM01000301.1 GCF_000298295.1 Cecembia lonarensis LW9
CGTCCCAGGCCGCGCGCAGCGTCGAGGGAGCCACGGCAACATCGCCCAGGGCGCTGTGCAGTTCCTCGTCCTCGAACATCTCGCCAACATAGGGCCAGAGCACCTCCAGCGCGTGGCGCATGCGGGCGGCCGATTCCTCGGTGCCGCTACCCAGGCGCAGGGTCCAGGAGATGGCGTGGTCGCGGTGGTAGTCCACTTCCTTGACCGCCTTGGCGCAGATCGCGGCGATCGTGGGATCGCTGGATTCCAGCAGTTCGGTGTACAGCAGGTGCTGGTAGATGGAGATCATCAGCTGGCGCATGATGGTCACGCCAAAGTCTCCGTTGGGCTGCTCGACGAGGTGCAGCGAGCGGAAGTCTTCCTCTTCGCGCCAGTAGGCCAGGTCGTCCTCGTCCTTGTCCCCAGGCCTTGGCGGCGTAGGACAGGAAGGAGCGCGCGTGGCCCAGCTGGTCCAAGGCAATATTGCCCAGCGCGATGTCTTCCTCGATTTCCGGTCCGCGGGAGATCCAGTGCGAAAGCCTCTGGGCCAGGATCAGGGCGTCTCCCCACGCTGAATCCATCGGGTTCGGCGCCCTCGTGCACCAGCTTCTGGATGTGGTTATCCGCTCCGCTGGAAACCCACATCCGGGTCTCACCTTGCTCGCCGTCGATGATGAGCTCCAGGGCCGCACGCC
>NZ_AMGM01000302.1 GCF_000298295.1 Cecembia lonarensis LW9
CGGTGAACATGGCGGAGGCAAGGACATTTTCGATGAGCTGCCGGAGTCCGGCCGCGAGGAGTAGGCGCGCACGAAGGACTGTGCTGGTCACCACCCCAAAAAGTGCTAGTGAAGACTTTCACAAACAGTGTTTTTGGGGATAGTATGGGGCATATGCCTATCACTACACAATTTTCCGATCGCCCGCGCACTCTTGTTGTCGGCGGCGGCTACGTTGGACTCTATGTCGCAATGAAGCTGCAGAAGAAGGTCAAGGACCATGGCGGTATCGTCACCGTCGTGGACCCACTGCCGTACATGACCTACCAGCCGTTCCTGCCCGAGGTCGCAGGTGGACAGATCGAACCGCGCCACGTCGTGGTTTCGCACCGTCAGCACCTCAAGCACGCTGAACTGATCACGGGCCGCGTCTCGGCGATCGACCACAAGAACAACAAGGCGGTCGTTGTCCCGGTTGTCGGCGAGCCCTTCGAGCTCGAATACCGCGATGTGGTCATGGCCGCCGGCGCCATCACCCGAACCTTCCCGATCCCGGGCCTGGCAGATTCCGGCATCGGCCTAAAGTCCATCGAGGAAGCCGTTGCCCTGCGCAACAAGATCCTTGAGCGGATCGAATCGGCGTCCCTGATGACCGATGCAGCCGAGCGCAAGCGCGCCCTGAGCTTC
>NZ_AMGM01000303.1 GCF_000298295.1 Cecembia lonarensis LW9
GAGAGTTCTGCATGTGGATAATCAGCCTTTACAACTACCTGCTTTTTTACCCTTACCCGCTCATCTGCCAATACGCCTGCAGGCCTGCCGATTTTCCAAAGGCTTAACACAATGGCAGCGCCCAGCTCAATGGTATTGGTCAGGTCGAAGGTGGTAAAGTCCAGGTAAGAGGCCAGGTCTTTTTGGGCAAAGATGTTGCCCATTATTTCTCCCCATTTGGTGAGCCTGGTAAAGCGGTTTCCAGGGTTTTGCATTGCTCCGGCTGACATAGGTTATTTTTCGCTTGTGGTGCGCATAAGCACCGTTTTTACAATCAGGATAGAATTGACTTGCTGGCTGCCGGTAAATTCAGGATCCGGGCTGAATCTGCCCTGAAGTACCTGCTTAAGGGGCGCACACTCTGAGGTTCTGAACTCCCGGGCTGTGCCGGGCGAAAGCTCGATGTTAAAGGCATTTTCTTCCTTGTCGCCAAAATGGCAAACTGAATTGCCCTGATTTTCGATGGAAAAGCCAACGCAGTTGGACAGGTCAGTTTGCCAGTCAGCAGCTTTGCGCTCAGATTTGATTTTGGTCGTAAGCATGCCCTACACCTTAAGCTTTGTAGCGAACCAGGCGGAATACGATCTGCACCTTTAGTTCAGCGGCCAGAGCTACTGAAGGCTT
>NZ_AMGM01000304.1 GCF_000298295.1 Cecembia lonarensis LW9
AAATTTCTCGACCGTGGTGACGCCGGTGGCCGTGGCGCGGGTGCGGACCTTGATCTGCCGGCCCGCATCGGCGGCCACCAGGGTGTAGGTCTGCTTGGTTGCTCCGGGGACCGGGGTACCGTTGCGGTACCACTGGTAGGCGATCGACGCCTTCGGTGCCCAGGAGCCCGCCGAAGCGGTGAGCTTGTTGCCGGCCGTCGTCGTTCCGGAGAATGTGGGAGCAGGTGCCTTGGTGAACACGTTGGCCTTGACGTAGCCCAGGTCGAACTCGTCGACCCATGACTTCCCAAGAACGTCATCCATGTGGACGCGCACGACCAAGCGTTTGCCGATGGCCGAGACGGGAACGACGAACCGGCTGCCACCGACTATATCGGTGCCGAATTCCTCATCCTCCGCCCGCTGCACAGGCTGTTCGACGCCGTTGAGCAGCCATTCGATCTCGCTTGACCATGCTTTGATCCAGCCCGCGGCCTCCGGCAGGATGGACATTCCCGCGGTGACGGTACCAGGCTTGGGGTATTCCGCCGGATTAACCTGCTCGGGTGCCTGCTCTGGTTCTTCTTCGTTGCAGAACTCGCTGGTCCAGCCGTGTTCACAGTCGTAATACGCATCAGTTGGCTGGGCTATGGCCGGCACCGCGGATACGCCCAGCGAGATT
>NZ_AMGM01000305.1 GCF_000298295.1 Cecembia lonarensis LW9
AGGGGAACTCAGTGGAAGACGTGAGACGTCTTCTGGAGGACATTTATGGAGTGAGTATCTCTGCAGGCCGGATTTCCCAGATTACCGATAAAGTGCTTCCGGAGATCCAGGAATGGCGTACAAGAAGTCTTCAAAGCTTTTACCCCATCGTGTATCTGGATGCTATACACTTCAAAGTACGCCAGGACGGCAAATACACCAACAGCGCCTTCTATACGGTATATTCGGTGGATTGGGAAGGGAACAGGGACGTATTAGGGCTTTATATCAATTCTGGCGGGGAAGGAGCTAAAAAATGGGGCATGGTGATGGAAGACCTGAAATCAAGAGGAGTAAGTGATATTCTGGTGGTTTGTACGGATGATCTTCAGGGATTTTCCGATCAGATTCAGGAAGCTTTTCCTGCTTCAATTGTCCAGAAGTGTATAGTCCACCAAATACGGAATTCACTCAAATATGTGGATGAAGCTGATAAGAAAGCCGTAATTAAGGACTTGCGTCAAGTCTATACTTCCACCACCGAAGAGAGTGCGAAAACAGCACTGTCAGCATTTGAAGCAGCGTGGGGGAAGAAATACAAGTATATCGTCAAACAATGGAGGGAAAACTGGACTGAACTGATGGCTTTCCTGGATTTTCCTTTACCGATG
>NZ_AMGM01000306.1 GCF_000298295.1 Cecembia lonarensis LW9
CAACTCAGTATAATTGGCCTCATGCTTATAGAAAGGAGAAAGCCGCACCTCCTCAATCAAATTTTCAAGATTAACCTTGGCTAACTTCCCTGCCTCCTGTTTATTCTGAAACACTAAATCCTGGTTTTTTTCTTGAAAAGCCACTCTCAACTCTCTCTCATACTCAAAAGACTTTCTTTTGTAGAAGAAAATTTCTGGAGTTATATGCCTAGACTTCCAGTAGAAATCTTTCTCATACTTGACCTTTCCAATGTACATGTTGTACAAGCTAGCTTTAAACAACTCTGCTTTAAGCTTACCAACTGTAGTTCTGATAGCAATCGCATTATCTAACTGATTATTACAATACAAGCGCCACATTGCTTCAGATTCATGTTCATCCATATACCAGCATGAGATGTATGTCTTTCTGCGTTCGATCTCATGGTCTAAGAAGTGCATCAAAGTCCAAGTTTGCCAATGCATACCATTTCCGGCTCTTTCACATTCCCTTTTGTGAAATGCGATGAACTGTTCATATCCTTTACCCCATCCATATACACCCTCAAAAGGATCAGTCTGACTGTACATAGGAATATTTCTAAAATACAGCGCCCCTTGCTGTAGCATTCTCAAGAAGCTTGCTTGAGACATATAGCGCCATATTGTT
>NZ_AMGM01000307.1 GCF_000298295.1 Cecembia lonarensis LW9
AAATAAATAAATAAATAGCAAGTTTTTAGTTAATAATTTTAAACATAGTTGTCAAATCATTTATTGGATTACATTGATTTAAATGCTATCTATATTGGGAATAATACCCAACCCCACTATGAAAAACTTAAAAATAGAAATCAAATGGGCGCTGATCTTTGTGCTGATGCAGCTCTCCTGGATGCTTATGGAGAAACTTACAGGGCTGCATGATGCCCATATTGACAAACATGCCATCTTCACCAATGGAGTGGCCATTTTGGCCTTTTTGATCTATGCATTGGCACTGTTGGATAAAAGGAAAAATTTCTACCATGGAAAAATGACCTATCTGCAGGGATTTGTCACTGGGATTTGGATTTCCCTCTTTGTTACCTTACTCACTCCCATTACCCAATACATCACTTCCTATTGGATCAGTCCGGAATATTTTGACAACATGATTGAATACAGTGTCAGCCAAGGTAAAATGAACCAAATGGAAGCTGAAGCCTTCTTTAATTTTAACAGTTACCTGATGCAGAGCACCCTTTTTGCTCCAGTGGCAGGAGTTGTCACCAGTGCGATTGTAGCCCTATTCACCAGGAAGTCTTAGATATCTGAAAATGAAGAGTGAAGAATGAGGAATCAGGAACAAAGAGCCAAGT
>NZ_AMGM01000308.1 GCF_000298295.1 Cecembia lonarensis LW9
GCATGTTCAGAAGCATCAAGGGCCGTTACCCTGGCATATCCTTGTGCCTGCAGATTGGCTCTTCGCAGTACGTCTACTTCATTTACGTGTACCTGGTCGGGCCTCATGGCTGTGGTAAGGCTACCGTTACCGGCCGAAGGTTCGAGGAAGTAGCCTTCCGGAGCGCCGGAGCGAACAAAGGCGCTGGCTAGCCAGGCAATAGGGCCGGGGGTGGAGTACTGCTGCAGCAGGATGGACTGCGTTGTGCGGTGACTCATGTTTACCTGCTGCTGGTAGAGCTCCAGAATTCCAATAAAGCGCTGCTCCAGGCTAAGGCTTCTATCAAGGGCAATAGTACGAGTCGCTTGCACCACTGCCAGTTCTGCAGATTCCTTGATTTCGGTTTTATCCGTAATGCCAAAGCCAGCAGCCAGCTTTTGCAGCTTGCGGTTATCATACTTTTCGCCCGATACCAGCACTTGCCGGTAGGCAGCAACTAGTTTACTTTGTGAGGGCGTCATAGGCGGCTCCAGTCAATAGATTACCGGCTACGCTGCCGATCACAAGGGCCGTTACTTTGTCGGATCCGGCTTCTTTGGCGCTGTGGTAGGCCATCAGGCTAAGGGCTGCAGCGCCAAGGAGTACAGCAGTGTTTCGGCTCATCG
>NZ_AMGM01000309.1 GCF_000298295.1 Cecembia lonarensis LW9
CTCTGAGGACCTTCGACGCGCCGCGATCCCGGTGATCGGTGGTTCTATCGACATCCGCAGATCCATGACGTCGCGGATATCATTCATCCCCACGGGGCGAACCACGTATCCGCGCCGCGGGAACGCCATCACGAATCCCTCCCAGAGAAGGCCCTGGAGCGCTTCACGCACCGGGGTCTTTGAAACTCCAAGACGCAACGCAGTCTCCGATTCATGGATGACCTGCTCAGGCTCAAGTTTTCCGGTTACTATTTCTTGACGCAATATTGCCAGGACGCGTTGTGAGGCAGAAGCTTGCTCAGTCTCATCGATCGTTGCCATATCTGCCGCTCGCATAGGTAGTCCCCTAGTGAAATTCCATATAGAAGGGAGGCGCGAAACTGGTCGTTTCGCACCTCCCGCACTGATTAATCGTACCTGTTGGCGGTTTGCCGCTTCAGGTTCTGGTGACTAACGCCCGTTGATATAGAAGTCAGCAACTTCCGCGGTAACCCCATTTTCTTTCAAGACGCGATCGACGGTCCCGTTCTCTTTCGCTCGGGTGAAGTAGTCATCGATTGCCGCAGTGAATTCCGGGACATCCTTGGTATGCGGCCACGTGATCTCCAGCAAGCCTGTCAGTTCAGGATGATTGGGATCTTCC
>NZ_AMGM01000310.1 GCF_000298295.1 Cecembia lonarensis LW9
GTTTAATATCAAGGGCATAGATTATTGTTTTAAGCCGTCTCATATAAATGTTATATGCTTAAACGATGAGTCCAAGGAATATGTAATTAGGATAATGTAATTTAAAGAAGTTAGATTCATGAGACCATTCTCTTTCGTATACATATCCTAAACGTTCCTGATCATAGGATTGCCGATTGGGCATTGACAGCCCGTCAAGATCAGTATGTGTTATTTCTTCTCTTAGTGAGAGTGACTGGTATCGAGTCATTGGTGTGACTGACACCAAGACAAGTGCGTAGGTGCTCAATAAAGAATGAGTTCACTGAACACGATCAACGAAGAGTTCTCATACTCATGTCATATGAGAACTCATGGTTGGGATAATGCAAAGTAGTCCTTTGACCTGAGGCATCATAGTTGTCTTATGGTTAGGTCCTTGATCTTTGATTATGTCAAAGTCACTCCATTCGCGGGTGTCCACGGCATAGTTGGGGTTAAGCCACTTAGCCATGGAGGCAAGTGAATGCGCAACAAGGGATCTCTAACCTTCAAACCGTTTGAGGGAGAATACTCTCTGATATGATTTGAATCTCTGGCCAGAGTATGAATGAGATTTAGGGAATGCGTTCCTAATCACATTCAAGGTAATCATATAAGCAC
>NZ_AMGM01000311.1 GCF_000298295.1 Cecembia lonarensis LW9
AGGCTCAAAAACTCACATAGGATGTATATGGTCACTAAATTCACATATGAAGCTTTAAGTCATACTTTAGTTTCACATTAACAAGGCTATGTGCACTTGGTTTTTCAAAGATGGTCAAACATGTACAAAACTAACAAGAGAATTAGGAATTTCACCAAACACATGTTAACTAAGTTCTTGATAATCGTGATTCAAATTTGATCTAATTATATCATTGGGTCGGGAAACTAACAAAAATCTAATTCAAAACAATAAGGGAAACAAGACAATATTTTATTTTTTAAATTTTCCGATTTTTTTTTTATTTTTTTAAAGAAAACAAAAAGCAACAATACAGAAACAAATGAAATTCTAGAGATTTCTACCCCCACACTTAAACTTGACATTGTCCCCAATGTCAGAAAACACTATAATGCAAATAAAAAAATAAAATAAAATAAATAAATAATAAGAAACAAAATAACGCAATTGGACTGAAAAACTTCCCTAATTTGCAGTAAAATCAAGCGACGACCCCCAAGCTAAAATTCTGCAATCAACTTCAAGGTGGAAATAATCAAAAGTTCCTGCAAAGAAAAGAAATAATTACAGTTAAGTAACGCAAGAAAATGTAAAAAAAAATTAGCAAAT
>NZ_AMGM01000312.1 GCF_000298295.1 Cecembia lonarensis LW9
CGGCTGGTTGACCGGCAACTGGTTGTAGTTGGTGCCGATGCGGTTGCGCTGGGCATCCGGGTAGGAGAACACGCGGGCCATCAGCATCTTGTCGGGGCTGATGTCGATGCCCGGAACCAGGTTCGAGGGCGAGAAGGCTGCCTGCTCGATCTCGGCGAAGAAGTTCTGCGGGTTGCGGTTCAGCGTGAAGTGGCCGACCGGGATCAACGGGTAATCCTTGTGCGACCAGGTCTTGGTGATGTCGAACGGGTTGAAGCGGTAGGTCTTGCCTTCTTCATACGGCATGATCTGCACTGCGACGTCCCAAGTCGGGAAGTTCCCGGCCTCGATGTTGTCGAACAGGTCGCGACGGTAGAAGTCGGCGTCCGAGCCGGCAAGCTTCTCTGCTTCCTCGTTGGACATGTTGTGCACGCCCTGACGGGAGCGGAAGTGGTACTGCACCCAGAAGCGCTCGCCTTCGGCGTTGATCCACTGGTAGGTGTGCGAGCCGTAGCCGTTCATCTCGCGCCACGAGGTCGGCAGACCGCGGTCGCCCATCAGGTAGGTCACCTGGTGTGCGGACTCGGGGGAGTGGGTCCAGAAGTCCCACTGCATGTCGGCATCGCGCAGGCCGGAAGCGCCGAGGCGCTTCTGC
>NZ_AMGM01000313.1 GCF_000298295.1 Cecembia lonarensis LW9
AACCGCTCTTCCTTAATGAGCTTAAAGAAAAGTTCGATAACGCTTACAACTCAGTTCCACAGCTTGAGAAGCTCCTTGACCGGATTAGTGAGATCAAGATTTTTGACCCTGCATGTGGCTCGGGCAACTTCTTGGTGATCGCGTATAAGGAACT
This sequence comes from Cecembia lonarensis LW9, assembly GCF_000298295.1. GTDB lineage: Bacteria > Bacteroidota > Bacteroidia > Cytophagales > Cyclobacteriaceae > Cecembia > Cecembia lonarensis. Next base: position 155 of record NZ_AMGM01000313.1, read on the forward strand.
GCGCCGCCTCGAACACGCGATCCTGGAACGTCTTGGAAATCTAAGCGTTAAGCATCAGAGAATATCCTTAGATTCACGTATCAATGTTGAGAACTTCTACGGCATCGAGATCGATGACTTCGCCGTAGAAGTCGCAATCCTTTCGTTATGGATTGCTAAGCATCAGATGAATGCAGAGTTCTTCGAGAAGTTCAATCTTAGGATCGAACTGATCCCGCTGAAGGAAGCCGGCCAAATTGCCCAGGGCAATGCTACTCGCGTTGATTGGAACTCGGTCTGCCCGAACGAAGGCGGCGAGATCTACCTGATCGGCAATCCCCCATATAAGGGCGGAAAATCGCAGAGTAAGGAAATGAAAGCCGACTATCCATTCGTCTTCGGCAAACGGCCCTATTCAAAGGACCTTGATTACATCGCGCTCTGGTTCGTAAAAGGCGCCAGTTATATCGAGGGAACGCGAGCGGAGCTGTCGTTTGTCT
>NZ_AMGM01000314.1 GCF_000298295.1 Cecembia lonarensis LW9
GGGCGGCCCAGGTCGCCGGAGAAGACGAAGTCGCCCGAGAGCAGGAAGCCCGGTTTGTCACTGAAGGCGCCGTCGGTGACCAGGAAGGAAAGGTGTTCGGGGGTGTGTCCCGGCGTGTGCAGGGCGGTGGCGGTGATGTTTCCCAGGGTGATGGTGGACTGGTCAAGGAGGCGTTCGGCTTCGAATTCGTATTGCCAGTCCGGCCCGCCCTCGCCCGAAACGTAGATTGCCGCACCGGTGGCGGCGGCAAGTTCGCGGGTCCCGGAGAGGTAGTCGGCGTGGATGTGGGTCTCGGTGACGGCGGTGATCTTCATGCCGTTTTTCGCTGCAAGGTCCTGGTACACCTGGATGTCGCGGCGGGCGTCCACCACGAGGGCCTCGCCCTTGGCCTGGCAGCCGATGAAGTAGCTGGCCTGCGCGAGGTCTTCGTCGTAAATACGTTCCAGAAGCATGTCTCTCCTTGTTGATGGTCGTGGTTGGTTCGCCTACCCTCCATACCCCCAGGGGTATGAACTTCACTTCAAACGATAATACCCCTAGGGGTATGCGTCAAGTCATCCGCCGTCCAGACCCCAGGGTCGCTTGCCCCACAAAAAGCGGCGGTCGGCACCATCCGCGCTGGCGCC
>NZ_AMGM01000315.1 GCF_000298295.1 Cecembia lonarensis LW9
GGCATGATCGGGTTGTAGTTCCCGGCGCCGATCTAGAAGGTGCCCAGGGGCGATGATGAACAGGATCAGGAAGAAGCTCCATCAGCTCGAAGCGCTCGAAGGTCCGGGCACAGCAGGGGAGGACCCAAGGCAACAGAACCCACACGGCTAGGGCGAGGAAGGTGATGCTGCTGCATCGGCCCGATGACGACGTACTGCAGCAACAAGTTCCAGACTATGAATGTCCGGTCTCAGTATTGTTGGCAACGCTGACGTGGGGTTTTGCCATGTTTAGTGAGACGGATATTGGCCGTTTCGTCTCAATGAAGTTGGCAATTCCGTATCCTTCTTACGGGTAGCTAGCTGGACTGTATTTGGCGAAAGTGCATTGATACCGCCCATTCGACTGGAGTGATCTCAAAATAGCCCAGCATGTGCACGGAATCTCTCTAGTTCAGCAACATTGACCTCGGAGCCTCCGCGTTGCCAACTTGAATGAGACAAACCTTGTAATCCGTATCTTGCCAAGTGTATTGAGAATATTGCCAACAATACTGAGACGGGACAATGAACGAACCGATAGTCTCCCGGAGTAACACTTCCTGATGTCATATGTGCGGTTATCGGCGATTGGAGGGGAATAT
>NZ_AMGM01000316.1 GCF_000298295.1 Cecembia lonarensis LW9
ATCAGGGTGGTGATGAATTCACTGGTTTCCGCCTCGCTATGGTCCTTCTGAGTCACTTCGCGTAGCCGGGTGGCAAAAGTCTGTTCGTGTTCGCCGGGCATCTGATGCCACCTTTCGTCGGTACATGAAACACAACCTAACCATATTTTTGGTAATAAGAACACGCCACCATGCTCATTTGCCAATAGTCGAGGTTAGGCATACCTTAACTAGAGTTGCACTTCAGGTCATCGTCCGTATTGCCTGCCACCCGAAAGAGGTTTCAACCATGCACCACCCTGTCCGGCACCGATTGCGCGCGCTCCTCGCCGCCGCCGGCGTCATAGTCTTGTCTTCGATCGGATTGACAGCCTTGCCCGCCAGCGCGGCGCCTGTCCCGACTATTTCCGTAACCCAGGCACCTGACGGTGGAGGTTCGATCACTATCAAGGGTTCCGGATTCAATGGCGATCCAGGTATCTATCTGGGTATCGGACCACAGGGGCGTGCCCGGGTTCCGTACGCTGGCGCCGGAAGCCTCATCGATGGCCTCACACACTTCATTGGCGACGGACTGGAGGTCGGGAATTCTGATATGGGCAAGACCGTGCCCATGACCGATGGTGGCTTCTCGGTTA
>NZ_AMGM01000317.1 GCF_000298295.1 Cecembia lonarensis LW9
ATCGACGGGGACGAGCTCGGCGACGTCGAGTACGCCATCACCCGCGAAGCGTGGCTGACCGCCGGGCCCGGATCCTCCGGCGCCTAGTGGCCGAAGCAATCGGTTGTTGCCCTGGAAGGAAACTGCGGGCACGGCTCCGTGCAGCAGGGTTTTTGCAGATGCCGCGTCAGGCCAGAAAGCGCATACGCGGCGCCCCGTGCTGTGTGTAGCGAAAAATCCCATACTCTCCTCGCCCATCCTGCCCCCATTCAAGCCACGGGCATCAAAACCGCGATGTGACCTAGACAACTCGAAATTAGTTGGGCATCCTAAGATCACTATTCATCGGGGAAACGACTACACGTTTCCCCGCTTGAAAGCCGCACGCCCGCCGAAGAGATAAGAACGCTTCCCCTGAAGGATTTCCGCAAGGCCGAGCCGCATCGATCAGCCGGCAGCTACCCGCCAGGCACTAACGTACCGAACAGGCCAACAACACCCGCATCGAACATCTCCAGTCCAGGCATGATGAACATTTCGAAAGGACCTTCATCCATGAAAGATTCCACGCCAGGCAGCGCTGAGGCGGCGAGCATCATCACCACGGATCCGGTCGATACCATCGGTGCGTTGCT
>NZ_AMGM01000318.1 GCF_000298295.1 Cecembia lonarensis LW9
ATCGAGGTCAAGGACGGGGAACTGCTGCTTTACCCCGATACCCCGGCGGTCTAGAAATCTTGCTGGCCCGGTGGCGCACCTCGTGCGGTGCCTCCGGTACCCAGCAGCACCACGGTGAAACGACCCAGAACGGGGGCCGCGCATCAAGCGCGGCCCCCGTTCTGCACCGTGGACGGATAAAGACCCGCACGGCAAGCCGCCCCAGGGGGCGCCGCCTGCGCCGAAATGCGCTGCTGCGGAGCCGGTGCCAGGGGTCAGATCAGCACGAGGCTCAAACCCCACACGGCGATGAATCCCGAAACACCCTGGATCGCGGTGGCTGGGGTCAACGTGCGGTAGGCAGTGGCCGTCGGAATCCGGCTGAACTGGGAAACCACCCAGAAGAAGGAATCATTGGCGTGGGAAACAACCATGGCTCCGGCGCCGATTGCCAAGACGGCCAGCACCGGGCCGGCGCCCTGGTTCAGCCCCAGCGGTTCGAGCAGCGGCAGCATCATCGCCGAGGTGGTCACCATGGCCACGGTGGAGGACCCCTGAGCGGTCTTCAGCGCGGCGGAAATAATGAATGGTACGGCGATACCCAGGCCAAGCGTGGCGAGGTTTTCGGAGAG
>NZ_AMGM01000319.1 GCF_000298295.1 Cecembia lonarensis LW9
GATCTCGAAGTCGGCGACCGGCAAGTGTTCACGTTCGGGGTCGGTGCCGCCCGACGCCAGCAGCCGTAGGAAGTGGGACTTGCCCGAACCATTCGAGCCGAGGATCGCCACGCGGTCGCCAAACCAGATTTCGTTACTGAATGGCTTCATCAGCCCGGTCAGCTCGAGCTTCTCGGCGACGATGGCACGCTTGGCGGTGCGTCCTCCCTTGAGTCGCATGTTCACGTTTTGTTCCAGCGGGATGGCTTGGGGCGGCCCGGCTTCGAGGAACTTTGCCAGGCGTGTTTGGGCCGCGTGGTAGCGGTTGGCCATGTCGGAACGGAAGGCCGCCTTGTTCTTGTACATGTTCACCAGCTCCTTGAGCTTGGCGTGTTCCTCGTCCCAGCGCTTGCGCAGCTCCTCGAAGCGCTCATTGCGTTCGCGGCGGGCCTCGACGTAGGAACCGAACGAGCCACCATGGACCCACGCGGTAGCCCCGGAATGCCCCGGCTCCAACGTGACGATCCGGCTTGCGGCATTGTTGAGCAGTTCGCGGTCGTGGCTGATGAACAGGACCGTCTTGGGTGATTCGTTCAGCGTTGCTTCCAACCAGCGCTTGCCGGGGACGT
>NZ_AMGM01000320.1 GCF_000298295.1 Cecembia lonarensis LW9
GCGCCAATGATGATGATTCCCAGCATGGTATTGCGGGTGAGCTCCAGTTGACTGGTGCCGTATGACAGCAGATACACGGAGTAGATGTATCCGATGGCTGGTGCGGCAATCGAAATCGCTCCAGCCAACAAAACTGTCCACAAATGTTCCCGAAAGAGCAGTCCCAGCGGATTGCGCGCAACGTTCTCTTCTTTACGGGCAGTTTCGAATACCGGTGATTCCTCAATGCTGTACCGAATGTAGAGAGCGACGCCAACCAATGCACCACTGAGTAGGAAGGGAATCCGCCATCCCCAGGCGTTGAACATTTCCGGACTCGTCATATTGGCGACAACGACGAAGACTAGATTTGCGGCAATGATACCGATCGGCAGACCCATTTGGGGGAACGCCCCATAGAGTGCGCGCTTGTTCTTCGGGGAGTACTCCACAGCCATCAGGACTGCGCCTCCCCATTCCCCACCGACGCCCAAACCCTGCACGAATCGAAGGGTCACCAGGAGTATGGGCGCCCAAATGCCTATTGCCGCGTGATTAGGCAGCAAGCCGATGGCAACTGTTGCTCCGCCCATCATCAGCATCGAAAGCAAGAGCATCTGCCTGC
>NZ_AMGM01000321.1 GCF_000298295.1 Cecembia lonarensis LW9
GGCGGAGTACGAGTTGAAATCGCCGGCCAACAGCACCTTGTTGGTGTTGTGCTTCTTTTTCAGTCCCTGGGCGAACCGCACCAGGGCCTCTGCCTGATCAACACGCGCGGCATTCCATGCCCCTGCGCCATCTCCCTTATCCGCGTTGTCCGAACCGTCCTGGGGATCCGATCCCTTGGACTTGAAGTGATTGGCCACCGCCAGGAAGCGGGTCTTGGAGTTGCCACCCACACGCTGGAAGGCCTGCGCTAAGGGTTCGCGGGCGTTATAAAATGCTGGGTCTTCCAAGATGGTCGATTTACCGATGGTTTTCACGGCGTCGGCCTTGTAGATCATCGCGGTGCGGATGACATCCTCGTCGGCCGGAACCGATGAGGGGCTTGGTACGTACTTCCACTGCTGCGTTCCTGCAGCCTGGTTCAGCGCATCCACCAAGGTGGCCAGCGCGTCATCGCGGTCCAACCCAAAGCGGGCGGAATTTTCGATCTCTTCCAAGACCACGACGTCGGCGTCGAACTTGTTCAGGGCCGAGACGATCTTGGCCTGCTGGCGTGCGAGGTTTTCGCTGTTGGCGGCGCCGCGGGCGTCGCACCCAC
>NZ_AMGM01000322.1 GCF_000298295.1 Cecembia lonarensis LW9
ATACCTCTAAATCATAAATTACGAGTTGGTCATAGATGGGTGCTTTGGATCGTTAGATCCGGATCCAATACCTTCTTGTTAAAATTGTATAGAGGCGAAATGTTCGAATCTTTATTCTTTTGGAAAGAAGAAAGAATCACAAAGTTGTTGAGGTTAATTCACTTAGATGTTAGTGGCACTTGTCCACAAACATAATACTACTCATGTTGGATGACATTCACCGAAGATCACTCTCGGTTGGACTATAGTTTATTTTGAATAAACACAAGTCCGAATACTTTGTAAAATGTTTCAAAGAATTCAAGAAATGTAAGTTGATGAGTAAGACATCTAAAGTATTTACCTCCTTAGATTTGATCCAAGGAAAAGTAACACTTTAGATGAGTTTCCTTGAAAGATATCAAGGAAAATAGCATCATAAGATAATGATTTCTCCATTAGGAGAAGAACGAACTTGAATAAGATTTAGTTCGTTAGATGTTATCTATTACCCATATATAGGATATATACTTCTAAAACAATATGATTGTCAATGAGAAGATCTTCCAATTTTTCATGACTCCATAAGATGTAGTTGGAAAGAAA
>NZ_AMGM01000323.1 GCF_000298295.1 Cecembia lonarensis LW9
AAGAAGGGCAAGCGCCGCTAACCCGCAAGGGTTCAGCGAGTGCTTAGCACTTCTTCGAGAGACGAGAGAAGGAAAGCAATGGAAGCCAAGGCAATTGCGCGCCATATCCGCGTGACGCCTATGAAGGCCCGGCGCGTCGTCAACCTTGTTCGTGGCAAGCAGACGAACGAAGCACTGGCGATCCTGAAGTTTGCCCCACAGGCAGCTTCAGAGCCAGTGTTCAAGGTTGTAGCATCGGCAGTGGCTAACGCCCGTGCCGCCGCAGACCGCGAGGGTGTCGCGTTCAACGAAGACGAGCTGTTCATCAGCGAAGCGTTTGTTGACGAGGGTACCGACCATGAAGCGGTTCCAGCCGCGTGCTCAGGGTCGGGCATACCAAATCAAGAAGCGCACGAGCCACGTGACCGTGGTCGTCGCAACCCCTAAGAAGGGTGGGGAAGAGTAAATGGGACAGAAGGTTAACCCGACATGGGTTCCGTCTCGGTATCACTACCGACCATGTTTCGTCACTGGTTCGCCGACAGCACCAAAGGTTTGGTCAGCGTTACAAGGACTTCGTAAAAGAAGATAATCCG
>NZ_AMGM01000324.1 GCF_000298295.1 Cecembia lonarensis LW9
CGCGAAGATGTCCCACCACTTCTTATCTACCGAGTTCTTGTCCTTGAGGAACTGTTGGTACAGCTCATCGACTAGCCATTCGTTCCCGCCGAACTCTTCCGTGAGTCGGTGGTGCGATTGATCTGGCACGGTATTACGCCTCTTCTCCCTGAATTTCCGTTTGTCCAAGCGCCGCCGTGCGGGTGACCAACACGGGGGCATAGTTCTAGACCTGCCTAATAGTCTAGTGACTAATCTTGTGCGGGTGGGAACCATTGAGCCCGGTATCACATGCGTGGCGCGATGAACGGCACTTTGAGCGACGATCCTCACATCGGCGTTCGTCCTGCTCACAGCAAATTTGCGCGTTGCGCAGGTGCTCCCCGGCCCGCCTCTGCGCGGGGCCGCCACGGCACGGGCGAGGTCAAACAGATGACGGGTGGCCAGCTCGTCCAGTTGCAGGGCTTCGGCCAAGGCGCCCAACACGGTCTCGGAGGGACGCTTATGCCGGCCTTGCTCCAGCCGGGTGTAGTAGTCGGTGCTCACCTGGGCCAGGGCGGCAACCTCTTCGCGCCGCATGCCCGGCACGCGCCGGCGGGGACC
>NZ_AMGM01000325.1 GCF_000298295.1 Cecembia lonarensis LW9
CCTTGCCGCTTGTGGAGTCGCGGAACGGGTGGATATCCGCATCGGCCCCGCGTTGGATACCCTCGATGCGCTGCTGGCCGAAGGGCGGGAGCCTTTCGACATGATCTTCATCGACGCGGACAAGGAAAACAACGGCCACTACATTGAGCTGGCCATCGCCCTTGGCCGTCCGGGCACCGTGATCGTGGTGGATAACGTGGTCCGCGAAGGCGCGGTGCTGCAGGCCGGGGACCCGCTCTCGGAAGCCGGACGGATGATCAACGGTGTCAGGCAAGGAATCGACGTGCTCGGCAGCAACCCGCGGCTTGATGCCACGGCACTGCAGACCGTCGGGTCCAAGGGGTGGGACGGGTTGGCACTGGCGCTGATCCGCTGACACCTTCTCCCCGGGGGCCGGTCGGCAGCCCGGGGCCGATGCGCTGATGCGTTCGCGCGCGGCCGCGGAATGCGCATAGGCTTGCGGCTGTGAATACCAATCTTTACACCCTCCGCCTGGCCACGCCCGAAGACATTCCCGCAGCCCTCGAGATGAAGCTGGCCGCCTGGGAAGAGACCTACGCGGACCAGCGTCCGGGCTCC
>NZ_AMGM01000326.1 GCF_000298295.1 Cecembia lonarensis LW9
TCCTTGATCCGGATCCTGCGGAAATGGGTTTTAAGCAGCTCTTTATCGCCCCGATATCTGATCTTTTGGAATAAAAGGATATCAAGACATCTTTTCAAAAATGCAACTGCCTGAGCGGTAAAACGGTCATGCAGGGACTGCTTGGTAATGCTGATACCGAATTGCTCAAAGAGAAAAGAGGCCATATCCAGTAAGCTGAAAAATTTTCCTCTGTGATAAGAAAACATTAAGCTAAGCAGAAAACCGAAACCGTCAAGTTTGGATTTCCTGGTACAGAAACCGGTTTCCTGGGCGATTAGGTTAATGGCTTTTGGCTGAAAGACATCATGAAATTTTTCCCTTAAAATTTGTTTCTTTTCGAGTAAATTTCTTGGTTTTTTATCCCTTTTCTACGAAAAATGTTACTATATTTAAATAAAGAAAAAGGCGGAAAACGACCAAGTTGAGCCGCCTTTTTCAAAGAACTAAAAACTAATATAAATATGAACAAAAGGATGAAAGATCCCAAGGGGGATCTACGTTTTGTTCACAAATCAGCTCAGCCCAGTGGTTTTAGGGTCCTTAAACTGACGGCTATGG
>NZ_AMGM01000327.1 GCF_000298295.1 Cecembia lonarensis LW9
TCTGAATGTTTGTTTTTTGCGATTTTTTACGTATGCAATCTCGAAGTGTGTACAAATAAGTTTGACGGTTGGATCATTAGAAAAATGTTTTCATAGAATGCATATTGAGTACAAAATGGTAGAATTAAAACAAAGACTTAGAGGTTAATGTTAGTACTTCCCATCAAGTATTAAATAAAGAATTTTGTGGTATCCACTAGTAGTAAAGTATTTTAAATTGAAGATCGAATTACAATTCAATGCGAGTTCTTATAGGGTCGAGGAGGTGTTACTGTGAAAAATCATCAAAATCGGAGCTAAAGTAACCGTTAAATTGTGATTTTTCGTTTATAATCGTTGAAAACTTTTGTTTTGTTACCTAATCTCTTAATGTTTGTTTTTTGCGATATTTTACGTATGCGATCTCGAAGTGTGTACAAACAAGTTTGACGGTTGGATCGTTGAAAAATGCTTTGTAGAATGCGTATCGCATCAAAACAGTAGATTAAACAAACACTTAGAGTTAGGGCTGGTTTGGTATTGCTGTGCCTTGAAAAAAAATCTGCTGTGAGAATAAGCGGCTGTGCTGTGAGAATAA
>NZ_AMGM01000328.1 GCF_000298295.1 Cecembia lonarensis LW9
GGATCCTGCGAAAATGGGTTTTAAGCAGCTCTTTATCGCCCCGATATCTGATCTTTTGGAACAAAAGGATATCAAGACATCTTTTCAAAAATGCAACTGCCTGAGCGGTAAAACGGTCATGCAGGGACTGCTTGGTAATACTGACACCGAATTGCTCAAAGAGAAAAGAGGCCATATCCAGTAAGCTGAAAAATTTTCCTCTGTGATAAGAAAACATCAAGCTAAGCAGAAAACCGAAACCGTCAAGTTTGGATTTCCTGGTACAGAAACCGGTTTCCTGGGCGATTAGGTTAATGGCTTTTGGCTGAAAGACATCATGAAATTTTTCCCTTAAAATCTGTTTCTTTTCGAGTAAATTTCTTGGTTTTTTATCCCTTTTCTTTGAAAAATATTACTATATTTAAATAAAGAAAAAGGCGGAAAACGACCAAGTTGAGCCGCCTTTTTCAAACAACTAAAAACTAATATAAATATGAACAAAAGGATGAAAGATCCCAAGGGGGATCTACGTTTTGTTCATAAATCAGCTCGACCCAGTGGTTTCAGAGTCCTTAAACTGACGGCTATGG
>NZ_AMGM01000329.1 GCF_000298295.1 Cecembia lonarensis LW9
CACCATCAAAGATTCGGTGCGCGTGGAGGCCCGACTCGCCGACGAGCTAGGCATCAAGACCTGGCATGCGGTGTTTGGCGGCTCCCTGGGTGGGGCTCGTGCGCTGGAGTGGGCCATCGAGTTCCCCGAACGGGTCCGACATTGCGTGGTCGTAGCGGCCACTGCCGAAGCCTCGGCCGAACAGATTGCCTTCGCCCAGGTCCAAACCGCGGCGATCCGCTTGGATCCGGACTTCGCCGGCGGCGACTACTACTCCAATGATCGGGTGCCCTCGGCAGGGTTGGGCATTGCCCGGCGTCTGGCCCACATCACCTACCGCACGGCGTCCGAGCTGGATGTCCGTTTCGGCCGTGCAGCACAAGGTGAGGAACGGCCGATATCCAGCCACGGACGGGAACGTGGCCGGTACCAGGTGGAAAGCTACCTGGATCACCAGGCCGACAAACTGGCGGGTCGATTCGACGCCAACAGCTATCTGGTACTCACCGAGGCCTTGATGAGCCATGACGTCGGCCGCGGGCATGCTTCGCTCGAGGCCGCGCTGGAGCGCTCCCTGGGTGTGCAGT
>NZ_AMGM01000330.1 GCF_000298295.1 Cecembia lonarensis LW9
TGATGGCAAGAGGTTAGGGTTTTGGAGATAAAAGGCTTGGCCCATCCAAGGGAGAAAAAAATTAAGGTTTTATGCAGATTTTTAGGCTTCTAGAACACTAGGTGCGGCACAACCCTAGGGTGGATGGATTAGGGTTTAAACTTAGCAGAAAATAAAGGATTAGGGCCCTAGGGTGAGGCATGGGCTTAGAACAAAGCTGAAAAAGGATTAGGAAACTTCCAATTCAAGAGTAGAAACTTTCAAGAATGGAAACCTCCAAGAATAGCAACTTCCAACTTTAGAAACTTTGGTTTCCAATTCTGAACTCTTTGTTCTTCATGTTCATTTCTTCATTTCTTGCCTCCTTTGATCTTCAATTTCGTCCATCCATTTGACTCCAAGCTTGTGATATCCATTTTATGCTCAAAACTGCTTCAAAAGGCTCAAAATTGCACTTTCTTGCCAACTTTGTCATTTGGACCTACAAACACACGAAAATAGCTTAAATCACTATAATAACCACAAACTAACTATAAAAGTGCAAGAAAACAAGCTAACTAAGTCGCATAAATATGCTCCTATCA
>NZ_AMGM01000331.1 GCF_000298295.1 Cecembia lonarensis LW9
GCCTTGGGTGAGTAGTCTGTGTGTCCTGAAGTCTGCCTGCTCCCAAGGAAGAAACGACAGACCAGGACTGAGTTGGCCTTCCCCGAAGTCGTACCTTGCGGTTGCCCAGATTGCTGCCGTAGTCCGATCAGCAGGGGCGAACTTTTTCAACGCTGACTTATCCACTTCGGCGACGCAGGTGGCTCTGAGCTCGTCGTCTAACCCGACAACCAACAACTTCCAATAATTGTCGGCCAATCCCGTTTCGAACTCATGGCGGCTCAGGAAGAAGGAAAGACGACCTCTGCGAGTAGTAGATTTCACTTCGAAATGCCATTCGCAGTTCTGGATTGAGGCTGAAACGTCGTATCCGAATCCGTCGTCCCTTTCGGCCACATGATTGATTGCGCCCGGCCACTTGGCCTCAAGGAGCATGCATAAGGCAACTTCTCCGGCATTTCCTATCTGCGCACGACGCACCAAATCAATTTTTCCGCTAATTCTGCGTACGACGCGAAAGCCTGAGCTGGGAGGGAGCCCCAGCAGTTCCTGCCACCTATTTATGTCCTGAGGCAGGTCATCGCT
>NZ_AMGM01000332.1 GCF_000298295.1 Cecembia lonarensis LW9
GGCGCCGTCTGTGGGAACGACACTTATTCTTACTCTCTTCATCTTTGTTAAGCTGGGTTCCACCATTCGTACACTCTCTTTTGACTAGGCATCCTTCTCCAACATGGGGAGCGAAGGAAGCCACAACACATAGAATGACACCCCTCTTGCACCTAGTGCGAAGCAACGAAAGAAAGAAGGAAAGAGGGTTGCTCTTCAAGCTAAAGTCGATGAGCTAGAAGCTCAAAACAACAAGATAGCAATGAAGAATGAGGTCCTCCAGGAGCAGTATGAGAAGCTCTTTGAGACGCTCCACGAAACTAGGCGTACTCAAACACGCGAGCTCGTTGCCCCTGTGGACATCAACCATCATCTGGATGCCTCCCAACAAGGAGGGTCACCTTCATTCGACATGGGTATCCTTGATGAGGAGTGAGCTAATCATCAAAACATTGATCAACATGAGACTTCTCTCAACCCAGCTGCTTCGACCCGAAGCAGGAGAAGTGGAGGAAGACACCTCCTTGCAGAAGGGTTAGAAGGATCAAAAGCCATTTATCGTGACTGCCGAGACTTCCT
>NZ_AMGM01000333.1 GCF_000298295.1 Cecembia lonarensis LW9
AATATAGAGCAATTTTCTTTAGGTACATCTCTGAAAGAATATATTAATGAGTGTTTACCCAAGTGGGAGAATTAGTGAACAAAAATTGGGCTTCATGATGTGAATTTACTTAACACACAAATTAAACCATCTTGTATCAATTGTAGTAAAGAATGTAAGTAGGGATTGTTCTGGACCGGCGATTAGGAGGGCTTGCTAATAACCTCTAATCTGACTTAAAAACATATAAACAAAGTTAAAAACACTAAACTAGACTCAAAGAATTCAAAACAAATTCAAAGAACTCAAAACAACTAAAACGCTCAAATCTGCCTAAAAACACAAACTGGGCAGATTTGGACTCTAAACACACTTTTGGATGAATTTTGGTTTCAACTTGGTTCGAAATACTTAAAAACACAAACTAAATCAGTTTCTAACTAATATGACTCAACAAGGTAAATGGGGTTTTGGTTTTGACGAATTTGAAAACAAAACAAGTAAACTAAAGAACCAATGAAATCTGCACGAATTTGAGTAGATTGAATGGATGGAAGGCTAGCTAGGAGGTTCTTCTCC
>NZ_AMGM01000334.1 GCF_000298295.1 Cecembia lonarensis LW9
GAAGATCGTGGCGCGGGCCGCCGCGGAGCAGTTGACCCCGGTGACCCTGGAATTGGGCGGCAAGTCCCCGGCCGTGGTGATGGATTCTTCCTCCTCCGCCGTGGCCCGCCGGCTGGTCTTCGGTAAATTCATGAACGCCGGGCAGACCTGTGTATGGCGCCCTTTTCGTCGGTGATCCAGGTTTCGGAGCGGTACTCCAGGAACGGCAAACCGTTCTGCGTGAAGCTCATCCGCTGCAGGAAATGCCCATCGTCGGCTTCGCCGTCGCCAAGGCGGCCGGTCCCTTCCCAGGTGCCGATCAGCCAGGACAGCGGAACCAGTTCGGGGGTCAGGTCTGTGGGAATCTCGATCGCCATCGTGCGTTACTTCTTTACTGCTAGTGGTTTTCTACTTCTGACCCTTGAAGAGGCGCGCGACGACAAGTCCGGCAAAGCCGGCCATGCCCAGGCCTGCGACGACCAGCAACGAGAGGAAGAAGATTTCGAGTCCAAGGTATTCGTTCATGCCACCATCCTAACCGCTTCTGGGCGCTGTACGCCTCTTTC
>NZ_AMGM01000335.1 GCF_000298295.1 Cecembia lonarensis LW9
CATCGATCCGGTGGGATGGGCACGACATGTGGGCATGCTGCCCCAGGATGCTCGCCACTATCTCTCCGGGGTCCGCGAAACAGTGGCCGAGGAGCTGGCCGTGGGGCTGGAGAACGCCGGGGTGCCGCGCGCCCAGATGCACGCACGGATCACCGCGCTCGCCCACAGGTTGGGCCTCGGAGAATTGCTGGACCGTGACCCTGAGACGCTCTCCGGGGGCCAGGAGCGTCTGGTGGCACTCGCGGCGCTCACCCTGGATGGTGCGCCGGTGCTCATCTTGGATGAGCCGCTGGCCGGACTAGATGCCGCGGCTTCCGCGCGCGTGGCGGCCCTGCTGCAGCAATTACGCGCCGAGGGTACGGCGTTGGTACTGCTCACCCGGGCCGTGGACGGCTCGGTGGACGGAGCGGACCACATGCTGCGGCTGCGCGCCGGACGCTGCGAATCGGTGCCGGGCGAGCAAATCAGTATCCCGCGAAATGAGGTTTCTGCGCCGGACCGCCGGCACTCGCCCGGCACTGCGGCCTTGCTCGAATTCAGT
>NZ_AMGM01000336.1 GCF_000298295.1 Cecembia lonarensis LW9
CGCACCAAGTACTCCCGACATCAGGGTCATGCCGACCGGCATCTTGAATACGAAGATCGCCACCAGGATGGCAACCAGCAATGAAACCAGGCCGGAGACGTGCGCCTTGGCCTTGACCACGGCCAGCATGATGAAGAACGTCAACAGCGGCAGCAGGGAAATGAGGGCCGAAAGCGCAATGCTTCCGGCCAACGGTTCGGTGGATGGTGTGAATGTGTCCACTGGGCGTCCTTCGCGTGGGAGGTAGAGCGCGGATAAAGGGTGTGCGGTGGACGCCCTTAGACATCCGTGGTCGGACCACTATGGTCCGACCACACCAGCATAACCTAAGATCCGATCGCATGGTGAGTGGAGTCACAACTTATTTTTTGCGGAGCACATTCGCTGGACGTGGGCCCGATCACGTCATAGTATGGTCAGACCACATCAATTCCTCGGCTGAGCACGCCGGAAGGATCACTGAATGAAAATCGCACTTTTCGCCACCTGCATCGTTGATGCCATGTACCCGAGCACCGCACGTGCCACGGTCAAGATTCTCG
>NZ_AMGM01000337.1 GCF_000298295.1 Cecembia lonarensis LW9
TGATCCTGCAATCAATAGACTGAATAATGTACTCTTCACTTTTTTCATTTTCCTGACCCCTTTTCAAAGTATATTTGGATTACATATTGAATTTATCACATTACTAGTTTTTTGATTATTGGGAAAATATTAAGTATACTAGATAAACTATCCAACTATTTAAAGGGGTGTGGTATTTGAATGAAAATAGGTTCTTTAATAAAGTACTACCGTACAAAGCTTGGAATGACTCAAAATGAGGTAGCAGCGGGAATTTGCTCGATTCCACATTTAAGTAAAATTGAGAATAACAATAAAGAAGCAAACTGCGAGACAATTCGACTACTCTTGGAACGTTTAAATATTAATAGCCGTGATGTAGAAAATAGCGAACACCATATCATAAAGTTATTGAAAGACTTACAAAAACAGATCAATTACCTAGAAAACGAAAAAGCTATTGCGACAATGGGACTATTAAAAGATTATGAAGAGATCATTGGTTTTACAGAATCAGTTTATTTATATGAACTTTATAAATTACGTTACTACGTGTTTATT
>NZ_AMGM01000338.1 GCF_000298295.1 Cecembia lonarensis LW9
CCAAATCTTTTCTATAAATCCTCCCCTAAACCTGGCTCTGGCCTAAAAATTTCCCAATGGAATATTTTTTAACGTCCAGCCCTCCTTTCAGGATAATTCAAGATTATGCATTTAGGATATTTTTTTAAAAGAATCGATAATTGAATTCGGCGGAATCCATTGACCCAGAATGGGTCATATATTTATAGAAAATGCATTAAGGATCCCGCACCCCGACCCTGAAGGGGTCGCATATATTCCGTAAAATTGTTCGACACCCTTCGGGGTCGGTGGGGAACATTTAACCAATTTTGTTTGCTATAAATATACGACACCCTTTGGGGTCGTTGGGGTGATTTAACCGATATTGCTTTCTATAAATATGTTAACCCTTAGGGTTAATCTGAGATTCCGGATTTAGGAAGTGTTTCTTAATTACATAATTGATAATTGAATTCGAAACCCATTGACTCAGAATGGGTCATATATTTATAGAAAAGCGGTTAATCATCCCGCACCCCGACCCTGAAGGGGTCGCATTTATTTGGAAAATTATT
>NZ_AMGM01000339.1 GCF_000298295.1 Cecembia lonarensis LW9
GTCTGGGTGCTGTTCAGCTTTAATAATTCCTTTTGGTACTGGCGGGCAAGGCTGTAAAAAAAATCGGCAAAGATGCTGGTAAGCGTAATGGCAATGAGCAAATAGATGGGATATACTACAGTAAGTACGTGTGGCGGGTAGGGTTGCAGGGGTTCCTGCAGGCTGCTCATGGCTAGAACAAACAAAATTAGCAGCACCAGCACCGTCAGGTGTATATAGCTGCTTCGGGTTCGGTAAAAGAAGATATGGGCCAGCAGTATAGTGGGGATGGAGAGGAATAATATACCACTGTCCAAGCCCCTGATTAGCGAGATCAGCAGCATAATGCCATACAGGAGTATTAATAAAAAATGCCGGGCATGGCTGTGTTTTCCTTTTTTATTCAGGTAAAATATAAGGGGTAATAAAAGAGAGCTCAGCAGCAGAACGGGAATGGTAAACCTGTTGATTAGGGCCAGGGGGAGCAGAATAAAGTTTACAATGCCAAATACCACCAGTGTGGCTTTGTTGCTTAGTCGCACCAGGCCCTGCTCAA
>NZ_AMGM01000340.1 GCF_000298295.1 Cecembia lonarensis LW9
CGCTATAGCGTTTCCACGACCACTAATGCGGTGGAGAAGCTACTCATGGAGGCGGCTTCCACTTCAACGATCCCACCCATCAATTCACTTGCATTTCGAAAAGACGAAATTGACACGGTTGCCGCTTTGCACATGAAGGCCTTCCCGGAATTCTTCCTTTCCAAACTTGGATTGCCCTTCCTGAGACAGTTCTACGCGGGATTCCTAGACGACCCAACAGCGGTAGCTGTCGTCGAGCGAGATACTGAGGGGCGTCCGGTAGGTGTGGCCGTCGGCAGCACGGAACCAGAAGGCTTCTTCCGCCGGCTACTGAAGAATCGTTGGCGCGGATTCGTCGGAGCAAGCATCGCTTTCGGTCTTCAAAAACCGTCCGCCATTCCCAGGCTAATCCGTGCAGTCAACTACCGGGGAGATTCACAGATAAATGAGCCAGGTGCCCTGCTCAGTTCCATTTGTGTGGATCCAGAGTCCCAGGGAACCGGAGCAGGAGCACGGTTGCTCAGCTCATGGACTTCAAATGCAAGAAGCCAAGG
>NZ_AMGM01000341.1 GCF_000298295.1 Cecembia lonarensis LW9
TTCCTTGGTTACTCGTTTTACAGGACGAAAGGAGAGGGCAGGCTGCGGATACACCCCAAAAGCGTGCTAAAGATGAAAGCCAAACTAAAGGAACTGACGTCACGTAGCAATGGATGGGGTAACGACCGCAGGAAGGAATCACTCCGACAATATATTATTGGCTGGGTGAATTACTTTAAGTTGGCAGACATGCAAAGCCTGTTACTAAGAGTAGACGAATGGTATAGGCGAAGAATCAGAATGGTCATCTGGAAACAATGGAAACGGATCAGGACCAAACTGAGGAATCTAATCAAGCTTGGGGTAAAGAAATCCAAAGCTTGGGAGTGGGCGAACACTAGGAAAGGCCATTGGCCCATTGCCAATAGTTTTATACTTGCTACCACTATTACCTTAGATAGACTTAGACAGGCAGGGTATGTATTTTTGTCCGACTATTACCAAAAGGTTAGAATCAAAACTTAAAGAACCGCCGTATACCGAACGGTACGTACGGTGGTGTGAGAGGACAGATAGGGAAATAATCCCTA
>NZ_AMGM01000342.1 GCF_000298295.1 Cecembia lonarensis LW9
CTTTTAGAAAGATTTGTTCGGCGATCGAACTCTTTTCACCGTATAGTAAGTAATTTAAGCAAAAAGCGCAAGAATGGTTTCGGAAGTTACCCAAGGGGTGAAGGTAAGCGTGGAAACCGAGTATCAGCCCGAATACTCCAGCCCGGGGCAGATGCATTTCGTGTTTACGTACCGGATCACCATCGAAAATAATAGCCAGTATACCGTGCAGCTGCTGCGGCGGCAGTGGTTTATCCACGATGCCAACAACACCAACCGGGAAGTGGAAGGAGAAGGCGTAGTAGGCCAGCAACCCGTACTGGAGGCCGGCCAGAGCCATACCTACGTTTCTGGCTGCAACCTCAAATCCGGCATCGGCAAAATGTTTGGCACCTACCTGATGGAGCGGGTCCTGGATGGGAAGAAGTTTCGGGTCAAGATCCCGGAATTCACCATGATCGCCCCCTTCAAACTCAACTAAGCGCATTCCGGTGCAGCTCTCCCAGAAACTGTTTCAGGCCAGCGCCTGGCTGCGCTATTGGCTGGAAGC
>NZ_AMGM01000343.1 GCF_000298295.1 Cecembia lonarensis LW9
CGGCGGTCTGCTGCCCAGTCTTTGGGACATGGTTCCTAGGCCTGAAGGCAGTCGTTTTCACGCCGTGGTCATTCTGGCAAAGCTGAACACAAAAAAGCCGGCCCGCACCGCACTTCCCTATTCCTCCTGCGAGGTACGGGAAGCACGGCACGGGCCGGCTTCTGTTGCGGGGGCAGTCGACCGACGCGGTCGGTCAACTGCCCTTACGCCTTAGCGAAAATCGCTGCCCAGATCGTAGTCATCCATGGCGATGGCATGGAATTCCGGGCTCAGGCCCGGCTCCAAACCTTCGTAGTCCATGCCAGTGGAGAATGCGGACTGGCCGGTGAACAGCGAAGCCTTCGCTGCCTCGGTCGGTTCCACGTTCACCTGGGTGTAGCGATCCAGACCGGTACCGGCCGGGATCAGCTTACCGATGATCACGTTTTCCTTCAGGCCGAGCAATGGATCGGACTTGCCTTCCATTGCGGCCTGGGTCAGGACACGCGTGGTCTCCTGGAAGGATGCAGCCGAGAGCCAGGAATCGGTA
>NZ_AMGM01000344.1 GCF_000298295.1 Cecembia lonarensis LW9
CTGGGCTTCCATTTCCTCCCCACCGCTGGTCTTCCAGCGCATGTACCCCGAGTAGGCCATGAACAGCACCGGGCGCACCACATGGTCGCGCAAGGCCTGGCCATAGCCGTAGGTGTAGTCCGCCTTGGAACGGCGGATCCCATCGTGGCCCTCGGCGTAATCGACAAAGGGGATCGCCGCGGTGTCCGAGCGGAACGGGGTTCCGGTCAGTGCCAGGCGGCGGGTGGCAGGCTCGAAGGCCTCGCGGATACCCTCACCCCAGGACAGCGCGTCGCCGCCATGGTGGATCTCATCGAGAATCACCAGGGTGCGGGCGGCCTCGGTCTTGGCACGGTGCAGCATCGGCTTGGAGGAGACCTGCGCGTAGGTGACCACGACGCCGATGTAACCATCGCCATGCCGGCCATCGGAGTTCTTGAAGTTCGGGTCGATGGCCAGACCCACACGGCCCGCGGCATCGGCCCACTGCTTCTTCAGGTGGTCGGTGGGGGCCACCACGATGATGCGGTTGATGGTCTTGGC
>NZ_AMGM01000345.1 GCF_000298295.1 Cecembia lonarensis LW9
ATGGTGACCGCACCGGCCCCGGAGATCGAGGGGACGTTAAAGGAATAGGCCTGCGGGGAGCCGATGTGCGGCTGAGCGAGCCTGGAAAAGACGATGCGCAGCATCGCGTTGGCGTCGGTGACGGTGCCGACGGTGGAACGCGGGTTGGAGCCCAATCGTTCCTGATCTACCAGAATCGCGGTGGTCAGCCCCTCCAAGGTGTCCACCTCGGGGCGGCCCAAGGTCGGCATAAAGCCCTGCACAAACGCCGAGTAGGTCTCGTTGATCATGCGCTGGGACTCGGCGGCGATGGTGCCGAAGACCAGCGAGGACTTCCCCGAGCCCGAGACCCCGGTGAAGACGGTCAGGCGGCGCTTGGGAATCTCGACACTGATGTCCTTGAGGTTGTTCACCCGCGCCCCGCGCACGCGGATCACCTCGTGGCTATCCGCCGCATGCACGGTTGCTGTCGCGCTGGTCTTGGTCCCGCTGCTCATGCTCACTCCGTCGTTTCGCCGGTTCCGCATCGCCGGAACTCATGGT
>NZ_AMGM01000346.1 GCF_000298295.1 Cecembia lonarensis LW9
CTTTTCATCTCTACGAATTCAGCCTGCGCTCTTTTCAGGAGCTAGCCAAAAAACTTCCTTTCGAGATTGCATTCCACGAGTATCATGTGTGCGATATCTTCCACATCCCCAAAGTCCTGCACCCGCTCTTCAGCTGGTATATGGCCAAAACCAATAAAGGAATGCAGCTATCGGTTTGGCTGCGAAAGAAATAAGCACAGGGGGTTGCACACAGATACAAGCGTAAAGAGAATGACCAGTTGCCGCTAAAATGAAAAAAACAGTACTCGTCACCGGCGCCGATGGCTTTATTGGCAGCCACCTCACCGAATACCTGGTCGCCCAGGGCTATAAAGTACGTGCCTTCGTCTACTACAACTCCTTCAACTCCCGGGGCTGGCTGGATACGATCGACGAGAAGGTAAAAGCCGAGATCGAGTTCTTTGCCGGCGATATCCGGGACCCCAATGGCGTGCGTACCGCTATGGAGGGTATCGAGGAGGTATACCACCTGGCCGCCCTCATTGCTATCCCCTATTCC
>NZ_AMGM01000347.1 GCF_000298295.1 Cecembia lonarensis LW9
TGATCTTCGCTAGATTGCTCCGGTCATTAGTGTGGATAAGTATATAAATGGATAGAGATAGGAAAGCAAACACAAGATGTACGTGGTTCACCCAGATTGGCTACGCCCACGGAATAGAAGAGTTCTCACTAATTGTGAAGGGTTTACACAAGTACATAGGTTCAAGCTCTCCTTTAGTGAGTACGAGTGAATGATTTAGTACAAATGACATTAGGAAATATTGTGGGATAATGATCTCGTAATCACGAAACTTCTAAGTATCGGAGTGTGGTGTCGTCTTGACTTGCCTTATCTGTCTCATAGGTAGATGTGGCATCTTCTCTGGAAGTACTCTTCCTCCATCCAGGGGTGGTATCTTTAACTGGTGGAGATGCACAAGGTAATGTATCAATTTCACTTGAAGCTTACTTGTAGTTTCAGGCTTGGTCAAGCGCGATACAAACCATGTAGTAGGAGTCCCCCAAGTCGCCGAGCTAGGGGGTCTGCTGAAAGAGGTGACAGACAAGGTAAGCAATCAGAG
>NZ_AMGM01000348.1 GCF_000298295.1 Cecembia lonarensis LW9
GACAGTACGATATCTATCGCTCTTTTAATCACATGGTGGCCGCCGGCAAAGCTTGGCACGTCCACATGCATCAGAGGCAAACCTTCAACAGGTCGCATGCTAATTCGAGGTCCAGCAACATTGGTCAATGAAGATACGACGATGATATTCGTCTGTGTCTTCTCCAGCCGCCAACTCAGCTCTTTCAACGCGCCGGTGCCCCCGCGCAGGGAGCCAGCAATAATCACCGAATCGGCACCCGCAAATTGGACGGCCTGTTCCAGGTTATCAATTCCATGGAACGTAGGTACAGACTCTTCAATCCGGGGATCACCTTGTGAACCGTCGAAGAGCAAGCCGCATATCTTGTAAGCAGGTCCCGCATTTTTTTGTAGCTGACGGACCACGTAGTCAACGTCTTGGCTTTGGCCAACAACGACAACTTGCGACAACGCATAGCCAGCTTCAGACTTTGCCGATAACCAGCGCCGCCATAACCAACGACCAGCCAAGAGCAGCATCATCCCCGCAGGAAAGGTC
>NZ_AMGM01000349.1 GCF_000298295.1 Cecembia lonarensis LW9
AATCTACGCATTTGCCACTCAACTCCCATGGGTTTTTCCGCTTGTTCCACCTTCAAGTCTTGCCCCACCCACTCCCTGCGGGTAGGGCTTTCGTCCCGTGGACTGGTGACACGCGGCTGCTGCGGGCGGCGAACGTCGTTGGACACTCCGCCCGCCGGCGCCGATCATGACTCAATGTCGCCCGAAATCCGGGAACTCCACCCTCTCGTCTTGACTTATCTCACATTTCAGGATTACCTAATGATCGTTCGGTAAATAACTGAGAGGTACTCCATGAGCGAGATTGACGTCGATGCACCGCTGATGCATCCCATCTTGGAAAACGACTTTGCGGCCAAGTGGTTGGGCATCGAGGTGCTGAAGGTCGCCGACGGCCACGCCACAATCTCGATGGAACTGCGCCAAGAAATGCTCAACGGCTTCGGCATCGCCCATGGCGGGATGGTCTTCGCCCTGGCCGACACCGCGTTCGCTATGTCCTGCAACCCGCACACGGGCTCGGCGGACACCATCACCGT
>NZ_AMGM01000350.1 GCF_000298295.1 Cecembia lonarensis LW9
ATGGGCGCCTACTACTTGGTCGGTGTCAATAGCGATGACGGGCTGAGCTCGGAATTCATCACCCAAGGCTTGGTGTTGGTCGGGTTGGCCCTGGTTTTCCACATTGCCTTGCGCATCTGGGCCCAATATGCCGACCCGGTAATACTTCCCGTGACCGTGGCCATCAACGGCATCGGCCTGGCCATGATCCACCGGATCGATCTGGCAAAAAACACCGATACCGCCATGCGGCAGATCATGTGGACCGGCGTAGCCATGGTGATTGCCATGATCGCCCTGTGGGCAATCCGTGACCACCGCGTCTTGCGAAAATTCACCTACATCGCTCTTGCCGCTTCGGTGGTACTGCTCTTGCTTCCGCTGATCCCCAAGGTCGGTGTCATCATCAACGGCGCACGGATCTGGGTGAACTTTTTCGGGCTTTCCTTCCAACCTGGCGAGCTGGCCAAGATTACCCTGGCTATATTCTTTGCCGGGTATTTATCCTCGAATCGTGAATTGATCCTGTTGGCCGGCC
>NZ_AMGM01000351.1 GCF_000298295.1 Cecembia lonarensis LW9
ATCCAGGCACAGCATGGGGCGCCGTCGATGGCCTTGGCGGAAATCTTTTCGAGCATCGGGCCCAGCGCGTCGTAGGGCTGCTTCGAACCGCCGGGCATGATCGAGGGGCCCAATAGGGCGCCCTCTTCGCCGCCGGAGACGCCGATACCCACAAAGTGCAGGCCCTTTTCGGCCAGCGCGGCCTCGCGTCGGCGGGTGTCGACGAAGTTGGAGTTACCGCCATCGATGATGATGTCGCCCTCTTCGAGCAGCGGGACCAGAGAGTCGATGACCGAGTCAACGGGGCCGCCGGCCTTGACCATGATCAGCACGCGGCGGGGAGTCTCGAGGCTTGCGACCAGCTCTTCCACGGTCTCGGTGCGGATGAATTCGCCCTCGTCGCCGTGGGCCTCCAGCAATGCGTCGGTCTTGGCGATCGAGCGGTTGTGCAGGGCGACGGTGTATCCGTTGCGGGCGAAGTTCCGGGCGAGGTTTGCGCCCATGACGGCTAGGCCGGTGACGCCGATCTGTGCAGGC
>NZ_AMGM01000352.1 GCF_000298295.1 Cecembia lonarensis LW9
CGTTCTTGGCGTCGATGGCGTTGTCATCAACGATCGCAAAGTGCTTGTCCGGGTTGGCCGCAGCGACCTTCTTGGTCTCGTCCGAGAGCAGGAAGCCGACCGTGACGGTCAGGTCGCAGCCGCCCTTGACCATGGCGTTGAGGTTCGGGCCGAAGTCGGTTTCGGCCTTGGACTCGGCCTGCTTGACGTTGATACCCAGATCGGTCTTCGCCTGCATCAGACCCTCATAGGAGGTACTGGTTGAAGGAGCGGTCGTCGAATCCGCCGGAGTCCGAAACGATGCAGCCGGTGAAGTCCGATGCGCCGGCCGGGGCCGAGCCGCTGGCCGAAGGGGCCGCCTCGGGTGCGGCGCCACAGGCGGTGAGGACGAGAGCAGAAATGCCGAGCATGGCAGCTGCCATGCCAGTCTTGCGCGAGATATTGCGCATGGGGTTTCCTCCATAAGGTTACGAGCTACAAGTCATGGCTTGGATGTGCGTTGGGCGCCCCATGCCGATTCCGACACCGCGCC
>NZ_AMGM01000353.1 GCF_000298295.1 Cecembia lonarensis LW9
GAGCCAGACCCATTTGATTTTCGTAATGCCTGGGCATCAGGCCAGTATGAGGCTGGCCGGCTCGGCGGCTCGCCGGGGAAGTTGTTCCGCACCGCGGAGACGGCGGCCTCTGCCATGGAATGGCATTGCAGCACGTACGTGAGGGAAGATGACATCGGAGAACTCTTTTCGCCTGGCCGTCCTGAACAAACACCGAATAGCAGGATTTCTCCATCTGTCCAAGCCCTTCCATCGTCCGCGACACCGCCCCGTACCCCGCCGGACTTTGAAAAGGCCCTGGAAGAAAAGCGGATACCGACGTGGTGGTCGGCGCAGCCATGGATCAGGCTTCGGCCGCTGCGTGATTTGATAGTACTTCTAGGGAAGGGATGCATTGTGACCGAGACAGCTGGACAAACTACGCCTGCGCCGGGCGAGACAGGCAGCAGGTTCGGCGGCCCTCCGAACCTGCTTATGACGCTGCTGGGTGACTACTGGTTGGGAAGGACCGAGCTGCTTCCGTCGGCCGCCATAG
>NZ_AMGM01000354.1 GCF_000298295.1 Cecembia lonarensis LW9
GCCTTCGATAAGAAAGCCTAAGCTCTAAAGGCTGATAAAAAAAGGCGCTACCTACCCGGTAGCGCCTTTTTTTGTTGCTTACTATTCGTTTGTGACTACTTCTGTTACTAGCTTACACTGGTGTTTCGCTGGTTCGAGCTTGCAGCCTTATCCTGTCCCATAAAAGTTGTGGGAAGCCAGTTTATATCCTTGGCAGATTTTTTTCAAAGATACACCATCCTTTCCAGATAGTTTTCTCCCCTGGCCGGGGTTGTTTTTTAGAAGGAACAAAGCCAGCTAAAGCAGCAATAGCTATGAGGGCCTGTTTAAGGGTAATCTGCTTTACTCCTTTTTGTACAGAGATGACCTCCACCTGTAAAGGTTCCAGTACCTGTAGGGCATCAACATCAGGATTCTGGTCAGCTAAGTGTTTTAGGCAAAATAGCTGCCAGGCAACTATAGCATGTAGTTGTATAGCATTAGAAAGCCTGGTAAAGCAGTCAAACTGCAGGCGTTCGATTTGCATACCC
>NZ_AMGM01000355.1 GCF_000298295.1 Cecembia lonarensis LW9
ACTAAACTAGACTCAAAGAATGCAAAACTAAAGGTTAAAACACTTAAACAAACCTAAAACTCAAAACAGCAACTAGAAGGCTCAAAACTGCCTAAAAACCACTTTCTGGGCAGTTTTGAGCACCTACACTAATTTGGACGAAGTTTGATGAAAACTTGAATCAAAATACTTAGAAACACAAATCAAAAACACTTTCTAACTAATCTAAGGCTCCAAATGAAAGGGGGATTTGTTTTGGACGAAAATTTAACACAAAACAGAAACTTTAACTAACACAGATTGTAAAAACGATTTTGGTGAAATAGATGGTTAAAAGGCTAGTTAGGAGGTTCTTCTCCACACATGACACACTTGCAAACAAAACGATTTTCAGTTGTTCTTCCAATAAATTATAAATACTCAACGCCCCAGATTAACCGTGAATTGCACTAAATTAACCCTCAGTTTTTCCACAAGTTATTAAGTTGGATGATTGCATACGACAACCCAAAACATTCCCTACAAGTTC
>NZ_AMGM01000356.1 GCF_000298295.1 Cecembia lonarensis LW9
CGTCGAGGGAACGCTGCGCAACAAGCTCTTCGGCAAGGGTGACCGCGTCCAAGACTCGCACCGTGCGGCGAACTACCGGTTCGTCAACGCCGGGGTGAAGTAGCTTGGCGTAATTACGGCCAGTAGTTTTGGGTGGTGGCGCTGCTTGGGGGAGCGCCACCACCCGAGGCGTTTAAGCGGCCAGGCTGACGACCAGGTTGATGGTCGTGGCCAGGATGCCTGTGCCAAAGAGGAACGCCAGCAGGCTGTGGCGCAAAACGGCCGAGCGCATCTCACGGGTGGTGATATCGGTGTCCGAGACCTGATAGGTCATCCCGACGCTGAAGGCCATGTAGGCGATATCCGTATACTGCGGAGGTTCGTTCTGGTTGAAGCTGATGCCACCGGGAACCGCGCCATAATAAATCGTGGCGTAGCGCAGCGTATAGAGCGTGTGAACCATCAGCCACGACATCGCCGTGCACATCAGGGCAAACAATGCCAGTAGCAGCCTGGCCGATCCCG
>NZ_AMGM01000357.1 GCF_000298295.1 Cecembia lonarensis LW9
AACGAACCGGGCATGAAACCCAAGAGCTCAACACTCACCATGACCAGCTGCCATCCCCCGTTCACCACGCGTATGCGCATCATCGCGTACTCGGAGCTGGAATCCTGGCGTCCGGCGGATGCCGGTCCACCGGCAGAAATTGCCGACCTGGTCAAAAAGACGATGAAAAAGTAGGACACCGAGACATGTATGCATGGATTTTCCGGACTCTGCCCGGACCCCTGTTCTTCCGCATCCTTCTAGCTGTGGCGTTGATCGTCGGAGCCGTACTCTTGCTGATGAACTATGTCTTCCCGTGGCTGAGCCAATACAGTCCGTGGACCGAATCAACGATTGGCTTGATGCTGCTGTGAACGCCCCAAAGATCCTCGTGATCGACAACTACGACAGCTTTGTTTACACCCTCGTCGGATACCTGCAGGAACTTGGCGCCGACACCACGGTGATACGCAACGACGATCTGTCCCTGGCCGATGTCATCGAACTGGCACAGACCCGCGAT
>NZ_AMGM01000358.1 GCF_000298295.1 Cecembia lonarensis LW9
TGGTAATGAGCTCGGCTTCGCCAAAGTCGGTTTCTCCGAACTTGCCAAGGACCTGGTCCAGAACGAATACCATGCCTTGCAGGCGATGAATAAAGTGCAACATCCGGGGATCCAGGTGCCCAGAGTTCTGAACCTAACCCCGTGGAACGACGCTCCTGTGCTCATCATGTCGGCGTTGCGTCCCGATGCATGGCAGCAGGCAATCGATCTTCCTGTGGCTACGGTACGGGCAATCATAGCCAGTGCCCCGGTGCGTAGTGAACGGATCAATCAATCTCAGTGGTTCTACACTCTCTTGACCACTTTGCAAGATCTACCTAGCGAAGCCGAGGCAGCGCCGCTGATTGACTTATTGCGGGCCATGGCAGTCCGGTTCAACCACCTTGAGGTGGCTACCGGTGCATGGCACGGAGATTTTGGGGCATGGAATATGGCTAGAACCTCCGGAGCACCGATGGTGTGGGATTGGGAAAGATATTCCCTAGATATCCCGCTCGGACTT